>JBAVDS010000126.1:0-11852 GCA_049587335.1 Occallatibacter sp. | reverse complement strand
GGCGCGCTCGATCGGCAACCCATCCGACACGCGCGCTAACATAACTTGAATCGCAAAAAAGAAAGGAGATTCCCGCTTCGCTAACCCTTCGCCGCCTTCAGGCTCATTCTTCGATTGGAAAAGACTGTCTTCACCTGCTGCAGCCGCAGCATTGGCAGACTTTGGTCACATACTAACGCCGGAAGAAATGGCTGGACAAGTACAAGCCGGGAAAGCGTCGAAATGCGCTGTAATAACGGACCCGCCTGGAGCCGAGATTGATATTGATGGCAACAAAGCGGGACTTTCGCCGTTGGTATTCGTGCTTTTAAAAAAAGGCGATACGCCACGCGTCATTACTATCAAAATGAACGGCTATAAGACGGTGGAGAAGAGGGTCGTTCCTGATGGAAACATAATCCCAGTAGGTTTGACCCTGGAAAAGGAATCTCAAGAATAAGACGATTTCGTGAAACAATAAAGGCAGTAGAAATTTGCTTTGAAAGGCAGGAAAATGACCAAAGACGATTTCCAGCAAAAAGTAATCCGAAATGAAACGGAAACCGCCGTTTTTTACGATCTTCGCCCATTTGGAAATGATCAGCGAGAGGCGGCAGCGGTGTACTTGGGTGAACAAGTATTTAGGCTGTCCGTGAATGCTCTCAACACCTCGAAAGCTGTTGAACTTCTCGTTTCTGAACAGTATGAAAGCACACCTCAACTAGAGGGCTTCGTGGAGAAATTAAACGCCGCAGGACAGGCCATTTCCATCAAGCATCAGTCTTAAATCTGACTAATCCCAAATGATCGAATCCCACATCTCATCTTTGAGACCTGGGATTTGACCACTGTGACTTGCTATTTTACAAACTCCGCTAACACGCGCGCAGCGCGGCTAGCAACGCTAACTCCGCTGACTCGCTCAGCCCCAACCTCAAAGGATTATCTTCATGCCATCTTTGCCCGTATTAGTTCTGAACAGCGGTTCCTCTTCCATCAAGTTTTCCGTTTATGAGGCCGGCGACGGCCAGCGCTCCAAACTCCACGAGGGCGCGGTGGACGGCATCGGCACCGACCAGGGTAAGTTTTGGATCAAGGACGCCGCGGGCAAGAAGCTCGTCGATCAGACGCCGTCTCTGCCCACGCGCGCCGTGGCCTTCAAGCTAGTCGCCGACGCGCTGCACTCCGGCGACTTCCCTGCCCCGGTTGCCATCGGCCATCGCATGGTCTGCGGCGGACCGACGGTGCAGGAGAACCAGCTCATCACGCCGGAACTCATCGACGAGATGGAAAAGTATACGGCCTTTGCGCCGCTGCACACGCCCATCGCCTGTTACATCATGCGCGAGTCGCTGCGGCTCTTTCCTGGCGTGCCGAACTTCGTCTGCCTCGATTCCTACTTCCATCGCACCATGCCGGAAGTGGTGACGCATATGCCGATTCCAGAGGAGTATTCCGCGATGGGCGTTCGCCGCTACGGCGCGCACGGAATCTCCTACGAATCGATCGTCTACCAGTTGCAGCCGCACGTGCCGCACAAGCTGATCGTCGCTCACCTCGGCAACGGAGCATCGATCTCTGCGATTCGCAACGGCGAGTGCCTCGATACATCGATGGGCCTCACTCCCACCGGTGGCATCATCAGCGGCACACGCACTGGCGACATCGATCCTGGCGTACTGCTGTTTATTCTCCGCAAGATCGCCGAGACGGGCGTTACCGCCGCCGAAGCCGCCGACAAACTGGAGGCAGTCGCCAGCAAGAAGGCGGGCCTGCTGGGCGTCAGCAACCTCTCCAACGATATGCGCGACCTGCGCACTGCCATCAACGAAGGCAACGCCAAGGCAAAACTGGCCGTGGACAAATTCACATGGTCCATCGCTAAATGGATCGGCAGTTACGTCGCTGAGTTGGACGGTCTGGATATGCTGGTCTTTACCGGCGGCATCGGCGAGAACGACATCAACGCCCGCGCCGAGATCTGTGCCGGACTCAGCGGCCTGGGCATTGTGCTCGATCCTCAGCGCAACAATGTGCGCGGCGCGGCGCTGATCTCCAGTGAGCACTCGGCCGTTAAAGTACGCGTGATCCCGCCGGCAGAGGATTTGATTATTGTGAATCATGTTGTCAGGCTGCTGGGAAAATAGCGCATTAACAAGGCTACCGATCGGCTCCTACGATCGCAGGAACTCGCTGTGCAGATGATTTCCGCACGTTTGTTCTACACTGAGGGGTTCCGTATGGAGCCTTGTTCTATGACGACTAACTCTGTTCCCGTTACCGCACAACGCCTGCCATCGCCCGCTCTGCGCCGCTCTGCATGGGCGGTGCTGGCTTACTTCATTGCCGTGATTCTGTGGGGAACGCTGGTGCGCGCCACCGGCTCAGGAGCCGGCTGCGGCGGTCACTGGCCGCTGTGTAATGGCACAGTGATGCAGCACTCGGCCAGTGTAAATACGATCATTGAGTATACGCACCGCCTCACCAGCGGCCTCTCGCTGTTTGCCGTTGTGGGGCTGCTGGTATGGTGCTATCGCGGCACAGTACGCGGCCATCTGGCGCGCATTTCGGCTGTCGCATCGCTGGTGTTTACGCTGATTGAGGCGATCCTCGGCGCGTTGCTGGTGGAGCTGGGATACACGGCGCAGAGCCAGTCGCCAATGCGCCCGGCATTCCTGGCACTGCATCTGACGAACACACTTCTCCTGCTCGCCGCGCTGACTCTGACTGCACATCTGCTTGGCCGCAACAAGGGGTTTTTGCGCGGCACAGTGCGCCTCAGAGCGCCCTTTGGAGCCGCGGCAACCGTGATTGTAGTGCTGCTGGTTGGTGTCACCGGTTCGCTGGCCGCTCTCGGCGACACACTCTTTCCGGCGAGTTCTCTGGGATTGGCGCTGGCGCAGGATTTTTCAGCAACCAGCGGCTGGCTGGTGCGCTGGCGCTGGACGCATCCAGGTATCGCCTTTGCAGCCAGCTTCTTCCTCGTCTGGTTGCTCGTCCGCGCCGCGCAGCGCAAGACGCAGTGGGATAATCGCGGACTCTCGGCGCTGATTCTTCTTTTACTGGCCACCGTTTACACGCTGGGCCTGCTGGACGTGATTCTGCTTGCGCCGTTGTGGGTGCAACTGGCTCATCTACTGGCTGCCGATACCCTCTGGGCGGCGCTGGTGGTGCTGACCGCGCGGCTGACGCTGGAACAAGTTGAAGTTGGAACTAGGGACTAGAACGGAGCGTTCACACAGAAAGTGACTGACATGATTCCTGTCGGCTATATGGCGAAACATATCTGTAAGAGGCCAGATTGGCTCAAAGCGCCGAATATCGTTGATATCTTCTCTGTCAGTGCGTGTGTTTCAGTGTTTTTTCTTAATGACTATATTCCACTCTGGAAACACAACGGTTATTGGTTCTTCGATTCTCCGGAAATCATACAAACAATTGCTCGAGAAAACGGTATCGATCTACAAAAAATAAAGCTTTTCTACTATGAAGAGTACGAGTTGGAGTTTACCGGAGAAACATGGCAATCATTTTCACCTGAGCCATCGATTCCAGTTAATATCGCTCCTCCAAACCAGAAAAAGCTGGAGGGATTTGATGTGGTTACCTTTTCAGTCGGCCGCTCGCCAGGTTGCTCCCCACTCTCCTGCAATGGATTGGCCGAAGAATTACTAACAAATTCCAATTGTCTCTTGGAGACGTTTGAAGAGGCCGAATCAAATCTTAGTGCTGGACAATTTGTAAAATGTGAAGATGGGCCATACCGCATCATGGCTGTTTATTCCGTCGATTGGCGTTCAGGAAGCTCTAAACGAGTCAGTTTTTAGGACATATTTTCCCGCAGGTGCTAAAGTGTTCATTGATTATGCAGCACTTGCGGCACGACTCAAGTCGTGCCCTGATACTTCTTGCCTTTCAGATGGTGTATTTCCGTGACCTGCTTCATTCGCACTCTTCTTCCCAGATGCGGACCATCAGGTCGCCGCTGGGATGGCGAAAGACCACGACCAGCGTGTCTTCGCTTGGCTCCGGATGGCTGAACGCTGCTTTCTCCACAGCCGACTCCGGCACGGTCATTGTGCAGGGACGCGGCAGCGAAGACTTGATGGTGCCGGCGATCATGTTGGCGATCTCTTTGGTGGCGTCGAGGGCATCGGCCTCACCGACGCTCTCCAGAGGCTGCATCATCATCGCCGCGGTAGCCTGATATGCCAGCCCTTCAGCCATGCGCACCTCGATGCGCCCCTTCCAGACGCCACCCAGATTGACGCTGCCCAGCACATGGCCGGAGGCGACGGAGAACTGCTGCGGCTCCTCAAGGGGATGCAAGGTCATCGCAAGCATCTGCTCCCAGAACTGAGAGTTGGCCTTGATTACGCATTGCTCATCCAGTTGCGCCCTCATCTGCCTACTCCCATCGGAGCAACGTTGGTAATTCTCAGTTGCTGCTCATCTTATCGGGCAATTCTCAGAATTCGTTAAAGCAGGAGCGGCGGCGCAGCGGTTCCCGCAGTCATTAGAAAAACCTCATCAAACCAGATGCGCAACGCACTGAAGTGCTTCTGCATCGATGGTTCCCTGGCTGGCGGACTGTAGATTCTTTGATGGAAGGCTGTTAGGCGGTCAGACGTTCGAGTTGGTCGGGCTTGACGATGGTGAGGCTGGAGCCTTTGATGGTGATCCACTGGTCGCGGCGGAATTGATTGAGGAGGCGGGTGACGGTTTCGCGAGAGGTTCCGGCCATATTCGCGATCTCCTCGTGGGTCAGGGCCATGGTAAAGCGGATTTCCGTCTTGCCGTTGGCGGCAGCACGGCCCCAGTCAAGGAGGAGGCGCGCCAGCCGTCCCGCAGCCGAACCGGAGAGCGCCAGCCGCTTGGCATCGTGAAAAACGGTCAGGTATTCGCCGGAGAGCGACTGCGCGGCGTGCATACTGGCAATGCCGTGGCGGCCGAGGAACTCGACGAACTCCTGCTTGCGCACGGTCTTCACCTGGCAAGGCTCGATGGCTTCCGCGGTGACCTCGTGGGGAACGTTAGCCAGCACCGCGCTGAGGCCCATCACGTCGCCGGGACCGGCGATCTTGAGAATCATCGTCTTGCCATCGCGGGAGGTTGATGAGATTTTCACCTGCCCGAAGCAGATCACAAAGACATTGCGTGCCGGATCGCCTTCGGAAAAGAGCTTGGCGCCGCGGGCATGGCTCATCATGATCCCGATGCCGTCGTAATCGGTGAGCGCCTCCGGTGTGAGATTGCAGAACATCCGCAAATGGCGATGCTCACAATTAACACAATCTTCCGGGGGGTGATGGGGATGAAATGTGGCCATGGATTCGCCGCTGTGCAAACTGAAGTATATCGCACTTCGGCCTACATCAAGGCAGAGATTTTCCCTTGATCTCCACTGTGGTCATTCAAAGAGCACGAGTGCAGACCGTGGAGGTCAATAAAATGTCACCCCTGAGCAGAGCAGCGTAGACTGCTTGCCCGGAGGGTACGGCTGAGACAACAACTAAAGTAGGCGCGTGAGACCTCGCGAGCCAACTCTTCCAATAGGCGCATCCTAAGCGGAGGATGGCTCAGAAAGGCCTGCTTAAGAGCCTCCATCGGCAGCATCACTGCCGAAGCCGCACTCTGCGCGATAAGCGTATAGGTATGCTGGCCATCGCCCAGGGCGGCAGCCAATTCGACCAGATCCCCAGCGCGGGCCGGAGCGAGCAGGAGCCGTGTCTGCAGCCGCTCTGTCCGGCGCATAAACCTCCCGGAAAGCAGTAGATAGAGTCCACGGCAACTCTCTGACTGGCGAAAAATCTCTTCGCCGGAACGAAAACTGAGGCTGAGCGCCGAGCCGTTCAACAAAAGTCCGGTAGAGGGAGGGCACTCCAGCAGCTCAGCCACCGGATGCGCCCGTACCGCCTCCACTCTCCTGGACTTTGTCTCACGTTGCATACCAACCTCTTCCTTTGGCTTCCATCCCTTTTCGCTCCCACGGCTTCTGGTCCATCCATCGGCCCCTTGCTTTGGACGGTCGTGGCTCGCGCGAGTTGGCAACCTTGTTGATCCCATTCTTATGCCCCGCCTATCGGGGGGCACTCCGCATCAGCTACAAACACCCGGCCTATCAATAATGAGATGGCGCGATCGGCAGCCAATAGGCCTTGTTGCGGCTTCAATGCGGCGGCACGCAGAGAACCGGAACGCGCGAACGGGCCAGCAGGGCAAAGGCTGTGCCATGCGGCCCCGGCGTACCACTGGCGCGCTTGACGCCAACCACAAGAATGCAGGGATGGTCTTCGGCAATCTCCGCCACAATCGCGTCAGCCGGATTGCCGTCCTTGACGATGCAGCGGACCGGAAGGCCATCGCAAAGCTGCTGGCTGAACTTCTCCATCGTGATCTCGCAGGGATTCGGATCGGCGGCTGCCTCCTCGGCGGTACGCGCATGAAGCATCAGCAAGGGACGCTCAAAGACCCTGGCCAGTGAGGCAGCCGTGGCAATGGAAGCTGCTGCCACTTCGTTACGCTCCAAAGCCAACAGCACAGGCCCGCCTGGAGTGGGTCGAAAATCCCCGGCATTCCAATCGGCGGCCACTGCAAGCACCGGACACGGCGCCTGCCGGACCAATTGTTCCGCGATGGCGCCCACAATCACCGGACCAGCGCCCTCCATGCCTTTGGTGCCGATGACAATCAGTCCGGCCTGGTATTGTCTGGCCACATCCAGAAGCATCTGAGCCACTGCTCCCTGGCGAAGCTCGGAGTGGCTTGGAATGCCCTCGCGCAAGAGTCCGGCAGAGAGGCGGTCCAACACCTCTCTTGCTTTACCAGTCAGCTCTGACAGAACCGGATCTGGAAGAGCATCCACATTGGCATATTCCATGGGATCAATGCCATGAGCCAGCACAATCCGCGAGCCGTAGGCCGCAGCCAGCTTACGGGCATACTCCAAAGCCGCCTCGGAGCAGCCATTTAGCTCTGTAGCCACAACGATGGTCTCTAAACCATGTGCAAAGCTCAAACGATGCCTCCCGGCGCCCAGTGACGCCTTCTGGTTCTCTCCCTATCGGACTTCGAGTCTGCGCCCGCGAAAGCGGCAGCGGCAGTGACAACATTCACCCCGTCCTGTGACTCTGGTCACAACTCAATGCATGATACTTCTAACGCCAACACTTCGCCTACCGATATATCCATGCAACTTGTCAAATCGGTGTACATCAGGCGGGCAAATAAGATAGCCTTTTTGGGTGATGAAAACCGCATTGAGACACGCCACTCCATCGTTATCTTTGATCTCCATCGCAGGATTGATTGCGATGCTCCTCGTTTGCAGCACCGGCGCCGCAGCGCAGGCGCCCGTTCCCGACTCACCGGCCATCGAAGCCAAAGCCCAGGCTCTGCTGGCCAAGCTCACGCTGGATGAAAAGATCAAGCTGTTGGGCGGCGTCGATGGGATGTTCACCCAGCCGATTCCGTCCATCGGCCTGCCCCGTTTCAAGATGTCGGATGCCTCGGTGGGCGTACGCACATGGGGGCCGACGACCTCCTATGCCGGCGGCGTGGCGCTGGCCGCGACCTGGGATCAGGAGTTCGCGCGCAGGCTCGGCGAAGGATTGGGACGGGATGCCCGCGCCCGCGGTGTCCACTTCCTGCTCGGTCCGGGAGTGAATATCGCCCGCACGCCGATCGCAGGGCGCAACTTCGAGTATCTATCTGAAGATCCCTATCTGAACTCATCCCTGGTGGTTCCCTTCATCGAGGGAGTTCAATCGCAGGGCGTCATCGCCACCGTCAAGCACTATGCCCTGAACGATCAAGAGTACAACCGGCACAATGCCAGTTCGGATCTGGACGAACGCACCATGCGGGAGATTTACCTGCCGTCCTTTGAGGCAGCTGTCACCCAGGCCCACGTGGATGCGGTAATGAACTCCTACAATCTGGTCAACGGCGTTCACGCCACCCAAAATGGCTTTCTTAATTTGAAGGTACTGAAGGGCGACTGGGGCTTTCAAGGGATTCTGATGTCGGATTGGGATGCTACCTACGATGGCGTGGAAGCGGCCAACAACGGCCTCGATCTGGAGATGCCCAGTGCGCGATTCATGGACTTTGAGACCCTTTCGGCAGCCGTCAAGAACGGCACGGTCAAGGAATCCACGATCGACGACAAGGTGTTGCGGCTTCTGCGGGCCGTCTTGCGCTACGGCTTTCTCGACCGGCCGCAATTCGATCCCGCCGACTCGACTTACTCGGTTGCCAATCGCGCTGTCGCGCTGGACGGCGCCCGCGAGAGCATCACGCTCTTGAAGAATGAAGAGCATCTCCTTCCCCTCGATCCGGGCAAGGTCAAGACCATCGCCATTATCGGACCTAACGCCTACCCGGCGGTGACCGGCGGCGGCGGCTCCTCCGATGCCCGCGCCTTCGAGCCTGTCAGCCTGCTGACCGGAATCGCAAACGTAGCCGGTGCGCAGGTTCATGTCCTTTATGACCGCGGACTTCCTGAGATCGACGATCTATTTGCGCATACACGCTGGGCAGGCGAAATCAAGATGGAGACCTTCCCCAGCACGGATTTCAGCGGAAGGCCGGATACGACGACACAAACCGAGATTGCCAACATCCGACAAGGGCGGGATGCCCGGCCTGGGCTGACTCGCAGTATCCGCTATTCCGCCAGCTTCAAAGCCGACAAGGCAGGAAAATATCGGATTCTGGCCTCCGCGCCAGGATGGAGCGGAGACGAATTTACAGTGAAGATCGATGGCCGCGTGGTGCTGGAGCAGACGCACACCGAGGGCCAGATACCGCTCACGGCGATGGTCGAGCTTGCTGCCAGCCAGAATGCGAATGTCGTGGTGGATTACAAGCCGCACTCGACGGCCAATCGCCTCGGCGTGGGAGTTGCCTACGAGCCGGAGTTGATCTCAGCGGAAGCGAAGAGCTTTGCCGCCGCCGCCGACATAGTGGTCGTGGCCGCGGGCTTCAGTGCAGCCACCGAGGGGGAAGGTTTTGACCGCACCTTTTCCCTTCCCTGGGGAGAGAGCGAGCTGATCGAAGAGGTTGCGGCAATCAATCCTCATACCGTTGTCGCTCTCTACGGCGGAGGAGGCATGGAGACTCAACCCTGGCTCGGCAAAATCCCCGCGCTGCTCGATGTTTTCTATCCTGGACAAGAGGGCGGCACGGCCATTGGCGAGATTCTCTTCGGCAAGCGCAATCCCGAAGGCAAGCTGCCAGTCACCTTCGACCGCAGTTGGGAGGATAGCGCCTCGGCCAAATACTACTATCCTGTCAAGGGCGCTGACACCAGTCTGCACGTGACCGAAGACGGCAGAGCGCCCGTCGATTACGTCGTTCCCCACGTGAAGTACGAAGACAAACTGCTGGTTGGCTACCGCTATTGGACCACTACCGGCAAGCACCCGCTCTATCCCTTCGGCTTCGGACTGAGTTATACCAGCTTCAGCTTCTCCAAGCTCGACGTGCCCGCCCAGGCTGCTTCCAGCTCGACCGTTCCGGTCAGCTTCGACGTAACCAATACCGGCGGCGTGGAGGGGGCTGAAGTAGCTCAGCTTTATATCTCCGATCCCTCCGCGACTGTAAGCCGTCCGGAGCGTGAACTGAAGGGATTCGAGAAGGTGCGGCTGGCTCCGGGCGAAACCAAACACATCACGCTCGATCTGGATGCCCGCGCCTTCAGCTATTGGGATGAGAAGACACACAAGTGGACGATCGATCCCGGCAAGTTTCTGATTCGCGTTGGCGATTCCAGCGAGAATACGCCGCTGAGCGCGGAGTTGACGCTGAAGTAGACTTGTACACAACCAACAAGAAAAGCCGGTGATACCATTCGCCGGCTTTTCTTATGCGCGCATTGCCTGCGGATTTGAAATACAGACTCTGGTGCGAGGTACATCACTCACATCTCCATTGCGGGGACTTATGGTATCTTGCCGATATGCGAAAATCGACCTTCGTACGAACGCTCTGTTGTTCTATCAACCTCTTTTGCTTCGCCGCGCTCGGCGGGGTTAGCCTGAGCGGATTCGCTCAGGACGCAGCGCCAGCCAAAGACGCTCCCGCCGCCACTCTACCAAGCGACCCCAAGGAGTTGATGCTGCTGGCTGCAAAGACCAACGGCCTGACCGGCGACGATGTGAAGCCCTGGCATCTGAAGGCCAGTTGGAAGCTCTTCGATGAAAAGGGTAGCGTAAAGGATCAAGGGACGTATGAGGAGTATTGGGCCGGTCCTGAAAAATACAAGCGCACATTCACGGGTGCATCCTTTACGCAAACTGAATATGGCACTGAGAAGGGACCGTTGGTCTCCGGTGAACAGAGCAGGATCCCAAGCGCGATCGACGATCTACGCAACCAATTTGTGAACCCAATCCTGAGTTCAGAGTCAATTCAGCGGACGAGCTTCGCGATAGAACAGCGCGAAGTTGGCAACTTAAAGTTCGATTGCCTGAGTCCAATTCCATCCAAAGAGATTCATGCCGGAAGCACTCAGTGCTTCGACACTGGCAAATCAATCCTTCGTATCTATGTTTCCGAGCAGGGAGAACAGGTCATACATAGCAGCATCGCCAAATTCCAGGGGCGTTACATTGCCGAAGACTTGAAGTCTGCTCAACAGGGAAAGCTGGTGGCCAGCGCGCACATCGACCTCATCGAATTGCTGACAACCACCGGCGAGTCACTCTTTGTTCCGCCACCCGATGCAACCCCGAAGCGCATCAGTATCACCGTTCCCGGGGAAGTCATGACGAAAATGCTCATCAAGCGAGTCGATCCAGAATATCCGGTCTATGCAAGTAATATCGGAGTGTCGGGAAATGTAATTCTTCAGGCTACGATCGGCAAGGATGGCCATGTTGCCGATTTGCACGTAATCAGTGGCCCCGCAGAACTTCAGCATGCCGCATTGGATGCCGTGAAACATTGGGTCTACAAGCCCTATCTTCTGAATGACGATCCCGTCGAGGTGGAGACCACGATCATGGTCTCTTTCAAGCTGGTCATCCAGAATAACGAGTTGCAGAAAATGCATATTGGGCGCTAATCAGAACAACCTTTGAGCACCTATCCCACGCTAAAGCGCGGGGCTAATTACCGTTGCGCCTACGGCGCGAAATGAGTGAAGTTGTGCCCCGACATCAATCGACTGATTCAGGTTCGTGGTTTCCCATCCATCCGCAAAGAGCGTGGATGGATGGGGCACCCGGCACCCGACATCCGGCTAGTGACGGGAACTGTTATAATTCTCCCAATTTGCGCCAACCGCTGAATGAGAAATGAGAGCATACCAGGAGACGCAACACAGTATCAATCCTGGTAGAGGAAAGGATGTCCATGTCAACGGTTATATATGTTGTTTGGCTTCTCCTCAAACCAATTGCGCTATTTTTGATCTGCCTTACGTTTCTCTATGAGGATGAGGAGGGGAGGGTCCAAGATCGCATTAGAGAGTGGTGGATTCGATTAGATGATGTGCGAACTATATCTATTTCCTGGGCCGCTGCATTTATGCAAAGAACTGCAAGATTGGCCGAAAGAGCAATCTATTTTATTTTCGGCACCAAGTTATTATCTTTCCGTTTACTCGGCACATCATTCTATTTTTCAATCGCCTCGATTCAATTGATCACAGGCTTTACACCGGGGCATCCTGGGCAGTGGCCTCCGATTACTATGCCTTTTCATCTTGCAAACTTATTTCAAGCTCTTTTACTATTCTTTATAGTCGCTCCTGATAAACGCATAACACAGTAAAGAATCAATGATATAGGGCGCATTTCGTGGTAAAATATTCCCAGAAGTTGTTCAAAACACAACGCTAGCCGGGGAAAAACGATGCGCCCTAAGAG
>JBAVDS010000125.1:0-6667 GCA_049587335.1 Occallatibacter sp. | reverse complement strand
GGATTAATCGGTTCCGCAAATTGCTGGTCAGCTTCGAAAAGACAGAGGCAAGCTACATTGCGCTCCTCTCCCTCGCGTGCGCCATGATCTGCTGGAGACAGACTGTTGCTATTCACGGATAAGCTCTAAGTTCTACTGGCGGCTTGGCCGTGGATGCCGCTGGAAATATCTACGTCGTAGATGGAAACAACAACCGCGTGGTGGAGATTGCGCGCAACACGGCAGGCTTGAACTTCGCCAACACGGACCAGGGCGCGACCAGCTCCGACAGTTCGCAGACAGTGACATTGCGCAATATCGGCAACAAACCGCTGGCAATTACCGCGATCAGCTATCCCGCCGACTTCCCCGAGGCTGCTGGGGCGAGCACTGACTGTGCATCGAGCACCCCGTTGGCCGCCGCTGAAACTTGCACACTGACCATCGACTTCTCGCCGATGGCGAAGAGCACGAGCGGCACCTCCCAAACGCTCAACGAAAAAGTAACGCTGACCGACAACACGATGAACATCAAGGGAAGTTCACAGTCGGCAAGTTTGAGCGGTGAAGAGACCAATATCCTGCCGCAAGCCGCTACACCAACCTTCTCGGTCGCGGAAGGCACTTACACCTCGCCGCAAACTGTCACCCTTGCCGACGCCACCACCGGCGCGGCGATCTACTACTCTACCAACGGCTCACAACCAACGATCGCATATACCGGCCCGATCACGGTCTCAGCCTCGGAGACCATTACTGCCGTCGCCCTACTCTCTGGCTATACGAACAGCACATACGCCACGGCCACTTACACCATCAACCTGCCAACCGTTACCCTGTCGCCAGCGACTCTGCCCAGCGGAACGCAGGGCGTTGCCTACAGCCAGCAGTTGACCGCTAGTAACGGCGCCGCGCCCTACACCTATGCGCAAACCGGCGGGGCTTTGCCCAACGGCCTGACACTGAGTAGCAGCGGAAAGCTAAGTGGAACACCCACGGTCAACGGCACATTTCCCATTTCAGTGACTGCGACTGACAGCGGCAAGGGAGCCGGCCAACTCACAGGAAGTGCGAACTTCTCGCTGGTCATCGCCGAGCCTATAGTCTCCACGCCCACCTTCTCGGTTGCGGGAGGCACTTACACCGCACCGCAAACGGTCACCCTTGCCGACGCCACCACCGGCGCGGCGATCTACTACTCTACCAACGGCTCACAACCAACGATCGCATATACCGGCCCGATCACGGTCTCAGCCTCGGAGACCATTACTGCCGTCGCCTTACTCTCTGACTATACGAACAGCACATACGCCACGGCCACTTACACCATTAACATTCCCACTGCAGCCACGCCAACCATCTCACCTGTGGCTGGCACATTCACGACAGGCCAGACGGTCACAATCTCCGACACCACCTCTGGAGCAGCGATCTACTACACCACCGACGGATCCGCGCCGACGGCCCAGTCTACGCTTTACGCAAGCGCCATCTCAGTCGGTAGAACGGAGACCATCAAGGCCATCGCCGTAGCTGCCAACTACATCAACAGCGCGATCGCCTCAGCCGCCTACACCATCATCCCGCTCGGATCGCCGGACTTCACCATCGCAGCTACTCCATCCTCGCTCACCATCACGGGCGGACAGAGTGCCACGCTGTCGGTGTCGGTGACGCCGCAGAACGCCTTCGCCTCCGCGGTCTCTCTCACCTGCGCCGGGCTACCCGCGGGCGCAACCTGCACCTTCGCTCCTGCGACTGTCACGCCTTCGGGCACAACCGCTTCAACCACAACACTGACAGTGACTACCGCAGCGGCAACCGCGATGTACCATCGCAACTCCAATCCGCTGTTGCCTGCATCAACGCTGGCTGTAGCATTCTGCCTCCTCGGCTGGAAGAAGCGGCGCAATATGCAACTCTTCCTTCTGCTGGCGGTGAGCGTGATCGGAATGAGCCTGTTCACCGGCTGCGGCGGGTCGACAACCTCAAATCATACGCAACCCGTCACTTCGGTAGTGACAGTGACCGGCATATCAGGCACTGGTTCCAGCGCGTTGCATAACGCCGCGACGTTCTCTCTCACAGTCAACTAATCTCTCTCACACACTCAATGAGAAAGTCGAGGCCTCTTCAGTTGCGGAGAGGCCTCCGTACTTCGACAAATTATCTGCCTGACTTTGATGTCACATACCCGCCTTGCCATCGCGAGTGACGGCCGTAGCAAGTCTCTTGTTGGCCTTCTTCTCTTTGGCCCAATCCCGCAAGCAAACGAAATGTCCTGCGAAAGCATTGTGGCCTCTTCGAAGCACGGCCAGAAGCGATCGAACAAGACGCATGAGTCGATTACCGAAAACCTCATCGCGGTGATATTTTTGTCATCTTCGATATTGTATTGTGCATATATTTCATCGCACCTGGAGTAGCTTCGGTCAGTATGGTGGCGGACATAGGCGCTGCGCGTCTGGTTCATGCTATGTCGCGACCAGAACCGAATAGGGCGAAATGAGGCGGAATATGTGCGCTTGGATGCTAAGCCGTATTTGGATAGAATGATCGGATAATATATGCAATCTCCGAGGAGTCTATCCGTGGTCAAAAACATGGGCGCTTCTGTTCGGTAGCGCCTGCTGAATTATGCGAAGGCGAACAATCAAGCGTGGTAATCGATAAACAGTAATTGCTGCAAGACCGCTCAATCTGAGCAGAAATGCAAAGGCAGACCAGTACAAGCCGGTCTGCCTTTGCGTTATTACCGTATCTTAGAAAGTGATTTTGGCCGCTAACTGGATCTGACGTTCTGTGCGCTGGAAGGAAGGCTCCGAACCAGCCGAAGAGATCGTGCCGAAGCCGTTGCTCCATGAACCTGTCGCGGCGTTGTAAATGCCAACCGTGGAGTTGGGGTTATTGAACTGCGGTGTATTGAAGAGGTTGAAGAACTCGGCGCGCAGTTGCAGCACCTTTGATTCCGCGATGTTGGTGTTTTTGAAGAAAGAGAAGTCCACTGTCTTGGTGCCTGGCCCCTGAAGTATGTTGCGACCTGAGTTGCCCCACGTGCCAGCCGCTGGATTGGAGAAGGCCTGAGTGTTGAACCAGTTTGTCAGCGTGCGCCGATTGGTCGGGTTCGTGCCGCTTCTGGTCACGTTGGCGCGGACCGATGCACCATCGGAGGTGACAGCCGATGATGAGACGGAAAAGGGCAGGCCGTCGAAATAATTCAGAATGGTGTTCAGTTGCCAGCCTTCCACGGCGTATTTCAATCTCCTGGGAGCCTTGAAAGGCAACTCGTAGTTGGCGCTGGCGACGAAGCGGTTAGGAATGTTGATGTCCGAGTTGCCGTAGTCGAAGTGAATGTCGTAGGGATTGAGAACGCTGCCAGGGCTGCCGGTGCCTTCATCCAATGTGTGGCTGTAGGTGTAAGAGGCCAGAAGCCCAAGATTGTGAGCGCGCCTTTCCGCGGTGACCTGCAGCGCGTTGTAGCTCGACTTCTGCTGCGTCTCAACCTGGCTGATGGAGCCGAGCGTAGCGTATTGCCGGCCAACGCCAAAGAGCGGCGTGCCGGTCGAGTTGGTGTTGATGTCGCGCACATCGTCCAGGTGAACGCCGCGGGTTCCTACATAAGCGAATTTGAGAACCGTGCTGAAGGGAATCTCCTGTTCGACTGCCCCATGCCACTGGATGCTGTAAGGTGTCTTTGCATTTGGATCTTGCGAATAAACCGGCGTGTTGAGTGCGAGCGCATCGGGCGAAGTAACACGCGTGTGCTGGAAACCATTCGATGTGTAGTTGAACGCTGCTCCGTTGGCTCCCGTCGCTCCGTATGTCGCGGAGTTGCTGAAGGTCCAATAGTCGTTCACCGGAACGTTGGCCGACAATCCGGTTGAGTTGGTGACATTCGGCGCCGAGTAATACAGCCCGTAGCCGCCGTGGAAGACGGTCTTTGAAGTCACTTTGTAGGCCAGGCCCACGCGCGGAGCGAGGTTGAAGTTATTGCCGCTTAAGCCGCTGCGCGGGACGCCATGGGTTCCGACCTGAATCAAGGAGGTTGTCGAGATCGAGGGAACGAAGTTGTATTCCTTGTTGTTGACCTCGGTCCACGGCCAGCCGAGGAAGTTTTCGTAACGCACGCCGAGGTTCAGGGTCAGACGGCTATTGACCTTGTAGTTATCCTGGACGTAGAACGCGAGATCGCTCTGGCGCAGTCCCACAACGCCAGTAATGGGATAAGCGTAGGTCCCCTGCTTGGGTGCGCCGAAAAGGAGATCGGTCCAGGGCAGGCCAGAGTAAGATCCGTTGTAAGTGGCCGAACCGTGTTCGTAGCCTGTCTGGAACATATTGTATTGCAGGCGGACGAATTCAAAGCCAATGTCCAGCGAATGCTTGCCGAGATTCAGGTTGATATTGTCGTCGGTCTGATAGTTGTTGGTGCCAATCTGCGTGGGATTGTTGCCGTTGTCGCCGATCGGAGTGTATCCGCTGAAAGCGAAGATCGGCAAACCGTCGGAGCGCGGATCGTTATTGATTTCGACGCCTGGAATGCCGAGCGTGGTTGGGAGATTGAGCCCAGCATCCCAATTCTTTGCGTTGATAAAGAAGCGCGACCAACCGACACGCGCCGTGTTGATCAGCCGGGGCGAAAAGACGTGTGTCTCGCTCAAGACAGATTGGTAAGCCGGATTCTCCGCAGGACCGCTGATCAGGTTGCCAACCAGAGGATTGGGCAACTGACCCGGCTGGCTGATGTGATCGTGCGATTGGCTATAGCGCACAAAGCCGTTGTCCTTGTCGCTGAAGGTGCGATTGACCTTTACGTCAAAGGCATTGGTCTCGACCGTCTTGGGGGCAACGTAGATGAAATTGTTTGCAGATGCATTGTCGGCGCCTAGATTGGGCGTTGCATACTTCTGATAGAAGTTGAGTACATTGGCGCCGGAGGTATTGATGGCGCCGTTCGTGGGGGTGATCGTGTCGTTCAACGGAATGAAATTATTGAGAGGGTATCCATTGGCGGTGCTGTAAACCTTACCCGTGGAAGGATTCTTCACCGCAGCCGCGTAATTGGAAAAGTCGTATCCGATGATGCCATTTATCGTTTTGACGCTGTAATTTGGAACGGAGTCAACATTTGTGATTCCCTGCGACAGTCTCTGCCCGTTGTAGTCGGCAAAGAAGAATGTCTTCGGATTCGCCTGTTTGAAGAATACCGGGCCACCGAAAGTTACGCCGTACTCGTTTTGACGAAGCAGCTTGCTGTTCTTAGGATTGAAGTAGTTCCTTGCGTTCAAGGCGTCGTTGCGCAGAAATTCAAAGACGTCGCCGTGAAAATGATTGCTGCCGGATTTGTAGACAAGATTGACCGTGCCGCCGTTGCCGCGTCCATAGCGGGCGTCGGCATCTGTAGTCTCTTCGGAGAACTCCTGAATTGCATCGATTGGCGGGAAAATCACGACGGCCAGCCCGTTATGGTTTTCGTTGTCTCCGATGCCGTCGAGCAGCAGACGGTTCTCCTGAAAACGCAGGCCATTGAAGGCGAACGACGTGTCGCCGCGCTGCTGCGTGTAAGGAATGTTCTGAATCTGCGTGTGCGCGGGAACCGCTCCCGCACCCAGTCCGACCAGGCCCGCAAAACTGCGTCCATTCAGCGGCAGATCCTTGACCGCCTCTTCCGTGCGGAGATTCTCGATCGTGGCGCTCTCTGTTTGCAGCGCAACCCCTGAATCATGCACTTCGACAGTCTCCGAGGAATTGCCGATGGGGAGCGTCACGTTCGATGAAACGCGCTGTCCAACTTCGAGACGTACGCTCTGGTGCAGGCTTTTGAAGCCCTCGGCCTTGATTTGAATATCGTAGTCGCCCGGATCGAGTGGTGGTGAAACGAACAGTCCCTGGTTATTGGTTGTTGTTTCGGTAGCGATGTCGGTAGCCATGTTATACAGGCTGACCCTTGCACCGCTGACAATGGCTCCAGACGAATCGTTCACCAGACCCGTAATAGTGCCCTTTTCCACGGCTTGCCCGTGAGCAAGAATACCGGCAATGAGAAGCACGAAAGCCGATGCAAGCAACAGAGCGTTGCTGCGAAGTTCGCGAAAAATGATTGTACGTCGGTTCACAACTGCCTCCAAATGCGGACAACACTGTCCACAAGAAAAATGGCTCACGGCATTTGCCGTGAGCCACGCGATAGGCGGTAGTACGCCTGTCGCTCGTCAGACTGCTACGATGCGCCTGTGCACGGCACGCAGGGCACCAGGAAGAGAGGTGTGAGTGCGGCGACAACAACACCTGCGCGCGAATGAAGCAATGAAGGTTGATTTCATGTCTGGCCTCCTTTTGATGGATGATCTTCGAGAAAACGCGCAGGCAAAGCGCTTATGCGCGCTGCGGCGGCAACTGAAGGTTGTTGGATGAGAAAAGAGGATGCTGCGCGATCAACAACACGAGCGGCGGGGAGCCGGCTCCGTGGCCTGGTGAACCAATTGCGAGTTGCGATTCAAGCGGCGCATCTGTTTCTATTCAGCCATGAACCGAGGCCAGTGTCAAGTGCCTTTTGGTTTTCGTCCAGTCTTTTCCAATCGAAGAATGAGCCTGAAGGCGGCGAAGGGTTAGCGAAGCGGGAATCTCCTTTCTTTTTTGCGATTCAAGTTATGTTAGCGCGCGTGTCGGATGGGTTGCCGATCGAGCGCGC
>JBAVDS010000124.1:0-25517 GCA_049587335.1 Occallatibacter sp. | reverse complement strand
CCTTCCAAACTCAACTTCTCTGCCTGGTGCACGCTGACGTTCACTTCCCAGCATGACTAACCCTTCAGGCTCATCTTGTGTTGGAATCAGCTCCCCGCTTCAGGCTCATCTTGTATTGGACAAGAGTACTGCTTGCAGTGCTAGCACTTTCGCGCTATGCTTGATTCATGGCAACTTTGACTATTCGCAATGTGGACGAGAAAGTGAAGCGCAGGCTGCAAGTGCGCGCCGCGCTCAATGGCCGCTCGATGGAGGCGGAAGCGCGTGCCGTTCTGTCTGTTCTTCCAGAACCGCCTTCCCAAGCCGCAATCGCAAGTATTGACCCCGAAGAAGATTTCGGGACCGCCATACGCAAGTTGTTTGCTCCGCTAGGTGGAGTTGAGCTGCAAATTCCTCCGCGGCGCAAATCCCACCGCAAGATTCCCACTTTTGAATAATGATCGTTCTCGACACGAACGTCATCTCTGAGGTCTTACGGCCCGCACCGGAGACTGCAGTGCTTTCTTGGCTGCGCTCCGTTCCGCGCCGCGAAATCTGCACTTGTACAGTCGTGCTGGCTGAGTTGTTTTCAGGAGTCGATCGGATGCCAAGTGGAAAGCGTCAACATCTTCTTCGAGAAAAGATGGAAGAATTGGTTGGAACGCTCTTCAGTGGAAAAATTTTGACCTTCGATCTGTTTGCGGCACGCGCCTATGGCCCCATTCTGAATGCTCGGCAGAGAATCGGTAGGCCCATCGATGAAATGGATGCAATGATCGCCGCCACGGTTTTGGTCAATGAGGCTGCACTTGCCACACGAAACATCCCGGATTTTGAGCACGCGGGCATTTCGCTGATCAATCCCTGGCTGTAAAGAGAAGCTCTACGTTCGCTCCGTTCAGCGCAGAGCCGCAGAGCATTCGGGCGCATCTCCGGCAGCGCCCATCAGCACCAGCGAGCGCTGGGCAAAGGGCGAATAGACCAGCGGCGTCATGCAGGCCAGCGCCACGCCGAAGTTGATGTGGTGCAGCAGCAGAAAGGGCGAGAGCGCCCACAACTCGTCCAGCGGAAGCAGAAACGCCCACATCTTGAGGAATTTGCCGCGAGCTCCGGGCGCCCGGAAGAGCGTTGCGGAAAGCAGAAAGAGGCGGACGGGAATCAGCAGCGCGGCGGTTGCGACGAGCAGAAGATAGGCTTGAGCCGCCCAGGGTAGCGGCGCCAACAAATCCTCAATCTCGGCCAGATTGGCCAGCGCCCCAACATAAAAGCCCAGATACATGAGCTGCAAGAGTAGAAAGAGTGTCCTCACCACGCGATAGGAGGCATTGGGCAGTTCCTCCAGCGAAGCCAGAATGCGGAAGCCAGCTTTGCTCTCCGGCTCCGTGGAAAGTTCTGCATTCGCCGTCGGCGCGGGCGTCTCTGAATCCCCTGAAGACGCATCCTCACCAGCGTCGATTCGCTCCACCGGAGCTACGAAGCGATAACCGCGGCGGGCCAGCGTCTCCAAGAAGCGCGGGTGGCCGGCTTTATCGCCAAGAGCTTCGCGGATGCGGTTGACGGCCGAGTTCAGGCTGTGCTCATAGTCGACAAAAGTTCCGTCGGGCCAGAGATCGCGGCAGATCTCCTCGCGTGTGAGCACCTCGCCGGGGCGCTCCAGAAGCAGGCAGAGCACACGGAAGGGCTGCGCATTCAATTTGACGCGAAGGCCCTGCCGGCGAAGTTCTCCCGTGCCGGCGTCTGCTTCAAAGACACCGAAGCGATAGCGCCGTTCTGGCTGCGAATCTTTCATTGATTCACTTCAGTGTATCCGATCTCAATATCAATTCAGCAGCTTCATGCAGAGGAGAACTTTTCTGAAGCCCAACGGCTGCAATCACTTGCAAAGTGAGAAACAATCTCTCGCGGATTGAGATTCCATGCATTGCATTGCCGGGCGCGGAGCGGTAGCTTGCAGAAATGACGCACAGCAAAAGTACAGGATTCCGTAGATGCATCTCAGCCCTGGCACTCATGGGGCTGCTGACCGCCATCGCCGCGCCGGTAGGTATGAGTGCTGAACCCGCGCCCGCGGCGGCTGCCGCATTCGATCGCTACGCCGCTTCGGTGGAGTCGCGTCTGGCCCGGCAGCATCAGTCGCAGAACGGCTTTATCGCGGCGCTTCCAGATGCGCCCAGCCGGATGCGCCTGCGGCAGGGAGAGGTGGTTGTCGAGAGGATCACGCCAGTAGCCGATGCGAATCCCCCCGGAGCGATGCTGCATCACTGGCGCGGCACGGCCTTCGTTCCCGGAGCGAATGCCGGGGATTTTGAGCGGTTGATGAAGGATTTCAACGCGTATCCACAACGTTTTTCTCCGCAGGTGCTGACCGCGAAGGTGCTCTGGCGGCAGGGCGATCATCTGTTGGCAACGATGCGTGTGCGGCAACAGCACATCCTCACGGTGGTCATGGATACCACCTACGACGTCAACTTTGCGCGCCTCGATCCGCAGCATGGATTCAGCATCTCGCGCAGCACGCGGATCGCGGAGATCTCGTCTCCGGGCACGCCCTCCGAGCGCGCGCTCACCGCCGGCGAGGAGCACGGCTTCCTCTGGCGCTTGAACACCTATTGGAGCTTCGAGGAGCGCGATGGCGGACTCTACCTGCAAGTTGAATCAATCTCGCTGACCCGCTCCATTCCACACGGACTGGGCTGGGTCGCGGGACCGTTTGTGGAAAGCGTGCCGCGCGAGTCGCTGCAATTTACTTTGCATTCGGTGTGCAGCGCGCTGAAGAAATGACGGAAACAATCCGGTCGAAGAGGCAAAAAAGGAGGCGGCAATGAATCTGGCATCTGTAACAACAAACAATTCGGGATTTGCAACGGCGCGGCGTGTCAATCGGGCGCTGACGGCATCCATCGAAAAGCGCGCCTTGCAGTGGATGGCCCAGCGTGCGCCGGGCTGGCTCAGCTCCGACCAGCTCACACTGCTTGGCTTCTGTGCGCAGATGGGCGCTGGCTGCTTTTATGCACTCTCGCGTTATGAGCGCAACGCGCTGCTGGCGGTGATTGCCTGCATCGCGCTCAACTGGCTCGGCGATAGTTTGGATGGAACCCTGGCCCGCGTACGCCGCCAGGAGCGCCCGCGCTATGGATTCTATGTGGACCACATGGCGGACATCTTCGGCTCCGTCGCGCTGATGTGCGGCCTGGGCTGCTCCGGGTTTCTGCACTGGCAGACGGCTGTGGCGATGCTGATTGCATTTCTGCTGCTGTCGAGCGAGAGTTATCTGGCCACATATTCGTTGTCGTGCTTTCAACTTTCTCAAGGCATCTTCGGCCCCACGGAGATCCGCATTCTGCTCATCGCCGGCAATCTGGCGCTGTTGCGCGATCCCTATGCAACGCTCTTTCATCACCGCATTCTGCTCTTCGATCTGGGAGGATCGATTGCCGTAATTCTGATGTTTGCCATGGCAGCCACGATCACCGTGCGCCATATTGCGCAGCTCTATCGTCAGGAGCCGCTGCCGTGACGACCTTGATCCGCTGGGGAAAGTTCAATCTGGTGGGAGCCATCGGCATGGCGTTGCAGCTTGCCGTGCTCGCGCTCTTCAACCGCTGCTCCGGAGGCCATTATCTGTGCGCCTCCGCCGCGGCGGTCGAAGTGACGCTGCTGCATAACTTTGTCTGGCACCTGCACTTCACCTGGCGCGACCGCCGGGCAAGCTCCGCGATCTTGGGTCAGTTGCTGCGCTTTCATCTTGCCAATGGAATGGTCTCGATCGCGGGCAACCTCCTGCTGATGCGAGTCTTGGCGGGCGCGGCCGGGTTGCCGCTGCTGGCCGCCAACAGCATTGCGATTCTCTGCTGCTCCATCGTCAATTTTGGCCTGGGAGAGAGCTGGGCCTTTGCGGGAAGAAAGTCGGAGCTGCAAAACCAGCCTGTCAGTGCAGATCGATGAATAGCATCCCAATGTATTAGTATTCGTAAAAAGGCCTTGCAGCCGGTGTTCTCAGGAACAATTCAGATGGAGCGCGGAGTTTGGGGACAAGCCAGGCTGCCGCCATCGCTTCTGACAAGCTGCGCGAAGCGCCCTGGGAACAGCTCAGAGAGGAACGCACATGAAGTACGCTGGATTGCTGGTAATGCCGGCCGGATTCTTTCTCGCTCTGGCCGCGCTGGTGCTTTTTCCTGACCCGGTTTCGCGCGCCGCCTTCGTTCTCTGCGGCCTGGGCGTCGAATGCCTGGGACTCGGCGTCGCTGTGCGCGGACACATGGCTGCGCGGGGAGAGAGCCGCTGATGAACACTCCGCCTCCCATCTCCGACGCTCTCTTCGCACTCACGCTTGCCCTGCTGCTGGTGGCTCCGCTGGCCATCGCCGGGGTGGCCTTGATCAATACCGGCCTGGGCCGCTGCCGCTCCGCCGCGCAGGCTCTGCTCGGCAATCTGGCGATGGTTGCGGTCACCGCCATGGTCTTCGCGCTCGTGGGCGCCACCTTTGCCGGATGCCTTCCCGGCGGTGCGGGCCACATCCTGCATCTTGCCGGCAAGCCCTGGAACTGGCTGGGCGAGGGTCCTTATCTGCTCGGCGGCTTAAGCAACACTCCGCTGCATTCGCAACTGGCTCTGGTCTTCGAGTTGATGGCCATAGCCCTGGCCGCGCTGATTCCCTGGGGATCGGGCGCGGACCGGCTGCGTTTGACCGCCGGCTGCGCCATCGCCGCGCTCATGGCTGCAACCGTTTTTCCGCTGCTCGCGCATTGGGTTTGGGGCGGCGGCTGGCTGGGGCAACTGGGCGTGAATTTTTCCCTCGGCGCGGGATTTCTGGACTCGGGCGGCGCGGCTACAGTGCAGGTGCTGGGCGGTTTGAGCGCGCTGGCCGTCGTCTGGATCGCCGGTCCCCGCAAAGGCAAATTTCCCAAGGAAGGCTTGTCGACGGCCCTACCCGGGCATAATGCCGTGTATGTGCTCTTCGGCTGCCTGCTGGCGTTGGTTGGCTGGCTGGGGTGGAATGTGGCCGGCGCGGTGCTCTGGCTCCATGCGCCGCTGGCCCTGCTGCCCGTTACCGCGATCAATACGCTGCTCTCGGCCGCGGGAGCGCTCGCTTCCACCTTCGCGGTGACGCGCTTCCGCTTTGGCAAGCCGGATGCCAGCCTCTGCGCCAATGGCTGGCTGGCTGGACTGGTGGCTTCCAGCGCCTGCGCTGGCCTGGTTACACCGCTCGAATCTCTCTTCATCGGAGTGGTTGCCGGCATCGGGACGCCGCTTTTGGTGGAGGTGCTGGAGCTGGCTCTCTCTATCGACGACCCCTCCGGCGCGATCAGCGTGCACGCCGTCGGCGGCCTGTGGGGATTGCTGGCCGCGGGCATCTTTGCTCCGCAACCCGGTCAACTGCTAGCGCAACTGGTGGGCATCGCCACACTTCTCGGCGTGATGCTGCCGCTCGTCTACCTGCTCTTCTGGCTGCTCAATCGCGTAGTTCCCTTCCGCGTGGACGCCGACGGCGAGCGCATCGGCATGGACCTGCATGAACTGGGCGGTGGCGCCTATCCGGAGTTTGTGATTCACCGCGATGAATCCTACCGGTAGAGAGTGAACTCCAGGGCTTCCATGAGAAGACGCTCATCCTTGAGATAGCCTTCTCCCGGCTTATATTTTGGCGTCTTCTGCCGATACCATTCTCAGGATACGCAGATTGGCGACGATCCCTGCCGCCCTTCCAGGCATCGTGCTTTCTTGTTTTTCTGAACCGCGATCTCGCCCATTGGGCCTGCAGAAGGTTGGGTGTGAATCGTCACAGGATCCTCAGCGGAGTTGGATTGCGATGACATCTCTGGCTCAACTCGGTTGTTCCGGCGTTGCGATGATTCCAGGAGGGGAGATTTCTGCGCGGCTTGTCTTCTGGATATCCGCCGGACTCTGGCTCGACATTCGCTGGGTTGTTCTTGCTACCCTCATGCTTCTGTCGGCAGGCGTGGGCGCGCTGATTGGCTGTTCTTACGCGAAGAGGGGGATGAAGAAGCGCGTGATCGAATCTGCAGGGCGCGAGCTGGAGATGCTGCGCGCTGTGATCTCCAATATGCCGGACCCGATTTACGTGAAGGACGTGGAGAGCAGATTCGTGCTGGCGAATCAGAAAACGGCAGAGGTGATGGGCGCGGCCTCAGGCGCCGAACTGATTGGCAAAACCGACTTCGATTTCTATCCCGCGGAAAATGCAGCGGCCTTTGTCGAAGATGAACGGAAGATCATTCGTTCCGGACAGCCGCTGGTAAACAAGGAAGAAGGGATTCAGAAAACCGGAGGGAAGTCCATCTGGACTTTGACGACGAAGGTTCCCCTCTTCGACCCGGCAGGCAGCCCCATCGGCCTCTATGGCATCGGGCGCGACATTACGGCGCTGAAGGAAGTTCAGGCTGAGCTAGGACGAGCACGCAAAGAGTTGGAATTCAAGGTGGCGCACGACAGCCTCACCTCTCTGCTGAACCGCGAGGCGATTCTGGAGATGCTTGAACATGAGCTGAACCGCAGCATACGCGAGAATGGCCATATGGTCGTGCTGCTCGGAGACCTGGACCACTTCAAAGATATCAACGATACCTATGGACATCCGGTCGGCGACGAGGTTCTGCGCGAGGTGGCCTGCCGGCTGCAAAGAACCGTGCGCACCTACGATCTGGTGGGACGATATGGCGGTGAGGAATTCCTGATTGTGCTGCCCGGCTGCAAGGAGAAAACCGCATGGGCGCGTGCCGAACAGTTGCGAGAGGCTATTGGCGCTTCACCGGCTTCAACCGCCAGCGGTCCCATCTCGATCACTCTCAGCGTAGGTGTTCTGGATGCGCGGGAGTGGGGCTGGCCCTCCTCCGCAGAGGTTTTGCGCGAAGTGGATCGAGCTCTTTATGCGGCGAAGAACGCCGGCCGCAACTGCTGTATGCTGGCTGCGCCTCCGCTGCAAGTCTCCGCCTGACGGTTCCGACGAATTGGTGAATGGAAGCTCCGGCGCGCGGCCTTCTACCGCCGCGCCAGCAGCAGCATCAGCACGAAGAGCGCGATCGGCGCAAGCACCAGCCCCGCGTAGAGCATCAGCTTGCGTCCATTGGGCAGAAAGCGTCCGTGCAGCGGCGAATTCCGCCCGCTCTCCTCGACGCCCACCAGGTCCTGATGTTCCAGCTCCCACGCCATCTCGGCTGCCGTGGCGTAGCGATGACGGGGATCGCGTTCCAGTGCGCGATTGAGAATCTCCTGCAACTCCGGTGAAATCTCCGCCCGCAGTTTGCGCGCCGGCCTGGGATCGTTCAGCACGCGCTCGTTCATCACCGCCAGCGGATTGGGTCCGCTGAAGGGCGGCTGGCCGGTCAGCATCTCATAAAATATCGCGCCCAGCGAATAAATATCGCTGCGCTGATCGCCGCGCTGCCCCTTCACCTGTTCGGGTGAGATATAGTCGGGCGTGCCCAATAGAGGCGACGGCCCGGCAAAGGTCAGCCTGCGCGCATCCTCCTTCATGGCAATGCCGAAGTCGATCAGCTTGATGTGGTCCTCTGCGTCCACCATGATGTTCTCCGGCTTCAGGTCGCGGTGCACCACACCATGCTTGTGCATATAGTCCAGCGCATCGCAGATGGCCACCGTGAGTTTGACGGCCCTCTCGATCGGCAGCTTGCCTTCTTCGTTGAGAGTCGCTCGCAGCAGGCGTCCATCCACCCACTCGATCACCATGTAAGTCCGGCTGCGCTGCTCCGGCTCGTAGGTCTTGACAATGCCGGGATGGTCCAGCTCCTGGCCAATCTCCTGTTCGCGCTTGAAACGCTCAACCAGAATCGGGTCGGACTCCATCTCCGCATGGGGAATCTTGATGGCTACGAGCTGGCCATTCTTCAGGTCGGTAGCCTTGAAGAGCGTCGACATCCCGCTCTGCGCGACCGTCGCGTCCAGCCGGTAGTGGTCCAGCACGTCTCCAGCTTCCATGATTGTCATCAGTTCACATAGCATAACAATTCGATCCTTTCGCGCAACTCAATCCTTGCACGGAGTTCGTAAAAGATTCCTCAAGAAGACTGAAAGAAATCATCTGGAAATCCACAAAAACGCCGCCAATGGGTGCCGGCAACTCTGCAATAATCTCCGATTTGGAAGGAAATAGTCTCCCTTGCGGTCTCCTCGCGCCCATGAGAAAAGCGGCGATCTTGCCCGCAGGCGAAAATTATTCGTCTTCTTCATGCGTTCCTGATGTGTTCCTCACGGGAATTTTATGGGCCGCCTGCATTACTGGAGTTAATCCGATTTGACCGGAGCACTTCACTGGGCAGGTGATCCTGCCTTCGGGAATTCGCTATCAGACGAATTTCGTTCAGCGTCTTGTCACATAAACCTTTTCTTTTGGAGGAACAGCGCCGATGATGATGAATTCGAACCGCATACTGCAAACGATGGCCGGGGCGGCCATGACCATTGCCATGGTGGCTGGCGCGCAAACGCCTGCTCCAGCAACGCCCGCACCTGCGCCGGCAGCCACTCCGGCTCCGGCCGATCAGCCTGCGGCTGCACCCACTCCGCTCTCCACATTCGTTCTTACAGGTCCACTCCAATGGCTGCCGCCGGCGACCTTCGATGCCGGTCCGTTGGGCAAGCTCTCCGTCAATGGCATTGTGACCGGTTATTCGGTCTTCCAGAACAATCCCGTGCCGGGAGATGACACTGCGCAGGCCACTCTGAGCAACGGTCAGATCTTCATTCAAAAAGCGGACGGAAAGCTTCAGTACTACATCCAGGCGGGCGCGTATACCATGCCGACGCTGAGCGTGCCGTTTCTCAGCGCCCAGGATACTGTAAAGAATTTCTATGGGCCTGTTCCGGTCGCTTACTTGAAGTGGCAGGCGGGCAAGAACACGCAGTTCCTCATCGGCCAACTCCCCACTCTGATGGGCGCCGAGTCCACCTTCACCTACCAGAACTTCAACGTCGAGCGCGGCATCATCTGGAACCAGGAAAACGCCGTCAATCGCGGCATTCAGATCAATCAGACCCTGGGCAAGTACCTGTCGGCAGCGGTTAGTTGGAATGACGGTTACTATTCCAGCCGCTACTCGTGGATCTCAGGCTCGCTGACCCTAACGAAGGGGCCTCATAGCCTGGTGTACGACGGGATGGGGAACCTCGGTCAGACCGTCTATGAGACAGCGGCTACGCCGATCCAGAACAACGGCTATATGCACGCTGTGATCTATACATACACCAAAGGCCCGTGGATCATTTCACCGTACTTCCAGTACGGCAAACTGCCGGTCAACGCGAAGGTGGGCGTGCCCACGGGTACATCCGCAACCGGCGGCGCGATCAACGCCAGCTATGCCTTCAAGAGCGGCTTCTCACTTCCGGCGCGCCTGGAATACCTCACGAGTTCGGGAAGCGCAACCGACGGATCGGTCAACCTGTTGGGCTTTGGACCGGGCAGCGCGGGCGTTACTTTTACCGCCACGCCAACCTATCAAAAGGGAGGGATGTTCGTTCGCGGCGATCTTGCATGGGTGCACGCCACGGACAGCACGCCGGGGGATGTCTTTGGCAAGACGGGAACGAATGCGGATCAGTTCCGGACGGTACTTGAATTCGGCTTCATCTTCGGCAATAACATCACCGCGAAGTAGCCGAGCCGCTCGATGGCAATTCCGGCAGGCATATCCCACGATGTGCCTTGCCGGGGCTGCCGCACAAGTCAACCGAGAATTCTCACGTTGTAACCAGAAGCTTCGCGGTCCGAGTCGGGTTTCTTTATTTCAACTTTATCGCGACGTCTTTAGGATTCAGCTTACTCGAGCAGTTACCCCATTCGGCCCGTAGAAGATTGCGGAGACGGGCGAGCCAAACGTAGATCCCGGAGGCGCACCGCCGGGAGCGATCTCAAGAACCTCACCTTCCAGGAGAATGCACATGGCAGATCAAAAAGCACCTCAAATGCAAGCCACCCTGGGCCTCACCGGGCTGACGAGCAACGCAATGGCCCTCATCGCCCCCGGCGCCTTTCTTTGGCTCACCTTCGCAATCCAGGCTAATACCGGAGTCGCCGGTCAGCCCTCCACCGCGCCAGCTATGTGGATCGGCATCTTTGTCTCCCTGCTGCTCTGTCTGGCCACCGCAGTCTCCTACGCGGAGATTTCCAAGCTTTATCCCGGCACCGGCTCCAGTTACTACTACGCGGAGCAGGCTCTCTTGTCCCAGGACAAGATGTTCAAGTACGCACGCGTCGCCAAGTTCATCGTCGGATGGGGCTCCCACCTCTACTACTGGGTCTATCCCGGCGTGATGGTCGCCGTCACCGGCGTCTTCTGCGGCTATGTGGTCGGCTTCCTTTACCCCAGCTTCATGAGCGGCTCGAACCCCGGCCCAATCTTCATGGCGCTGGTCGCCGTGCTCTTCTCCTTCTTTGTCGCCTGGATCGCCGCCAAGGGCGCAGGCGCTTCGACGGCTGTCAATCTGGCCATCAACGTCATTCAGATCTCCGCGCTGGTCGTTTTCAGTGTCCTGGCCCTCGGCTATCGCGCCAGCCATCCAGCCGGAACCACCGGCCCCACCGCCTTCCAATACGATGGGCAATCGCTGGCAACTTATCCTTACCAGTTCGCCGTTGACAAGACCGGCGCAACTCTGCGCGACTCCAGCGGCAACCCTCTGCCATTGCTGGACTCAGCCGGCAAGCCCGTGCCTTACGTGATCACCTACCCGGAGACCGATGCAACCGGCAACTTCCTGACTCACCCCAACGCGGCTTCCGTGGTCTCGGCGCACAAGATAAGTTATATGTTCATTCAGGCCACAGTCGCCATTCTAATTCTGGTCGGCTTTGAGTCGGTGACCTCGATGGGAGGCGAGGCTAAGAATCCCACCAAACATATTCCCATCGCTGTCATTGCCTCATTGCTCATACAAGGTTTGATCTGCTACCTCTTTGAGTATTTTGCGGCTAATTACTTCCTCAACTCCGGGTATACCATGGCAAGCGCAGGAAGCTCTGCGGCGCCCATCGGCGACATGATGATCATCGTCGGCGACGCGCTGCTCGGCCGGGGCCACGGTAAATACTTCATGTTGGCGGAGGCCTTCACCGTCTTTCTGGCGCTGATCGGCACCACTCTCAGCTGCATGAATACCGGCGCTCGCGTCACCTACGCGATGGGCAAGGACGATGAGGCTCCCGAGCACTTCGGCATCCTTCATGCCGGGTCCCTCTCGCCGCGCAAGGCCATCTGGACGCTGGCCTGGATCTCCGCGGTCATCGGCGTCGTTGCTGTCAGCCTGGTCTTCGGCGACGCCGGCGCGCCCACCGACGCAGCCATCGCCGCGCTGCCCCACGGCATCTTCTCCAGCGTCGGCTATCTACCGCACGATACGCTGGCGGCCTTGCCCAACTCGCTGCTGGCCATCACCCTCACCTCCAACTTCGGCACCTTCATCCTCTATGCACTCAGTTGCTTCCTGTGCATTGTGGCCTTCCACGGGCGTCCTGACCATAGTTTCCTCAGGCACACCCTCATCCCCGGCTTCGGATTGCTCGCCAACCTGGTCTGCATGGGCTTCTACCTGGCCGGCCCCATCTTCAATCTGGGAACCCTCAAGGAACCGCTGCTCGCTCTCGGCATCTCGGCCGTCTGGGGCATCTACGGCGCCATCTACTTCATCCGGTCTTCCAAGAAGAAGGGCAAGGATATTCTCCTCGCCACCAAGTAAGCCCGGCTGATTCACAACTCACGATCAACCGCTGGGTGGTTCTCTCTGCCATGCAGATTCTGGCAGGGGGAGCCACCCGGCACTGGTTTAGTAGACAATTAGGAAACACATCGATAGAAAGACATCTTTCCTGTGCGGATGGATAGGAATTCCAGGCGGCAATACTCATGCTCGACGTTCACTTCGGTCAGGCCAGCGATTTTGGCAAAGTTCGCACCAATAATGAAGACGCGATGGCGTCGTTCATTCCTGCATCGCGCAAGCAGGCCCGCACTCATGGGTATCTCTTCGCCGTCGCCGATGGCGTAGGCGGCATGGATTTTGGTGAGGTAGCCTCGGCCACGGCAGTCAAAGTGATGGTTGAGGGGTTTTCCAGGGCGCCATCCGGGACGATGCTCCCCACTCTTCTGCCGCGGCTCATCGAGCAGGCAAACTCCGCCGTCCACGACTGTTCGCTGCGGCCCGAGTACCAGGGCAAGAGAATGGCTTCAACGCTGGTCACCTGTGCGCTGCGCCACGATCAGGCCGTAATCTGCCACGTGGGCGACTCGCGCTGCTACCTGGTCCGCAATGGCGTGGCCAGGCAGGTGACTCAAGACCATACCTGGGTCAACGAGCAGAGAAAGCTGGGCCTTATCTCCGCCAGCGAGATGGCAGGCTCCGAGGCGCGCCACGTCATTCTTCGCTCGCTGGGGCCGGAGATGTTTGTCTCTCCGGATACGAACGTCCTCACCCTGCTGGCCGGCGACATTCTGGTGCTCTGCACCGACGGGCTGCACGACGAGATGAGCGAAACGCTGATTGCCGGGATCGTCTCCCAGAAAAAGGATATTCAGGAAATTGCCGCCGAGCTGGTCGCTCGCGCCGTTGAGATCGATGGCAACGACAACACTACCGCGCAGGTAATTCGAGTCCGTTCGGTGGAGCAGGTGGGAATGTATCGCGGACGCCCCTACCGGCTTCCCGCCTGAGCGTATTTTTTCGACGCTATCTGCAAATCAGAATGAAAGTTTTACGATTCTCGCGTGGATTTCTTGTACGGTAAAATCAGTCAACAAGTTGGAGTATGACAACCGATGGGCTTTTACGACGGCTTTGAAGCTGGTTCGCAGATCGATTTCTACCGCATCGAAGAGCCGGTTGCTCGCAGCGGCATGGCCTCCATCTACCGCGCCGTCGATCTGCGTGACAACCGCCAGGTGGCTCTCAAGATTCCGCACCCCGATATGGAAGCCGATCCAATTCTCTCCGATCGCTTCCAGCGCGAGGCCGCCATCGGCGAAAAGCTCAATCATCCCAAGGTGATGCGCGTCTTCGGCGGCGAGCAGCGCTCCCGCATCTATATGGTCATGGAGTGGTGCGAAGGGCGGCTGCTTCGCCAGATCCTCGATGAAGGACCGCTCCCCCACGACCGCGCCATCCGCATCGCCATTGCCGTGCTCGACGGCCTCGATTACATCCATGCCAATGGCGTCGTGCATCGTGACCTGAAGCCGGAAAACATCATGGTGGATGACGATGACAACATCAAGATGATCGACTTCGGGATCGCCAGCGATTCGGCTGCCCGCCGTCTTACCTATGCCAATTTCACCGCAACGTTGGGAACTCCGAACTACATCTCTCCGGAGCAGGTCAAGGGAAAGCGCGGCGACGGGCGGAGCGACATTTTTGCGATGGGCGTCATTCTCTATGAGATGCTCAGCGGCAAGCTGCCCTTCTCCGGGCCTTCGCCCCTGGCCGCGATGAACGACCGCCTCTTGAACTATCCTATGCCGCCCTCGATCGCCGACCCAACCATCTCGCCCCAACTGCAAGAGGTGCTCTATCGCGCTCTCGAACGGGACCCCAAGAATCGCTATCCCAAAGCCCACGACTTCGCCTGGGATCTGGCCCATCTGGATCAGGTCGGCGTGGAGGACCGGATCGAGCTGCGCGACTGGCAGAATCGCAAATCCCACACGGGACGCAGCATTCTCTATTACACCGGCCTGGCCCTGATTCCGGTGGTGATTCTGCTTTTGATGTTTCTGGTTGCCCATCACCAGCGATAAGCGAGACGCTCTCAAGACAAAGAAGGCCGGCCCCCGGGCCGGCCTTCTTTGTCTTGAATGACTTAGCGCTACTTGTTTTTCCGGTGGGATTTGCCGAGTGAGATGACCTCAAGTTGAACCTTGGCCAGTCCGGCCTCTGTCATCTCCAGCTTCTTGGCTGCGCCATAGGAGAGATCGATGATCCGTCCCTCATAGAGGTAGCCGCGGTCGGTGATGCGCACCACCACCGAGCGGTGATTGTCGAGGTTCACTACGCGAACGACCGTGCCGAAGGGAAGAGTCGGATGGCAGGCAGTCATCGCGTACATATCAAAGCGCTCTCCACTGGCCGTGTGGCGGCCGTTGAACTTGTCTCCATACCAGGAGGCAAGGCCGTGGAGGGCGTGAACCGTTGCGGTTTCCGCTGGTTTGTTCGGCGCCGGCAAGACAGGCGTGGGAGAGCCTGGCGTGAGCGCGGGAGGGGCGGTTGCCGCCAACCGGGGAAGCGGCGTATCCGCATGAACCGTCCGCGTGGAGATAAGGATCACTCCGGCGGCCAGCGTTACGGAAGAGGCCCCGATCAGCAGCCACATCCGTAACGAAGATTTCGAGTTCGTGTTGCTTGATTCTCGTCGTTTCACCATCCCATGATTTTACCAATTTGATACTAATGACCTCAACTGTTATCGAGAAGTGCACGTTGAAAAAATGCCCAAAACGGGAAGAATCTTCCCTTGCATTCCAGATAAACCATTCTCTTGCTATTACTTGCAAAATGCACTCATTATGGTGCAAATTGCCGATTTTTCCACAACTGGAAGTTTCTTTGCCTCACCAAACCTCGCGCACGGAAAAATCGCCTTTGCAGAGTATTTATTCCCTTCTTGCTACGGTGAAATTGACGATACAGAAAACAGGAGGAAGAGATGAATTTCAGCGCAGCGGGAATGGATTTGCTGAAGAAATCGGAGGGTTTTCGTGATCGCACCTACCGGGATGTGGCAGGGCTTCCGACGATCGGCTACGGACACCGCCTCCTGCATCCGGAGTCGTTTCCCAACGGAATCGACGAGCCGCAGGCCGCCAATCTGCTGGCCTGCGATCTGCGCGATGCCGAGCAGGCCGTCCAGCGCCTGGTGAAGGTTCCCCTGACGCAGGGGCAGTACGATGCGCTGGTGGACTTCTGTTTCAACCTGGGAGCGGGGAAACTTGCCTCTTCCACTCTTCTCAAGTTACTCAATGCAGGGCGCTACGACGATGCAGTCGAACAATTGCTGCGCTGGGATCATGCTGCCGGCCAGGAGGTGGCTGCCCTGAAGGCTCGTCGCAGCGCCGAGGCCTCGCTTTGGCGCAGTGCTCCAGCCGTGCAGCAAGCGGCCGCCTGACCTCCGGCAGTCAAAAAGAGTGTGCCGGTAAAATTTACAGGGCTGCAACATGCCCGTAACCCTAGAGTCCAACTCCGCCCCTATAGTTTTCTTGGACAGAGAGAAAGCGGCTTCCCCCGCTCACCTTGTTGCCATTCTGTCCAGGGTTCGTACTGTTCAGATTCAACTCCCGTCAACCGGTCGCGCAGGAGCATTCCGGCTTGTAGCGCCCCGTTCTGCCCTCTCGACCCCAACTCCCCTAGATCACCCGCGGGTGATTCCACACTCATTTCCCTGAGGAGGTAGTCATGAAGAAAACTCTACTCGTTGCTGCTGCGGCTACAGTTTTTGCAGCAAGCGCTCTGGCCCAGAACGAAGGGCTTGCCCTGGAACGGACTCCGATCCGCCATGTGCTGCTGGTCAGCATCGACGGTATGCACGCTGCCGATTATCTGAATTGCTCTCATGGAGTCGCCGGCGTAAATGACGGCAAGCCTTACTGTCCGAATCTCGCTGCTCTCGGCGCCACGGGCATCAATTATGTGGCGGCCAACACCTCCAAGCCATCGGACTCCTTCCCCGGAATGATGAGTATCATTACCGGCGCCACGCCTCGCACCATGGGTGTCTATTACGACGTGGCGTATGACCGCTCGCTCGACGGACCGCTGGTGCAGACCGGAAACGGCAATGGGCCTGCGACTGTTCCCTGCGTTGCCGGCGGCGCGCCCACCGGTTTCACCACCGAGTATGAGGAGGGCATCGATCTGAACCAGTCGCTGCTGAATGGCGGCGCGCCAGGTGCAAGCCTGACCGATGGCGGCATCTCTTCGATCGATCCCAAAAAGCTCGACCGGGACCCCGCGGCCGGCTGTGCGCCGGTTTGGCCATGGAACTTTGTGCGAACCAATACGATCTTCGGCGTGATCCATGCGGCGGGCGGCTATACGGCCTGGTCCGACAAACATCCGGCGTACTCGTCAGTGGCCGGACCGGGCGGCAAACTCGACGATTTCTATGCGCCTGAAATCAACTCCAACGTCGTTCCTCTGCCTGGCGTGAGCACGCCCGACGGTGTGAGCTGTGCCACAGTGCCCGACACGGCCGCCGACCTGACGGCATGGACGAACAGCTTTCAGAACATCAAATGCTATGACACCTTGAAGGTCAATGCCATTCTCAATGAGATCAATGGAAAGTGGCATCTGGGCAATAAGACCACCAAGACGCCGACGATCTTCGGCATGAACTTCCAGGCGGTGAGCGTGGGAGAAAAACTGATCGAAAACGGCTCGAATGGCGGCTACCTGGACGCTGCCGCCACGCCGACCGACAATCTGTTGGGCGAGATCAAATTCGTCGATGACGCGATCGGGGAGATGGTCCATCGCCTGAAGGATCGCGGAATCCTGGACGAGACGCTGGTGATCGTCACCGCAAAGCACGGCCAGTCGCCGATCGACCCCAACGCCTACTTCCCAATTCCCGGCAAGACCAACAACGGCTCTTCGCCGGCCACGCTGATTGCAACGGAGCTGCCCGCGGCAATGCCGGCCTCCGAGAACCCATTGGGCAACGGCATCGGTTCCACGGAGGACGATGTTTCGCTGCTCTGGCTCACCGATCCCTCGTATACGAATGCGGCAGTGACGCTGCTTGAAAGCAATCGCGCCACTGCGGGAATCGGGCAAATCTACTACGGGCCGACTCTCGCGCTGAACTACAACACTCCCGGATGGTGGCCCAACGGCGATCCGCGCACGCCCGACATCATCGTAACGCCCAATGTGGGAGACACTTACACCGGCAGCAACAAAAAGCTGATGGAGCATGGAGGCTTTGCCCACGACGACACCAACGTGATGTTGCTGCTTTCCAACTCCGCATTCAAGCCGAGGACGGTCTTCAGCGAGGTGGGAACCTTGCAGGTGGCTCCCACGATCCTGCGCGCCTTGGGACTCGATCCGGCTCTGCTTGACGGAGTGCGGCTGGAGGGCACAGCCGCGCTGCCCGACGCGCAGCTTCCGTCTGTACGGTAACCGGAGCACTCCAACCAGAGCAGCCGGGCGGCTGATACTGCCGCCTGGCGCTCCACCTGGTTCTCAAAGCCGGATCAGGATAAAACCGAACCAGCCCCCGGTTCACAAAGGCGTATTCACACGAGCTTCGGAGGGTGGCTGTGCATGCGCCGGGCCTCGCGCCGCTGTGCTAGCCAGCGCACTCCGAGCCAAGCCAGATAGCTCAATTGGATGGCCCAGGTAATGGCATAGGCGGCAACGGTGAACTGATGATCGAGAATGGCTCTTGAATCCATTGTTCTCCTCGTATTCGAATCGATTGCGCGTTGCGATCCGGCTTACAAAAGCTCGTCGAGAGCCGCCTGAGCTTCCTGAGCGGCGATTCTTTGCTGCCGGCGTTCGACCTGGTAGCGCAGCGCAAGGATGAGCACTCCCCAGGCCAGCCAGGCCAGAACATTCCATGCAAAGGCGTGCAGCATCTTAGGATCCTTGATGCCGGAGTCGGCATCGCCGCCAAAGACCGGAGCGGGATGCTGGGTGCGCCACCAGCGGTTGGACATATAGACGATCGGCACGTCGAGCGCGCCGAAGATTCCCAGCACGGCGGCCAGCGTTTGCATCTGCGGTCCGGCGGCAAAGCGGCGCAGCAAAAGGTAGCTGACGTAGATCAGCCAGAGAACCAAAGTCGTCGTCAGGCGCGCATCCCAGGTCCACCAGATGCCCCATGCGCGGCGACCCCAGATGGGTCCGGTGATGAGCACTACGGAGCAAAAGACAACGCCCACCTCTGCGCCAGCCAGCGCCCAGGCGTCAGCGATCTGCGCCCAGGCATCGCGGCTGCGGCGAAAGGCGAGGTAGCCGATGGAGCCGGCCAGCGAGATGGCGAAGAAGAGGAAGGCGACCATCGCTGAAGGCACGTGGTAGTAGAAGATGCGCTGCACCTCGTGCATCGTCTGCTCGTCGGGGGCGACGTAGATAGCCTGATAAAAGCCCCAGACCATGAGGGCGACGGTGAGGACGGCATAGAGGCCTAAGAGAAGTTTCTTCATGGGGAATCCTATGGAACGATTCCAGTGTACAAGCCATCTGCGATGAGATAGCCGCCTTCGGCCTGACCGCGCCAGAAAAACGGCGAAAGGATGAGGCACGCTGCGCTGATTTTGATTGAAAAGCTAAATTATGGCCCGCCAGATTTGAGAGAAATAGTCTTTAATTTGGCCAGACCACGGTGCGGCGACCTCTTTCGAGTCAAGGTGGACTTCGCTGCAAAGGCAACAACATACTTGCCTGACCTTTCGCACTGTTAGTGGAGATGCCTCACTCTAGGTAGATTATAGACTTCATATGATTTAGGCAGGAGAAGCGAATTATTGAGTGTGGTACTCTTCCGCAATGGAAGAGAGTTATAGACCCATTATTCCGTCTTCGTCTGGGGAGCAAAGAGATGTCCGCTGGGGCATCGCACTTCGGATGTATAAGTCCAGCGTCCGATTTCTTCTCGATACCTATCTTCTCCGGTGGCTACAATCACGGGCAAGGATAATCCGCACCCTGGCTTACCGCAGTCGAGAGTTGTTCGGTACGCCTGTGGGATGGAAGGAAAATTTTCCTCATACCCTGGCCGGTCAAAGTGATCGTAGATGGACGCAGATTTGCATTCAGGACACCCTACAACCGTTGGGGGTTCATCCTTGGGCGGATTTGCTAGATCATCGCACAGCCGCAAAAGCATGGCACCAGGGAGCCGAATGGGGTGTCCGCAATGCCGACAAATTACTACATAAGGAAACAAAAGAGGATTCATAGTCGAGAGTCTTTCCGTCTTCCCCACGTCATATACAGCGCCAACACGAAGCATTCGCCGACAGCGATCTCTGTGAGCATTCGCGGATAATCGACTTCGACAAACGAGTATCTGTCTGGGGGCGGAGGCCCCTGCGAGAAAGGCATATGTCCCAGCTTCCATCGTTGATGAGGCCAGGCCCCTGGGTATGTGTTGGTTTGAACCCATGGCGGCCACAAAGCTAACCCGAAGATCACTGCGAAGCCTAACCACACACACATAGCCTGTCGCTTAGAAGTGGTCATAGAGAGCCTTGCGCCCACTCGCGAAGCACTGAAGCATCCAAGTGTCCTTTCCATTGCCCCTGAGCACCACTAGTAATCAGGCCTAACGTCTCTCTCTTTTCGGAAGGACGTTCAAAGTCGCGCCGGACGTGCCACGCAAGCATATCGGCTGCTTGCAGAGGCAAAAAATCCCGGTCGCTCCTGAATACCGGAGTGTTCGCCATGATGGTTTTGAATGGCTCTGGCACCGCATCCACGAGTCCTGCGTACCAACTTAGGGTCACCAGCTCCTCAGGCCCTTGATTGTCGAAGATAAATTCAACAGGCTCACATTCACACCCTGAGATTTGTTTTCGTCGCTTCTGGAACTCTGCGATGCCGCGCATAAGTTGGAAGAGCAAAAGTGCATAGGGATTGTCACGTTCTTGCGGAGCAATGCCCTTAAAGATCAAATTGTAATCGCGCTTGTCGAGAGAAACGGCAATGGGGATAGGTTGATAGCCAGCAATCAAAAGCGCCAAGTCTTTAACTTTCCTCCTTCGGAACTCGGAGGCTATTCCCTCAAATTTCCCATCGCCGGATTCAGCATCCGTCATGTGAAAGAACTCGACCGGAAAATCCCGCTTAAGCTGAGTATCCCAATCTTCGGAAAACTGCTCCCAACGCTCTTCTTCCAACAAGTACCCGGCGAGTACAAACAGGTTGGAGTCTTCCCCGCGGTGGCTTCCGCTGTCGTCTGCGTAGCACTTGAGCATAAGCAACATCCTTCTCCGTCTAACGGCCGGGGCGTATCCGCACATGAGAAGTCGTACTCGCGACGCGGGACTCTTGTCATTACGCACAGAAGCCATTGTGCTATCCTCGTTTCTAGCGAGGATGCACTATGGCCGATCTCCCGACGCCTTCCGCCAAGAATGACACGGGCGAATTCGACCGCTTTACCGATTTCCTACGCCGATTAGTAGCTGTTCCCCATTCTGAAATCAATGCCCAACTAGATGCCGAGAAAGCGGCGAAGCGAAAGGTTAAGAACCGTTCCGCTTCCCGCGTCTCTGGCGCTTCTTCCAAAAAGCCGAACTAGAATCTCGTTTCCCCCACCTTGCCGGTAAGCTCCGCGTATGTAAGCCGCTTCCCAGCAATCTGCGATAGAGCAAGCATAAACCTATCCGAGTCCTGTAGAGGATTATCTTTCGTCGCCCGGTTGTTGTACCGGAACACCTGCTCAGTCACGTAGCGGTCAAGGTGGAACGGCTCAACCGCACAGTTGGCAGAGTCGGCAAGAACGGCACAATTGGCACTATTTGCTGCCAAATCTACCCGAGCGGGCCAACGGGCTGATCGTGTGGGATCAACCCGACAACCTTCAGCATTTCGTTCAATCTCGCACCTCGGCAAGGGACTGGATCTCGGCTGCCTTACCGTCCTTCAAAATCACGCGCGGATTGACCTCCAGCATCACCCGCCGGCCATCCTTGGCTTTGATTTCCACCTCGAATTTGGCGAGAGGATAGCCCGCCACAAGCCGGCCAATCATTGATTCGATACGCTCCGCGCGGGAAAGTGCATGACAGGCTCTAGCTACCCAGCACCGCCTGCTGCGCGGCAAAAATCTCCTTCAATCCCTCCTCGGCCAGATCGACCAGATCGTTGAGCTGGCTACGCGAGAAGCTGCCCTTCTCCGCCGTGGCCTGGGTTTCGATCAGGCCGCCGTCGGCGGTCATCACCACATTCATGTCCACCTCGGCCTGGGAGTCCTCCTCGTAGCAGAGGTCGAGCAGTTGCGCGCCGCCGACGAGGCCCACCGAGGTTGCGGCCACCAGTTGCTTGAGCGGCGAAACTTTGAGAGTTCCCGCCGCGACGAGCGCCTTCAGGGCCAGCGCCAGAGCCACCGCCGCGCCGGTAATCGCAGCCGTGCGCGTGCCGCCGTCGGCCTGGATCACATCGCAATCCAGAATCACCGTGCGCTCGCCCAGCGCCTTCATGTCCACCACAGCCCGCAGGCTCCGGCCGATCAGGCGCTGTATCTCGTGGGTCCGGCCGCCGATCTTGCCCTTCTCGCTCTCGCGCGGCGTGCGGGTGACCGTTGCGCGCGGCAGCATGGAATACTCAGCCGTCACCCAGCCCCGGCCCGAGTTCCTCAGCCAGCCGGGAACCCCCTGTTCGACCGTCGCGTTGGTGAGCACACGGGTATTGCCCAGCGAGACCAGCACCGAGCCTTCGGCGGTCTGTACGAAGCCGGGTGTGAGCGTGAGCGGGCGAAGCTGATGCGGAGAGCGGCCGCCGGGACGAAAGGTAGGGAGTGAGTTCGAGACGATCATGCTGAGATTGTACGGGAAGGGGAGTGCGGGGGCGGTTTCGCAGCCTGAAAAGGACAGGGTTTCAGGACGGGAATTTGCAAAATCTTCGCCCCAAAAGAGGAATATAGAGTTTAGTTATTGAAAGTAAATGAGTTAATAGAATTACCTCCGAGCTGTTTGTTCCGTTTTGGGAGACATTCTGGTAGTAGGCAATGGCTCACAGGTTGAGAATCATAGGCTCAAACCTTCCCTTATCAGGAACTTAATCAAAGTGTCCTAGTTTGGCACACTGCGTGTAATAGAAGGGGACAGCCACCCCATTGAGAGCCAAAAACGGAAAGCCCGAAAAGGCAGGGACCAGGGGCTAAGGAACAGGGAACAGGAAACAGAAAACAGGGGCGAGTGAATCGGGAAGAGAGCGAGAAAGGAAAGAGGATCATGCAGCAGACAGGACAGGCAATCGGATTGGACGGAAGCGGAATCGCAGCGGCGAGCCTGACTACGGGCACAAGCGGCAGCGAGCGCAAGCGGGTCGAAGCGGTGGTCGAGACGCTGGCCAAGCTGCGCGGCGACGGCGAAACGCTGGCCGAGGTGGCGCATGACGCCCGGAATATGGTCACGGCGCTGACACTTTATTGCGATCTTTTGGAGGAGCCGGGGGTGCTCACTCCGGCGTACCTGCACTACGGCAACGAATTGAGGCTGGTGGCGACGGCCAGCCGCCGGCTGGTGGAGAAGCTGCTGGCCCTCGACCTTCGTCTGGGAGCAGTTTCCCTTCCCGGCCTAACGGCCAGTCCTGCCTCCATCCGTCCTGGCGCGGAGGTGCAGCATAGCAGCCGTCAAGAGCGCGCCCGCCGCTGGGATCTGGCTCCTGCCGAGCCGATCGACGATCTGGCCGGGGAGCTGCGCGCCAACCGCAATCTGCTCGCTGCGCTGGCCGGGCCGGCGATCACGTTGACCGTGGATGCCGTGGGCGGCGCGCGGGCCGTGCGGCTGAGCGGCGAGGATCTGACCCGCATTCTGGTCAACCTGGTGAAAAACGCCGCCGAGGCGATGCCGGAGGGGGGCTGCATCCAACTGGGTCTCTGCGAGCGCTGCGATCCGGAGGGCGCGGTCAAGGCTCTGACGCTCACCGTCGCAGATGACGGACCGGGGATTGCCACCAAGGCGCTGGGGAAGATCTTCGACTCCGGCTATACCACGCACGCGACCGGCGTCTTCCGCCATGGCGGCTGGCCGGCCTCGCATCGGGGACTTGGCCTCTCCATCACCCGTTCCATCGTCGAGGCGGCTGGGGGTAGCATTCGCGCCACCAACCGTCTTCCCTCTGGAGCCTGCTTCGAGATCGAGCTGCCCGTCCGCAGCCGCTGAGGCTGCCGCCGAGGCTGCTACATAAGCCATCGCTGCCCGTGCAGAGAAGCACCTTGCAGGGCAGCGGCAACCGGAATTCAGTTTACCCATTTGCGCGTGAGGCGAATACAATGCTTGAATCAGTTCTGAATACGAGAGTCATGGAGATAATTCCTCAACTCGCGGAGCCGCCGGTGCGGCTGCACCTGCTGGTCGTCGATGCCGACGCTTCGATGCGCTCGGCCTGCGCCGAGATCGCATCGAGCCTGGGCTACGCGGTCGAGAGCACCGGCGAGATGAGCCAGGCACGCAGTATGCTGCGCGGCTCGACCGCCGACATCCTTCTGGTCAATTTGCCCGCCGGTTCGAATCAGGGCCTGGAGCTGGTCTCCGAGGTCAAACTGCTCTACCCGCAGACCGCGGTGATCGCCATGACGGCTTCGGGCTCGGTCAACGCCGCCGTGGAGGCGATGCGCTGCGGCGCCTCGGATTACCTGGCCAAGCCCTTTGCCATGGATGAGCTTTCGACGGTGCTGGACCGCGCCGCCGCCTCGCTGACCACCGACATCGCCACCCGCCAGTTGCGCGAGCGGCTGCGCCTCTCGCAGGGCCTGGGCGCGATGATCGGACGCTCCGGCGAGATGGAAAAGCTTTATCGCATCCTCTCCAAAGTCGCGCAGAGCACGCACCCGGTCCTGGTTCTGGGCGAGAGCGGAACCGGCAAGGAATTGGTCGCCCGCACCATTCACGCCTACGGTCCGAACTCTCAAAAACCCTTCCTGCCCGTCGATTGCGGCTCGCTGGTGCCAACGTTGATCGAAAGCGAGCTTTTCGGTTACGTGAAGGGAGCCTTCACCGGGGCCAACCGCTCCAAAGATGGATTATTGGTCTCCGCCGAGGGCGGCACGGTCTTCCTCGACGAGATCGGCGAACTCTCGCTCGACTTGCAGGCCAAGCTGCTGCGCGCTCTGCAGGAGAAGGAGGTCCGCCCGGTCGGCGCCACCCATCGCGTTCCCATCAAGGCGCGCATCGTCGCCGCCACCAACCGCGATCTAGCGGTGATGGTCGAGAAGGGCACCTTCCGCAAGGATCTCTTCTACCGGCTCAATGTCGTCAACCTTCGCCTGCCCTCCTTGCGCGACCGCCGCGAGGATATACCGCTGCTGGCCGCCCACTTTCTGGACCGCATCAGCCGCGAGCACGGCGCCAAGTTCACGCTGAGCGACGAGGCGCTGCGCACCATGATGCGCCACGACTGGCCGGGCAACGTCCGCGAACTCGAAAATTCCATCGAAAGGGCCTGCGCCCTCTCTAGCGGGCCGATTCTTCACTTGGGCGATCTGCCCACGCAGCTTCAGCAGCAGGGACTTGAGGCGCGGCGCACGGCCGCCGCCGGCGAGCCGGAGGTTGAAGGCAGCGCGCCGCAGTTGACCACGCTGGCGGAGATGGAGCGTCAGGCGATTCTGGGAGCGATCCGCACCCTGAACGGCGACAAGCTGCAGGCCGCGAAGCTCCTGGGCATCGGCAAGACGACGCTCTACCGCAAGCTGAAGGAATACGGCATTGCCGATCCGCTTCGGGAAGAGTAGCCCTTCCTGGCTCAAGTTGGAACACTTCGCGCCGATAGCACAATTACGGGAGACTTCACAGGTCCAAACGGGAAAAAGTACCGCGAGGGCCGCATCAGGCCCCGGCCACAGATTGGCCGAGAGCGCCATGGAGGAGTTAGGAAATGAGCATTCTAATCGTGACTGGAGTTGAAGGCGCCCGTAATTGCGCTGCCGTGGTGGCAGGGCAACTGGGCATGGAAGTCGAAGTGGCCGAAGGCCGCAAGGCCGCGCTGGCCGCGCTGCGCCGCCGCGAATACCTGGCCGTCGTGGTCGACGAGACGATCGCCGAGTGCGATCCGGCCGCCGCCGAGGCGATCTGGGAGCACGCCAGCCTGGCCATCCCGCTGCAGATCAACTTCGCCCTCTCCGGCGCCAACCGGCTGATCCGCGAGATTCGCTCCGCGCTGCACCGCCGCGAGCGTGAGCAGACGCTGGCTCGCCGCGCCGCCGCCGCCGCCATCGAAACCGAACTGAAGTCCACCGTCGCCGGCCTGCTGCTGCACTCGCAGTTGGCCCTCAGCGGCAGCGAGGTGCCTGCCCCGGTCGCCGAAAGAATGCGTGTCGTCGCCGACCTGGCCAGCAACCTCCGCCAGCAGTTGAGCGCGCCGCTGGCGGCCCATATCGGCAATGCCGCTTGAGCGCCCGTGCTACGGCAGAGGCAGGCGGCCAGACGCAAATAGCGCATGGGGTTCGTGGCTTCCCAACTCCCAAAGATGGGAGGCAGTGAGCCTCTTGCAAGATTCCAGTGGCAGTGCTGAATTGTGTATGGAGGAGGGGAATTCGGCTTCAGGATGTGGGTGTCAAAGCCAAATCCAGCAAGTTTCGTCCACCGTGCCGCTGGCGCTGACCTGCTCGCGCTTGGTGCCCAGCCAGTCGTTCAGGTTGTAGTGCGCACCGTTCGCGTCATAAGTGGCAAGCAGCTTGAGGTTCATGATTCCCACCCAGACTTTATGGTTTGGTCAAGGGTGCGCCACCCGCCAGAGGACGATGGGTGCCCCAGGTGCCTCGCCTTTGGGCACCTGGGAAACCTCGAACCTCAACCGGCATTCTCCCGGTAGCGCAGGTATTCCGGCAACTGGTTGCCACG
>JBAVDS010000123.1:0-27149 GCA_049587335.1 Occallatibacter sp. | reverse complement strand
CCGGCGTCAACTGATGCGCAGGCGCATACTTCGATTCCTTCTTCTTCGCGTCCGCGCTGGCCACACTCAGTGTGATGAGAAGCAGAGTGAGGGAGATCTTCCGAAACGTCATGTCAGGCTCCTAAGCAGCCAAAATTACCGTGAATTTCCTAATTCACAATCAGAGTGAAGGTGGTTGTAGGCGCCGGAGTTACAGCAGGATTTCCGGTTCCAGTTACTGTAAATGTGTAACTTCCTGCACTGGTTCCTGCATTGATTGGCGTGGTGCGGCGAAAATCTCCGCCGCATGCAGTCACGCTGCTCAGCACGGCAATCAACGCAATAGCGCCCAGCATGGTCCGCCAACTGCGCCGCCGCGCCGGAACCCCCAATAAGACGAGCAATGCCAGAACCGCGCCCCCACCCGTCCATCCGCGCATATTGCCGCCTGTTTTGGGCTGGACCAATTTTCCGGTGAATACAGCCGTAGTTACTGTTACGGTTGCCGTCCCTGTCGTTGCACCACCACTCAGAGTGATCGTCGAACTGCCTGCTGAGCAAACAGGAAGATCGGTTGCACCGGCGGGCGAAGTAGTCAATGCGCAAGCAAGTGTCACAGTTCCCGCGTAGCCAGTCGTCGTACTAGCAGTAACTGTCGAAATCGCGGACGAACCGGGATCTACAGCAGACGGTGTCGTTGCAGTCAGCGTAAACGCCGGAAGCACGGGAGTGGCTGAGGCCTCGTTCGACATACCGCTGGTTCCATTGCTATTGACTGCTGCAACCTTGTAGTAATAAGTCGTACCGTTGGTTAGCCCGACGTCGCTGAAGGAGTTAGTTGTGACATCTGTTGCAATCGGTGTTGCACTCTCGCCGCCAGCCGTTGTTCCGCGGTATATGTTATAACTCGACGCGCCGCTTGTCGTTGTCCAATTCAACATCACACTGGCATTGCCTGCCGTGGCTTGCAGACCGGTTGGCGCTGTCGGCGGAAGCTGAGAAACAGGAGCTTTCGGCGTGGCCGAGGCTTCGTTCGACATACCACTGGTTCCACCACTATTAACCGCTGCAACCTTGTAGTAATAAGTTGTGTTATTCGTCACGGCGGTGTCGATATAGGTAGCGGCAGTAACTCCGGTAGCAATGGCCGTTGGACTCTCGCCGCCCGATGCGGTTCCACGATATATATTGTAACTCGTCGCGCCGCTTACCACGCTCCAATTCAATGCTACTGAAGCATTGCCCGCAGTTGCAGTAAGTCCAGTGGGAGCGATTGGCAAGGTTGGCTCTGGCTTAGCTGAGGCTTCATTCGACAAGCCACTGGTTCCACCGCCATTGACTCCGGCGACCTTATAGTAATAAGTTGTGCCGTTGGTCAATCCGGTGTCATTGTAAGTTGCAGCAGTAATACCGGTAGCAATCGGCGTCGTACTCTCGTCTCCTGCTGTTGTTCCACGATAGATGTTATAACTCGCTGCGCCGCTTACCACACCCCAATTCAACGTTACCGTGGCATTGCCTGCTGTGGCTGTCAAACCTATGGGCGCGGAAGGTACGGGTGGCTCAGGAGTTGCTGAAGCCTCATTGGAAAGAGGACCGGTTCCACTATTATTAACTGCTGCAACCTTGTAGTAATAAGTCGTATTGTTCGTCACGGCTGTGTCGATATAGGTAGCGGCAGTAACTCCGGTAGCAATGGCCGTTGGACTTTCGCCACCTGCTGCGGTTCCGCGATATACGCTGTAACTCGTCGCGCCGCTTACCACGCCCCAATTCAACGTCACCGTGGCGTTGCCCGCTGTGGCTGTCAAGCCTGTGGGCGCAACTGGTACGGGTGGCTCAGGAGTTGCTGAAGCCTCATTGGAGAGAGAACCGGTTCCTCCGCTGTTGACAGCTGCTACTTTATAGTAGTATTTGGTGTTATTAAAAAGACCAGTGTCATCATAACTTGGAACAGGCACATCGGTAGCAATCGGTGTCGTGCTTTCGCCTCCTGCTGTTGTTCCACGATAGATGTTATAACTCGTTGCGCCGCTTACCACACTCCAATTCAATGTCACTGAAGCATTGCCCGCAGTTGCAGTAAGCCCAGTGGGAGCGATCGGCACAGTCAGTTCTGGCGTGGCCGAGGCTTCATTTGACAAACCGCCGGTTCCACCACCGTTGACTGCGGCAACTTTATAGTAGTAAGTCGTATTATTCGTCAAACCGGTATCGTTGTAATTCAGCGAAGTCACATCGGTAGCAATCGGTGTCGTGCTTTCACCTCCTGCTGTTGTTCCACGATAGATATTGTAACTTGTAGCGCCGCTAACCACGCCCCAATTCAACGTTACCGAAGCATTGCCTGCTGTAGCCATCAAGCTTGTGGGAGGTGCGGGAGCAGGGGGTTCCGGCGTTGCAGAAGCTTCATTGGAATATGCGCCTGGACCACCACTATTGACCGCAGCAACCTTGTAGTAATACGTCTTTCCATTGGTCAGCCCACTGTCGTTAAACGAGTTTGTCGCAACAGTAGTAATGGGTGTTGCGCTCTCACCGTTAGGCGCGCTTCCGCGATATACGTTATAACCAGTGGCTCCGCTGACAACACTCCAGTTGAGCGTCACCGAGGCGTTGCCCGCTGTAGCGGTCAGATTGGCTGGCGCGGCGGGAGGCGCTGATGGTGTGGCCGAGGCTTCGTTAGACTTATTGCTGATTCCCGTGCTGTTGACCGCAGCCACTTCGTAGTAATACGTCGTGCTATTCGTCACCGTGGTATCAGTAAAGGTCGTTGCAGTGATGCCGGTAATAATGGGCGTCGCGTTTTCCCCGCCCGATGTTGTGCCACGATAGACGTTGTAGCTGGTTGCCCCGCTCGACGCAGTCCAGTTGAGTGTCACGCTTGCATTGCCGCCTGTAGCTGTCAGGCCGGTCGGCGTGGCAGGAGGAGCACTAACCGTTATCAATAGAGCGCTGGGATTCCAGTAGTAATTGTTAACGCCGGTGGAGTCATAGACGCCGATCTCGACGGTATAGACTCCGGGCGTTGCGGCGGCTCCCACGCTCCAATCCAATACGCAACTCTGCGAAGGTGTTGCGCCTGTGCTAACCGTAAAGGTCAACCCTGTGCAGTTAAAGGTTTGGACCGGGCTGGCAAGCGTCCCTCCTGGCGGAATCACATACATCTTCACTGTCGCATTCGACAGTGCGGCTTGGCCGACATTTGTGAAAGTAGAGGTAATGTCAGTTGTATTGCCGATAACCACGGGGTTAGGATTTGCTGTTGTCGTCGAAGTGAAGGCTGCACTAGTAGACTTACCAGCGACGATGGTGACAGTTGCGTCGGTAGCGGGAAGGCTCGTGTAGTAGTTGGTATACCAGGGGGCCTGCGGATCGTTGATGGTGATTACGGCAGTGTATACGCCGAGTGCCGATACGGGAGGCGAGAGTGCGGATGGCGTCCAGTTATACGTGTAGGTCTGAGCCGTCGCGTTCGGTTGGAAGTTCTGGCCGGGATAGATTTGGTACGAAACAACATTTCCGTTGAAGTCGACCATCTGAATCTCAACATCAACATTTTCAAGATCAGCCGTTCCAACGTCGGTAATCGAAAAGTTCACTGTAGAGCTTCCGTCGGCAGTGATCGTTGGTGGTGTCGCGGTAGCGGGAGAAAGAAAACTGAGATTTGAAGTGACAAAGAAGGAGCCGGCTTGAGGATTGGTAGCAAGTACGTTCCCGGATGCGTCCAAAACATCAACTTCGATATAGTACTCTCCGAGATCGCCGTCATAGCCAGCATCCATATTTGAATAAGTCAAAGTCGGGTTGGTATTGAAATCCTGCGCAGTGTAGACGTAGGGAATTTCAGTTACGTTTCCGATCCAGACGGTGACCTTGACGGTGTCGTTGGCCAGTTTGGTCGATGAGCAGTTCGCGGTACATGAGACAGTTGCTGTGATGCTGGGTTCCTGAAGCGCCACGACGGTATTGGGTGTAGCGGTTGCCGTAAGCGTGAACTGGGGCGAGCTGGACGGTGTGGCCGATACCTCATTAGACATACCGCTGACATTTGTTCCATTGACCGCAGCCACTTCGTAATAGTATGTCGTGCCATTGGCTGCACTGGAGTCGGTATAGTTCGTCCCAGTGATGTTCGTGGCATAGGGCGTTGTTCCCTCGGTGCCAGTGGCCAAAGCGCGATAGACGTTATAAGAGGTTGCATTGCTGGAGGCGGTCCATGTAAGCGCCACAGAGTCGTTGGCCGCCTGCGCCTTGAGATTGGTGGGTGTAATGGGCGTAACTGGCAACGAAGAGGATGGCGTAGCCGATACCTCATTGGACGGGCCGCTGGGTCCCACACTATTGATGGCGGTTACGTAGTAGTAATACTTCGTGCCATTCGCCGCGCTGTTGTCGGTGTATGCAGGACTAGTAAGACCACTGGCGATCGGTGTAGTACTTTCACCATTGGATGTTGTGCCGCGATAGACGTTGTAACTCGTCGCACCGCTGGAAGCTGTCCAGCTCAAGCCCACGGTGGCATTGCCTGCCGTGGCTTTCAGGCCGGTGGGCGCGTTAGGCGCGGTTGTCGCAGGCGGCTGGACGGTGACCGTGCCGATGATTGTCTGCTTGTATTCAGTTGACCAGCCGCTGCTGAAGGCCAGGCCGGTCACGTTATATGTGCCGGACGTGAGGCCAGTCGCCGTCCACGTGCAACTGATTACCTGATTTCCACCAGCAGCGATATTTACGTTGCTATTCGTAGTCGAAGCCGCAGTGCAATCGGCACTGCTACCAACAGCTGTACCGCTACCGTCATAAACCACCACTTCAATATTGCCATTCGTGAGAGCACCGCCCGTATCGGTGAACGTGGCGGTAATCGGAGTGCTGCCACCGGCGCTGACCGAAGGGTCAGTGATGCTCCCGGTAATGGTAAAGGCCGGAGCTCCACCGCCACCACCGCCGCCACCGCCCGATCCAACGGTGACCGTGCCGATGATTGTCTGTTTGTATTCAGTTGACCAGCCACTGCTGAAGGCCAGGCCGGTCACGTTATATGTGCCAGACGTGAGGCCAGTCGCCGTCCACGTGCAACTGATTACCTGATTTCCACCAGCGGCGATATTTACGTTGCTATTCGTAGTCGAAGCCGCAGTGCAATCGGCACTGCTACCAACGGCTGTACCGCTACCGTCATAAACCACCACTTCAATATTGCCATTCGTGAGAGCACCGCCCGTATCGGTGAACGTGGCGGTAATCGGAGTGCTGCCACCGGCGCTGACCGAAGGATCAGTGACGCTGCCGGTGATGGTAAAGGCCGGGGCTGCCGGAGGCGGTGCCGCATTGACCGTGAATGTGCCGGCTGAGGGAATCGAGGTAAATAATTGGTTACTGGAGCCGGAGACATTCACCTCCACGGTATAAGTTCCCACAGCGGCGGAGGCACTTAGAGCCACTGCCGGAGTGTAGGTCAGCGTCTGGCCATTGGTGAAGCTCTGTGCGCTCTCTGGCGTCGTCTGCACCACCGTGCCGTTGGGATCGAGAACGACGATTGAGACCGAACCATCAGTCATCGTGTTTTCTGTGCAGGTCACCTTCACCGTGAGCGTTGTGCTGTTACCCTGCGTAACCGGGTTGGGCGAAGCGGTTGCTGTTGCGGTAAACAGGGGATCGCTGGACGACGGCGTGGCCGAGGCCTCGTTGGACGGGCCGCTCGTTCCGATGCTGTTGACGGCTCTTACTTCGTAGTAATACTCCGTTCCATTGGTCACGGTGGTGTCGACATAGGTCACGGCGGTTACGTCGGTGGCAATCGGTGTTGCGCTCTCACCGCCTGCGGTCGTGCCACGGTAGACGTTATAGCTGGTTGCGCCGGTGCTGGCGGTCCAGTTCAATGTAACCAATTTATTGCCGCCCGCGGCTGTCAACCCGGTAGGAGCAGCAGGCGCAACCGTGACGGCAGGTATTACGTACAGTGTGACGCTTTGCGCCGGAACGGTGGCCTTGATTGCGTTGTTTGCCACCGTCACGCTGCCCAGACTATTAATCGAAGTCTGGGATGCGGAAGAAATCTGATAGGCCTTTGCAGTGCCGCCGTTAGAGAAGTTCGCCAGATTGATCGTGACCGGTGTGCTGCCTGTCTGCTTGTTGATCACGATCACCGTCATTGCGCCGTCGGATGTTCTTACAGCGGCGAACGAGGATAGATTATCGGGATTGGCTACTGTGGTCTGAACGCTGGTATCTCCGAAGGTGGAGAGCTTACCGTCGTAGTTGCGGTACATCTTATACGCCAATATGGCGGGGTTGGGAGGGATTCCATAATAGGCTCCCATGTCAAATCCGTAGTATCCAAAGATGCCAAGCACGTCGGCATGTACGGTTGCGCCGGCCAGAGACGTGTCATCTTCTCCCCAGTCGCTGTACTCTGTGCAGCCGATCTGCGGTCCATCTCCGTTGGGGAAGGCCGCTTTGACCCAGGCCTGCATCGTGGGTATGTAATCGACAACTCCTCCGTTGAGGCCGCCGCTCTCGAACCAGCCGGGATCCTGGTAAGTCGGGTCCCAAAGCATTCGCGTCTCGACGTTCGGAGGTGCTCCGCCATCTTCGTAACAGTGAACGCTCAAAATATCGATGAGACTCACACCATTTTTCTGCTTATATGCGGCAAGCTGCGAGAGCAGCCAGGGATAGTAGTACATATTGCCGTGGGTGGCGTAATCGGAGCCTGCGCCGATTCCACCTCCCTGGTCTTTTGAGTCCTCCCATATCGCCCACCAGCTCCACTCTTCCGGCCCAATTACCTTGGCATTGGGATCGGCGGCTTTGATGGCGCCCGCGTAACTCTGGATGTCAGCCCATAGCTCGTCGTATGTCTCCAGATTTGGATGAACATCGGCATGGGTTCCAGCCCAGTCTGACGGTTCGTTGTCCAGTATGTAGTATTTGACTCCGGTGGTCGTTGTCGAGTCGCCCCATTTGTTAATCAGGTGGTTGAGCCAAGCCTTTTGGGTAGCAACGCTGTTGGTTGTGTAGGCGTCGCTCGGATCGTTCTTGACGAAGGTTCCCGAAGTTTTGCATCCTGAGCCCGCATCTGCCAGGTAGGGGTCGGAGCTATAACCGAGATTATTGCACCCCGTAACTTGCGCACCATATTTCTTCACCGAGAAAGACCAGAGCGATGCCGTTCCCGCCTCGGCGCCGGGGCCGACTTTGGCGATATAGGGAAGCATCGGAACCGTGATGGCCGGCTCAGAGTTGGCGGCTTCGGTCGCCGAGATGAATGCGTCGGCGAATCCGCCCTCCGCAAAGGGACTGCTCAAGACATAGCTCTCCCAATACCAGTCGGCGCTCAGGTTCCAAGCGTCCTGCTGCCAGTTATATGTGCTGTTCAGATCGCCACCGAAGCGATGGACCGGAGCGTTCATGCTGGCAAGCTGAGACGTCTGCACCACGTCATTGGAGTCCATAAACATCCCAAACCCGTAGATATTCGGATTGATGGGATGCTGGTTCTTGCTGGCGTCCACACTCACCGTGGTGGCGGGGTTCTGAGCGCTCAGCGGCGTCATGCACAGCAGCGCCAAGAAAGCGGCTAGAAACAGAGCGAGGCTGAACTGCGCAAACAGCTCTTGTGCTGAGACTCGAATACGAGTGAAAGCAAACATCGGCGACTCCTTGAGGATGCAACTGTCGTGTCTCCATCGCATATGGAATATGCGGTGGCTTTGCCACACCAAGGAAATCGCTTCAATAAGAGTGATGCAGAGATCAAGCTATCTGGCTGTCGTGGTTCTGCCCTACCAAGGACGTAGCTTCTGAAATAGTTATGCAGAAATCATGCTATTGAGCATCGGTTTACTATCTGCATCCCAACAGGGCCCGTGAAACAGACAACCCGTGCTGTGCGCCGGGAAGATATTTACTATTTGAATTAAGCTATATCTTGAAATTGGGCAGGCTGTCAAGCATATGCGAGGCAAGATTTGTTAATTTTTTGTAAGTAACTGATATAACTTGATGTTATCAACACACAGAAAAAGGTAAACATCGTCGTCTTCCTTTGCCCACACACGGCATGAATCCTCCGTTTCATGCCGATTCAATCACTGAATCGTAGGAGAGAGTCGGCAACGGAGGCCAGAGCATCTGCCCAGCTTCCACGCAGTAGACAGGAGAGCCGCATTTCAAAGAGCTGCAAAGCGATCTACTGCAACCCATCGCAGATAATGGTGACCTCGAAGGTTGCGTTATCGAAATGGTAGGTGTGGTGGAGCTTGAATTCGGGAGCCTGGACGTGAAGGTTATAATCCCTTCCGGTGATGACGGCTGGAACCGAGAGGCCGGTGTTGGCCGCGAGATCGGGCACCTTTCCCTTCCACGCGCCGGCCAGCATATTGCATATCTCGCCGATCCCGTCCTTGACGGTATCATCCACCTCATCAAACTCCATGCCTGTCATATGCTGGGCGATCAAGATGGCCGCCGAAGCTCCGCTGCGGAAGACACAGGCGCCGCTCAGCAGACCGCCAAAGCCCACAACCGCGGTCACGGACTCCGGCTCCACGATCTCCACCGGTCCCGAGTAGCGCTGGCTGTTGACCCCCAGCATCAACTGAAAGACCTCTTCCACACTGGCATCCAGACTCTTGGGATCAGAGATCAGATGCACGGACTCCCGCAACGATAGCGTCATCGCCCGCTCCATTTCTGTTATGCCGCCGCCGCGCTTTTGCACGATAGCAGCCGAACGCACTCCATTGACCTGCACACTGATGCCTCCCGGCTACGCCGCATTCAACAACGGCAGCACCCGCTCCTTGACCTGCTCGGCAGTGAACGGCTTGCGGATATATCCCTGCGCCCCAGACAGAATCGCCTGCTTGACGTGCTCCTCGCTCGACTCGGTGGTAATCATCACCACCGGCACACCGGGAGCCAGATTCTGCGACCGGATCTGACGCAGAAACTCCAGCCCGTCCATCGAAGGCATATTGATGTCAGAGAGGATCAGGTCGACCTGTTGATTCTTCAACATATCCAATCCTTCGGTGCCGCTGCCTGCCTCGAAAACCACCAGCGGGTCCAAACCCGCCTGACGGAGCGAACGCTCCACAATCTTGCGCATCACTGAGGAATCGTCGACGATCAAGGTTCTAACTTCACTCATGCCCAGGCTCCTCTGCTACTGTCTCTATCGGCCCCTCCGGCCAATCCTTGAGAGGCATTTGTTTCCGCCGCCCGCAGCCCCTTCAATGCGTGCCAATCGAGCCGATCAGATCCTGTACCATCCCCCGCTCCGGCATCGGACCGCTCGGCGCCCGCCGCCACATCCTCAGCCAGAAACAGTCATGCACGCGGACCAGGCGGGAGTCCGCCGGACGCGCGCGCTCGATGGATTTGGTCAGCGCATGCACCAGCGCCGGTTCGGAACTGGCCTCGATCAACCCCACCGCGGGAAACTTCGCGCTCAGCATCCGCGCCTGCGCCGGGGCGAAGACAGACTCCTGCACCAGACCACTTTCCACACGCAGGCCGCTCATCCGCTCGACCGCCAATGCCAGAACCGGGTCCATGCGCTCCTCAAAGCCCAGATACAGCAGACGGCCCGCAGCCACGCGCAAGGGCAGCGCGCCATAGGCGTCCACGAAGAGCCGCGGCATAATCACCGTCAGCGCCTCGGCATCGTGAAACTCCAGAGGCAGCACCGGACAGCTCCACTGCAGGCCCAGCGCGCGGGTCACCAACTGCTCGCTCACTCCCTGCTGACGCACCAGCCAGTAGCCCAGCCTGCCGGCTCCAGCCGCCTTCTGCGCCTCCAGCGCCCGGCGCAACTGGGCTTGGGTGATCCAGCCCTGCTCGAGCATCACCAGCCCCAGCGGCACGCGATGATGATGACTCTCTTGCGCCTGGCCTCTTCCATCCAGCTCGCGGCGCACCGCTGACTCCACGCGCGCCGCCGTGCAGGCCGAAGAGCAGTTCCATCCTCCCTCAAAGACCGGCGTAGCGCGGCTACGCCACAGATGAAGCCATCCAGAGCTGCAACCGGTGTTCGAGCAGGTCTCAAAGAGAGCTGACCGCCCCCTGGCACGAGCGCCCACCTGCCAATCTCCGCGCTTCTCCGCCTCTGGATCGGCGGCCATCTTCAAAGGATCCGCTGCCCATTCGAGCGACCGGTCGGTACTGGCGGTTGCGCGGCTCCCACCCCGGCTTAGAAGAGGCATCGTATACTCTCCAAACGCCTCTTGGGCGAGGCTACCTCGGTCACCCGCAGGCCAAAGTTTCCGTTGACCAGCACCACTTCGCCGCGCGCCACAATCTTGTCGCCAACGATCAGGTCCACCGGATCGGCAACATTGCGATCCAACTGCACCACATCTCCCGGACCGAGGTCGAGAATCTCGGCCAGCGGCAGTTCTTTGCATCCAAAGCGCAGCGAAGCCTCCAGTTCCACATCGAGCAGCAGCTCGATCCCGGCGCTCAGACTCTGTGAAGGAGGCTGTGCGGCAGCCGGAGGAGGAGGCGGAGGAGCGGCCGGCTTGGGGATGCGCACATCGTCGCGCACCAGAATCGTCCAGGAGCGATCACCGGACTTCAACTGAAAGGCGCAGGAGACCTTGCTCTCCCCCGCAATCTCTTCAAAGCTCTCTACCCGGCACTTCTTGCCCGTCTTGGCCAGCAGCTCGCCAACCGCCGCGTTGGCCGCCTCGCGCAACAGCTCCGCCCAGCCGGCCTTCTGGTCCACCCCCTCGCCGACCAGCGGAGAGTCCAGGATCGCCGGGTCGAGCAGCACCGCAAAGCGCCCCTCCTCGTCACCGGCGATGGTGGCGGCAAAGCCAAAGGCCCCGGCGGCCAGCGGTTTGGGCAGCGACTCGGCCAGCACCGGCTCTCCGGCCAGAGCCTGGGAGAAGAGCGAGGCCGCAACAGCACTCCAACATTCAAGATAGCTTGTCATAGCTCTGTCTCCGGCGCCTTTTGTTCAATACGGGCGGCGCGATGCGCACCCTGGCGTATCGCCTCGGCAAAGGCAAGCCTTTGACCGCCGACTCGCCACTCCGGCAGGGTATTGGCGGCCAGATTCAGGCGCAAGACCGTTCCTACCTCCAGATTTTCAATCTCGCTGGCCGGAAGGCTTACGGTCGGAAGCTGCAGCGAGCCGCCAAAGTGAATCCGCTTCGCCGAGGCCTCCATCCGCGCCCGCGTCTCACCGGCATGGCGGCGCCGGCGCGCCCAATCCGAGGTCAGACGGCGCAGAATCGTGTTGGCCACCACCGCCGGAAAGGCCAGGTTCAGAAGACCGGAACTATGCGGCATACGAATCTCGAAGCTCAGGCAGAGCGTCTTTTCCGTCACCGACATGATGCGCGCCACCTGCGTCTGCATCTGGCGGCGCTCGAAGTTGAAGCTCAGCCCCACCGGCTGCCAGGCCGCGGTCAGCTCCCGGCAGATGATCTCGACGACCGAGGCCAGAATCGATTCCTCAATATCGGTCAGCTCGCGCAAGGGTCCGTCCCGGCCCTCGCCGCCCAGCAACAGATCGATGATCGGAGGCGCCAGCGCCAGATCCAGTTGCAGGACCGAGAGCGCGCCCAATGGCTCCATGCGCACCGAGGCCACATAGCTGATCTCCGGAATCCGCAGCAGAAACTCATTGAAGGGAATCTGCTCGGCCGAGACCAGATTGACCTGGAAGCGGGTCCTGAGCCAGGCGGCCAGATTATGGGTCAGATTGCGGGCAAAGAGATCGTTGAGCATCGAGATGGCGCGCAACTGATCGTTGGAGATCTGCCCCGCCGAGGAGAAGTTGTAAGGCACGACCCGGGCCCGCACCTCGGTCTTCTGCGCCTCCGGCGCCGCGCTGCGCGCCGCCTGAAAGAGGGCATCGATCTCATTCTGCTTGAGTGTCTTTTCCATCATCTCGGATTCCCTGCCCCCTGTCCGTTATCGATCATCCCCTCGCCTCGCCCCGCCGCTGCTGGCCCACGCCTGCCCCAGAGTCGGCAGGACGCTGCGCCCTCTCCACCGGCTTGCGCGGGCGAAGCCGGTCGAAGGCCCCATGCGCCGCCAGATCCTTCAGCGCGCCACGCAGATGCACCACCGCCGAGGCATGTACCTGCGAGACCCGGGATTCGACCACTCCCAGCGCCAGGCCGATCTCGCGCATCGTCATCTCCTCGTAGTAGTACAAGCTCATCACCAGCCGCTCGCGGTCGGGCAGATTCTGAATCGCCTCGGCCAGCCGCTCCTCCAGCTCGCCCCGCAGGCAGCGGAACAATGGGTCTTCATCCGGACGGCCCGGCACATAGGCCAGCTCCTCTTCGCCCGAATCCTCGTTGCGCTCCATGTGCAGCGTGCCGATTTCGAGGCCCTTCAGATCGCCCAATAACTGCTGGTACTCTTCAAGCTCCAGAGCCATCTCCACGGCCACCTCGGCCTCGTTGGGCGCGTGGCCCATCCTGGCTGTCAGCACCCGGATCGCCTCTTCCACGGCGCGGCCCTTGCGGCGCAGCTCGCGCGGGCTCCAGTCCAGGGTTCGCAAACTGTCCAGAATCGCGCCCCGGATACGGAACTGGGCATAACTGCGAAACTGCACCTTCTTGGTCGGATCGAATTTGCTGAAGGCGTCCATCAAGCCCACCACCCCGGCCGAGACCAGATCCTCAATGTCGACGTGCTGGGGCAGACGCTCGTGAATCCGGCGCGCCAAAAAACGCACGATCGGCAGATGTTCCAGAAGCACCCGCTCCTGCTCCCCGGTCAGAACCGGCAGTTGCGCGCCACCGGGCGGGTAACCGCCCGCGGTAGCGCTCCGGCGCAAAACTGCCTGACTGCCCGCCGTATTTGCCGCATCCATCCCCATCCCCAGTCCCCTTTTACAAATCTCTAATCGTGCCCCAGCCGCTCTTCCCTGGTCCCTGGTCGCTCTTCCCTGCTGCCCGTACTCTGCTTCTTAACTCCAGTTCCCTGTTCCCTATTCCCTGCTCTTTCATCGCACCGTTCCCACCGGACGCAGGCGAATCTCTGCGGGAATCTCTCCGGCCGCCACCACCGCCAAGCGGGGCAAGACCGGCTCCAGCCAGCGTTTGACGTGATAACGGGCTGGACTTGGACAAAGAAGCACGGGAAGCGCCGCAGCGCTGGTGGCAGGGATAAGCCGCCTCAAAGAATCGGCGAGCCGGCGAAGGACCGGTGTCCCTGACACGGCTCCAGCGGCCAGCATTCTCTGTGCAGGCTCCGGCGAAAGTGTGGCCAGAATCTCCTCTTCCATAGCCCCATCCAGCAGCAGAACCGGCAACTGGCCCTCGCCGTCGAGCAAGGGCTGGATCAGCCGCCGGCCCAGCGACTGGCGCGCCGCCTCGACCAGCGCGACGGTACTCTTGTTCATTGGTGCGGTCTCCAGCATCGACTCCAGAATCGCGCCCAGATCGCGGATCGAGACCCGCTCGCGCAAAAGCTGTTCGAGCACCCGGCTGACCTCGCCCAGGGAGAGCAGCTTGGGCACCAGCTCCTCCATCAGCTTGGGATGGCTCTCGTTGAGCCCATCCAGCAGGCGCTTGGTCTCGGCCCGGCCCAGCAGCTCATGCGCGTGCTGGCGGATCAGCTCTCCCAGATGGGTCGTCATCACCGTCACCGCATCAACCACCGAGTAGCCGGCGGCGATTGCCTGATCCTCCAGAGCCGGCGCTATCCAGATCGCGGGCACCCCGAAGGCCGGCTCGCGCGCCTCTTTTCCCGCCAGCGGACGCCGGTTGGGATCTCCGGAAACCGCCAGCAGTTGCGCCCCTTCGGTCTGCCAGCGGCCAATCTCCATCCCTCGCAGGCTGAAGAGGTACTCGCGCGGCCGCAGGCGCAGATTGTCGGAGATATGCACCGGCGGCACCAGAAAACCCATCTCAGCCGAGAGGTGGCGGCGCAGTGAGCGGACGCGGCTGAGAAGCTGGCCGCCCTGTTTCTCGTCGACCAGGGGAATCAGTTGAAAGCCGATCTCCAGCGTCAGCTCCTCCAGGCGCAGCAGGTTGGCCAGATCGGTGCTCTGCGCCTCGCCGGCCTTCTTCTTCTCCGCCACCCCGCTCTCGACTGGCGCCGCCACAGGAACGTGCGCCGCCACGCGCCGGGCGGCCAGGAAGAGTCCGAGCGAGACGATCAGAAATGGGATCTTGGGCAGCCCCGGTATCAGCATCATCGCGCCGGAGACCAGGCTGGCCAGATAGAGCGTGGCCGGCTTGGCCAATAACTGCTGGCGAATCTCGCCGCCCAGCAATCCGGCGGAGTTGGCGCGGGTCAGCGTGATGCCGCCGGCGATAGAAACCAGCAGCGAGGGAATCAGAGTGACCAGGCCGTCGCCAACCGTCAAGACTGTATATGTGCGCGCCGCCTCGCCCAGCTCGATCCCCTGCTGCAAGGTGCCGATCAGCAATCCGGCGATGATGTTGATGCCGGTAATCAGGATCGTGGCCAGCGAATCCCGCTGATTGAAGCGGGCAGCGCCATCCATCGCTCCATAAAACTCGGCCTCTCGGGCGATCGCCTGACGGCGCCTGCGCGCCTCCTGCTCGTCGATCAGCCCGGCGTTCATGTCGGCGTCGATGGCCATCTGCTTGCCGGGCAATGCATCGAGGGTGAAGCGGGCCGTCACCTCGGCGGTGCGCACGGCGCCATGCGAGACGACCAGGAATTGGATCGCGATCAAGGCCAGAAACAGCACGAAGCCGACGACGTAGTTGCCCCCGACGACAAATTGCCCAAAGGCCTCGATGACCTTGCCGGCAGCCGCCGTGCCCTCCGAGCCATGCAGTAGAATGCGGCGGCTGGAGGCGATATTCAAGGCCAGCCGGAAGAGGGTCAACAGCAAGAGCAGCGTGGGAAAGACGCTCAACTCGACGGCGCGGCGAATCTGCACCGCAGAGAGAAAGACGATGATCGAGGCGGCCATCGAGAGCGAGAGCAGAAAGTCGAGGCCAGCCGCTGGCAAGGGCACCAGCATCACGAAGATCACACTGATGGCCAAAAGCGGCAATACATACTCGCGCAGCCGCAAAAGGATCGACCCGGCGGGCATGGTATTGGCGGCCAAAGCTGTCGTGCTCATTGCGGACCTCCTGGAGATTCACTGCGAGTTGCCGTTCCTGTGCGGCCGTATTGAGCCGAGGCGCGCTGCGCCGCTGCTTCGCGCGCGCGCCGCTCGCGCATCTCGGCATCCAGGCGCTGACGGTAGAGATAGGCCAGAATCGCCGCCACTGCTGCATAGAGATCGACGGGAATCGCTTGCCCGACCTCGACCGAGCGGTAGAGCGAGCGGGCCAGCGGAGGATTTTCGATGATCGGCACCCCCGCCCAGCGGGCCTCGGCCTTGATCTCCTCGGCCAGCAGGTTGCGTCCCTTGGCCAGCAGCTTGGGCGCCTCCATGGTGGCGAAGTCGAAGCCCAGAGCGACCGCGTAATGGGTGGGATTGGTCAGCACCACGGCGGCCTTCGAGACATCGGCCTTGACCTTGCGGCGGCGGGCCTGGCGCTGCAAGTTCCGGATGCGGCCGCGAATCTGCGGATTGCCCTCGGTCTCCTTGTACTCGTCCCTGAGATCCTCGCGGCTCATCTTGAGTCTGGATTCACGGCTCTGCCACTCGACCAGATAATCGATCGCCGACCAGGCAAAGAGCAGCCAGGCCGCGACCAGCAGCAGTCCGTAGACATCGGAGCCAAGCCGTTCCAGGCGCGTCACCGAAAACGGCGGCAGCGTCAGTTGCCGGGCGATGCGCTGCACCGCAAAGACCGCTAGAAAGCTCGCCGGAATCAGCGACTTGGCCAATCGCGCCGCGGCACGGAGAGAAAACAGATTCTTGAGATTGGAGACCGGATTGACGCGATCCAGCTTGAGGCCCACCGCACCGACATAAAAGTTCACGCCACCGGTTTGCAGAATTCCCGCACCCAGAGCGGCCGCGGCCGTGGCGGCCAGCATCAGACCCACCGGCCCCAGCATTTCCAAGGTCAGCCGGCGCATGGTCAGCAGTGTGGGTTGAAGCCGGGCAGGCTCCCAGCAGGCCGGATCTCCCAGATCGAGAAAGCCGGAAAATGCGCTTCGCCACACCACCAGAAAATGGGCTCCGATCGCACCCAGCACCATCACCCCGGCCAGAGCGCCGGCCGCCGCCGACAGCTCCCGGCTATGCAGAACGTCGCCTTCCTTGCGCGCCTTCTCGCGCCGGTGCTGTGTCGCCTGTTCGGTGCGCTCTCCCGGCATCGGCTATCCTCCCAGCCGCTGCGTCAGCGTGGAAGCGCCGACCGCAGATCCAATCAAGCGCTCGGCCATATCCAGCAGCCCGCCAAAGCGGGCCTCGACAAAGCGCGGCCAGAGAGCCAGCGAACCGGTCAACAGGGCAAAGCCGGTCAAGGTCTTCAACGGTACGGTCAGCGACATCACCGGCAACTGCGGGCTGAGCTTGCCCAAAAGAGCCACGGCGACTTCAACCAGAAGGGTCGCGGCCAGAATCGGCGCCGCCAACTCGACCGCGGCCAGAAAGATTCCCCCGGCGGCGCGCACAATCTCCAGCGCGGAGGCCGGAGCAAGCGCGAAGCTGCCCAAGGGAGCCACCCGGAAGCTGCGCACCATCGAAGCCAGTAGAATCCGGTCGAGTCCGGCGGTGATGATTACCAGCGTGCCCATCAGTTGAAAGAGGTCGCCCATCAGCGGCGTCTGAATCGACGAAGTAGGATCGAGGAGATTGACCATCGAGAAGCTGAACTGCACGCCGACAATCTGTCCGGCGAAGAGCAGCATCTCGGTCAACAGCGTCAGGCAGAGACCGTAGACCAGCCCCACGGCCAATTCGCCCAGCAGAGCCGAGAAGCTGATCGAGCACTGCGCTCCGGGATAAACAGCGACCAGCGGAGCCAGCAGAAAGGCCACCGCCCCGACAAAGACCGCCTTGGCGCGCATCGGCAGCGCGGTTGACGAGAAGAAGGGAGCAAAGGCCACCATGCCGCTCACCCGCACCAGGGCCAGCGTCATCGCGCAGATAAAATGGCTCCACTGCAACTGGTCTCCCTGCGGCATCCTTCTCCTCTTCCTTGTCAAGTGCGCGGTGCTGGCGGCCCGCTCTACATCTGCATTAGCCGATATACCGTCTGAGATCGCCCAGCAACAGCACCGTATAGGCTGCCATCCGCCCAAGAAACCAGGGCATTCCCACCAGCAGAATCATCGCCACGGCTCCCAGCCGGGGCACCGAGGTCAACGACTGCTCCTGCAGGCTGGTGAGGGTTTGAAAGAGGCTCAAGACAAAGCTCAGCAGTGCCGTCGCAATCAAAAGCGGAGCGGCCAGAATCAGCGCCTCCTTCATCAGTTGGCGGAGCAGTTCAGCAACCAGGTCGGGCGTCATCGGCGTCTCCTAAAAGCTCTTCAGCAGTGAGCTGGCCAGCAGATTCCAGCCATCCACCATCACAAACAGCAGAATCTTCAGCGGCGTCGAGACCACCACCGGCGGAAGTTGGAACATTCCAATCGAGGTCGTAATCGCTGCCGTCACCATGTCGATCAATAAAAACGGAAGAAAGAGCACCGCGCCGATGGCAAAGCCCGCCTTCAGCTCCGAGAGGATGTAGGCGGGAACCACCACCCGCATGGGCAGATCGTCGGCGGAGTTGGGGCGCGGGATTTGACCCGCCGCGGTAAACAGCGCCAAGTCCTTCTCGCGCGCGTACTTGAGCAGAAAATGCTTGACTGGCTGCGCGCCCCGGTCGATCGCCTCCATGCCGGTAATCTGGCCACTGCGATAAGGCTCGACGGCCTGCTGGTCAACCTGATTGAGCACCGGCGTCATCAGAAACCAGGTCATCATCAGCGCCAGGCCCATCAGTGTGGGATTGGAGGGCGCGGTCTGCGTGCCCAGCGCCTGACGCAGAAAGTGGAAGACCACCAGAAGACGCACCAACGGCGTCATCGCCATCAAAATTGCGGGCAGGAGCGTAATCAGAGTGAGAACCAGCAGAATCGTCCAGGGCGTCGAGTCCGAGGGATGCAGCCGGGCATTGAGATCGGGCAGGAGCGGCACCGCTGCCGGTCCAGCCAATAAAATGACAGCTACCATGAGACCCTCGCGGCCAGTCGGGCGGTGGGCCGCTCCGATGCATTGTTGCGGCCTTCCACCAGCCGCATCCGCGCATCCAGCGCGTAAAATGCCGGCGCGCCCTCCGGTGAAGTCGCCACCAGAAACCGCCGTCCCTCAGCCTCGACCAGTGCCAGCGAATGGCGCGGCGCCAAAGCGATCCGCTCCAAAAGCTCCAGACGCGGCTGGCGCCGTCCGCCCTTTTGGAACCGGTTGCGCAGTGCCGCTATCAGCCAACCAGCTACTCCGCCCAACGCCATCGATCTTGTCTTCGTCCCTGCTTTCATCCTCCGGCCTCTCTCTGCTAAAAAATGCCCGGTTCCTCAGAGCAGCCGGGTGACGCGCACCGCCAACAGCGATTCGATGACCTCAAACTCGCTCCATGCCAACTGCACCGCGCCTGCGGAGAGCGGCATATCCTCGCCGTGCGCCCACTGCGTCTCAATCACCGCGCCCACATCGATCGTGAGCAGATTGCGAACTCGGAAGTTCCGCACCGGCACGGCCACATCCAATTCCACCGGCATCCGCGCAACCGGCACGCTCAATACCAGTCCCGATCCCTCCACGGGCGTCTGCGGCGAGGGAACAAGCGCCTGCTCGGCCGCAATCTCGGCCGATGTGGCTGTATCGTGCGGATGCGGCGCGATCGGTGGCGGCGGAAGTGGATGTGTGGTGGCCATTCGCTGAGAAAACTAGCAGTAAGGTGACCAGATATGGGACAGATGGATTGGGAAAAACTCATGATCGGCCACTTCCCCCGATCGCACCGCTTCACCTCCGCAAGCTCATCGCTGCTACACTGGTAGGTAAAGGAAATCTGCTTTTCAGGCTTGAAATCGCCTGGAATCCGCTCCCGATCGAGGTCCTGTTCATGCCAGAATTGAATGAAAATACACCCGTTACATCCACCACCCTGCGCCTGAAGGTGGGCCTGGCCGAGATGCTCAAAGGCGGCGTCATCATGGATGTGATGAACGTCGAGCAAGCGCGCATCGCCGAGGAGGCGGGCGCCACTTCGGTAATGGCTTTGGAGCGCGTTCCGGCGATGATCCGCGCCGAGGGCGGCGTAGCCCGCATGGCCCGGCCCACCCTGATCCGGCAGATCATCGCCGCCGTCTCGATTCCTGTCATGGCCAAGGCCCGCATCGGCCACTTCGCCGAGGCGCAAATCCTGCAAGAACTCGGTGTCGACTTCATCGACGAGAGCGAGGTCCTCACCCCCGCCGACGAGGCTCATCACATCGACAAGCACGCCTTCACCACACCCTTTGTCTGCGGCGCGCGCAATCTGGGCGAAGCTCTGCGCCGCATCGCCGAAGGCGCTGCCATGATCCGTACAAAAGGTGAAGCGGGCACCGGCGACGTGGTTCACGCCGTGCAGCATATGCGCCAGATTACCCGCGAGATGCGCGCTCTCACCGTGCTCTCGGAGCAAGAGCTTTACGCCGCCGCCAAGGACCATCAGGCGCCGTACGAACTGATCCGCATGGTTGCCCAAACCGGCAAGCTGCCCGTGCCCAACTTCTCAGCAGGTGGAATTGCCACCCCCGCCGACGCGGCTCTGATGATGCAACTGGGCGCCGAGGCAGTCTTCGTTGGGTCAGGTATTTTCATGAAGGGCAACGCCACGCCCCTCGATGTCGAGAACGATCCCACGGAGCGTGCCGAGGCCGTCAGCCGCGCCGGAGCCATCGTTATGGCCACCACCCATTTCAACGATACCAAGATTCTCGCCGAGGTCAGCGAGCAGGTCACCGGCACCATGAAAGGCCTCGCCGCCGCCGCCATCGAAGTCAAGGATCAGTTGCAGACAAGAGGTTGGTAAACCACCTGCGGCGGGGCCAAGCATCGATTTCTAAGTGATCATATGTGAATCTCTGCTACGTATCTCCCACATCTCAACTCTGCGATGTGGGAGACAAAAACCGTAACGCAGGCAGAATTCGGAAGAGAAACCCTAATCGCTTCCGCCTCCGCCATCTCCACCGCCGCCGTCCCCGCCACCATCACCGCCATCCCCGCCAGAATCGCTGCCGCTGTCAGCCGCCGAATCCATCCCCTCAGCCTCGCTCTCGGTCGTCGATTCCGTGACCTCTACGGCATTGGTTTCAGCGGATTCCTCCTCCACCTCTCCGGTCGGCTTGCCTTCTTCTTCAGCGACAACCTTCGAGGTATCCGTCAATCCCGATGGAGTGGATGGAACACGCGACCAGCTCCCATTATTGAATGAACTGTCGCCTCCTCCGGCATCTCCGCCGACGTACTCCCAATCAGAGAAGCCGCTGCGGTCGTGGGTGCGCGTGTAGTACCGGCCATCATTCGAGCGATAGATTTTTCCAAATTCCTTTTTGTGTTGCCTGCGCCTTGAACTCACGCCAATCGCAATCATGACCAGAATGAAAAACACCACCAGAAAACCGACAGCGAATCTGTTGCTTCCCTCTTTCGTCATAGCTCTTCTCGTCTTGAATGTCGTGATCGCAGCGAACCGGATTCGCACTCCCATTTTAATCGTGGTTGAGAAGGTGAGGCCAGTGACCTATCCATTTCTCTGAGCCGCTTGACACGCTCTTGCAAGTTATAGCTGGGAATGTAAAGGCGTCATGCGCCGCAAGATCACGTGCCTCACCTCGATCCGCAAAGCGGGAGAACCGCACAAGGCGCTCACTTTGATTCGCCCATGCAGAAAGGCGGAGCAAAAGCCCCGCCCTTCGTTGACTTGATAGTGCGGTCTAGCGCCAGTGCCCTTCAATCAGAACCCATTCGCCGTGGCGATGGACCCAGCGGTGCGCAACCCAAACCGCGCCTGGATGGGGCGGACGCTCCCAGCGGCCAGGGGTCCAGACGTAGTGGTCCCCTTCCCAGCGATGGTAGCCGGCGATCCACACAAAGCCTCTCTCCGGAGGTGGTCCACGGCGTTCAACGACAGGAGCCGGAGGCCCGATGCGAATCACAACCTGCGCAAAGGAAGCCGCAGGCGACAGAGTTAGAGCAAGCAGAAGAGCAAGTGCAAGTTTTTTTACCATCCATCATTCTCCTGAGTTTGAGTTGCCAGAATCCCGTATACTTCCGGCCTGTTAATGGTTTCAACGCGGTGGAGTGAAAAAAGTTGCGGTCGTCCCTGCGTCACTGCCCTAGCACCAGCACTCCCAGCAAGAGCAACCACGCCACGCTCATGACGTGCCAGTACCAAGCAGTCGCATCCAATGTAATCTGGCGGAACTCAACACGCTTGAGCCAACCCAGCGCACACAGGCAAAAGATGAGCGCCGCGACGCCTAAAAGGATGTGCGCGGCATGAGCGCCGGTGATGAGATAGAGAAAGTAAGTGGCCGGAGTGACATTCCGGTTGAAGGCAAAGCCCTGCGCCGCCAACTGCTTCCATGCCCACCACTGGCCGCCAAGAAATAGTGTGCCCAGCGCCAGCGTGGCGCCCAGCCAGGGGAGAGCGCGATTCAGCGCCGGCCGTCCCATTCCCAGCCACTCCTCCAGCGCGTCGATCTCGCGGAAGATACTGCGGCGGGCAATCTCCATCGTCAAGCAACTGAGCAGCAGAATGGCAGTGTCGAGATAAAGAATGGGAGGCAGCAGCACCGGATGCCAGTCGCCGATCTGCTCGTGCGTGCGCGGGTCCTGGTGAGAGGCGCCGTGGCTGGCGAAAAAGACCGCGACCAGAACGGCAAAGAACATCATGTCGCCCGCCAGAGCCGAAAAAACGAAGAAGCGTATGCGCTGCAGCAGCTTGTGCGGGCCGCGGTTTTCGCTCTCCCAGTGGTCGTCTCCGCCGCCGTCATCGCCGCCGCCGGTCGGCCGCCGGATGGTCGGCGGAGGGCCGCCGAATCCCGGCTTTTGCCTCCGCTTCTTGGCCGGTTTGTGGGTAAAAGTGGCAGGCATCGCGAGCCTCTGTGAGCTAGAGATTACTCCAACTCTCGCTTGGACGCATCCAGTTTATGAAGGTTTTTTTCTCCTCGAAGCTGCGATTCCCAGAGTTGAAGATCAACTCTGGGAATCATGCCTTTCCAGTTCCATTTTGTTCTGCCCTTATCCTCTGGTGGCAGCAACAATCTGGACAAAGAAGCGATGAACGCGATGGTCTGCCGAGAGTTCTGGATGGAAGGTGGCGGCAAGGATTCTGTCTTGGCGAACCAGCGTAGGGAAGCGATCGCGCTGCGCGAGCACCTGGACGCCGGGACCGGTCGCTGTGATCCGCGGTGCGCGGATGAAGACCATCTCCAGCGGCCCTCCCTCGAGCGCGGTATCGGCGGTCACGATGGCCGAGTCGATCTGCCGGCCATAGGCGTTACGCTCAACGACCACATCGAGCAAACCTAAAGATCGTTGCGCCGGATTTTGGACCTCGCGCGCCAGCAGGATCGCTCCGGCGCAGGTGCCAAAGACGGGTTTGTTCCGGCAAAACTCAGACAATTGGTCAAAGAATTGCCGCTTTTCAAGGAACTTGAGTATGGTCGTAGATTCGCCGCCGGGAAGCACGAGGCCATCCAAACCGGCAATCTGCTCTGGCAAGCGGATCTCGACAGAATCGGCGCCGGAGCAGGTAAGCGCCTTGGCATGAGCGGCATAATCGCCTTGAATTGCCAGCACGCCAATCAGCGGCCGTTCACGCGTAGACAAACTATTTCCTCCTCCAAGCCCTTGGAATCGATGAGCTTTCAACGAATCTCGATCACTTCGGTTGCGGCGGCAGCAGCCGATTCCGCCTGCTCCATCAACTTCTCCGCGACGCCGTAAAATTCGGCTGCCTGGGGACTCTTGGGACCGGCGAGCGCAACCGGCAGGCCACGGTCGCCGCCTTCGCGGATTGCCGGAACCAATTCAATGGAACCAAGAAACGGAACGCCGAATTGCTTGGCGGTGCGCTCGGCGCCGCCTTTGGAGAAGATGTCAATCTCCTGGTGGCAGTGCGGACATGTAAAGTGACTCATATTCTCTACGATGCCGAGGACTTCGACATTGACCTGCGCAAACATTTCCAGGGCCTTGCGCGCATCTTGCAGGCTGACATCGCTGGGCGTGGAGACGACGACGGCTCCGGTAAGTGGCACGGTCTGCACGAGGGAGATGACGACGTCGCCGGTGCCGGGAGGGAGATCGACGATCAGGTAGTCCAACTCGCCCCATTCGACCTGTTGCAGAAATTGACGAATGATCTGGTGCAGCATCGGCCCGCGCATCACCAGAGGCTTGTCGCCAGGAGAGATGTAGCCGATGGAGATGGTCTTGATGCCATGGGTCTCGTTGGGAACGATGCGGTTATCTTCGCCCACGCGCGGCTGTTGGCTGGAACCCATCATGAGGGGAACGTTGGGGCCGTAGATGTCGGCGTCAATGAGACCGACGCGCTTGCCGAGCTTCGAAAGGGCGATGGCGAGATTGACGGCGACGGTGGTCTTGCCAACGCCACCCTTCCCGGAACCGATGGCAATGATTTTTGACACTCCGGGTAAAGCGACCGGCGCGGGCATGGCGGGTGAATGGGCCATTGAGTTTGACTGCTCCTTTTTTGGGAAAATCTCTTTGCTTATCTGATGCTCGTTAGATCGATTGCGCTTCGGCGTGGGCCGCCTTCTCCTGCTTGCGCCGGGCGGCCTCGGCCTCGCGATGCTGGCGGCGAAGAAGCGCATCGGCGTAATGTCGCTGTTCTTCAGGGGTCTCTGGAATCACCTCCGGCACGCGTACGCGCTGGCCGTTCTTGTCGATGGCGACGAAGACCAGAAAGGCGCTGGCGACGTGCGCCACCTTGCCGGTCTGCGTGTCTTCCGCCCATACCTTCACGCCCACCTCCATCGAGGTGGTGAAGGCCCGGTTGACGCTGGATTTCAGCGTCACCAGGTTGCCCAGATGCACCGGCTGGATGAAGTCGATGTGATCCATGGCGGCGGTGACGATGTAGGTGCGCGCGTGACGGTATGCGGCCATGGCGCCGGTCATATCGATGAAGTGCATCAGCCGCCCGCCGAGGAGATTACCCAGTGTGTTAGTGTCATTGGGCAGGACAAGTTCGGTCATCTCCGATTGGGTGCTGGCGACGGTGCGGGCCGGGGGATTGGATATGAGGGAAGTCATTGGGAGTGCTCCATTTCTTGCGTGCAACCCAACTCGGCCTGCCGCCGGATAGAATATGGCTTGCGGCGGCTGTTCGGATGGAATGCTCTCTTCCAGTTTCAGCAATCGCCGCCAATTAAGCAAATCCAATAACGGCAAAGAAGTGCCGCCATCGAGAAAAAATGGACAAGATTACCGGATTGAAAGAGATTCTTGCGCTGGAGCCGAAGAACAGCTTGGCCCGCTACGGACTGGCGATAGCGCTGGCCGCAAGCGGCGAGACAGAGGCCGCACTGTCCGAATTCGATACACTGCTGAGGAACGATCCCGGCTACACGGCGGGGTACTTTATGGCCGCGCAGACAATGGCGGCGGCGGGCCGGACAGCGGAGGCGATTGCACGGCTGAAGAGCGGCATCGAGAGCGCCAGTCGCAGCGCAGACCGCCACGCCGTCAGCGAGATGCAGGCGATGCTAGATGAATTGGAGAGATAACTGGCCGTAGTGTGCAGAGCGGTTGCTGAGTTTTGCAGCATTTTCGCCCGAATCGCGTCTATACTAGTCGTATGCCAAAGTATTCAATCGTCGTTCCTTTTCACAATGAAGAGGAGAACGTAACTGTCTTATATGCTCGCCTGAAACAGGTGATGGAGCAGGTGGGCGGAAGTTTTGAGCTGGTGCTGGTGGACGACGGATCGAACGACCGCACCTACAGGCTGATGGAAGAGATTGCCGCAGTGGATAGCCGCGTGCTGGTCATCAAGCTGCGCCGCAACTTTGGGCAGACCTCGGCGCTCGCAGCCGGATTCGATCACGCTTCAGGCGAGTTCATTCTGGCGATGGACGGCGATCTGCAGCACGACCCCAACGAGATTCCAGGTTTTCTGGCCAAGCTCGCCGAGGGCTACGATGTGGTGAGCGGCTGGCGCAAGGAACGCATTGACAACTTTGTAATGCGCCGTATTCCCTCGCGCTGCGCAAATTGGCTGATGGCGAAGCTCTCCGGCGTGGATATTCATGACTTTGGAACCACCTTCAAGGCTTATCGCCGCGAGGTTATCCACAACATTCCCCTCTACGGCGAGATGCACCGCTTCATTCCCGCGCTGGCCGCCTGGTACGGCGCGACGATCTGCGAGATTCCCATCAGCAACGTTCACCGCGAGCGTGGCAAGAGCCACTACGGGATCAGCCGCACCTTCCGCGTCTTTTTTGATTTGCTGACGATACGCTTCCTGCTGAAATACATGAGCAGGCCGCTGCACTTCTTCGGCGCATTCGGCGCACTGAGCATCTTTGGCGGCGGTTTTATCTCGGCGCTGCTGCTGGGCATGAAGATTCTTCACCCGCATCAAAATGTGATGGACCAGCATGGGCCTCTGTTTGTTATTGCCGGCGTAATGATCCTGGCGGGCATTCAGTTGCTGGCCGTCGGCCTGCTGGGCGAGTTGCAGGTGCGTCACTACTTCACCAGCGAGCATCCCGCGCCGTACACCATCGACCGCATGATTCGCCTGCACGCACCGCATGAGCCGAGTATGTTGCCGGAAGGGTAACGACAGGGATCAGAATTAAAGAAGCCCCGCTTGGGAGTTGCCTGGGCGGGGCTTGATCTTTCTGTTCGGAGAATGCGCTCATGTGGAAATTCAGCCTCTTGCGAATCCGAGGCTGAGGGTTCATGCTGAAGCTCTGATGAAAGCGATACAGATTCACGAAACAGGCGGGCCGGAGGTTCTCAAACTGGCCGATTTGCCCATCCCGCAGCCGGGGCCTGGGCAGGTGTTGATCCGCGTGGAAGCTGCCGGAGTCAACTTCATCGAAATCTACTTTCGCAAGGGCACCTACAAGGCCGCACTGCCGTTCACCCCTGGCAGCGAGGCCGCAGGCACGGTGGAGAAGCTGGGTCCGGGCGTGACAGGTTTTGAGCTGGGCGATCTGGTCGCCTCAGTGGGCGTGCTGGGCAGCTATGCCGAGTATGCGCTGGTTCCGGCGGCGCAACTGGTGAAGTTTTCCGAGAAGCTGTCACCGGAGCAAGCGGCAGCCGCGATGCTGCAAGGCATGACGGCGCACTACCTTTGCTACTCGACATTTCCGCTGAAGGCCGGCGACACCGCGTTGGTTCACGCGGGAGCCGGCGGCGTGGGCCTGTTGTTGACGCAGATGGCAAAGCGGCTGGGAGCGCGTGTGATCGCGACGGTCTCGACGGCTGAGAAGGCCGATCTCGCGCGCGAGGCCGGCGCCTCCGCTGTCATCCTCTATACCGAGCAGGATTTTGTGACGGAGGTCAAGCGGCTGACCGATGGCAAAGGCGTGGACGTGGTCTATGACTCGGTGGGCAAGACAACATTTGAGGGCAGTTTGAACTGCTTGCGTCCGCGCGGATTGCTGGCTCTCTTCGGCGGGTCGAGCGGGCCGGTGCCGCCCTTTGACTTGATTCAGCTCAGCAGCAAGGGATCGCTCTTCATCACACGCCCCACGCTCTGGCATTACGTGGCGACGCGCGAGGAGCTGGAGAAGCGGGCGGGCGATGTGCTGGGGTGGGTTGCCAAGGGCGAAGTCAAACTGCGGATGGAGCACGTCTATCCGCTGGCCGAGGCCGCACAGGCGCAATCGGATATGGAAGCGCGCAGGACGACGGGGAAGCTACTGCTGGAGCCGTAAAAGCAGGAAATAGGGAACAGGGATCAGGGAACAGAAACCAGCTAGCGTTCTGAGTTAGAAATACGCAACACAAAATCATCTGTCATCCTGAGCGAACGGGGCCCCAGGCGTTCTCTTCAGCGTTTCCGGGGTCCCCACGAACAGGTCTTCGTTCGTGGGGTGGAGGTTGGGGGTGGTGAGTCGAAGGATCTGTGGATGTTCTCAATGTACTTTTGACTCACCACACTATAGAGTCGGCCCGTAAATAGTGACACTAATCGGCACCTGTCGCATCTAATCCGTATGGAACGAGAAGATGCACGAAAGTTGAGTCCTGCCGAGCAGTTGGAGAGGCGTCGACAGGTGATCCGAGC
>JBAVDS010000122.1:0-19701 GCA_049587335.1 Occallatibacter sp. | reverse complement strand
GCTTGGTAGTGGAAGGCGAATCGCCGAGTAACCAGATCGGAGAATTGAGATCGCCAATTGTCGGGACGAGTGGTGTATCAGTTGGACTTGTCATATTTTCCTCTAAATAGAACGGTGTATCACGTGTTTATCAGTTTGACCTCTTGTTGGGTGCCCCAGATCCCGCTTTTGGGATCTGGGAGAGGCCAAACACAAAAACTACGCCCGCGACACTTTCAGCGTTATAAGATTAACTCTTCCGCTGTTCCCGGTTCTTGTAACTCGCAATCACGAAATCGCGGAAGAGCGGATGCGGCTCCAGCGGCTTGGACTTGAACTCTGGATGGAACTGGCAGCCTAGAAAGTATGGATGGTCTGGTAACTCGACTATCTCCACATACGTCGCATCTGGCGTTGTGCCGGTCAGCTTCAATCCCGCTCCGGTCAGCGCCGCTTCATATTCGCGGTTGAACTCATAGCGATGGCGATGGCGCTCGCTGATCTCGGTTGCGCCATAGGCCTTCGAGGCCAGCGAACCATCCTTCAAAATGCAGGTCCACGCGCCCAGGCGCATGGTTCCGCCCATCTCTTCCACGCCCAGCAATTCGCGCAGCTTGAAAATAATGCGGTGCGGTGGGGCAGGATTAAATTCGGTCGAGTTAGCATCCTTCAATCCGCAAACATTGCGCGCAAATTCAATGCACGCCGTCTGCATTCCCAAACAGATTCCAAAATAAGGAACCTTTTTCTCTCGCGCATAGCGGATCGCATTCAACATTCCCTCGATGCCGCGCTTGCCAAAGCCTCCCGGAACCAGAATGCCGTCAAATCCCGCTAACTTCTCCTCATAACTCCTATCCTCCGGAGTCTTCGATTCCAACTCCTCCGCCTCTACCCAAGTTACCTTCAGCTTGAGGTTTTGCGAGACGGCGCCATGCGTCAGCGCTTCTTTCAGCGACTTATAACTATCCTCATACTCCACATACTTGCCGACGATGCCGATATGCACCGTGTCCTTGGGGTTATGGACGCGATCAATCAGCGCCTTCCACTCGGTCAAGTTCGCCTCGGGCGCGTCAATGTGTAGGTACTTCAGGATCAGCGCGTCCACGCCCTCTTTGGCAAAGCCCAGCGGCACCTCGTAAATCGACGGCACGGTCAGCGCGCCGATCACGGCCTTTTCCTCGACGTTGCAGAACTGGGCGATCTTCTTCTTCATCTCCTCGCCCAGCGGCCGCTCGGAGCGGCACATCAGCACATCGGCCTGAATGCCGATGGAGAGCAGCTCCTTGACCGAGTGCTGGGTCGGCTTGGTCTTCAACTCCTGCGCGGCGGCAATCCACGGCACCAGCGTCAGGTGCACAAAGACGGTGTTCTCGCGGCCCAGCTCCTGGCGCATCTGGCGGATCGCCTCCAGAAACGGCAGCGACTCGAAGTCGCCCACTGTGCCGCCGATCTCGACCAGCGTCACGTCCGCGCCATTCGCCGCCACCTTGCGCATGGCGGCCTTGATCTCGTTGGTCACATGGGGGATGACCTGGACGGTCTTGCCCAGGTAGTCGCCGCGCCGCTCCTTGAGGATGATCTGCTCGTAGATGCGCCCGGTGGTCAGGTTGTTGTAGCGTGAGAGCGGCGCGTGGGTGAAGCGCTCGTAATGGCCCAGGTCCAGGTCGGTCTCCGCGCCGTCGTCGGTGACAAAGACCTCGCCGTGCTGGAAGGGCGACATCGTCCCCGGATCGACGTTCAGGTACGGGTCGAACTTCATCATATTGACGCGCAGGCCGCGGCTTTCCAGCAAACAGCCGATGGAGGCCGCCGCCAGACCTTTACCTAAACTGGACACAACTCCGCCCGTCACAAAGACATACTTTGCCGACATGGATGCAACCTCACTTTTGGATTGTTGGGATTGGCCGTACGAGGTGGACACTCACAAGTATGGCAGAGTTGGGGCGGGATGGAAATAGGAAAAACAGGCAGAAAGAGGGCGCGATTGATTTTGATGGCGATAGATCACTTGGATTCAATGGGTTAAGTGAGGAGAAAATGCGAGGGATGAAGAACTTCCGCAATAGCCATGGGAGAGTGCGTAACATCGCTACTCTCGTACAATCGAATCAGGAGAGCAGCCGATGAAGCGAATCTATATGGATGCGAATGCCACCACACCTCTTCTGCCGGAGGTGATGGAGGCGATGCGTCCGTACTGGATGGAGCGCTTCGGAAATGCCAGCTCGATTCACCTGGATGGGCAGCAGGCGCATTCCGCGGTGGATCGCGCACGGGCGACGCTGGCGGAGTTTTTCAACTGCCACGATGCCGAGGTGGTCTTCAACTCCGGCGGCACAGAGGGCGATAACACGGCAATCTTCGGGCTGTTGCGGCCGGGAGACCACTTTGTTACGACCACCATTGAGCATTCGGCGATTTTGGCGGCAGCGGAGCGCGTGGCGCGCATCGGCGTGGAGACGACTTTCGTTGTCCCTGATGCGAGCGGGCTGATCGATCCGGCGGAGATCGAGCGGGTGTTGAGGCCGGAGACGCGGCTGGTGAGCGTGATGCTGGCGAATAACGAGACCGGCGTTATTCAGCCAGTGGAAGAGATCGGCAAGATTGCGCGCGCGGCTGGCGCCTTCTTTCATATTGACGCTGTGCAGGGGGCGGGCAAGGTGCCGCTCGATGTGCGGTGCTTCGGCTGTCATCTCCTCTCGATTAGCGCGCATAAGATGCACGGGCCGAAGGGCGTGGGAGCAAATTTTGTGAGGCGCGGAACGGCGATGGAAGCGCTGCTGGTGGGCGGAAGCCATGAGCGGCGGCAGCGGGCGGGCACGGAAAATGTGCCGGGAATTGTTGGACTGGGCAAGGCGGCGGAGTTGGCGATGCACGGACTGGAAGAGGGCGTGATGGAGCGGATGGGGAAGCTGCGCGACCGGCTGGAGTCGGGGATATTGGAGATTGCCGGGACGGGCGTGAATGGCGGCGGCAAGGATCTTCCCCGCGTGGCGAATACGACCAATATCTGGTTCGACAATCTGGAGGGTGAAGCCCTGGTGATTGCGCTGGACCTGAAGGGCGTGGCGGTTTCTGGAGGTTCGGCCTGCCACTCCGGCGCGACCGAACCGAGCCACGTGCTGATGGCGATGGGCTTGAACAAGAGGCGCGCACGGGCCAGCCTGCGCTTCAGTTTGCTGAAGACGGCGACGGATGAGGACGTTGACTATGTGCTGAAGGTTGTGCCAGAGGCCGTTCAGCATCTGCGGGCGATTTCGCCAGTGGCGGCGGGAACGGCGGGATAAGGGGTTAAGCGCGCTTGGTGACGGCTTGGATAAGCATTCCGAGGAGGGCGAGAATGGTTGCGCCCCAGAAGGCCGGTGCAAATCCGCGGACGTAAAAGCCACGCACAAAGCTGGAGGCGATCATAATCATCAAACCGTTGATGACCAGCAGAAAGATTCCGAAGGTGACAATGCTGATGGGGAAGGTAATGATCTTGAGAAAGTAGCCGACCGTGGCGTTCAACAGGCCGATCACCAACGCTGCGATCAGCGCCGGCCCCAGGCCGTCAACCTTGAAACCACGCACGATATTGGAGACAACCAGCAGGGCCACCGCGCTCAAGAGCCATTGAACCAGAAGTTTGACCATTTTGAGCTTCTCCTTTTCGTCGAAATTCCAGCATTCCTGAAATCGTAACATTTGGGTGAAGGTTCCGTGCGGCAGAGGGATTATTCCGGCGCGATCGGTTCCAATACAATGGCGGAGTGCGTGCTGTCTTTGGCCTTGATCTTGGCGGTGGTGAGCAGGAAGACGGCAACGACAATGCACGCCATTCCTGCATATTCGGCGGAGTCGAGGCGTTCGTGGAGCAGGAGGATGCCCAAGAGCACCGCGACGATGGTGTTCACATAAACATAGGAAGAGACCTTGGCGACAGGGACGTGCTCCAGCAGATAAATGAAAGCCGAGTAGCCCACCAGCGAACCGCCGATGATGAGGTAGACGAGAGAGCCGATGGAGGCCGCGTTCACGTGAAACTGAGGCCACTGGCCGAGCACAGTGCCCAGAAGCGTGTTGAAGAGGCCGGCAATCAGCATCTGCCAACCGGCAGCGACGAAAGAGTTGACCGGCAGCCGCGCGTGGCGCGCGAGCAGACTGCCGATGGCCCATGCCATCGCTCCAATCAGCAGTACGCCAAAGGCCATGAGACGAGTGCGGTCGCCACTTCGCGCGATCTGCATGGAAGGCCACACGAGCGCAGCCAAGCCGAAGAAACCGAGCGCTATGCCCAGCCAGCCTCGCGCAGGCAGCGGTTCACCACCCGGCAGCATCATCTCCGCCAGCGCCACGAAGAGCGGAATGATGGCGAGAACCAGCGAGGCCAAGCCACTGGGAACGGTCTTCTCTGCATAGCAGAGAGTGACATTGCTGACACTCAACAGGAAGAAACCGATCAGGCCCAGCATCAGCATGGTGCGGAGGGGCCAGAGCAGTCGCAGCCCGCGCCAGCGGCACCAGGCCAGCAGAACGGCGCCGGAGATCGCATAGCGCGTTCCGGCCAAAAGCAGCGCCGGCATATGGGCCATTCCGATGCGGATGGCTGTATAGGTGGATCCCCAAAAGAAGTAGACGCAGGCAAAGGAAAGAACAATGAAAGATGTGGAAGCTGCGGTTTTGCCCGAAGGCTGAGGAGAAATCGCCATGACGTAATTCCATGGTAAAGCAGAACCGCAGCGGTCGCGTTTTATGTGGAAGAGGCAGCTAACAATTGGAAAAGATAAAGGGTGCGCGCTCAAGTCCACACCCTTCTATAGATCATGCTACTGTTCTACAGCAATCGACTTGGTTCTGAGGCCGTGCAAGGATTCTCAACCGGTGATGAGTTTCCAGGTTTGATTGAGGTTGCCGTAGTTGTACAGAGAGTGAACCGCGGCGTTCAAAACCATCATTGCAGCAAAAAACGCGATGATGTAGAGGATGATGAACCAGCGGTGGCGCCGCAAAATGCCGGCCAGCGCGACAGCCGGCTTGGCAAGAACGTCCAAAAAATTATCCAGGGGATTCTCCGGCGCAAGGACGAAGGTGGCTGCGGCGCGCTTGGAGAAGACCATATATGGAAGCAATACAGCGAGATGAAAGATCAGACCAATGATGCCGTCGTCGAGGTATTGCGCAGAAGCGCCGCTGTTGATCGCCCAGGAGATCCATGTCAGGACGATGTAGGCCACGAAGAGGCCGGTGGTAAACCGGCGTCTGCGAAAGAAGCCCCAGGAAACCACCGCAATCATGAACATCGCCAGCAGATCGAAGCGCATTGCCGGCCAGATAATCGTCACTTCGCCGATCTCTCTCAGCAGTTGCATGGACTTATAGACAAATCCGATGGGTTGCGCGCACAATGCGAAGGCAGGCATCAACAGCCAACCACTGATTCCTACGGGAATCCTCTTCCCGGATTCCACAAGAGTGTCTTGCATGAGATTCTTCTCCCTTGGGGTGCTCACGATCTGGACGCGCTCAGGACGGAAAAAGCACTTGGGCGCGTAAACCGCGATTGCGGAATGGATTGAAAACCGCAGGAATCCTACAAGGATAGAGGCAATCTTTGTCAAGGAATTAATTGTTACCGATTCCCTACGCCTATCGCGACTGCTTCGTATGAGCACAGCCTGGTGAGTCCTTCAGACTAGGATGCACGCGCCTCATCGAGGAGCGGTCCGTCAAGACGATCCTGCCGTCGGAAAAGTTTGCCGCGATCTTCTTGAGGATGCGCTTGCACAGGCTGAGAGCTAGACTACGTGGGCATGAGTCTGCAAAGGCTAGCAGAAAAATGGGGCTGGACGAGATGGTTTTCATCCCTCTCTTCCAGCCCCTTCCACATCGCTGCAAGGCCCCGTCCCCAGCGTCGCTTTGTGTTACAACACTTTGTCTTCGATGCGCATATTTGCAATCTCCGAGGTTCGATGTGCCGCTCGTTCCAGATTGTGCGCCATCTCCTGCGTGGCCAGGTGCTGCTCTTCGGCGGAAGAGGCCATCTGCTGCGAAAGCCCAGAGAGATCTTCGGTCTGCGTGGTAATCTGCGCGATCGCTTTCATCGCTGTGCCTAAATCTACTCCGATCAGGTTGACTTTGGCCTGAATTTCCGCTGTGGCCGAGGCCGTCTGTTCGGCCAGTTTGCGCACCTCGCTGGCCACAACGGCAAAGCCTTTGCCGTGCACTCCGGCGCGAGCCGCCTCGATATTTGCGTTCAACGCCAAGACGCTGGTTTGCGTGGCGATCGAAGCGATCAACTCCGCCACTTTGGCCACGCCGCTGCTCGATTTTCGCAGACTCTCAATCGCCGTCTTGCTCTCTGCGCTGGCTGTGCGCGACTTCTCCGCCGCACGAGAAACATCCACGGCATTGCGGGCGATCTCCGCGATGCTGGCCTCGATCTCGTGAGTTGCCGTGGCTACCATCTGCAAGTTGCCGTTGAGATGCTCAATGTCGCCGCGTTGCACTTCCTGCGCCGCGCGCAGAGCTTCCAGCTTTCCCTGCGTGCTGACGCCCCAGACCACACAAGCGCCAATATACTCGCCACGCTTGTTCAGCATCGCCTCAACTTCCAAGTCCAGCTTGACCGGTCCCAGATCGATCGTCGCCTTGTGCGGAAGCTCATGCAAGCCGCGAGGATGTTTTGCGCCAAGAATCCGGTCGATATTCGCCTGGCTTTTGTGAAAGATGTGGATCGAATTACCCACGATCTGATCGACCGGCACTGGCAGGTGCTGCTGCAATGTGAGCAGCGTCTTGCGCGAGGCGCGATTCAGGTAACGCAGGATCAACTCCCGATCACAGAACATTACATTACAAGGCAGCGCGTCCAATGCCTCCTCAAAACAGCGGTCAGCACCCGCATCCCGCACGACTTCGGCAGGCGTATGTGCGCTGATTGAAACGAGCGGCTCCTGTGCGCCGCGTTGCGAAAACAGGCTTCCCAACAAGCCATGCGACATGACCGGAATCTCCTCCTGCAACCATTTAGTCTCGCCGATTTTATGACAGTACAGTTGAGCAATATACATTCAATCGTCTGCAAGCCGCTGAAATGTCCCGTAGTCGAACTCACCAGTTCCACTTTGGCAAAAGGTGGAAGCAAGGCGCCGCAGCCAACGAAACCTTCGCGGCGGCCCTAAGTACAAGCAGAGTTGCCTCTTTCGCGTATCTGGATGAGAATGGAATGCCATGGGACGATTGGGGCAGTGGTGGATTGGCTGCGAGGAGAAGGCGCTGGCCAGCCTGACGCGCATTGCGCGCCGGCGGGGTGAGAGCGCGGAAGTGCCAGCCCACCTGGCCACGGGCATCGACGGCGAGGATGGAACCTTCTTTTACCTCCGGCGCAAGGGTTATATCGTGGTGGCGCGGCGCTGGTCGCCGGGAGACCAACCCGGCGACATCGACCTGATTGCATGGCAAGGGCCAATGCTGTGCTTTATCGAGGTGAAGACACGCACCGCTCACGATGCCTCACCGGCCGAGATCGCGGTCGACGCGCACAAGCGCAATATCCTTCGCCGGTTGGCGCGTCATTACATTCGCCAGTTGCCGCAGGAAGCGGCGCCGCCGGTGCGATTCGACGTTGTCAGCGTCTATCTTGTGCCCGGCCAAGCGAAGGAATTCGTTCATTTTGAAGGCGCGTTTGGCTGGAACGAGCGGGAGAATTACGAGCGGGATTGAGAGATGGTTCTTGGAAACGAGAGAGCCGATTCTTACCCCTGCGCGTCCTCGAACTCTTCATGCCATGCCATCTGGATTGCTTCCAGGCGCGACTCGTTGGACTTCGCTGGATCGTCGGCGAAACCCTCCAACTCGATCACATAGCGATGCAGATCGGTGAAGCGCACCGTGAGCGGGTCAAGGCCGGGAAACTTCTCTTGCAGTTGAATGCCAATCTCCTCGGCATCAGTCCAGTGAATCTCGCGCGGCATCGGATCTCCTTTACTTCTCTTCCGCCAAGGCCAGCGGTTTGCCCTCGGTGACATAGTTGCGGTTCCAACTGGGAATCTCAACGACATACTCGCCAGGGCGCGTGATGACGGCCTGACAGCCGAGGCGCGAGTTCAACTGCTGATCAGCGGCCATATCCAAGCGGTCGAGTTCGTCATCCTCGGCTTCGGTCAGCCCGCTAGCTCCGGATTTGATGAGCACATGGCAGGTGGAGCAGGCACAGACGCCTCCGCAGGCATGGTCAAGAAAGATATTGTTGTTCTCTGCCACATCGAGAAACGACATTGGCTTGCCATGATGCTCGTAGGGCAGCGTGCCGAATTCGAACTCCACCGTGCGGCCTTCGGGAAGAAATGTGACGCGGACGAGTTTTTCGGGGGGGATTGGCTTCCCAGATGCTTCGCTCATTGAATCAGCCTCTTTCACTTGAACTCTGCCGGGGCCATGGCGTGTGGAGCGGTGACAGCCTCGGTCATCTCTTCGCCTGCATCATTCATGGTCTTGCCGCGCAGCGCGCTCGATACTGCGGCATCCATCATCAGTTCCGCAAATCGGCGTGTGGACTGATCGAGGGCGAGCGTTGCATTTCGGATTTGCCCAGCGTCTTCACCCTGCTTGATCTCGGCGAGCCGGTCACGCGCTGCAAAGATCGCCGCCTGCTCTTCTCCCCGCAAAGCGGCCCAGGCCGGGTTCTGCGGCGCTCGCTCGACGGCGGCAAGGATCGTCTCCGCCTCGTTACGGGCCTCGATCAGCAGGCGCTTGGCAAAGTCTGCTTCGGCGTTGTCGAAGGAGTCGAGAATCATACTTTCGACCTGTTCGTCTGTGAGGCCATAGGTCGGCTTCACCTCGATCTGCGCGGCTTGTCCGCTGCGCTGCTCGCGCGCGGAGACGTGCAGAATGCCGTCAGCGTCGATGAGAAATTTAACTTCGATGCGCGGCAGGCCGGCGCTCATCGGCGGAATGCCTTTCAAGTCGAACCGTGCCAATGACCGGCAATCGGCGGCCAGTTCGCGTTCGCCTTGCAAGACGTGAATGGCTACATTGGTCTGGCCGTCAACACCGGTCGTAAAGTGCTCGGTGGCCGAGGCGGGAATCGTCGAGTTGCGCTGAATGATGCGCGCCACGGTTCCGCCGAGAGCCTCGATGCCCAGCGAGAGCGGCGTCACATCGAGCAGCAGCATCTCTTCAGTAGATTTGGAAGCGCCGGCCAGAATGTCGGCCTGCACCGCCGCGCCCAGCGCGACGACTTCGTCGGGATTCAATTCCGTGTGCGGACGCTTGCCTCGCTGACTGAGATGAAAGAGACGATCGACGAGTTGGCGCACGGCGGGAATGCGTGTGGAACCGCCGACCAGTACAACTTCGTCAATCTGCTCGGGAGTGATGCCGGCGTCGGCGAGGGCCTGCTTGCACGGGCCTGCCGTACGCTTGAGAACTGGCTCGATCAATAGTTCGAAGACATCGCGGGGAATCTCGCGCTGATAGCGGTCGCCATTAGGCAGCTCGATGTCGAAGTGCGCCGCCGGCTCGCTGGAGAGCAGAATCTTTGCTTCGATAGCGGCCTTGCGCACGGCCTGCACCGCGCCCGGATGCAGACGCAAATCCACGCCGTGCTCGGCGTGAATCTCATTGAGCGCAATGGCGAGCAGCAGATTGTCGATGTCGTCGCCGCCCAAGTGCGTGTCGCCGTTGGTGGATTGCACCTCGAAGATGCCGTCGCGCAGTTTGAGGATGGAAATATCGAAGGTTCCACCGCCAAGATCGTAGACGGCAATCGTACCTTCCTTGGCGCGGTTAAGGCCATAAGCCAGAGCGGCAGCGGTAGGTTCGTTGACCAGGCGCAACACATCGAGGCCAGCCATGCGGCCCGCATCTTTCGTGGCCTGGCGCTGCGCATCATTGAAGTAAGCGGGAACGGTGATCACTGCCTGCGTGACCGGAGCGCCGAAGAAGCGCTCGGCATTGCGCTTGAGCTGGCGCAGAATGTAGGCGGAGATCTCCGGCGGCGTAAAGCGCAGTTCGCCCAGTTGAATGCGCGGGATTTCACCGGCCTCCACATCCTGGGCCAGATGAAAGGGAAAGAGCTTCAACTCGTCTTGAATCTCTTCGAGGCCGCGACCCATGAGACGCTTAACGGAGTAGATGACCCGCTCCGGCGTCTGGATGAGCGCCTTGCGCGCGCTATTGCCGACGGTCACCGTGGGCCGTCCACCACCGCCTGGTATGAGGTCGAGCGCCACCACCGAAGGCACAAGATTCGAGCCATCCACACCGGGAATCACCTGCGGCATATCGCCTTCCATGGTTGCGACCAGGGAGTTGGTGGTTCCGAGATCGATTCCGACTACGCGGCCGTTTGAGTTCAATTCCGCCATGTTTTCTATCTATGCTCCCAGAGTTTCGGTCACGTCGCGGACCAGATTGCTCAAATAGCGCCGGCGATCGAGCAGGGCCACCATTCTCTTTTGCGACTCCAACTGCGCGGCGGCGTCTCCTTGATCCCATGCGCGCCAGGCCTCGCGCAGCTCGTCATCCACCGCGCTCAACATACCGCTGAATTGCTGCTTGGCTTCGGCAAGAGTCTTTTCGAGCGACTCATCCGATTCACCCATCTTGCGCATCGCGCGCATTTCTTCGAGCTGCATATTCAGATCGAAGACTTCTTCGAGCAGATCGGCAGGAACGCGTGCATCTTTTTCGCTTCTGCTTTTGCTATCGGCACTCAGCTCCGCGCCTTGCAGCTTGAGCAGATACTCGGTGCGGAGGATGGGATCTCTGAGCGTGCGATAGGCGTCGTTGAGCAGCGCCGTGTCGGCCAGGCTCCACTGTTTTTCGTTCTCCTCGGCGCGGGCAAAGCGGTCAGGATGCAGCTTGCGGCTGAGACGATGAAATTCATGCTCCAGCGCGGGCAGATCGAGATTGAGCTTAGGCTCCAATCCGAAGACGGAAAAATAATCGCCGCCCGGAGGAGGCTGAATCTTGCTGCAATGCGGACAAAACAAAGTGGAATCGTTGTGGCCGATGGAACACGACCAACAGGCAATCGGAACCGCGGAATCGAGAACCTTGAACATAGTTGAACTCGTACCATCTTTCAAAAACGATTGCGATCCGTGAATGGCGCTTTCACTCGTCATTGAGGAAACCGGAGCGATTCCCGGAACCCATCTATCTTTCTGCAACTGCTTTCGGTGTTACGGGAGTAGCGATCGGTTTGATCTCCGCTGCCGGTGAGTCGAGCGTCACAGCGATGATCGTATCGACTGCGTTTGCGTTCGCACCCAGAGCGACCTCCACACTGTTATCGCTCTGTTTGCAGGATGCCTGCGCGCCGTCAAGATAAGAGCAACTCAGGATCTTGGCCGGAAGCGCGGGCAGCATGATCGTTTCGCCTTTGACATTCAAAATATGCAAAAAAACTGTCTTGCCGCGATAGGTTGACACGCCGAAATCGCCGGGCAGGTAAGGGCCGCCTCGGGTGGCGTATATGCTCGCACCGTTCTCATGCAACCATGCTCCGATCTCGCGCAGCCGCGTTGCCTGTGCCGGATCAATTTGTCCGTCGGGCTGGGGACCAACGTTGAGAATGAAATTCCCATCGCGCCCAACCGCGGAGACCAGAAGGCGAATGACGTAATTCAGCGGCTTGATCTTTGCGTTCGGCACATATCCCCATGCCCCCTCTGTCAGCGTTGTGCAAAGCTCCCACGGATAGCGGTTTTCGAAATCGCCCAGTGCCTTGTCGCCTTCACGCGAGCGGTAATCTGCCGCTGCATCAGTCCGGTCGTTGATGATGACCGAAGGCTGCAACTTCCGCAGATTGTTGACGGCTTCATCGTCCTGCCAACTGAAGGAGCCGGAATAGCGTTGATCCTTGGGCCGCGCGGCCCATCCACCGCCGCTGAAGTGGACCCCGCCGAAGCCCAGCCAGTCACCACCGCCGCCGTCGAACCAGAGGATGTCGATCTTGCCGTAGTGCGATGCCAATTGGTTCAGTTGGCGATGATACTGCGCGCGCAACTCCTCGGCATTGGGCCGGTAGATGCCGGGAAAGAAGAAGCCCGGATAGCGCCAGTCGAGCGGCGAGTAATACAGCCCGACATGAAGCCCAGCCTTGCGCATCGCCACAACATAATCGGCGACAAAGTCGTGATGCGCAGCGGATTTAACTGCCGTGAAGCTCGAGTCTGGATCGTCGAAGAGCGCAAATCCATCATGATGACGCGCAGTCAGCACGGTGTATCTCATACCAGCTTCGTGGGCAATCTCAGCCCAGGCCTGAGGATCAAAGTGATTCGGATGAAACTGATCCGCCAGTTTTGCATACTCGTCAACCGGAATCTGCTCTTGCCACTGAACCCACTCTCCGCGGCCGAGTATCGAGTAAACGCCCCAGTGCATGAAGAGGCCAAACTTGGCATCACGCCACCAAGCGATGCGAGCAGCCGCGTCCTTGTCAGAGACGATGGGCGCCCATTGCGCCTGCGCGAACGACGAAGCAACAAGAAAAGCCATTACTACAAAAATGAATCTTACCCCACGAACAGACTTGCTCATCTTCTCACCCAATCAAACAATACTCTTTCAAGAATTGCAGGCAATGCAAACGCTATCCTGCGGAGATGCTGCAAAAAACTAGGATGAAAACGACGAGCCGCAGCCGCAGGAACGCGTCGAGTTGGGGTTGATGAAGTTGAAGCCCTGGCGCATCAGCGTCTCTTCATAGTCAAGCGTCATGCCGTGGAGATACAAAAACGATTTGGGATCGACGAAGACACGCACGCCGTCGAAGTCAAAGATGCGGTCGCGTTCGCGTGGCTGCGTGTCGAACTTGATGGAGTAGGAAAGCCCCGAACAGCCGCCCCCCATCACGCCCAGCCGCAACCCGCCCTCGGTGGGCGAGATGCCTTCCTTGGCCATGGCCATACGAATGTGCTTGATGGCTTTGTCGGTCACCTGCACCACCTGCGACACCTGCGGTGTCGCAGGCGACGGTGTTTCGATAGAGACGGTATTCGACATAATGGCCCTTTCCTTAATCGAATGCGGAAAACAATTGGCCCCATCGCAGGGGTTTATTGCGCCACGGCAACAGCCTCAGCCTCGACCGGCTGCGCCGCGCCGTTCTTTTTCTTCCAATCGCCGATGGCCGCGCGAATTGCATCCTCGGCCAGCACCGAACAGTGAATCTTCACCGGCGGCAGCGAGAGTTCTTTCACAATGTCGGTGTTCTTGATGCCCAGCGCGTCGTCCACGGTCCGGCCTTTGATCCACTCGGTGGCCAGCGATGAACTCGCAATCGCCGAGCCGCAGCCAAAGGTTTTGAACTTGGCCTCTTCAATGACCTGCGTCGCGGGGTTGACGCGAATCTGCAAGCGCATCACGTCGCCGCACTCCGGCGCGCCCACCAGACCCGTACCGACCTCCGTCGATGCCTTGTCCAGTTGACCCACATTGCGCGGATTGTTGTAGTGATCGATCACCTTGTCGCTGTATGCCATGTGTTGCTCCTTCTGCGGGGGAAGCCGCGGTATTCTTTGCCTGATTGATAAAAGACCACATAAACCATTGCGAGCGAATAGCGAGTGTCTGCCCCACCGCAGGTGGTTAGTGCGCCGCCCACTGAATCTTGGTCAGGTCGATGCCTTCCTGCACCATCTCGTAGAGCGGTGAAAGTTTGCGCAGATGCTTCACCACGTCGATCACCTTGTCGGCCACATAATCCACTTCAGCCTGAGTATTAAAGCGGCCCAGCCCAAATCGAATGCTGCTATGAGCTACATCGTCGCCGAGGCCCAAAGCCTTGAGTACGTAAGAAGGCTCCAGGGTCGCCGAAGTGCAGGCCGAGCCGCTCGAAACCGCAATGTCGTTGATGCCCATCAGCAGCGACTCACCCTCAACATAAACAAAGCTCATATTCAGGTTGCCAGGAAGGCGATGTTTCATCGAGCCGTTGACGTGGACGTAGTCCAGTGCGGATTCGAGCTTCTCTTTCAGCCGGTCGCGTAATGCGCTTTCCCGCGCAGCCTCGGTACTCATCTCTTCCCGCGCAATCTCGCAGGCCTTGCCCAGGCCGACGATGCCGGGGACATTCAGAGTGCCGGAGCGCATCCCCCGCTCGTGGCCGCCGCCGTCAATCTGAGCGGCGATCTGCACACGCGGATTGCGGCGGCGAACATAGAGTGCACCCACGCCCTTGGGGCCATAAATCTTATGCCCGCTCAGCGAGAGCACATCGATATTGTCGGCAATTATGTCGATGGGAACCTTGCCCACCGCCTGTACCGCATCGGTGTGGAAGAGCACGCCCTTTTCATGGCAGAGCTTGCCGATCTCTGCGATGGGCTGCAACACTCCGATCTCATTGTTCGCCGCCATGATAGAAACCAGGATGGTCTTCTCATCCATCGCCCGCTTGAGATCGTCGAGATCGATCAATCCGTCGGCCTTGACGGGAAGATAGGTCACGCGATAGCCGTGCTTCTCCAGCCGCTTACAGGTATCCAGAATCGCCTTATGCTCGGTCACTTGCGTGATGATGTGGTTGCCGCGCTCGCGGTACATCTCGGCGATACCCTTGATGGCCAGGTTGTTTGATTCCGTGGCGCCACTGGTGAAAATAATTTCTTTGGCCGTTGCGCCGATCAGCCGCGCAATCTGCTCGCGCGCCGCCTCGACAGCTTGCTCAGCCTCCCAGCCGAAAGAGTGATTGCGGCTGGCCGCGTTGCCGAACTTGCTGGTGAAGTAGGGCATCATCGCCTCCAGCACGCGAGGATCGAGCGGCGTGGTGGCGTGGTTATCCATATAGATCGGCAGCGTGACCCCTGCTGGTACTTCCACTTGGCTGGCTGTTGTGCTCATCTTCGTCTCCATCCTTGGTTAGCGGTGTAAGCGGAGTTAGCGTTGTTAGCGGAGTTCGCAGCGCCGCCAACCCCGCTAGTTACAATGTCAAAGCAACTAATTCTCTCGCAGCGCGCTCTCGCGCCGGCTGTTCGTGCTCCGCCAGATCCTGAATGCTGATACTCTTCAGCACGCCGGCGATCGTCTCGTTGACCCGCGCCAGCGGCTCCTTGATGGTGCAACTCGAACCCAGTTCGCATCCGGTCTTGCCCTTGGTGCAGGAGGTGATGAAAAATGGTCCGTCGATAGCCAGAATCACCTCGTAGGCGGAGATCGAGCGCGCATCCCTGGCCAGCGCGTAGCCGCCATTCATGCCAGCGTGCGACTTGAGCAGCCCGGACTTGGTCAGTTGCTGCAAGATTTTGGCCAGCAACTGCGCGGGAATCCCGTAGGCGTCCGCAACATCCTTGGCGCTGAGCGCGGCAGTCTCCGGGTGCTCGGCCAGGTACTTGAGGGCCATCAGGCCATAATCGGCTTTTTTGGTCAGTTTGAGCATTTCAATATCCGACTTCTTCGGTCCGTATTCAGTATACGACCGTTTCTGTCGGAATTACAAGCCCTCACTGAAATCCTTCAAGAATCGCTCAGATTCCATTGTGACTATTTCGGGAAGGACGATAAGATTCAACAGAATTCGGTTTGAAAATTTGCGAAATGTCGGTAGAATGCGGTGGAAGAGGACCATATTTCACTCCTACAAGGACCGATGGCAACCGTCTGCAAACACCCCAAGGTACGTATCGTCTCCCGGCACGAAGACTCCGAGTTTGTCGAGTGCTTGGAGTGTGGCGATGTCTTTGATTCCGAGGAATTCCGCGACATGGAGATTGAAGAGACCGCCGATCCAGAACCCAGCCTGGAAGACTCCTGAAGCGCAGTGCAGCTTCGCGCCTATGAGTGAGAGTGGGATGAGATTCCCGCTGGATGACGAGGGCCTGGCTTATCGATGAGTGCGCAATCATGTGGCTGGGGCGAAGCGACCCGGCGTCAGAAGGATTCCACTTCTCGCGGCCTGCGCAGAGAAGATGGCCTCGGCAAACGCGCTGGCAAGCATATGCTCAATGCCAGCCAGGCGATTCTCATTTTCCCGGATGCCCATTTGCGGTCTGAGCGCCCACGCGTCTGGCCGCTGCCCATGCGTAATGCAACCCGGAGGCGACTGTCAGAGCCATTGTCGCCCAGAGCGCCCAGTCGGCAACGACCTCGACCCAGTGGAGAGCAGTGAGCTGATGCAGCAGCACGGCAGCCACCGCCGAAACCTGAGCCATTGTATTGGCTTTGCCGAGGAGGCTGGGACGGAACTCTCGCCTGCCTGTGGCCGCAAAGAGAATTGCAGCCACCACCAGGATTCCCACATCCCTGCCGAAGACCAGCACTGTTACACGCATTGGAATCAGGCCCTGGTGCATGAGTACCAGGAAGAGGGTGCTGAGCAGCAGCTTATCGGCCACAGGATCGAGATACTGACCGAGCATGGTGCGTTGCTTGAGAAGTCGCGCCAGCAATCCATCCAACGCATCGGTCAGCCCCGCTGCGAGAAACAATCCAAAGCTCAGGGCAAAGCGCTTTTCCAAAATCGCGGCCACCAGGAATGGCGCCAGACAGATGCGTAGCAACGTCAGCAGGTTGGGAGCCGTGCGATATCGGTTGAGTCGTTCGCTTGCAATGTCGGCCATAACAGATTCAATCAGATGGGAGCGCAGTCCAGAAGCCTGAAGAGAGCCTCAACAGCAGGGCTTTTCGCTCGTCCACGATGGTACAGCATGACGGGTATGGCGGCATACCTTTTCCCGCCGCTCCGATCCTGATAGACTAGCTAGAGTTGTTTTGCAGGCGCGTAGCTCAGTTGGTTAGAGCGCTTCCTTGACACGGAAGAGGTCGCTGGTTCGAATCCAGTCGTGCCTACCAAGATTAGATTTAGAGACATCCGAAGACATCCAGTAATGAACAATAAACCGCTGATAAATCAGAGGTTTATTGTGTTTTTACGTCCAGAGGTGTATGGTAGAAGCCATGCTCCCGTGGGGGTATAGATGGGGGTAGATTTTCCGGAGGTGGGGGTATTTCTACTTTCGGATATTTGGGAGGGATTCCCGATGGCGCTCACTGATACCGAAATCCGGCGCTCCAAGCCCGGAGACAAGCCCTTCAAACTGTCAGACGGCGGCGGCCTTCACCTGATGGTCACTCCGTCAGGCGGCAAGCTCTGGCGCTGGAAGTACCGCTTTGAAGGTGCGGAAAAGCTGATGGCGCTGGGGCGCTATCCCGAAATCACGCTGGCCGACGCCCGCGAACGCCGAGACGCGGCCCGGAAGCACCTGGCCAAAGGCATCGATCCGATGGCCGAGCGGAAGGCCGAAAAGACCGCCGTCATAGTCGCCACGGAATACACCTTCGAGAAGATTGCCGAGCACTGGTTGGAACACTGGCGGGGGAACAAGAGCGCCCGTCACGCGGCGACGACCAGGAATCGGCTTCGGGCGAACGTCTACTCCGTTCTTGGATCGCGCCCCATTGCCGAGATCGAACCGACGGAGTTAGTCGAGTTGGCCAAGGGAATTGAAACCCGAGGAGCCTCCGACATGGCAAAACGGATTCTCCAAATTGTCGGCATGGTGCTGCGCTACGCCGTTGCGCATGGCTACAGCAAACGGAACCCGGCATCAGAAATTCGTCCCTCGGACATTCTGAAGCCGACCCGCAAAAAGAACATGGCCCGCATCGACGCCAAGGAGTTGCCCGGTCTTCTGCGGTCAATTGAACTGTACCAAGGGACGCATTTGACCCGACTGGCCATGAAAATGATGGCGCAGACCTTCGTTCGGACAAGCGAACTGATTTGCGCGCGATGGGATGAGTTTGACCTGGAGGCGAATCGCTGGACGATTCCGGCGGAGCGGATGAAGATGAAGACGCCGCACATCGTCGCGCTTTCCCGGCAGACGATGGAGGTTCTTGAGCTTTTGCGTGATCTGTCCGGTTCCGAAGAACTGCTTTTTCCCGGCGAGCAAGACCGGAAAAAGCCCATGTCAAACATGACGATCTTGAAGGCGCTGGAGCGCATGGGCTACAAAGGCCGCATGACCGGCCACGGCTTCAGGGGTCTGGCGTCCACCATCCTGCATGAGCAGGGGTACAACCATGAGCATATAGAGCTACAACTCGCCCACGCGCCGCGCAACGAGGTGAGTGCCGCCTACAATCACGCTCTATATTTGGAGCCACGCGCCAGGATGATGCAGGACTGGGCGGATTTTCTGGAGCGGACACAGCGCGGCGGCAAGGTGCTGCCGTTTTGCGGAACAGCGGCATAGGCATCCAGTCAATTCGGCCGACAGAGAACCAGGGACGCGCTGCAATCCAATCCCGGATGGGGGCCAATCTCAAATCCCGCGCCGGGCGTCATCTCGCCGACGAACGATTCACTCCAGCTCTCTGGCCGCAGAGTTCCCGGCTGGCCTCTATCTGGCAGGCAATCCACTCCTCCACCTCGGTTTCGATCCAGCCGACAGCCCTGGCTCCAAGCGACACCGGCCTTGGGAACTTCCCTTCGGTGACTCGCTGATAGACCGTGCTGCGTGAAAGGCCAGTGCGATCCAATACAATCGGCAGTCTCAAAATCTTTCTCGGCATACGATTCCCTCATTGGTTGAGTTGAATTTGAATTTCGCACGGTTTACCAAATCCACAGAGCAGAGTCGCTGCCGAATTTGCCTCCAAACCAGCCGTGGAAACTTTGCTCTTCTTGAACCCACTGTCTGACTTTTCCCCGAAATGCCCTGCGCGATTATGCTGTTCTCGACTGGAATAACATCAGTCCTGTTCGCAAGAAGGATGTTGTGCAGTTTGTCAGTCGGCGGGAACATCGTTACAGCCCTCATCAGCGATGAGTTGAGCACATCGCAGGAACCACCATTCGATTTCCGCAGAGTGCCCTGGTGTTGCAGAGTCTCAAGCCCTACTCCACCAGCACCGCCCGTCACAAAGAGTATTCGCTTCATACATCGCATCCTTCTTACAGCGTAACGTCCGACTTCATTGCAAAAGTTCCACGTGTCTGCGAGGCACTTGTAGAGCTTTGCGGCCTCTCTCTCCGTGCCCTTACCGGAGCTTCATCAATCGGCCCACTCAATTTCGCCATGTACCCCGAAAGAGCAGTTGGACTGATCTTTATCCCCTTCTCCGCCAGCAGATGAGTCAGCATGGTCAATGAATAGCCTTTTCTTCGCAACTCCACGAGAAGAGGCAACAGCGTCCGTATCACCGCCCCCATCATGAACGAAGCGGGTTGCGGCACGGGTTCTGACGTTTTCTGAGTCAACAACAAACGAGCCTCCTCAACAATCTCCGAAGAAAACACCTGCACTTTACGATGCCCGGCTGTTCCCATCGCTTTTCCTCCTCATAGCCGCACTTTGCTACCATACGCAAGTATATTATATTTATACGGTCAGTCTACGTAGGTTTATAGCATTATAGTCTTGGGTAGAAAAGCGAACAGAATGGAGTTGAGAGCGAAGAGCCGGGAAGCTAAACAGTGAATGGCAAGGTAGGCGCTGTCCGGACAAAACCCCTGCGGGGTTTCGTCCAGCCACCACCATTTCTCCAATCCGCCTGCGGCTACTCGGAAAAATGGTTGCGCATCTTGCTCAGGGCTACGCCCCGAGACCCCACAGAATCGGAGATGACAATGACAAATTCCACACGAACAAAGGGCACCAATTCACGGATCGAAATCCGCATCACGGAAGAGGAGAAAGCCATCCTCAGAGAACAGGCCAACAGTGCGAGCCTGACGATGAGCGAGTACGTACGGCGGTCTGCACAGGGCAAGCGAAT
>JBAVDS010000121.1:0-1697 GCA_049587335.1 Occallatibacter sp. | reverse complement strand
GGCGTCGGCGGTGTTGACGCACCACGACGCCTCGGTTGTTTGGTGGACCGTACAAAGCGTAACCCTATAAGGTCCAGTTTACGGAGCGAAAAATCATACGGTAAGGCAATGGTTGGCGAAGATGGCTTGCGGGCAGGGTGCCGAGGCCGTAGGGTGCAGCACAGTCCATCTGAAACTTTCCTTCCTCAAAAACATGTGCTGTCACCACTATTGCTCATGGTTGTCCACGGTTGGCGGTTGTCCTCCCTGACTGCCCTTTGATTTTGTGCCATGCGATGCATGGGAATGAGAATCAGCTCCGCCCTGCGTAGTATCCTTGCGCGGAGCCGGACTTTCCTTGAGCCCGCCAAACAAAATGAAGCTCGCAGAATCAGGCGGCTTTGACGGCAATGCGGGCGGAACGGGAGCTTGGCTTGGACCTGACGACGATCTCCACGTCCTGGCCGAGTGCCACGAGAAAGTGCATCAGGCGCTCGACGGAAAAGCCTTCCAGCTTGTAGTTCAGTAGTGCAGAGACCTTGGGTTGGTTGATGCCGAGCGCGGTTGCAATCTCCGCCTGGGTGAGCTGCTGCCGCTCGACAATCAGATTCAAGGCGGCTCCCAGCCGGGCCTTGGTGTCGAGTTCCGCTGCATCCGGCAGACCCATATCGGCGAAAACGTTGCCGCTGCTGCGGATGACCTGTTCTGTGATGCCTTTAGCCATATCGTTCCTCGTAATCCTGTTGTGCCAACTTCAAACGCTCTTTGACCAAAGCAACGTCGGATTGCCGGGTCGCAATTCCATGCGGCGATTTTTTCTGAAACGCGTGCAGGACATAGACGGCATTCGCAAAGCGAACGGTATAGAGCGCCCTGTAGGTCTCTCCGTCATGGTTTTTAACGACCTCCAGAACTCCCGGCCCTTCGCCCTTCCAAGGTTTCGCCGACGGATGCTTCCCGCCGTATTGAGCCGCGCTGAGAGCGAAACCGGTAGTGCGTTGAACCTCGGGTGGAAATCGAGAGATGTCCTTGAGCGACGATCCAATCCAGTAGAGAGGCTTTTCACCCGGTACAGGTTTCCGTGTCATTATTTATCCCACTTCTGGGATGTTCCGTCAAGCAAAATCGTCATTTCACGAAAATGCCCATCGTTTCCCTGCATTTGAGTGTTGCTCAAGACGGCCTTATCGTACAAGCTGTTGTATTCAGAATTCTACCGGCGGTAGCGCCGCCGGGGTGCGCCTACGCCACGGGCAATGACCAGCGGTGCCTGATGCCCGCGTTACTGTATCCTGTTACGGCCGCCGCAAATCCCTTGCCGGCCTCCTTTTCTCCCTGCCTTCCCCACGGTTAGACTTTATTGCGGTTCATTCGGATTCCCTTACTTTCATGCAATGAATCCACCATTTCCCCTGACATTTCTTTTTAGCGAACTTCTTTGCGCACAATCGGTTGGAGTAAGGTCTTCCAATAGCATACACATATACTGTAATATATATCCGAACAAGGAAACCACATGCCCACTGCGAAGAAAGCCACTGCCCGACCGAAGCGCAAAATCGTTTCTCCCGCAGAGACGCGCACTCAGCTTCGGCTCACCGTCGATTCCAAATTCACCAAGACTCATTTCACCCAGCTTTTCGCTGTACTCAAAATCCGCAGGAAGAATGCACTGGCGGAACACATCATCATGAGTTTCAAAACCAAGGCAGCTCAGG
>JBAVDS010000120.1:0-67128 GCA_049587335.1 Occallatibacter sp. | reverse complement strand
AGTCCGAGGCGATAGATTGAAAATTGCACATGCGCCTAACGCCATCAATCCACGTATGTTACGGGGTGCCGATTCGCCCGTGGAAAGGCATGGGCGGTTTTTCCACTTTATTCATCTCCCCCAACTCTGCCATACTTGATTGTGCCCACCTGGTACGTCCAATCCCAACTATCCAATAAAGAGGTTGCACCGATGTCGGCAAAGTATGTCTTTGTGACGGGCGGAGTTGTGTCCAGTTTAGGTAAAGGCCTCGCCGCGGCCTCAATCGGCTGCCTGCTTGAGAGCCGCGGCCTCCGCGTCAACATGATGAAATTCGACCCCTACCTCAACGTCGATCCCGGAACCATGTCCCCCTTCCAGCATGGCGAGGTCTTTGTCACCGACGACGGAGCCGAGACCGACCTTGATCTCGGCCACTACGAGCGCTTCACCCACGCCCCCCTCTCGCGCGACAACAACCTTACCACCGGCCGCATCTATGAGCAGATCATTCTCAAAGAGCGCCGCGGCGACTACCTCGGAAAAACCGTGCAGGTTATTCCCCACGTCACCAACGAGATCAAGAACGCGATGCGCAAGGTCTCCTCGAATGGCGCGGATGTGACCATCGTCGAAATTGGCGGCACCGTAGGCGACATCGAATCCCTTCCATTCCTTGAAGCCATCCGCCAGATGCGCCAGGAGCTGGGCCGCGAAAACACTCTCTTCGTTCATCTCACACTGGTTCCGTGGATCGCTGCCGCTCAGGAACTCAAGACCAAGCCCACGCAGCACTCCGTCAAGGAGCTGCTCTCCATCGGCATTCAGGCCGACATTCTCATGTGCCGCTCCGAGCGCGCCATCGGCCTCGATATGAAGAAGAAGATCGCCGCCTTCTGCAACGTCGAAGAGCGCGCCGTCATTGGAGCACGCACCGTCCCATCCATTTATGAAGTGCCCCTTGGTTTTGCCCAGGAAGGCGTCGATTCGCTGATCCTCAAATATCTCCACAAGGAAGCGCCGGAGGCCGACCTCTCAAATTGGAAGGCCCTCGTGGACCGCTGTTACAACCCCAAAGATGAAGTTCATATCGCCATCGTAGGAAAATATGTCGAGTACGAAGACAGTTATAAGTCACTCAAGGAAGCGCTGACCCACGGCGCCATCTCGCAGAATTTGAAACTTAAAGTAACTTGGATCGAAGCCGAAGGCCTGGAATCCAAATCGCCTGAAGATAGAAGTTATGAACCGCAGTTGGAGGGCTTCGACGGCATTCTCGTTCCCGGCGGCTTCGGCAAGCGCGGCATCGAAGGAATGCTGAACGCCATTCGCTACGCCCGCGAAAAGAATGTGCCTTACTTCGGCATCTGCCTGGGAATGCAGACCGCCTGCATCGAATTTGCACGCAATGTCTGCGGCCTCAAAGACGCGAACTCCAGCGAATTCGATCCCTCCTCGCAACACCGCATCATTTACAAATTGCGCGAACTGTTAGGCGTGGAAGAGATGGGCGGGACCATGAGACTCGGTGCATGGGCCTGTATTCTGCAGGAAGACACGCTCGCCGCCAAGGCTTACGGCGGGGTCTCGGAGATCAGCGAGCGCCACCGTCATCGCTACGAGTTCAATCGCGAGTACGAAGCCCTGCTCACCGGCGCCGGTCTGCGCCTCAGTGGCACCACTCCCGATGCCACTTATGTAGAGATCGTCGAGCTTCCCGGTCATCCCTTCTTCCTGGGCTGCCAGTTCCACCCCGAATTCAAATCCAAACCGCTGGAGCCGCATCCCCTCTTCCGCGAGTTCATCATCGCCAGCTACAAGAACCGCGTAAATCGCGATACGGAGAAGATGCATTCTGATGCAATGGCCCGGTAGCTTCCATCGATGGGAGGCACAATATCTCTCGATATGGCTGGAGGCTACCCTATGCGGATTGCTGGAGTGCGAAGGAAGGATTGGTGGCGGGAGGCAGGATCGAACTGCCGACCTACGGGTTATGAATCCGTCGCTCTAACCATCTGAGCTACCCCGCCGGAAGGGGCACACGTTGCGCAGGCCGCAAAGCCCGTCTGGGGTGAGAACGGCTCACCAGCGCGCAACCCCTCTTACGATGATACGGATGGTTGGTGGAGAGGTCAAACCCCTTTGCGCGGCTGGGTGACAGGGGGAGCGGTCGGCAGGAGTCGAGAGCGGGTCAGCACTTTGCGGGCAAGGCCGGTGAGCGCCATTCCTCCTGCCTCGCGCAAAGGAATCCATTGCCGTTTGCCGCCGCGGAGGGTCAGCGCATCGATCTCATCTTCGCAGACGGTGCGGATGCGCACGTAGTAGTTTACCTGCATGATGGCGTGGCGAAGGATCATGCGCAGAGCCTTTTCCGGGACCTCATTTTCCTTCAACGCGGGCAGCTCCCACAGCCCCGGCATTACGCTGAGCGTAGCAGGCCGCTGTTCGAGCAGCACCTCGCGCTGCGCCAGATCTGGCCGCCGGCCGCTGCGCACCGCGAGCGCAAAAGCCACTTCACGGCTTTGCATCGGCGGGCGCGGCGCCGTCTGATGCTCGCCCTGGGTGGCGCATTCTGCCGCGACAGGACAGGACTGGCACTGCGGATTGCGCGGCAGGCAGAGGGTTGCGCCCAGCTCCATCATCGCCTGATTGAAATCTCCGGGGCGGCGGCGGTCCACCAGCGCAGCGGCCAGCGCTTCAATCTGGCGCCGGAGCTGAGCGCCACCGCCGGAGCGGCTGCCGGCATTCCAGCCTTCGATGCGGCAGAGAACCCGCTCGACGTTGCCGTCCACCACGGCCACCGCTTCACTGTGAGCGATGCTGGCGATCGCCGCCGCCGTGTATGCGCCGATGCCAGGCAGCAGGCGCAACTCAGCGGCCCGCTGCGGCAGATTGCCCTGGTGATGGTCGGCGACAAACTGCGCCGCCTTGTGCAGCATCCGCGCGCGGCGATAGTAGCCCAGGCCGCTCCACTCGGCCAGCACATCCTCTTCCGCGGCCAGCGCCAGTGAGAGCAGTGTGGGAAAGCGGGCCATGAAGGCCTGATAGCGCTCCACCACCACGGCCACGCGGGTCTGCTGCAACATGATCTCCGAAACCCAGATCGCGTATGGATTCTGACTGCGCCGCCAGGGCAGGTCGCGCCGGTTGCGTTCGTACCAGCCCAGCAGCCGCTTGCGCAGATTTGCGATCCTTTTTGCGTCCCATTCCCGCTTGCCCATGCCGTCAGATTAAGCCATCTGGCTCATGGCGCGCCGCCGGTGTAAACTTTTCCTTCGCGGGCACGCCGCTGTTTTCTCCGCTCCAAGAGGAATTTACCATGCTCAAATCGAGTTTTTTCTTCACTCTCGCACTCACCTCCATCCTTGCTTCCTGCGCCTTCGCCCAAAGCCCACAGCCCAAGCGTCCGATGACCTTTGAAGACCTGATGAAGATGAAGCGGCTGGGGGCAACAGCCGTCTCGCCAGACGGCAAGTGGCTGGCGTACTCGGTGACGACCGTCAATCTGGAGCAGAATACCAAGACGGCGGAGTTGTGGATTCAGCCCATTGCCGGCGGAGAGCCTTCACCGATCGCGGCTGCACAACCCAGCGATAGCGGGATTCAGTTTGCGCCCGATGGGCACTCCGTGCTCTTTCTCTCTGGTCGAAGTGGTTCGCAACAGGTGTGGATTGCGGAGTTCGACCCGGCGACGGGAGCAACGAGCAATGCGAAGAAGCTGACCAACATCAACACTGGAGCCGATAACGCGCTCTGGTCGCCGGATGGGCACTCCATTGTCTTTACTTCGGCAGTCTACCCCGACTGTCCGGCCATCGCGCCCGGCGATCACGGCATCGGCGACGAATGCAACTCTGACCGCGACGCAGCGATCGCCATGAGCAAAGTCAAGGCGCAGATCTTTACCCATCTGCTCTATCGCCATTGGGACCACTACACCGGCGACAAGAGCTTCCACCTCTTTTTACTTTCAGTCGGGAATGGAGAAATAAGAGACCTGATGCCCAACGATCCGCACCAGACACCGCCCGATTATCCATCGGTGGAGCAGGGCTGCGGCTGCGCCTTTTCACCCGACGGAAAGGAACTGGCCTTCACCGAAAACCTCGATCCGGAGCCGGCAATCAGCACCCACGCCGACATCTTCACGCTCGACCTCACCAATCCGTCAGCCAAGCCGGCGAAGATTTCGACTTCTCTCGGCGGCAACTTCAATCCCGCGTACTCGCCCGACGGCAAGTACATTGCGTGGCGCTCCCAGGAACGCGCCGGGTATGAGAGCGACAAGTTCCGGCTGGTGCTCTACGACCGGGCAGCCAAGACGGCCAAGGATTTGCTGCCGAAGTTTGAAAATTGGGTGGATGAGTTTATCTGGGAACCAGTATGGGCCGATGGAACTATTCATTTGATGTTTGTGGCGGGCGAGAAAGGCCAATCCACTATCTATCAAACAAATATCCTCGGAGATTCATTGCGAAGGTATGGCACAGTACAAGGTGAGTGGAGCGATATTCACTACAGGGTTTGGCAAGGATCCAATGTACCTTTCCGTACTCAAAAAGGCTGGAATGCAATCATTGGCACGTTGATGCGAGTGGACTTGCCTGCTGAAGTCATGGCTGGTGACACGGTGAGTATGCAGGATGGCGCAAACTCTGTTCCTATAATCAAGGCTAATGGAACTGCAAACGATAAGCCATTTCATATTCCACCTTTTCAGCCAATTCAAATCACGCATCTCAACGATTCCCTCCTCGCCCAACTCGACCTGCCCGCGATGGAATCCTTCTGGTTCACCGCCTCTGACAAAACCAGAGTGCAAGGCTTCATCATTCCTCCTCCTAACTTTGACCCGAAGAAAAAGTACCCAACGAAGTTGCTGATCCACGGCGGGCCGCAGGGGGCATGGGGCGATATGTGGAGCTATCGTTGGAATGCCGAGTTATTCGCCGCCAACGGCTACGTAGTGGTGATGATCAATCCCCGCGGCTCGACCGGCTATGGGCAGGCCTTTGTCGATGGCGTCAACGGCGATTGGGGCGGCAAGCCCTTTACCGATCTGATGACGGGCCTCGACTACGCCGAGCAGCACTATCCGTTTATCGACAAGACGCGCGAGTGCGCGCTGGGCGCAAGTTATGGCGGCTTCATGGCCAACTGGATTCTCGGCCACACCGACCGCTTCAAGTGCATCGTTACGCATGACGGAATGTTCAATCCTGAATCGGCCTGGGGAACGACGGAGGAATTATGGTTCAACGAGTGGGAGTTCAAAGGCAAGCCCTGGGATTATTACGGCAAAGCCGATGCTGAGAACCCTTACCGCAAATTTTCTCCCGCGCTCTACGCCAAGAACTTCAAGACGCCGACGCTGGTGATTCACAACCAGCTCGACTACCGGCTCGATCTCGCCGAGGGCTTCCAACTGTTTACGACGTTGCAGCGGCTGAAGGTGCCGTCGAAGATGCTGTATTTTCCCGATGAAGGCCACTGGGTGCTGAAGCCGCAGAACTCGCAACTCTGGTACAAGACGGTGAATGACTGGGTGGATCAGTGGACAAAACAGGGAACAGGCAACAGGGAATAGGGACTCCGTGCCTCATCTTTTCCGCTTTATTTTGCGGAATGAATGGGAAACTTCAGCAGATAAACAAACACAGTTGTCATCCTGAGCGAGCGTGTGAGTCGAAGGACCAGCGGTTGCTTTCCGGAAAGAAACTGACAGACACCAATGCCCTTTCAACGCAAATCCGCGAAGCCGCGCGCCTTTCTCAACGAAGCCGGGCTGTACGAGTATGGCGTCCGCTCGCTGGGCCGGCAGATGCGCTCGGAGGCCGACCTGCGGCGTCTGATGCAGCGGCGCGTCGAGCCGGGCGAGCCGGGCGAAGCGACCGTCGCCGCCGTCATTGCCAAGCTGAAGGAGATGCATTATCTGGACGATCAGTCCTTCGCCGAGACCTACGCGCGTCTGCGCCAACAGAATGAGAAGCTGGGCCAGCGGCGGGTCAAGCAGGATCTGAAACAGAAAGGCGTCCACGACGCTCTGATCGCCGAGACGCTGGAGGCGCGCTACGCGGGAACCAATGAAGAGGCGCTGGCGCGGGAGCACATGGAGCGCAAGCACCTGCGCAAGCCGGAGAACGAAAAGGAGACCGCGCGCGTGATGCGGCGGCTGGTGACGGCGGGCTTTTCAACGGGCGTGATCTACAAGATCCTGCGCCAGTGGGATGTGCCGGAAGAGGCGCTGGCCGCGCTCGACAATCTGGAAGCGAAGCCGCACGAAGAGTAGGCGACAGCGGTGCGGCTCAGCATCGGCTCAATGGGATTGATTAAGCAGCGGCTCCTTTGCCGGCCGGGCGGGCAGCAAACTGGAGTGGATCGCCGGGGAGACGGCCTTGTTGCGCTGCTGCGCGCCCGTCGTCTGCTTGGCGGCTGGCGGCGCAACTGCTGCCGGAGGGGCTAGCAGCGGACCGTTGAGGGTCTGCGGTGTGCGCATGGCTCCGGCGTTCGAGAAGCTGCCCTGTGCGGGAACGCGCGGAGGATTGATGACGACTCGCGCCGTCGGGCTGATCTGCAAGTGCGAATAAACGCCCCAACTGCCGCCAACGATCACGGTCACAATGGCCGCCGCAGCCGCCGCGCGCATCCAAGCCGGAGTCATGGAGTGAGAGCCGAAGCGCAGCATAGCGGGCCAGGAAAATACTCGTGCGGAGCCGGATGCGGCGGCCGCGTGCAATCGATCTTGCACCCGCTCTTCCAGCCCCGGCGGCGGAGTGATGCGGGCGAGCAGACGCAGTGTCTCTTCATACGAGGGGGAATTCGGGTCGCGGGCGAAGGTATTTCGGTCGGTAGGATTCATCGCAGACTCCTTGCGTGGTTCAAGAGGCCGGAGATCAGGTTGCGCGCGCGAAAGAGGCGCGAGCGGACGCTGGATTCCGTAATGCCCAGCACCGTGGCGATCTCCACGCTGTTCAACTCCTCGAAGGCGCTGAGCAGCAGAACCTGGCGCTCCTTTTCAGGCAGTTGTTCGACGCAGGCCAACACGTGGGCATGGTGCTGGGCAGCGGCGGCGCGCTCTTCCGCGCTCAATCCACCGGCGGGCAGCACACGCGCCAGTTCCTCCAGGTCGCCGTTCTCCGGACGGGTCTTCATACGGCGCTTGCGGTCAAGCACGACATTCCAGACAATGCGGACCAGCCAGACTCGCTGGTCGCGCACCTCGCCAAGCGAATCGCGATGGCGCAGCACGCGCAGGAAGGCCTCTTGCACCGCGTCTTCGGCGTCAGCGGAGTTGCGCAGAACCGAATAGGCCACGCGATAGAGCGTGCTCGCGTACTGGCTCACCAGTCCTTCGAGCGCTGCTTCTTCTGCGTGCCGGCGAGAGGCGTCGTTCACGGCTTTGTCCGCGATCTCCATCCAACCTGAGAATACTGCCTGACCCGCGCTCATAGTCCACCAGACGCGCTGGCGGGCCGAAATGCTCGGAGGCGGGCGGCCTGGTTCTGTGTTAGGCGCAAAAAAGACTCGCGCAGTATTCACTCCGCGAGTCTCGATCCTTCGTTGCGCGGGTCCTAATTCTTGGCGCCCAGCTTCTGTTGGGCAATGGAGCCAGCCATGCCATCCTTGTCTGCGTCTTTGACGGCAGCCCATAGTTTGCGGGCCTGATCGGTCTGGCCGGTCGCGGCGTAGAGATCCGCCAGATCGAGCTGAGCCACGGCCTTCGAGACCGTCTCGGAGGGCTTGGCGGCCACCGCATTGTAGAGGTCAATTGCCTCGTGGTCGCGGTTGGTCTGGTGGTAGAGAGCGGCCAGCGCCAGCTTGGCCAGGTTGGAGAGATTGCGGTCCCAGACTCCGGCGGCAGCCTTGAATTCACTCTCGGCAGCGGCGTTTTGGCCCATCTGCTGATAGGTGACGCCGGCAAAGTAATGGGCCTTGGCGCCCTCCGGCAGCCAGCCATATTTTTGGGCCACAGCAACAAACTGCTGATTTGCGGCCTTGGCGCGATCGCTGGCGGTGGCGTACTCATCAGGGGCTGTGGGAGCACCGGGCTGCGCCAGTTGCGCGCTGTAGGTGTCCAAAGCCGCGCCCAGGGCGATGCCGGCAGCATTCGAGCGCTGACTCCAGACAACCAGCGAGGCCACGCCCGCCACAAGAACGACGACTGCAACGATAATCCAGCGCAGAACGCCGGAACGGTGACCGCTCACCCAACTCACACTGCTTGCGGTGGCTGCGGCAAAGCTGTTCTTTTTCAGGGAATGACGGGTTTGGGTGTCCACAGGCTCTCTTCTTTTCCTTCGCTACTAGACTTGCAAGCGGAGCCGCGACGGCAAAAGCGGCGCTTCCGCAACCCCATCAGTCTATCAGCGTAGCAAGAGCAGCGTCCACCCAGGAAGAATCGGACGGAGCCGATCCACTCCATCCGGAACTGCGCGGACTGGCCCACACGGAGTGCGCGGAGGGGGAGCGGCGGCTAACGGTTGGGCGTCACCGCTTCGGTGCGCAAGGCGCGAATCCGCTCTATCGCACTACTCAGGATCGGGCGGCCCGTCATGTTTTCCATGCCCTTGTCGATCAATGCATCCACAAATTCTTCGATGCTCATATTGCGCTCCTGAGCGGCGCGAACCACTGTGTCCGAGATAGGAATCGAGATGATCATGCTCTCCTGCGTCCTCTGCTTCCTTCATCGGCAGAGGGAACGATGAATTGAGTGGAAATCTTAGGGGCTTCTCAGCAAGATTTGCACAGGGCAGAAGTCATTGATTTCAATGAAGCCGGGATTGGGAAGGCAGCGAAGGCGAATGCGGCGCTTGCCGCGCAAAGGACGGGGCGATAGGCTAGGAGAATGTATGAAGACTTCCGCGTGACCGATCGCTGGAGCGGCGAAGAGCTCAACTGCCGCTGGAAGGGGACGCAAGTGGCGATTGCCACGCGTCACGCCGACGCCGTGGACGTGCGCTTCGATGTCAGTGGCCGGCCGATGTGGATTGCTCTGCCGCTGGAGGCTTGGGGACGGCAGAAGTTGCTGACCGGAAAAGTAATTACCGACCAGATCGCGGTGCAGATTGCGGGCCGGTTTTTGAAGCAGTTGATCGAAGAAGGATACGACTCGCGGCGTGAAATCTATACGATGACAGTCGAGGAAGTCCTTGCTCAGCTTGAGGTTGTGGTGGCTGAGGCGCGGGCGCTGGGCGAGATGCCGGTCTTGCCCGTGATGACCTAGAGCCTGCCTTCAAACGCAAATTCTTCAGCATCTCCTCCTCCAGGAACGATTTGCCGGGAGACTTCAAATTGCCGCGGTGAGGGTTGCGCGCCGGTCCGTGACAGCCTGTTTTCGATCCGATCCAACAGATATTTATATTGCCCCTTTCCCACAATGCGGTTTAGATGGCACAATGGATTTATCAATCCTTGATCAACCCCGTTTTCGTGCGGAAGGAGTCCCATAGTGGCGAGTGTGTCTAATGTGTCGATTGTTGATTCGGTGAAGGCGTTGGCGGCAGGTCCGCTGGTGCATGCAAACCTTCCGGCCGCGGAGCTGGTGGAGAGGTCGCTGAAACGCGGCGAGGGACAACTGGCGGCCAATGGCGCGCTGGTGGCCGTGACCGGCGCGCGAACCGGACGCAGTCCCAAAGACAAGTTCACCGTGGATGATGCGGTGACGCACGAGCTTGTCGATTGGGGCAAGGTAAATAAGCCGTTTGCGCCGGAGAAGTTCGAGGCGCTGCTGGAGCGGGTGGTAGAGCATCTTTCGGGACGTGAGCTGTTTGCGCAGGACCTCTACTGCGGCGCCGATCCGGCCTATCAGTTGCCGATTCGCGTGGTCAGCGAGTACGCATGGCACGCGCTGTTTGTGCGCGATTTGTTTGTGCGGCCTGATGCTGCTGCCCTGGCGACGCACAATCCGGAGTTCATCGTCGTGGCCGCCCCGGAGTTCGAGGCTGTGCCGGAGCGCGATGGAACCAACTCCAAGGCCTTCATCCTCGCGGATTTTACGCGCAAGATCGTTTTGATTGGCGGCACCAAGTACGCCGGCGAGATGAAGAAGTCGATCTTCGGCGCGATGAACTTCATTGTGCCCGACAAGGACGTCCTGCCGATGCATTGCTCGGCGAATGTCGGCGCAAATGGCGTCACGGCGCTCTTCTTCGGTCTCTCGGGCACCGGCAAGACGACGCTCTCGGCGGACCCGGCGCGGCGGCTGATCGGCGACGACGAGCACGGCTGGGGACCAGGCGGAGTTTTCAATTTTGAGGGTGGTTGTTATGCCAAGTGCGTGGACCTGACCGAGGAGAAGGAGCCGCAGATCTTCCGTGCGATTCGCTTTGGCTCGGTGCTGGAGAATGTGATTCTGGATGCCGGGCGCAAGCCGGATTACTTCAACATCAGCCTCACGGAGAACACCCGCGCCGCCTATCCGGTGGATTTCATTGAGGGCGCGGTGATTCCCGGCGTTGGCGGGCATCCCAAGAATGTGCTCTTCCTGGCCGCCGATGCCTTTGGCGTGCTGCCGCCCATCGCCAAGCTGACGCCCGATCAGGCGATGTACCACTTCCTCTCCGGCTACACGGCCAAGCTGGCTGGCACCGAGGCGGGCGTTATCGATCCAGAGCCGGAGTTTTCGGCCTGCTTTGGCGCTCCCTTTCTGCCGCTGGCCCCGCGCGTTTATGCGGAGATGCTGGGCAAGCGCCTCAAGCAGCACAACGCCTCCTGCTGGCTGGTCAACACGGGCTGGTCCGGCGGCAAATTCGGCGTCGGCAAGCGCATGAGCCTCAAGATTACGCGCGCACTGGTCAATGCGGCTCTCGATGGGCGGCTGGAGAAGGTCGAGTTTGTGACCGAGCCGGCCTTTGGGTTGAGCATTCCCGTCAGTTGCCCGGAGGTTCCGGCGGAGATTCTGAATCCGCGCAACGCCTGGTCCGACAAGGCGGCGTACGACAGGACGGCAGCCGATCTGGCGGCGCGCTTCGAGGCTAACTTCAAGCAGTTCGACGCCTCCGAAGCGATCCGTGCGGCGGGGCCGAAGGCCAAATAACATCAAACAAAACAGGAAGGGCCTCGATCGGACAGTTGCCGGTCGAGGCCCTTTTTGTTTGCGCAATCTCTGCCGCCTACTTCTTGTCCGTACTGTCCGCAGCCGGAGTCTTGACGATATCGCCGAGTTCCTTGGTCATCTCATCGGCCAAGGGCTTGATGCGCTCTTGCACGCGCTGCATCACCATCGGCATAAACTCCTTCATGATCGCTGGAACCGTGTCGAGCATATGCTGCCCCGCCGGTGAACTGTAAAAGGCGATCATTCCGTCCACATCGGAACTGGAGAGGTGCTTGCGATAGAGATCGGACATATCCGCAATCATCTCGTCGCCGGTATAGAGCTTCATCACCTTCTCCATGAACTTGTCCATCACCTTTTTGTAGGCCTGCTGCTGCTCGTCAGTCATCGATCCCATCTCAGGATGGTCTTTCTGCATCTCCTTGAGTTGCGACGAGAACTGTTGCTGCAAGAGCGCGGGCATCATCTTGGATACCGAGTCCAACTGTTCACGTACGCGCATCACTTCAAAGAGCTTGGCCAACTGTTCCTTGCTCGGCTGCTGATCGGGCGGAATCGCGTCCGGAGCTGGATCTGCTTTGACCTTGATCTCTTGCTTCTGCTGCTGCGCGTGTTCTCCGGACTGGCCATCCGGCGCTTGCGCGAATGCCGCCCAGGGAGCTGCCACCAATCCGATTCCCAGTACTGCTGCTATCCAAGTGTTCTTCTTCATACTTTCCTCGATTTCGTTGGGCCGCGCCGAAGGACACGGCACAGCGTTGAGTACGATACAGGTGAATCAGAGTGATAGAGAACGCAATCTGCGTCCGCAACTCAACCCAATCTGCAATTCTAATGTCATGGAGCGGGAAAAATCGCGCATACTTCGTATAAATTCTCTCCGGCGAAGAGTTTTCATTGGATTTTATCGAACGAAAGCCTGTAGATTGCCTTTACATTCATGCTTGTGGAGGCTGCTATGGCGCTCAACCTCGTCGTTCATTTCGAGATTCTCGGCCGCGATAAAAAGCTGCTGGAAGAGTTTTACACGAGCGTCTTTCAATGGGAGATCGAACCGGTTGAGGATTGGTATTCGCTGGTCAAGCCCGGCACCGGCATCAGCGGAGGCATCGGCGCCCGTGAAGAGCATACCGGGCATGTCACATTTTATATTGCCGTTGACGATGTTGGCGAAGCGCTCAAGTTGATCGAAAGCAAAGGCGGCAAAACTGCCTTTGGTCCGCAGCCGATCCCCGACGGCGGCATCATCGCCGGCTTCACCGATCCGGAAGGGCATCTGATCGGGCTGGTGCAAGGGCCGAAGTAGGCGCTTATGCAGTGCGTTGCCTTGCGGACCACAACGATGATTAATGATCTGCAAGGTTTTGAAAATAAATAGAGAGAGGATACGGTTTTGGACTGAGGGGCCAGGGACTCGCGGCGGCTTGTTGATGGACCTTGTTCATTTTTTGATTGTGCAACGGCGGTGGGTAATTTTATGCAAAAAACTTTCATGGGATCGCCCTGGTTTACGGATGCTGCTCCACGGCGATGTTGATACTGCCGTTGTCGCCAGTGACGGCCAGGGCGCGCAGGTTGGTGGCGACACCGGGCAGCGAGGCGGGAATGAAGGTGACGCTACCGTCCAGGGCGGAGGCCGCCGTGGCAGCTTGCGTGGCCAGTAGCGGAGCTTGAGCGCAGCGGCCCTGCGGCGGGCAGGGGAGCGCCCAAGCATAAAGCGCCTGATACAACACAACTGAGGCGCCAGCCATGGGGTTGCCATCCATATCCAGCACCCGCAGGGTGATCTGCGCTGCCGTGCTCTGAACGGAGAGGCTCTGTGCCGTACCGGAGACTGCGACGATGCTGGCATACTCCGGGCGAGCGCCGAAGGCCGTGTAGGTGACGCAAGGAGAGCTTCCGTTGAGGCAGGCATTGACCGTTGCCGTCTGGCCCTCGCTCAGCGCTCCCACGGTCAAGGTCATCGTGGCGATGCCACTGGAGTTGGTGGTGACGGCACCGCTCTGTATCGTGATGCCGCTCGTGGCCGCCTGCCAGATGACCGTCTTCCCGCTGGCGGGAAGGCCGTTACTGAGAACCAGAGCCTGAGTCGTCCAGGTCACGGTGGCGCCGGCTGCGACCGAAAGCATCGGCGAGAGCGAGGAGATCGTCGGCGCTGTTCCGCCGCTGAACTCCGTTTGCAGCATGGAGCCATTCGTGAGCGAGGCGGTTACAGTCGACCAACTGCTGTTGACAGCGGTTACGTACATCGTGGCCAACCCGTCGCCGCTCGTCATCACCGTGCAGGATTTCTGTCCGCAGGCCAGGGTCGCACTTCCGCTGGTGACGGTGTAGATCACCGAAACTCCGCCAGCAGGAGTCAGCGCCGGTCCCAGCGCAATCACTGAAAAAGGCTGGGGAACGCCAATGGCCACCGTGCCCGCCGGCGCTGCGGTCAGGGTCAGCGCGTCGCCGGTGCCGGAGTCGTAGCTGATGCCGCTGGAGATGACGGCCGAAGCGTAGTAGATGGGAAGATCGTCCACCTCGACGTCGACCGAGCCGGAGACGGCGGAGGCGGGCGCGATGGCGGTAATTTCGTTAGGCGAGATGCTGGTAATTAGAGCCTGCTTCCCGCCGACCAGCACCGTATCCGTGGGACGAAAGCCCATGCCGCAGATCACGATAGCGCCTCCGGTAGCAGGAAGCCGCTGCGGATAGACGGTGTCGGCGTAGAGCACCCAACCCTGATAGGTATAGTCGGGCCGTCCGTCGCCGCGCTCATCGGCAACTCCCAGCCGCACCACGTCATCGTCAGAGACCTCCACCTGCAACCAGCTTTCTCCGGTCGCCAGACCGTCCAATCCCGGCTCGGAGGCCTGCGCTGCTGAGCCGACTGGATCGAATGCATCCCAGACTCCCAGGGCCGGCAACGCTTTGACGTTGGATGGCGCGCCGCCTTCGTCCAGAGCGATGGTGACGACTGTAAAGCTTCTTCCTCCGCGCACCGGAAAGCTGAACCAGTCGGTCTGCCCCACCTGGCTCAGCCGTCCGCTCCACTGGCCGCTGGGCGCAAGCATCCGCGGGTCGGCTTCGCTTCCGATCGCGTCGTCCGAGCCGCCCGCCGAGGAGTCTGCCACGTCGACGGCCAGTGTCTCCGCACTGCCGGCAGAGAGATTCTGAAGCACAATGGGCGTCAATGTTCCCGAAGGCGCAGGCGAGCCATCCAGGTACGGACCAACGGAACTGTCCAGGATATAGAGCGGATTCACCGCTTCAAAGGTGATTTGATAGTTGGCCGCCGTTACCCCCGGCGGTAGCGGAATTCCGCTCAGATCGAAAAATCCCTGCACCGATGGGTTATTCGATCCCCACATTGTCAGCGGATTGCCGTTGGCGTCGTCGTATCCGGTCACCGGGTCGCCGCGATTGGCATTGAACAGCGAGCCGGAGACGTAGCTGACCGTGTACTGATACAGCGGATTGCCGCTGCTGTTCAGCGGCCGCGCCACCACATTCACCCCTTGCATTCCCACGCCGTTTTTGAAGGTGATAGTACCCTGGATCGAGATCGTGTTGGCCGCGGTGATCTGCTTGCCGGGAAAGCTCGCCAGATTGCTGGCGGTGATGGGATAGAGGCGATTGAGATTGGCGATGTCATCCCAGCGCAGCACGGTGGGATTGGGAATGCAGGCCCCGCCGGTCGAGCCGCATAGGCCGCTCAACGGCTGCATCACCGGCCAGCCCTGGGTGCCGCCGGTCTCCCCGTTGGATGCCGCTCCGGGGTTCACCTGCGCGTAGTCCAGGCCGAGAAGCCGCCCAAAGGCCCGCTCCAGCTCAAAGCTCATCATCTCCAGCAGATTCGCATTGGTTGCGCAGAGGCCGTTCAAAAGAATGATGCCATGCGCAAAGCTGCCGTTGGGGTTGACGCTGTCGATCCAGACATAGACTCCGTTGTTCTGGCAACTGTGTTGCTCGCTCACTCCCTCGCCGTAAAGGGCGTCAGTCACCGAACCATCCGCGTCGAAGATCACACCTACCGGATAGCTGGTAGCCGAGGGAGCGATGTCGGCGGGCGCGGTGATGACACCCATCTGTTCGGTCTGCTCGTTGGTTACGGCGAAGTTCGTGCCGTTCGCCTGGATATTCGCGCCGCTCACGTCCTCATTCAGCGTTCCCATGTCGGTCAGCGTCACGCCCGCCGTAGGCACCGTGCTCCACAAGGCCGCCGCCGCATCCACCATCGCCTTGGCTTGCTGGTTGCTCACCGTCGAATTCAGCGGACCCTGATCGATGTAATAGTTCAACTGGCCATTGGCCCAATGAACCGGTTCTCCCAGAGCGGCTGGATTGAAGTTGCTTACTCCAGCCACATACTTGGGAGCGCCAGCCAGCGCCGATCCCTGCGCAAGCAGACACAGCAGGGCCGTCAGACCAGCTGCGGTGCGATGCGGAATGCGAAAAGCGGCCATCGGCAGTGTTCCAGACAAAGGTGGCTGGCTCACCTCGAAATTCCGCTAAGGCTCTAAGAACACTCTAAGGCGGCCACAACTTCTTTATCGGCGCAGCAGAGAGGAGAGTGAAAATCTTTAAGTAACAAGAATTCTCATAAACTTTTGTTGCATCGCCGCGCGTTTTGCGGAGTATTCCCTGCAATCGCAGCGCTCCGCTTCGCTCTTCCGCCGCGAAGAATCGAAACGGCGCCAAAACTCATCCTATAAAGGAGAAGAACAGGCGTCAGCACGCCCCCTCCGCGGGAGCTAAAATCGACAAAGGAAAACCATGACAGAGATTCGTTCGACCGTTATCTTAGGCTCCGGCTGCGCCGGACTCACGGCGGCTATCTACACGGGCCGCGCTGGACTCAACCCGCTGCTTCTGGAAGGCCACGAACCCGGCGGCCAGCTTTCAATGACCACACTGGTGGAAAACTTTCCCGGATGGCCGGAGGGGATTCAAGGGCCGGAGCTGATTGAAAACATGAAGAAGCAGGCAGCGCGCTTCGGAGCAACTTTTCAGCCTGCCGACCTCGTCTCTGCCGATCTGAGTGCAAATCCCTTTCATCTGCAAACCACGGCAGGCGAGATTCTTACCCGCACTCTGATCGTCGCCAGCGGGGCCAGCGCGCGTTGGCTAGGATTGCCCAGCGAGCAGGCGCTGATCGGCCACGGAGTATCGAGTTGCGCCACCTGTGACGGATTCTTCTTTCGCGGCATGGAGATTGCCGTAGTGGGCGGCGGCGATTCTGCGATGGAAGAGGCGCTGTTTCTAAGCCGCTTTGCCACCAAAGTGACCCTGCTGCATCGCCGCGAGGTCTTCCGCGCCTCCAAGATCATGCTGGACAGGGTCAAGGCAAATCCGAAGATCGAACTGCGCGCCAACGTCATTATCGAAGAGGTGCTGGGCGTGGAAAAGAAGGAGGTGTGCGGCGTCCGGCTGCGCGATGTGAAGACCGGCGAAGTCTCCACACTCACCATCAGCGGACTCTTTCTCGGCATCGGTCACGAGCCGAATGTGAAGATGTTCGCTGGCCAGATCGATCTCGACGCCGACGGCTACATTCGCACCGCCGAGAATGTACTGGTTACAAAAGACGGAGTGCCCGTTCCCGGCCTCTTTGCCTGCGGCGACGTGCAGGACCGCCGCTACCGCCAGGCCATTACCGCCGCCGGATCGGGTTGCATGGCCGCCCTCGAAACGGAGAAGTTTCTTGAAGAGCACGGCCACTAGCTTCTTGGCATGGTGCGAAAGATCGCCATTTCCTCATTCGAAGTTCACGGGAAAAAGCATCGCAATGCAGCCCCTGAGAGCGGATAGCGAGCGGCTGCCGCACCGCAGGTGCTACCAGGAGTGAAAGGCGAAAAACGCCGCCGCGACCAGGCACACGCCAGCGGCGGCATGGTTCCAGCGCAGGTGCTGGCCGAAGAATATGGTGATGAAGACGGCGAAGACTGTCAGCGTGATGATCTCCTGGATCACCTTGAGCTGAACGAGGCTGAAGCGCGCTGCGCCGATGCGGTTGGCCGGAACTTGAAAGCAGTATTCGAGCAGGGCAATGCTCCAACTGACGAGGATGACCTTCCAGAGAGCCTCGTTGCGGAACTTCAGATGGCCATACCAGGCAAAGGTCATGAAGATGTTGGAGATGGTGAGAAGAATAATGGTCCACATATTGAGATTAGACTCTACAAAGTTGGGCCGGGTTTCTGAAAAGGCTTGTATGGGAATGAAAGTACGATGACGGCTCTTTCGGAAAATCTCGAAACTCTGGAAGAGGCCATCGCGGAGGCCTGCCGCAACGCCAGCCGGGCGCGGGGCGAAGTGGAGTTGATGGCCGTCTCGAAGACCTATCCAGCAGCGGTGATTGCCGAGGCGGCGGCGCTGGGCCTTGCGCTTTTTGGCGAAAATCGCGTGCAGGAGTTTGCCGGAAAGACCGGCGATCTGTCGCAGTTGCGGGAGGGCAGACCGGGAGTCGCACCGATCCGCGTGCATCTGATCGGCCACTTGCAATCGAACAAGGCACTTCGTGCCGTGGAGTTATTCGATGCGGTGGACTCACTGGATTCATTGCGGCTGGCCGAGCGGCTGAATGAGGCGGCGGCGAAGATGGGAAAATTATTGCCGGTCTTGATCGAGGTCAAGCTGAGCCGGGAGGAGTCGAAGGCCGGCCTGGAGCCGGAGTCCTCCGAGGCTGCGCAGTTGCTGGAGCGCTTGCCAGATCTCGATTTTCTGCAAATGCGCGGGCTGATGACGATTGCTCCCTTTGGCGTCCCCGATGAGGAGACGCGGGCCTGTTTTCGCAGCCTGCGCAACTGGCGCGAGCGCTGGTCCGCGATGCATCCCCAGCTCTCATTCGAAGTGCTGTCGATGGGCATGAGCGGCGACTTCGATCTTGCGATCGAAGAAGGCGCAACGCGTATTCGCGTGGGCACGAGCCTGTTCGGAAGCAGGCCCGCATTGAGGAAGAACTGATGCTGCGCTCGACCGCCGGCGGGGTGACTCTGGCCGTGCGCGCTCAACCGGGCGCGAAAAAGACGGCCTTTACCGGCGTTTATGGCGAAGGCGAAACGGCGCAACTGAAGATTGCCGTTCATGCGCCGCCACTGGAAGGCCGCGCCAATCAGGCCTTGATCGCTTTTCTTGCCGAGTCCTTCGATTTGCCGAAAAACGCGGTTGTTCTGATGGCTGGAGAGTTGTCCAGAAGCAAGGTGTTTCTATTGCGCGGCGTTACTCTGGCGCAGGCTCAGGCAAAGCTGGCGGAGTGATTGAGGAGGTCAGCGCTGCGTGGCTGCGCGTCTGGCCTGCGCCTCCCGCTCCAGCACGCGGCGGTTGAACTCATGGATCACGCGCGCCACATAAGCTCTCGTCTCGTGATAAGGCGGAATGCCGTGATGCTTGTCCACCGCATCGGGACCGGCGTTATAGGCGGCCAGCGCCAACGCCAGATTGTCGTGATAACGGGTGAGAAGCCAGTCGAGATAGGTTGAGCCGCCGCGCACATTCTCATCCGGCTTGAAGCTGTCGTTAACGCCCAGGTCTTTGGCCGTTGCGGGCATCAGTTGCATCAACCCCCGTGCTCCGGCGCGGCTCACGGCGCGCGTGTTGCCGTTGCTCTCGGCCTTCACCAGGCTGGCCAAGAGGTCTACATCGAGGTTATGCGCCTGACCAGCCTTTGTGAGCATCTCATGCAGGTCTGCCTCGGAGAGCCGAGCCTCCTGAGCGGAATTCGAGCTGTTGGCTGGTGTGTTTGAGGTTGCCGAGGCGGGCGAAGCCTCTGCTGATTTCAGCGCGGGCGGCGGATCGGGAACCGTCTCGACCTCGGCAATCTGCTCGGGACGGAAGTCGATGTAGCTGTCTTCACCGGTGCCGAGGTAAAGCCGGGTGCGCCCTTCGATCTCGGCGTGATGGGTGCAGTTCATCTCAAAGCCATTGCGCAGCGTGACCCGCTCGCCCGAGTGAGCCGGCGGACAGAGCGCCGCTACGGCAGCCAGCAGTGCGATCATTCGCGGAATGGTGAACTGCTTAATCAAAAATCAATCCTCTGTGCCGGTGTCCTCATTGGCAGCCGCGCGCGTGCATGGCCACAGCCGCCTCCAGCACCGCAGCCACGCCATCCTCGCTGTTGGTGGGAGCCAGCTTCCAGCCGCGCGTCTTGGCCAGGGTGCGCAACTCGGCCTCGGCATTGCCCATCATCACGCCTTGTCCGGCCCACTCCAGCATCTCCACATCATTCCAGTTGTCGCCAATGGCCATCACTTGCTTGCGATCCACGCCCAGCCGCGCCGCCAGGCTCTTCAGTGCCGATGCCTTCGAGACCCCTGCCGGCAGCAGGTCCAGAATCGACATATCGCGCGCCGGATACTCGGTTCGCACACAGGCGCAAAGGCTGCTCCACTCGCTGGCTTTTACCGCCTGCTCAGCCCCTCGCATCTTCAGCACGCTGCCCGCAGCCATTCCCTGAATTGGGTCGTCGCCATCGACAAGCGCATTTTCCAGCGGCTTGACCACCTCGATCGCGTTGCGATTGGCCTCGACCCACAGAGCGACGCGGCCCTGAGCCTCTTCCAGGTCTTCCAGCACCAGTTCTCCGCGTCCCGGACGGTCAAAGGTAAAGACCAGCGAGCCGAAGGGCCGCAGCAGCCCGCAGAGACCGCGCGCCACTTGAGCCGGAAGCTGGCAACGATCGAGCGCCTCGCCGCCCAGTGTCCGGATCACTGCTCCATTGGACGTGATCAGCGGCGTATCCGCTCGCAGCCCCAGGCCTTCCAGCAGCGGTGTTGTGTATGCAGTGCGGCGGCCAGTGGCGATTGCCACAGTGATGCCGGCCTCCTGCGCCGTTTTCAGCGCCTGCGCCACACGCGGCGTCAACGCCTGCCCGATGGCCGGCACCAGGGTTCCATCCACATCGATTGCCGCCAGGCGAACTGGAGGGTGCATGACTCTAGTTTACCGGCTGCCCCTTGCACGCCACGGCGGAAGTGGCTACTCGTCTTTGCCGGGACGCAGCATCAAAGCCTTGATCGCTTCGCGCGGGTCCTTGTTTTCATTGAGGATCAGCTCCATCTGCTCGGTAATCGGCATTTCAATGCCATGATGCCGCGCAAGGCCCAATGCGGCGCGGGTGGTCAGAACGCCCTCCGCCACTTTGCCGCCGAGGCTCTCCAGAATCTCCGGTAGTTTGCGTCCTTGTCCGAGGGCCGCTCCGACTGTACGGTTGCGGCTGAGCGAGCCGGTGCAGGTCAACACCAGATCGCCGACGCCAGACAGGCCTGCCAGCGTCTCGCGTCTGCCACCGCAAGCGACAGCAAGGCGCGTAATTTCGGCGATGCCGCGCGTGATGAGAGCGGCAGTGGAGTTGTAACCCAGGCCAACTCCGGCAGCGACTCCGGCGGCGATGGCGATCACGTTCTTCAGCGCGCCGCCAAGTTCGACTCCGATCAGGTCGGTGCTGGTATAGAGGCGGAGGGTCTGCGAAGAGAACTCGCTTTGGATGCGCGCGGCAATGGCTTGGCTGGCAAAGGCAACGGTCAGGGCGGTCGGCTGGCCCTGGGCAACCTCCAATGCGAAGCTGGGGCCGCTGAATGCGCCCACCGGCAGCGTCAGGCCGGCCTCCGCGAGGCTGGCGGCAATGACCTGGCTCATGCGCAGGAAGGTGTGGTCTTCAACGCCCTTGGTGGCGCTGACGACGATCTGACCGGCATGAAGATGGGGTCGGATGCGAGCCAGCGTGGAGCGGAGAAATTCCGAAGGAACGACGGAGACGACGATCTCAGCCTCCGCGACAGCGGCATTGTCTCCAGTGACCGCGATCTCCGCGGGAAGCGGAAATCCCGGCAGAAAGAGCTTGTTTTCGCCCGCGTCGATGATCTCCTGAGCGAACTCCGGACTGTGCGCCCAGAGCGAAATCCGATGGCCGCCGCGGCGGTGAAGCGAGAGTGCGATCGCAGTTCCCCATGCGCCGGAACCCAAAATAATGATACGGCTCATGCGGACCTCTTCTTGCCAAAGCGGGATTCCGTGCCGGCGATCAGGCGGCGGATGTTCTGGTGATGCTTGACGATGATGATGAGAGCGACAGCAAACTGTGCGGCGATAAACAACGGAGGCCGGTCGCCCTTTACCAGCAGCCATGCAAAGACCGGAAAACTGGCAGCGCCGAGAATCGAGGCCAGCGAGACATAGCGGCTGATGGCGAGCACCAGGAAGAAAACGGAGATCGCGGCCAGCGCCGCCAAAGGTGTAGCCGCCAGAAAGACGCCAAAGCCCGTGGCCACGCCCTTGCCGCCGCGAAAGCGCAGCCAGACGGGGAAGATGTGGCCGAGAACGGCAACCAGCGCGGCCAGCGCTTCAGCATCGCGCAAAGGTGTATGCGGCATTAGCAGGCCACCGAGCAGGGCGCCAAGCCAGACCGCGGAGCAGCCTTTGAGCATATCCAGCAGGAAAGTGGCCGCGCCCAGGCCCTTGCCGCCGGAGCGCAGCACATTAGTGGCGCCAATGTTGCCGCTACCCGACTGGCGGATGTCTTCTTTGCGAAAGAGGCGGACGAGCAGGTAGCCGGTGGGCACCGAGCCAAGCAGGTAAGAGAGTGCCGCAATGAGCGGAATTGCGAGAAGCATATCGAGAGAAAGTTTAGCAGGCGAGGCTCATCCTTTACTCTAAAGTTCAGGAGTACAAGAACCCAACCATGTCCGAAGCCAAGATCAAATTCGGGACCGACGGCTGGCGCGCCGTCATTGCCGACGACTACACCTTCGCCAATGTGCGCATCGCCGCCGAGGCCATCGCCGCCTACGTTCACGCCCTGGAGCAGCCGTCGAAGGGCATTGCCATCGGCTACGACACACGTTTCGGCTCCAAGCGCTTTGCGCGGACTTGCGCCGAGGTTGTCGCCGCGACGGGAATTCCGGTGCTGCTGGCCGACCGCATTACGCCGACACCGGCGCTGAGCTACGCCGTGGTCAAGCGCGGCCTCGCAGGCGGCATCATGATTACCAGCTCGCACAATCCTGCGCAGTGGAATGGCGTCAAGTACAAGGGCTGGTACGGCGGCTCCGGCAAGCCGTCGATGATCGCCGAAATTGAGTCGCGGCTCGGCCAGCAGGTTCCGCTTGTGGCCACGCCCGCAGCGATTACGGAGCTTGATTTCATTCCTCCGTATTTGACGGCCATCGAGAGCTTCACCAGCCTCGACGCGCTGAAAAAATCCGGCATGAAGTTCGGCCTGGACGCGATGTATGGCGCAGGCGGGACGATCATCGCCGGCATCTTTGCGCGGCTGGGCGTCGCCCACGTGCAGATTCGCGGCAACGCCGACCCGCTCTTTCCCGGCATCAACCCGGAGCCGATCGAGCCGCACATCCGCGCGCTGGCTGAGGCCGTCGTAGCCAACGGCTGCCAGGCCGGACTCTGCACCGACGGCGACGCCGACCGCATCGGCGCGGTTGATGAGCATGGCAACTTCGTCGATCCACACAAGATTTACTCGGTTCTGTTGAGTTGGGTGCTCAAGCGCCACAACGACTGGCCGGGAGCCGTCACCCGCGCCTTCAACACTACCAAGATGCTCGACCGCATCTGCCGGAAGCATGGGCGCGAGCTGATCGAGCACGGCATCGGATTCAAGTTTGTCTGCGACTATATGCTGGAGCGCGAGATCGTGATGGGCGGCGAGGAGTCGGGCGGTATCGGTTTCCAGCGCCACCTGCCGGAGCGTGACGGTCTGCTGAACTCGCTGCTGCTGGCCAACGTGATGGCCGAAGAGGGCAAGACGCTGGGCCAGCTCGTCGCGGACCTGCAAGCCGAGTACGGCGAGCATCAATATGGCCGCATCGATCTACATATCTCGGACGAAATCAAGAATGGCGCGATTGCGCGAGCGCGGGCGCTCAAAGCTGGCGACCCGGCCTTTGCCGGAATGCCGATTCTGCGCCAGGAGACGCTGGATGGCGTGAAGTTCTATCTCGACAATCCCGAAGCGAAGACTAAGCCCAACGCTGCTGAGACGTGGATTCTACTGCGCGCTTCTGGCACCGAGCCGCTGATGCGGATTTATACCGAGTCGTGCTCCAAGGAGTCAGTCGAGCTGCTGCTGAAAGCCGGTCGGAGCTTTGCGCTGGGGGGGTAGAATCCCAAATAAAATCAGGGGAGAGCCGCAAAAGCCCCGACCTGATGGCCATGTAAATTTGCACTTTTTTAGGTGTCTGAAAGCAGCTTACTTCGCCATCTTCAATCCACAACGGTGGGATGAAGCCCTTGGTATTGCAGAACTCATGGCACGACTGAAACACGTGACATGACACACGCTGCTCACACTCCAGGGGTTTGCTACACTGGCGAACCGCTAGCTTGCCAAAATCGGAACGGCAGGTCCCTCGACCAGCGGCTTGACGACTGCTTTTTCATCTTTCACATATGCAATCTTGCCCGCGTCAATCTCATCCTGGGCGATACGGCAAGGCTTATTGGAGTGGGTGGGAACCAGAGCGTGGGAGCCGCTCTGCAACTGGCGGGCGCGGCGAGCGGCCACCATGACCTTGCGATAATTCGAGTCGAAGCCGGTTTCAATCGTCATCGGAATCCTCCTCAAAATCAAACTCTTGCTGGCCTTCCGGCAGCCCAATCTTGAATGCATCGAGAACGGGCTTGATCCGCTCATAGGAGTTAGTTTGCAGGCAGGCCGCAGCCACCTCCAACACCCGGCGCGAACGGAAGACGATCGGCTCGTCATTGCGGTAAAAACGCTCAGCCTGCACAATGGCTTCCAATTGCGCCACCGCCCGGTCCAGAATGTCGTTAACCAGAATATAGCCGTATTCCCGATAATTCTCAATTTCCTTGCGCGCCTCGCTCAGCCGCCGTTTGACCTCCGCTTCATCCTGAACCCCCTCGGCGCGGCTGCGATTACGCAGGCGGGTACGCAATATGTTGGGGTTGGGCGGCAGAACGAAGATGCTCACAGCCTCCGGCATCTTTGCGCGCACCTGCGCAGCGCCCTGCACATCGATGTCCAGCACCAGATCGTTTCCCGCGAGGCGAGCTTCGTCGAGAGATTTGCGCGGCGTACCGTAGAGGTCTTTGCCGAAGACCTCGGCGTGCTCCATGAACTCACCGGCGGCGAGCATCCGTTCAAACTCCTCGCGGGTAGTGAAGTGGTATTCACGCCCGTCCTGCTCCGAGCCGCGCGGCGCACGAGTCGTCCAGGAGACGGAAAATTCGATCCCCGTAAGCTGCTTGCGCACTTCGTTGACCAGCGTGCTCTTGCCTGAGCCCGACGGCGCCGAAATGATGAAGAGAATTCCTGCCATGTTTTTGTCCTTCGGACAGTGGTGAGTAAACAAGAGAAACAGTGAACAAATGAATTATCGGCGACATTCTGGGCAAATCAAGCAATTATTCAGTCATCGCGATGTGTTCGAGTTACCAAAGCTACAAACTACTCCACGTTCTGAATCTGCTCCCGCGCCTTTTCGATCTCCGCCTTCATCGCCAACCCCAGCTCGGTAATGCGAGTTCCCTTCCCTCCCACGCTGCCGGTCTTCGACAACAACGTGTTGGCCTCGCGGTTCATCTCCTGAAGCAGAAAATCGAGTTTCTTGCCCACCTCGCCGCCTGCATCAAGCAGTTCGCGGAAGTGGCCGATGTGCGTCGTCATGCGCTCCAACTCCTCGGCAATATCGCTGCGCTCCACCAGCACGGCTACCTCTTCCAACAGCCGCTGGCGATTGAACTCCGCTCCGGCAGCCGCTTCAAGACGCTCGGTGAGCCGGGCCTGATAGCGCTGCTCAACCTCGGGCCGCAGCGCAGCCACGCCCTCAGTGGCCTCGGCGAGACGATCGAGAGTTGCATGGAGAATTGCCTCAAGAGCCGCGCCCTCCCGCGCCCGCATCACTTTCAACTCTTTCAATAGTGGAACAATCTCTCGCAGCACGCTCTCAGTCAGCGCAGATTGCTCCTCGGCGCCATTCGAGCGGTTCTCGTTCTGCAAGGCTCCCGGCAAGCGCAATATCGCGTTCAAATCGGGTTGACCGCCTAGTCCATGCTCCTCACGGGCCGCGGCGAAGGCGGCCAGATAGCCGGCCACAATTTCGCGGTTGTAGCCCGCCGTCTGCTGGTTGTTGCGATCGATGCTCAGCGTCAGATCGACGTGGCCGCGAATCAGCGTCTCCTTGATCGCCTTGCGCAGCTCCATCTCCAACGCATCGAGGCCCGAAGGCAAGCGCAACTGCACATCGAGAAAGCGGTGATTCACGCTCTTGATCGTGAGCGTGTAACAGAGCTGGCCCTCATTGGGCAGGGGCACGTTAACCTGTGCGCGCGCGAAGCCGGTCATGGAATCAATTGGCATATTCTCCTCGGTACTGTGTGTCTTCTATTCCCTGATCCCTGTTCCCTGCTCTTCCGGCACGTCCATGAATTGCAATTGATAAAGGCGCTGGTAAGTTGGCGACGTGGTCAGAAGCTCCTCATGCGGGCCGATGGCTGTGATGCGCCCGTCCTCCAAGACGGCGATGCGGTTGGCGCGGCGAATCGTGCCCAGCCGATGCGCAATCACCAGCACGGTGCGATTCTGCATCAGGTTGGCCAGAGCCGCCTGCACCAGCGATTCGCTTTCAGCGTCGAGCGAAGAAGTCGCTTCGTCGAGAATCAGGATCGGCGCGTTTTTCAAAATGGCCCGCGCGATGGCCAGCCGCTGGCGCTCTCCGCCGGAGAGACGAAACCCTTTTTCGCCGATCACTGTATCGTAACCCTGCGGCATTCCTAAAATAAACTCGTGCGCCAGCGCATTGCGCGCCGCCTCTTCCACGCGATTAACGTGAACCTCCGGCTGGCCGTAGGCAATGTTGTTGCGCACTGTGTCGTTGAAGAGAATCGTCTCTTGCGTCACCTGGGCCACCTGGCGGCGCAGCGAGCCCAGCGTGACCTCGCGCACATCCAGGCCGTCAATCAAAATGCGTCCGCTGCTCACATCGAAGAAGCGCGGAATCAGGTTGGCGATGGTCGATTTGCCCGCGCCGCTCGGCCCCACCAGCGCCACGACCTCGCCGGTGCTCAATTCAAGATCGACGTTATGTAGAATCTGGTGCTCACCCTCTTCGGTCGAGTAGGAAAAGCCCACATTCTCAAAGAGAATTGACTTTCCGAAGGGCCGCAACGCGCTGGCGTGCGGCTTCTCTTTCACGTCGTCCTCGGCGTCAAAGAAGCTGAAGATCGACATGGAAGCGCCCATCGCCTGCTGAAAGCTGTTGTAGTAGTAGGCAAATTTGCGCACCGGATCGTAGAGCTTGAAGAGCAGAATGATGAATGCGCCGAATGCGCCGATGGTCATGTGGCCATGCCGGATTTCGTTGCGGCCAATCAGCAGCAGGAGCGCAATCGCAATGGCGCCGATAGAGTCCATCAGCGGCGAAGAGATCGACTGAATACGCACGCTGCGCAGGTTGGCGCGGAAGAGACGTTTGGAGGCCGACTTGAAGCGCAGAATCTCCCATAGCTCGGTATTGAATGCCTTGACGATGCGGTTGCCAGTCACCGTTTCATGCAGAATATTTTGAATCTCAGCGAGTTTATCCTGTCCCGTTCGCGTGCGCGTGCGCACCTCGCGGCCAATCTTGCGTGCAGAAGTGATGACAACGGGAACAAAAATCAATAGAGCCCAGCTCAGATGTCCGCCCATGCGAATCACCAGCGCCAAACCGACGAGAAAGGTAAAAAACTGCTGCAAGAAGTCGCCTACCACCGAGCTGACCGCGACCTGCACCCGATCCACATCGTTGATGAGTGTGGAGAGAATCGTGCCGGTGGCGTGCTTGTGAAAGAAGCTGGTGGAGCGGCGCAGCGTGGCTTCGTACAGGTGATTGCGCAGGTCGGTGATGGTGGCAAAGCCGGCGTAGTTGATCAGGTAAGTTCCCGTATAGTCGCAAAGCCCTTTGGCCAGTGTGGAAACCACCAGCGCAGATGCTACAACCAGCCAGGCATCATCTTGCATGAAATGGGGAGCGATGAAGCGCAGATCGAAGTGCCAGGGAGATTTGGGAAAGCCGAGAATAATTGGGCCATTCGACATATCAGGCTTAAGAACATTGTCGAAGATAGGCTGAAAAAGCAAAACGCGGAAGTTGTCCAGCAGGCCCACGATGGCCAGCAGCAGCACTCCCGGCAGCCATTGAAACCAGTACGGCAGACCGTAGCGCATGAGGCGCAGAAATCGTTTCATGCCGGTCGAACCGCCTGGCGGGCGTAAGAGTCCATCTCAAGATTATAGTCGCCAGAGGCTCTACAGAATCGCGCGCGCGACCGACTGCAAGGGCAGGATCTTGTCCACGCCGCCCAGCTTGATTGCCTCTTTGGGCATTCCGAAGACCACGCAGGTGGCTTCATCCTGCGCAATCGTCAGAGCGCCGGCCTGCTTCATCTCCAGCATTCCGTGCGCACCGTCGTCGCCCATTCCAGTCAGGATCACGCCCACGGCGTTTCTGCCGGCATATCGAGCCGCGGAACGGAACAAGACATCCACCGATGGCCGGTGGCGGCAGACCAGTGGTCCGTCCTTGATCTCCACGTAGTAGCGCGCCCCGCTGCGCTTCAAGAGCATATGATGATTGCCGGGCGCAATCAGCGCGCGCCCGCGAATTACCGTGTCATTGGTCTCAGCTTCTTTCACCGTGATAGCGCAGAGGCCGTCGAGCCGCTGCGCGAAGGCGCGCGTGAACAACTCCGGCATATGCTGCACAATCACGATGCCGGGCGTGTCGGCGGGCAGCGCTTCCAACACCATCTTCAACGCCTCCGTCCCCCCCGTCGAGGCGCCGATCGCCACCACCTTCTCGGTGGTCTCGGCCATCGCGTGCGTCGCTTGCGAGAGAATGCAGTCGGCGTTCAGCTTGGGTTCAACCGTGTGGCTTGGCGTGAGGTTGCGCAGACGCGCGCCCGCCGCCGCCTTCACCGCATTGCAGATTTCGATGCGCGAGTCTTCCAGAAACTGCTTGGTGCCCAGCTTGGGCTTGGTGATGATCTCCACAGCGCCGTACTCCAGCGCTCGGAGCGTACTCCGCGCTCCCTCATCGGCCAAACTCGAACAGATCACCACCGGAATCGGATGCTGGCTCATGATCTTCTTCAGGAAGGTCAGCCCATCCATGCGCGGCATCTCGATGTCCAGCGTAATCACGTCTGGAATCTGCTCGGCAATCCGGTCGGCGGCAACAAAGGGATCGCCCGCCGTGGCAATCACTTCGATCTCAGCGTCCGACTCCAGCACCTCGCGCAGCGTCTGGCGCACCACCGCGGAGTCGTCCACAATCAGAACGCGAATCTTTTGTGTGCCCATCGACCGAACCTCGTTGCTCTCTTCCATCTCTCGCGGCGTAAGCCTTCCCGCCGCTCCTCGTCCCGCAATTTCAAATTCAAGAGTGCCGTTGCAGAAGCACCTCTCCAGTCATCGTATTAAAAAAAATGTTGACACCCCGCTTGCCGCCCAGAGAAGATGCAGTCACGGCAAAGCCCTCCTCTTCGAGCACTGTTGCCGCAACCTCGCAATTCAATTTGCCCACGCTGGGCCGCTCAGCGTCATTGATCATCGCCAGCACATCTCCGCCACCGAAGAGCTTCACTTCAATCTCTTCGCGCCGCGCGCCCAGTTCGTCGAACTGACGCGCCAGATCGCGAATCGCGTAATCCACATAGCGGCGGCCCTCCGGACGCGGGATTGTCATCGACTGCTTGGCCGGAATGCGTGGCAGCATCGGATGACAGAGCGCGCCCACGCCCAGACGCGGAATCCGGAAAGCGATGCCGACGCACGAGCCCAGCAGGGTCCGCAGTATCGCCGGCTCCTTCACCAGACGCGACTCGCCCGGCTGCACGTACACCTCCGGCAGCGCCGTGCGCTCAGCTCCCGCCATGAATCCTCCTGTACAGCGCCGGTGCCACAGGCGTCAGCGGCAGTTGCATATCGTGCAGCGTCTCGGCATGGCCCACAAACAGATACCCGCCCGGCGAAAGGCAGTTAGTCAGCTTGAGCAGAATGCGCTGCTGCGTCGGCCGGTCAAAGTAGATGATGACGTTGCGGCAAAAGATGGCATCCAGTTTATCGGTAACGCCGTAATCGTCCTCCATGAAATTCAAACGGCGGAATTCGATGGCGCGGCGCAACTCCGGCACCACCCGCACCTGGTCCGAGCCGGGCGTGCGGCTGCGCATGAAGTACTTGCGCCGCAAGACCGGCGAAACCGGAGCCACAACTTCGTCGCTGTATACGCCCAGTTCAGCTTTGTTCAGAACGATACTGGAAATGTCCGAGGCCAGGATGCGAAAGCGGAAACCGGCGTGCGCCTGCGCATATTCGCTCAACACAATCGCCATGGTGTACGGCTCTTCGCCGGTCGAACAGCCCGCGCTCCAAATGACGAACGGCCTTCCATTGATGCGTTCCGTCAGCTCCGGCAGAGCCTTCTCCACCAGAAAATCGAAGTGCCCCGACTCACGAAAGAAATCCGTCTTGTTCGTGGTCACCACATCGATGAGATGAGCCAGCTCGTCCTTGAGTCCGGTGTGCCCGAAGAGATAATCGCAGTACTGGCCGTAGGAGTGAAGGTCAAGCGCCTTCAGACGCCGCTTGATCCGCACTTCCAGCATGGTCTTGCGTTCGCTGCCCAGATGAATCCCGGCCTGGGTATAAATCAGCTCGCGCAGACGCGCATAATCTCTACTGGAGATCGATTCGTCGTGTGTTCCCATCGTGTGAATGAGGCGGCCGCAACCGCCCCATTCTCCCCCTTAGACAGCCACCAGTTGTTTGTCCGCAATCGGCTGCTTTTCAACCGGCTGCTTGACGGTCTCCTGCACGCGCACCGCCGCCAGTTCTTCGGCAGAAAAGACGCGGTCGATGTCCAGAATCATGATGAACTGCGTGTCGCGCTTGCCCATGCCCTTGATGAAATCCGTCCGTATCTGGGTTCCGATCCTCGGCGCCGGCTGAATCTGATCCGGCTCCAGGTCGATCACCTCCTCGACCGAATCGGCCAGCGCGCCGATGATCGTCGATTCATTCTCCAGCAGCACCTCGACGACCACGATGCAGGTGTTGCGCGTGCTCTCGGTCTGGCTCATCTCAAAGCACAGCCTGAGATCGACGACTGGAACCACGCTGCCTCGCAGGTTGATCACGCCGGCCATGAACTCCGGCGTGCGAGGTATCTGCGTGATCGTGGTCAGGTCAAGCACCTCTCTTACCTTCGCCACATCGGTGGCAAAGATCTCGTTGCCGAGCTTGAAGGTGAGGTACTGCCGCGTCTCCGTGATTTCGCTGACGCTCATCCTTTAACTCCTCTCTCACTATGAAGACTGGTGCGGCTCTCTGATTGGGAAAGCCGCACCTGATGCTTCGCCCGTGCTGCCAGCACGGCTGGCGCCTAGTACCGCTCGAACTCACCATCCAGCTCGTCGTGCTTGTCCTTGAGCCGGAGATTCACCCCGCCAGACTTGACGCCGGGTGAGGCATGAACAGCAGGCTTTGCCGCGTGGGAGGCGGAGGCGGACGGCCTTGCGCTCTTTGCGCCCGCGCCCTTTCTGCCGCCCTCCTCGCCGGTGTGGAAGAAGCCCAGCGCGCTGACCAGTTGATCGGATTGCCCGGTCAGCTCTTCGGTCGTCGAAGCCATCTCCTCCGAGGCCGAGGCGTTCTGCTGAATCACCTTCTCCAACTGCTGCAGCGCCTTGTTGATCTGCTCCGCGCCGGTATCCTGCTCCTTGCTGGCCGCTGAAATCTCCTGCACCAGCTCGGCAGTGCGCTGTATGTCGGGCACCAGTTTGTCCAGCATCTCGCCGGATTTCTCCGAGACCCTCAGCGTCGTGCCAGAGAGTTGGTTGATCTCCGCCGCAGCCTTCTGGCTGCGCTCGGCCAGCTTTCTGACCTCGGCCGCCACCACCGCGAATCCCTTGCCATGTTCGCCGGCCCGCGCCGCCTCGATTGCCGCATTGAGCGCCAGCAGGTTGGTCTGGCGCGCAATCTCCTCGATGATCGATATCTTGTTCGCTATCTCCTTCATCGCGGCGACGGCTTCGAGAACGCTCTTGCCACTCTCCTGCGCGTCGCGGGCGCTCTTGTTGGCGATCTTATCGGTCTGTTGCGCGTTGTCGGCATTCTGCTTGATATTCGAGACCATCTCCTCCATCGAGGAGGAAGCCTCTTCAGCCGCCGCCGCCTGCGCGCTGGCCCCCTTCGAGACCTGCACCGAGGCCGTCGAGATTGATTGCGAGGCCGCCGCCACTTCGCCGGCGATTGAACGAATATCAGAGACCGTCCGCGTCAGTCCGCTGACCATCGCCGCCAAGGCCTGCATCAGCTTGTCCTGCGCGGAGCGGTCATGCAGCTCCACCGTCAGGTTGCCGTTGGCAATCTCCTCGGCAGCTGCGGTGATGTCGTTCATCGCCACTACCAGCGTGTTCAGGTTGTTCTTGATGGTGTTGAAATCGCCGTTGTAGGTGTCGGTGATCTGCGGGGGCACATCGCCCTTCGAGATCATGTCCACATAGCGCGCAGCCACATTCAACGGTCCGATGACCGCGTCCAGCGTTTCGTTGACGCCCTGCACGATCTTGCGGTAATCGCCCTGATGTTTGCTGGCGTCGGCGCGGGTGGCCAGTTTTCCATCCACAGCCGCTTTGACCAGAATTCCCGCATCGGCAACCAGTGCATTGACGGCGTCGATGCAGGTGTTGAGGTTGTTCTTGATGGTGTTGAAGTCGCCGTTGTAAGTGTCGGTAATCTTTGCGGGAATATCGCCGTGGCTGATGCGATCGACATAATTCGCGGCCACATTCAGAGGTCCGATAACCGCGTCCAGCGTTTCGTTGACGCCTTGCACGATCTTGCGGTAATCGCCCTGATGCTTGCTGGCGTCGGCGCGGGTGGCCAGTTTTCCGTCCACCGCCGCTTTGACCAGAATCCCCGCATCCGTCACTAGCGCATTGACAGCGTCGATGCAGGTGTTGAGGTTGTTCTTGATGGTATTGAAATCACCGTTGTAGGTGTCGGTGATCTTGGCGGGAATATCGCCGTGGCTGATGCGATCGACATAATTCGCGGCCACATTCAGCGGTCCGATGACCGCGTCCAGCGTTTCGTTGACGCCTTGCACGATCTTGCGGTAATCGCCCTGATGCTTGCTGGCATCGGCGCGGGTGGCCAGTTTTCCATCCACAGCCGCCCTGACCAAAATCCCCGCATCCGTCACCAGCGCATTGACCGCGTCGATGCAGGTGTTCAGGTTGTTCTTGATGGTGTTGAAATCACCGTTATAGGTGTCGGTGATCTTGGCGGGAATATCGCCGTGGCTGATGCGATCGACGTAATTCGCGGCCACGTTCAGCGGAGCGATCACGGCATCCAAAATGCCGTTGACGCCGCGCACGATCTCCGCGTAGGCGCCCTGGAAGAGTTCGTGCTTGCCGCGCTCGGAGAGTTGACCGCCCTTGGCGGCTTCGGTCAGCCGCGCCAGTTCCTTCTGCAGGCTCTGAACAACGACGGCGACATTGTTGACCGCGACCTTCATCTTTTCGTGGTCGCCCTTGTAGGTGGCTGCGATCAGCTCGTCGATCTTGCCGTTGGAGATCTGCGCCAGAATGCGGTTGCCTTCGCCGATGGGTAGCAGGATCGCATCCAGCATGGTGTTGACGCCGCGCACGATCTCGGCGAACGCGCCCTGGAACTGTTCCGGCTTGCCGCGGTCACTGAGCTGACCTTCCTTCGAGGCCTCGATCAACCGCGCCAATTCCTTCTGAAGTCCTTGCGTTACCATCGCCACGTTGTTGACGGCAATCTTCATCTTTTCGTGGTCGCCCTTGTAAGTGGCTGCAATCAGCTCGTCGATCTTGCCTGCGGATATCTGCGCCAGAATACGGTTGCCTTCGCCGATGGGCAGAAGAATCGCATCCAGCATGGTATTGACGCCGCGCACGATCTCGGCAAAGGCGCCCTGGAACTGTTCCGGCTTGCCGCGGTCACTGAGCTGACCTTCCTTCGAGGCCTCGATCAACCGCGCCATTTCCTTCTGAAGTCCTTGCGTCACAATCGCCACGTTGTTGACGGCAATCTTCATCTTTTCGTGGTCGCCCTTGTAGGTGGCTGCAATCAGCTCGTCGATCTTGCCTGCGGAGATCTGCGCCAGAATGCGGTTGCCTTCGCCGATGGGCAGAAGAATTGCGTCCAGCATCTCGTTGACGCCCTGAATCATCTCGCGATGAACACCGTTGAAGAGGGTAGCCTTGCCGCGCTCCGTGAGACGCCCTTCCTTCGAGGCGTCCACCAGGCGCATGATCTCCTGCAACACAAGCATCGAGTCGTCTTCTTCGATCTGATGGGTTTTCTCGTTCTCGCGCTCACGAACACCATGTCCGTTTCCGCCGCTTCCGGAGCCTGCGCCATGCAGCCTCCGGCCTTCACTTACCAATGTTGTTGGCATGAAATCCGCCCCTTCCTTTCGCTGAAGATCGCGCTCATCCATCCGCTCATCGCTTGATCCTGGAAGATGGAGAGCGCGAGGTTCAGCTGGTTGAATCATTGTGGACTAGCCCCGGCGGCTGGGCCGGAGCTGACGAAGTTTGCATCTCTCTTGACGGAAGATCGATCCGGCGGAAGCCGGTTTCCGCCTCCTGCCGCCCCCGGACGGCCGCGCGTCCGTTGCAGGACGGCACGCACTGCATCCTGCGCCAGCCGTTCCGGGTCAAGAATCAAAGCCACCGTGCCATCGCCCAGAATCGTCGCTCCGGAGACCAGTTGCACATGCCGGTAGAAGCGGCCCAGATTCTTGATCACCGTCTGACAGTCGCCCAGCACCCGGTCCACCACGAAGCCGTAGCGCCCCTGCTCGGTCTGGACAATCATGATCTGCTCGATCTCCGGACGCGGAGTGCCGATGTTGAAGTGCTCGCGCAGACGGATATAGGGAACGATCTCGCCGCGCACGTTGGCGATATGCTTGCCGTTGGCCGCTTCAATCCCGGCGCGGGTCAGCTCGATGCACTCCAGAATGTTGGCCAGCGGCAGAACGAAGAAGGCGTCGCCGATCGTGACCAGAAGGCCGTCGATGATGGCCAGGGTCAGCGGCAGGCGCAGCGTCACGGTCGTGCCCAAACCGGATTTGCTGGCCACGTCGATCGAGCCGCGCAGGCTGTCGACACGCTGCCGCACCACATCCATGCCCACGCCCCGCCCGCTCACGTCGGTCACCTGCGCGGCCGTCGAAAATCCCGGCTGAAAGATGAACGAGAAGATCTCCGATTCCGCAAGCTGCGCGTCGCCGGTCGTCAGCCCCCGCTCGATGGCGCGGTTGCGCACGGCCTCGGCGTTGATGCCGCTGCCATCGTCCGAGACCGCGATGAGCACGCTCGCTCCAGAGTGCCGCGCGGAGAGATGAATGGTGGCGATGGGCTTCTTGCCGCGCTTGATGCGCGCCTCCGGTGGCTCAATACCATGGTCCATGCTGTTGCGGATCAGGTGCATCAATGGATCGCTCAACTGATCGATCACCGTCTTGTCCAGTTCCGTCTCTGCGCCCTCGATCGTCAGTTCCACATTCTTGCCCAGATCGCGGGCCAGATCGTGCACCAGGCGGCGGAACTTCTCAAAGGTTGCCCGGATCGGCATCATGCGGATATTCATCGAGTTTTCCCGCAGCGACGCGGTCAGCCGCTCGATCTCTTCGCTGACGGCGGCCATCTCCGGATCGTCGTGCTGCTGGGCGATCTCGCTCAGCCGCGCCTGCACCGTCACCAGTTCGCCCACCAGATCGACAAACTGGTCCAGCTTGGCCGCTGGCACGCGCAGGCTCGAGGCGTTGTCGGGCGCATCGTAGCTGCGGCGTCCGCCCCGGTTCTCCCTTCTATCCTCCAGCGCCCGGGCCGTCAGGTCGGCGGCATTCATGCTGGCGGCATCCTTCCGGTCCGCAATCGACGCGGAGATACTCTCGCTCGAAGCTGCAAGCGGCTCGATCGTCAGTTCACAACTCTCCTCGACAAAGATGAAGACATCGCGGATCGCATCGCATCCAGCCGCGGTAGACAGCACCATCTCCCAACTAATGTAGCAGCGCTCCGGATCCAATTCATCGAGCGGCGGAAGCGCCGCCATGCTGGCCTTGACCGCCAGACCTCCCAACTGTCCCAACTCTCGCAAGAGCAGCAGGGGATTGGCGCCGTTCAACAGAAAATCCGCGCCGGGAGCGAAACGGATCAGCCACTCCCGCACCGGGCCCGTCGTGGTGGCCGGCTCAGCGCCCGGAGCGTCTCCGGAGTCCGTCTTCGCCGGCGCGCTGCTTTTCATGATGAAATGTTTCTCCGGTTTTCCGGTTAGATGCCGCACCTTGGTCAGAATCTCGGTGCAGGCAGCCGGGTCCGCCGGGGGCGCGCCGGCCTCACCCTCCTCCAGCATCGCCCGAATCTGATCGAGAGCCGAAAGCGTCAGATCGATCAGCTCCGATGTGACCGCCAGCCGGCCGTTGCGCACTTCGTCGAAGGCCGTTTCCAGATTGTGCGTGAAGGTGGCCATGTCCTCGAAACCGAACATCGCTCCGGAGCCCTTCAGCGTGTGCAGGGCGCGAAAGACCCTTCCGATCAGCTCCGCGTCGCCATGATGGTCGTTCAACTCCAATAGAGCGGCCTCCAGATCGACGAGAACCTCGCGGCCCTCTTCCCGGAAGGCATTCTTGAACTGGTCGGCCTTGCTTGCCATCGACAACCGCCTACCCCGCTTAGTTAGCTGTTGTTCTCAAAAAACAGAGAGCTTTGAAATCCTGCTTGATTCAACGTGCCCAAGAGCGCCTCCGGCAACGAGTCAGTGAACGTGAAGCCTACGCCCGCTGCACAGGCTTTTTGGCGGGCCGCCCACAGCAACTGAACGGCTGTCACATCCAGATCCGTCACGCCGCCGAGCGCCACCCGCAGTTCTTTACCCGGCTCCAGCGCCTTGACCAGAAGCTCCTTCAACTCCGCTGCCGAAGCGATGTCGATTCCACCCTCCAGGCGAAGCACATTCAACGATCCGCTTTCTTCCAGAGCGACGGCCACACGCTACTCCTTCTCAACTGTTCTCTGTTGATTTGTTCGCGATTGAAACCGGTATCACGACCACTGTGTTGCGGCGCACTACTCGATTCATGACGCTGCAACACCTGCCTCATCGGCCTGCATGAAGCAATTCTGAGGTGGTATTTGCGGAGATTTTCTAAAAAGTCTCTTAAGATAATTTCGGAGAGAAAGACTCTTCATAGAGCGCGAAGGATCGCACGGAGCTTGCGCCTCCTTATCGATTCTGCAAATCAATACGGATACTTATCGCGGTCTTATTGCGCTGAATGAAGCATGGAACGTAAGGATGCTCGCAGGTTGTCTCCCGATGCGCAGCCTCAATGCCGTCGTCAGGCATTCGCGCCGGCGAGTCCGGAGTAAACCGCCGTCACGCTGCGACCCTTTCCATGACGATGATCGAGAAGAGTCCAGACAAAATCAAATGCCGCTTGGCAGTATCTCCTTGCCTGATCGGAAGCGCTGCGACCGCAACCACAGCCGCACCACTCGTTACCTCTACCGGTAATATGCGCATTTTCACCCAACTTTAGTAAACTCAAGCCCAGAATGCTTCTTTTCCTTCGTACCATCCCCAACTCCCGTTCCGCCTTTCCTCTCTCCGCGCTGGCTGCGGCAGTACTGGCCGCCGCCTCTCTCACCGCTTCGGCACAGGGCACGCACCTGTGGACCCAGTCGCGGCTGGAGGAGTTTGAAAAAGGCACGCCGCAGGGCGTTGCGCTGACCAGCGATGGAGCGCTGCGCGAGGGCCCAGGACTCACGGAGATGCTCACCACGCCCTCGACCTACGTCTGGTCAGTCGCCGTGGACAAAGCTGGCGTAGCCTACTTGGGAACCGCTTCGCCGGCGACTGTGCTGCGCGTGGGCGCGGGCGGAAAGGCTTTCACGCTCTTCGAGAGCAAAGACCTCTCGGTGCAAGTCGTCCGCCTCGGCCCGGATGGCGCACTCTACGCGGCCACGCAGCCCAGCGGCAAGGTCTACAAGCTGAATCCCAACGCGGCAGCCAAGCAGGACGAGAGCAGCGCGACGGTGGTCTTCGACGCTGCCAGCTTCGACGGCGTAACGGCCAGCGACAGCAAGACCAATGCAGAGGCTGGCGCGGTCAAATCCGCTGCGAAATCGCACTACATCTGGGACCTGACCTTCGACGCGGCTGGCCACCTCTATATCGCCACCGGCGGGCCGGGCGTGATCTATCGCGTTGATCCCAATAAAAAGGATCAAAAGCCTGAGGCCTTTTTCAAGAGCGATGAGGAGCACATCCGCGTTATGGCGTGGGATGCGAAGGGCAATCTGATCGCAGGCTCGGACGGCAGCGGCCTGGTTTATCGAATTAGTCCAGACGGCAAAGGCTACGTGCTCTTCGAGGCGCCACGGCGCGAGATTACTTCGCTGGCTCTTGCGGAGAACGGGACGATCTATGCCGCCAGCGTGGGCGACAAGAGCCATAATCCGCTGCCGCCGCTGCCGGTGCAGGGAGCCGCGGCAATGACGATGATGATCGTCCAGCCAGCCTCGATGCAAGCGGCCAACACCAGCGCCTCGGTGCCTGAAGGCAGCGAGATTTACGCGCTGGTCGAAGGCCAAGCGCCGCGCAAGCTGTGGAGCGGCAAGGACGAGATTGTCTACGCGCTGACCGCTCGTCCTGAAGGTCTGATCGCACTGACCGGCAATCGCGGGCGCGTCTTCTGTATTCATGACGACGGCAGCTACTCCGACATCGCTCACCTTGATGCGCAGCAGGGGCTGAGCCTGGCCGCTGTGCAAGACGCGGAGAGCATGGGCGGCATTCTCATCGGCACCGGCAACACCGGCAAGCTGGTTGTTTTGGGGCGCTCTGAAAAGCACGAGTACGCCAGCGACGTGCTGGACACAGGTGCGATGGCGCGCTTTGGCCGCGTGGAGGTCGAGCCGGGCGCAGCCAACTATGAATTGCTGACTCGCAGCGGCAATGTTGAGCAGCCGGTGCGTGGCTGGTCCGAGTGGCAGCCTCTCAAGGAGGGCGTGGTGGCGTCTCCCGCTGGCCGCTACCTGCAATGGAAGGCAGTGCTCGGCGCGAATGGATCATTGGGCAGCGTGGGCGTCAACTACCTGCCCGTCAACGCCGCTCCGGTGGTGGACGATCTGGTGGTAGTGCCCGGCGCGCGGCTGAATGCGCAGAACCAGCTTGCCGGCCAGCCAGCCACAGTGAACATTGCCTTGCCTTCGGCGAGTCAGAATGCTGGAATGAGCTTCGACGGCGGAGCTGCCGCGCCTCTGCAAGCGCTCAAGGACCGCACAGCGGTCGCCGTCCGCTGGGCTGCGCATGACGACAACGGCGACGATCTAAGCTATTCGCTCTTTCTGCGCGGCGACGGCGAATCCGTCTGGCGTCCACTCAAATCTGACCTCACTGACAAGGCTTACAGCTTTGATGCCGCGCTGATTCCCGATGGCGGCTACCAGATCAAGGTCGTCGCTTCAGACGCACCCTCGCACACTCCGGGCGACGCGCTGACCGGCGAGAAGATCAGCGAGCGCTTCGAGGTGGACACCACGCCGCCGGTGATCTCCGCGCTTCATGCGGTTCTTGCCGACTGTCTCCATCAAGATTGTCATCCTGAGCGAGCGCAGCGAGTCGAAGGACCTGCGTCGGCGTTCGTTCGCGTGAACTTCGACGCCGAAGATGCCTTTTCACCCATCGCGCGCGCCGAGTATTCGCTCGATGCCGGTCCCTGGCAGTACATTGAGCCGGTGGGCGGACTCTCGGATTCCAAACGTGAACGTTACGAAGTGTTGATTCCCGTGCAAGCGGAGGCCAAAACCAGCGAGCATCTTGTCGCAGTTCGAGTCTATGATCGATATGAGAACGCCGGCGTAGCCAAGACGGTGATCGCTGCACAAGAATCAGGACAAAATAAGCCGTCGCACAAGTAAGATAGATAAGATGCGATTCGAGCTGTACGTAGCAGCGCGTTATCTGAGAGCCAAACGGCGGCAGGCGGTGGTGGGCGTGGTCACGGCCATCTCCATTGCCGGTGTGGCCGCGGGAGTGGCCGCGCTCGTCATCGCTCTCGCCATCACCAACGGCATGAGGCGCGATTTGCAGGACCGGCTGCTGGGGGCCTCGGCGCAGGTCGAGCTGATGCGCGTGCAGTCGGACGGCATCCGCGATTGGCGGCCGCTCCTCGATCGCCTGCGCCGCTTGCCGCACGTCACCGCCGCCGCGCCGGGCATCTATGGGCAGGTGCTGGTTTCGCGCGGCCCACGCGCCGGCTTTGCGCTGATCAAAGGCGTCATCCCTGCCGAGGAACGTACCGTCAGCAGCCTCCTGGAGACGATCACCTCCGGATCGGTGCGCGAGCTGGAGCCTGAGGCAAGCAATCAAAACCCCGGCCAAAGTTCGATCGACACGCCTTATCCGCCCCTCGTGCTTGGCAACGATCTGGCCGAGACGATCGGCGCGCAGGTGGGCGACAGTGTGCTTGTCACCAGCCCACAGGGCGAACTGACGCCGCTCGGCCTTGCACCCAAGTACCAACGCTTCCGCGTTGCCGCAATCTATCACTCCGGCTTTTATCAGTATGATGCGGCGATGGCCTTCATGCGCCTCTCGGACGCGCAAAGCCTCTTCAGCGAACCCGACTTGCTCTCCGTCATCAGCTTCAAGGTGGACGATCTCTACCGCGCACCGGAGATCGGCAAAGCCATCGAGCAGGCCGCTGGCAAGGGCTTCATGACCACCAACTGGATGGAGGTAAACCGCGAACTCTTCCGCGCGCTGAAGCTGGAGCAAGTAGTCACCTTCATCGTCATCGCGCTGATCGTGATCGTTGCCGCGCTCAACATTCTCATCGCGCTCACCATGATGGTAATGGAAAAGACGCGGGACATTGCCGTAATGATGAGCTTCGGCGTGCAGCCGGCGCAGGTGCGCCGCATCTTTTTGATGCAAGGCCTGCTCATCAGCGTGATCGGCACCGCGCTGGGACTTACGCTCGGCTATCTCGCAGCATGGGCCGGCGGACATTATCACTTCATTCACTTATCCGCCGAGGTTTATAGCATCGACACACTGCCCTTCGCGCCGCGCCCGATTGATGGGTTGATTGTAGCTGCGGTTTCGATTGGGATTTCGCTGCTGGCCACGCTCTATCCATCGTCCTCCGCTGCGCGGATTTTGCCAGCGGAGGCGCTAAGGTATGAATAATTTTGTTGAGTGAACAGGCGGAGTTGCGGTCACCATACTAGCATCGTGGTTAGTCACGATATATCACCCGCACAATCTGATAATCCGCTGCCGGGGTTTTTGAGTGAATGGCGACGGTTTCCGGGCGAGCGCCGAAGATGAGGTGAACCAGCTCCGGATTCGTGATTCGCACCAAGATCGCCGCGTTCTCAACTGTTACTGCCACATTGGCATCCAGCAATATCTCACCGCGTCCTTCAGCATCCTCTTTGAAGACGGAAGCTTGTCCTGCTCTTAGCAGATCCTGAATTTGACCTCGCGCTTCATGTGATCCTGGGAGCTTGAATAAGTAGAAGCCGAAGGAGTATTGCTGGGTTCCGTTCTTGGCGGTAATGGTCCAGGAGTATTCGTTGGCGTTATCTGGAGTATCGGCGCAGTTCCATATCCAGACTTGGTTGGCTGGCTGTTGAAGCGGAATTCTGAATTCGGCAGTGGTTGCTGTGACCGTGCCGGTGGATTTTGGAGATTGCGCGAACAGCGGAGCCAGCGTGAACGCGACGACGGCGATTTGCAGGATTCGCATGGACCCTCCTTCCCATTGCCTCTATCCTATGCTGTGCTTCGAGCTACATCACGGATGCGCACTCTGCGCGCGTTGATCAGCGCATGGCTCTCGGCTTCTCCATCTGGATCACGCCCTTCAACCACGCGGAGCTGGCAAACGCTATTTATCAACAGGTCTTTCTGAAACGGCTCACTCTCGTTGAAGCGCAGAAAGTATGGGGAGAATTCCAGCGCGACTACCTCTCTGGCCTGTAGACTCCTGTAGAGTTTCCCCATCGAGCATGGGAAAACAACATCGATCTCGCCAGGAGATATGGCCCCACCCTCGGCCTCCCCACACTCGATTCTCTGCACGTGGCCTGTGCGCTGGAGTGGAGGGCGGAGCGCTTTTGGAGCTTCGACGAACGGCAAGTCCGCTTGGCCGAGGCCGTAGGACTCAATACCAGCACCCGCGCCTGATGCGGATGAATTCACAACCGCAAAAGCACTCACTGCGGCGTGATGATTCCGCCCAGCGCGTGACGGCGAGGCAGCACGATCCCGCGATGATCCACCACCGGCGGCGGGGCCAACGTTTGAAGATCGTCGCTGGGGAGAGTGGCACGTTCGATCAGCGCCCCGCCGCAGGCCGGACACCAGTCAGCGATCGTCTCTTCTGCAAGCACCGCGTGGCACTGGCTGCAAATCCCTTCCATCCCTCCAAAATACAGGATGCGGCTTCTAATCGGTAAGGGATGTGCGACTTGGCCACCGTATACTTGGCTGTGCCAGGGCCTGTTACAGGTGGCGGCGACGGCGGCCAATTTTCTCAGTTCAAGGCGTGAGGAGCGAACTGTAGCCGATTACTGGAGCGACGAACAACGAATGGGGAAAATTGGCCCCGTCCCTTCGGCTTCCACCCCGTGTTGCGGCGCACCAAGCTGCCGGTAACGGCATGGCCGCAACTGGTGGAGACCTGGCTGGGCGCGATGGGGATGATTTCGGAGCCGGCGCGGCAGTGATGCGCGCAGCGGATGAAGCCGAAATCCTCTCAATTTTGAGTAGATTCAGCATCAAAATGGGATTTCTCGGCCAATCGGGCAGTTTTTCCCGATTCCGTCATTCGCAAGATTTCCACAAAAAATAAAATCCACATAAACCACAAACTTGTGTATTATGTGACTACGGATGGCCATGGGGAAGCTGGACGCCCCGATGCTGAGAAGAACCTGTCCGGCATTGGAAACTGTCGATTCCCGCTTCCCCGAAAGGCCCCGGCAGAAATCGAGGAGAGACTGATGATCCACAAAACCCGCTTGTTCACGCCCGGTCCGACGCCATTACTTCCCGCAGCCCAGTTTGCCATGGCAGCGGCCGACATTCATCACCGCACGCCGGAGTTTCGCGCACTCTTCGCAAAGGTTCTGGCGCAGTTGAAGGTCTTTGTGGGCACGCAAAACGATGTGCTGCTCTTGTCCTGCTCTGGAACGGGCGCGATGGAGGCTTCAGTCTCGAATATCACCTCTCCCGGCGACCGGGTGCTGGTGCTGACGGCGGGCAAGTTTGGCGAGCGCTGGGTGGATCTGGCCAAGGCCTACGGCCTTGTAGTGGATGTGATCGAAAAGCCTTATGGGCAGACCTTCGATCTGGCCGAGGTAAAGGCGGCGCTGAAGCCGGAGCACAAGGCCGTCTATATGCAGGCCTCCGAGACTTCCACCGGCGCGAGCCATGATGTGGAAGGTGTGGCCAAGCTGGTGAAGGATACGGCAACGCTGCTGATTGTGGATGGCATCACCGGCCTGGGCACGCAGACCTTTGACGTGGACGGCTGGGGTGTGGATATTGTGATCGGCGGCTCGCAGAAGGCGGTGATGATTCCTCCCGGACTCGCGTATCTGAGCGTGAGCGAGAAGGCCTGGAAGGCGATGGAGACGGCGAAAAATCCGCGCTACTACTTTGATCTGCGCAAGGAGCGCAAGAATCAGGTCAAGGGCGAGACGGCGTACACTCCCGCTGTCGCGCTGGTGGCGGGCCTCGGCGCGGCGCTGGATTACATTGCCGGTCAGGCCGGCGGCGATCTGGAGAAGGGCCGCATTGCACTGATCGACAATGCGCAGGTGAATGCGGCGGCGACGCGCGCGGGCCTGGTGGCGCTGGGCTTCACGCTCTTTGCGCCAGCCTCTCCGTCAGCCGCGGCAACGGCGGTGCTGGTTCCGGAGGGAATGGATTCGGGCAGCGTGGTGAAGGCGTTGAAAGCCAAGTTCAGTTTGGTAACGGCCAACGGACAGGGCACCATGCAGGGCAAGATCTTCCGCGTGGCGCATCTGGGCTTCTTCGATGCACTCGACACGATCGCCTTCCTGGGCGCGGCGGAGGTCATTGCCAAGGACGTGCTGGGTCTGCCGGTGAACTTTGGCCAGGGCGTGGCGGCGGCGCAAGAAGTTTTCGCAAAGGCGGCGAAGAGCTAAGGAAGCGGAGTTAGCGGGGCTAGCCGCGCTTCGCGCGTGTTGGCGGAGTCAGCAAGAGCTACAGGGCTAACTCCGCAAGCTCCGCTAACTCTGCGCAATAAGTGCAATGATGACCGGAAGGGAACCATGGCTGAACTGAGTTTCGGGGAGAAGCTGCTGATTGCGCGCAAGCAGCTCGACCTCTTTCAATACGAGATGGCCGAGCGGCTGGGGGTTCACGCCAACTCGCTCACCAAGTACGAGAAGGGCGAGGGCAAGCCGCACGCCGCCGTAGTGCGGATCTTCGAGATGCTGTGCGAGAAAGAAGGCATCCGCTTTGACGAATACGAAGCAGGGCAAAAGGACAAAGGAGAAAAAATGAAAATCGTTCTGGCAGAGAAGGTTTCTCCGGCAACATTGGCGGTTTTTGCGGCCGAGCCGGGGTGGGAAGTTTTGACGCACGACCAACTGCCGGACGGTCTTCCGGCTGCCGTCGCCGACGCCGATGCGCTGGTGGTGCGCTCCGCCGTGCAGGCCGACGATGCGCTGATGGCCGCCGCGCACAAGCTGCGGGTGATTGGCCGGGCCGGAGTGGGAGTAGACAATATCGACGCCGCGGCAGCGACACGGCGAGGCATTGTGGTGATGAATACGCCGGGAGCGAATGCGGTGGCTGTGGCCGAGCTTACGATCGGCCTGATGCTGGCCCTGGCGCGCAAGCTGCCCATGGCCAATACGACGATGCACGCTGGCAAGTGGGAGAAGAAGAATCTGCAAGGCATGGAGCTGCGCGGCAAGACGCTGGGCATTCTGGGCTTGGGAAGAATTGGCTTGGAAGTAGCGAAACGCGCCAAAGGTTTTGGGCTGGAGATTATCGGCAGCGATCCCTTTGTCACGGCCGCGGTGGCGCGCGAGAACGGCATTGTTCTGGTCTCTTTGGACGAGCTTTTTGCGAAGGCCGACTATCTGACCCTGCACGTGGGACTGACGCCGCAGACGACCGGTGTGATCAACGCCAAGACGATTGCAACGATGAAGAAGGGCGTGCGGATAATCAACTGCGCGCGTGGGGAGCTGATCGACGACGCGGCATTGGTGGAGGCTCTCAAGAGCGGCCATGTCGCGGGCGCGGCTCTCGATGTTTTTGCCAAGGAGCCTGCCAAAGAGACGCCTTTCCACGGATTGGAGAATGTGATTCTGACGCCGCACATCGCCGGCTCGACAGGCGAGGCGCAGGAGGCTGTGGGGATTCAGATTGCGCGGCAGGTGCGCGATTATCTGAAACTCGGCGTGGTGCAGAATGCGGTGAATCTGCCCTCTCTGAGCCACGAAGAATATGTCGTGCTGGCGCCGTATATTGATCTGGCAGGACGGCTGGGCAGCTTCCTCGCGCAGACCGGCAAAGGCGGCATCGAGGCAATCGACCTGGTTTATGGCGGAATTTTGGCCGACGCCAAGATCGATCTGGTGCGCAATGCGGCGATTGCCGGGCTGCTGGCCGGCTCGGAGAATGTCAACCGCATCAACGCGGCCTCAGTAGCCACGGAGCGAGGCATACGCATCCACGAGATCAAGGAGGATCAGCAGGAGAGCCGCCGCGGCGGAGCGACGACCATGCTCACCATCAAGCTGCACTCGGCCAAAGGCGAGAGCCAGGCCACCGGTACTGTGATTCGCGGCGAGCAGCCGAGGCTCCTGGAGTTCGACGGCATCGACATTGAGACGCCGCTCGAAGGAAATCTCTTGGTCTGCCGCAATCTTGACGTTCCGGGCGTGATCGGCAAGATCGGCACCACGCTGGGCGAGTATGGCGTGAATATCGCCAACTTTGCGCTGGGCCGCGAACGTACTGGAGCGAAGCCGGTAAAGGCTCTGGCGCTGGTGCAGGTGGACGCGCCGGTCGGCGAGAAAACCCTGGAAGCGCTTGCGAAGATCGAAGCGCTGATCGAAGCCAAGCCGGTGAAGCTGCCGGAGGCGGGAGCGTAGGCACTCGTCAAAGATCCGTCGCACGATCAACGAGAAAAACCACCGCCAACCAGCGGTGGTTTTCCTTCAGAGAGGACGTGATCGAAGGAACAAATACAAATTGATCTCACTTCGTCGGGTCGGTCACGCGGCCCATGAAGAGAATGCTGCCCGAACGATTGTCGCGGATCAGGAAGACAAAGGGATGATCGGCGCGGAAGATGATAGGAGGCGGCAAGCTGCGATCCGGCGGGCGTACCGCCATTTCCATCATCATTACCGCGGTTGCCGCCGCTGCTTCGGTCCCTTCTTCCGTGACATCGATAAAAGCCTTGTGAATCACCGCTGAAATGGAAAACTCGCGCTTATCGGTCATTCCGGAAAAGTCGGCATCTGTGCCGTGAAACGCCTTGTGCATTCCCATTGCACCGAGTGTGCCTTGAAGCTCGAATTGTTCTGTCGTTTTGAACTTGGGTATCGTCACGAGGACTCTGGGGACGGGCTTCAACTGGCTGAGCCACTGGCGCAGATTGCTTGGCGTGAGCGACTGCTCAAGCGCGGGAAGGCCATCCTTATCGTTGGGCAGCAGGACGATCATCGAAGACTCGCCGCTCCGATATGGAATATCCAGGATCTGAAAAGCTCCGCCGTTGAAATAGTGATATCCGCCCGCGCGGTTCATCAGTAGAGCTTTCACGGCATGAGCGGGAGCGAGATGGAAATCTTCCTCCCGGTTTGCCTCTGGGTCGAATTTCGCCTGCCAATCGCTCTTGAAATAGATGGCGTTGGTCAGCACCAGCTTGGTCGTGGGGATAAGTATGCCAGGCCGAAGCAAATCTGTGATCTTGTCTTCCGTCTTCTGCGCGGTCCATTGGTTGATGGTCAACCGCGCCTTCTCGGTCGCGCCCGCAAAATCCACCGGATAGAATCCAGCGCCGTAATCGCTTTGCGTCAGTTTGAGGAAATCACTGCGAAAGACGTAACCCTGCTGCGCCCAAAGTGCGTTGGCAACGCGGAGCTGGTATCCATTGTGCGTGGCATTGAGGTCGTTGAGCAGTGCGCCCATCGCCGGATGCAACCGCTCCGGCGGCAGCGTGAAGTGGAGGGTCTTCTCCATCTCCGCGGCGGTATCGCCGCGCGCCCCGGCATAGGCCATGGCCAGGGCCGTGGAAACGCTCACCGGCGAGAAGAAGAGATTGCCGCTGTGACTCTTCAAGTGGTTGTACAACTCAACCGCAAAAGCATTGTTGCCATCGACGACCGCTGCTCTGTCGGACGGGACCGGTGAAGGCGTTTGTGCTGAATTTGCGATGGGCAATGAAACCATACAAGCAATCACCGAAGAAAGCAGCAGCTTCATGCAAATCTCCACTTGGCCAGCGACCCAGCTTCTAGCCGCCATCATGGCGCCTACGCGCGGCTCAGGTACGCGCCCTCGCTGGTATCCACGCGAATCTTTTCGCCTTCGTTGATGAAGGATGGAACCTGTACGACAAGGCCGGTCTCGGTCTTGGCGGGCTTGGAGACGCTGGACGCGGTGGCCGATTTGAGGCCCGGCTCGGTCTCGACGACCGTGAGTTCAACAGACGCTGGCAAGTCGATGCCGACGGCCTGGCCGTCATGGTAGCTGACCTTGATCTGGAGGTTGGGCGTCAGGTACTCGATGGCGTCGCCGAGCGTGGAGCCTTTGAGGACGGTCTGCTCGTAGTCCACTGGGTTCATGAAGTAGTAATCGTCGCCGTCGTTGTAGAGGAACTCCATCGAGATTTCGTCCACCGTGATTTTCTCGATGGCATCGGCGGAGCGGAAGCGCTCCTCGAACATGGCGCCGGTGCGGATGTTGCGCAGCTTGGCCTGGATGAAGGCGCGCAGATTGCCGGGGGTGCGGTGCTCGACCTTGAAGACCAGATGCAGTTGGTCTTTATGCTTGATGATCATGCCGGGACGCATTTGTGTGGCGGGAATCGACATCTAGTTGAAGCTCCTTGCTGTTGTTGCGGAGGTTCCGCGGAAAGATTTGGCTTTAGCCTGTCTTTATTGTAGCTTAGCGGCGGAATGGGGGCGCATCTTCATATCCCCAAGGCTCAGCGCCATTGCGATTGTTGAGTTCTTGGTGCTAGTTGGAGAACCCGACAAACAGTCATGAAGGACTCCACGATAAATCATGCCCGATAATAAGTTCCTGCATAGTTGCATGATGCGTGTTCATCATCGATATTGTTTTCTGCATGAATCCGTGACGGGTCGCCATCTGAATCACTTCCTCAGCGTTATCATAGGTCATTAGAAGCTCGCCTTTGATATTTTTCGCCTGAATGAAAAGATCCTCATGGTCAAGCTCGCAGTGCGTATAGAGACGTGTACCGGCTCGCTTCCCATTCTTTCCGGCAGTGTATGGAGGATCGATGAAGAACGCGGCTTCCACTTGTTGGGCATATTCTTTGATCGCCTCAATTCCATCACCATGAATGAATGTTATTTTGTCGCGAACGTGCTTAATATTCTGAATGCGTTTGCATAAGGTTTGTGCATACCAACGAGACTTGATTCCCTTACCGTTTTCACCATGCTTCAAAACTCCGCTTCCCGGCGCCAAAATGCCACCGTGATTCGTTCGGTTTCGTAACAGCGTTTGGAAGGCGTGATGCTTTATGTCCCGTGGAGAATTCGATAGTTCTTCACTCACAGATTCGATCGTCATATCGAATTCTGAAATTCGTTCAACAAGCCAGTCATTATCGCTTGAAAGCATGGTCTGCCAAAGAGCTGCGACATCCTGATCGAGCTCAACCATAATGACATGGTCAGCCAGACTCTCAAATGCGACAGTAAGACTGACGATTCCTCCTCCAAGGAAAGGCTCAATGAATATCTGGGGTTTGGATGGGAGAGCACCGAGCCATTGTCTAATATGAGGAACAAGCCATGTCTTCCCACCCGGATAACGGAATGGGCTGCGCTGCGGTATCTGAGCGACGTTCACAACATAAGGAGTACGTGGATCATCGCTCGCCCAGAGTGGCATTTGTTTCATCCGCGCATTAGAGTAATTCATCAATGGTTTGATTCGTTGGGGCGGTTTCATTGTTAAGCTTCTCATCTAACTTCTCTTGTAAATGAGCCATGAAATCTGTGACCTCTCCTGCGTCGGATCGAGTAATCTGATTGAGAGATTCATCAAATGCTGTGTAGACAATCTTCTTACGTACAAGCAAAAAGCGATTCGCCTTTTTGTCGTGGTCAAGATCGTATATTAACCACGCCATCTCAGCTTTCTGTTTCTGAACTTCTTTAAGTTTTGGCAGGGTATTGAAAAATCCTAAGTCAAGAGCAACCGCTGTCTTTTTCTTCCATGTGTTAAGGATACCTCCCTTAAAGATAAGTTGCGGAGCAAGTCGCTTGCGGGAAGAAGAAAGATAATCCGGTCCGGGATAATTGGGTTTGCCGCGCCAATTCATCCTAGCGTTGCCGACAGGGTCATTCATATAGTATTCGAACGGATTGCGAACATTTCCCGATATGTAAACGGCTTGGACTTCTAACGCGCCAAAATCGATTACCTTTCCATTTCGATCATAGGAAACGAGAACAAGATCGATATTGCCCGCCGATTTTCCATGTTTATCTTTTAGACGAACTTCTGTGAGGGAAGTCCATCTCGCATCCGGAGGAAAGAAAAAGTCCGCGCCGTCGTCTGCGATGATCCAGTTTTCCCGAAACCGAATCGGACAAGTAATGGCTAGATGGTCTCCCTCGAAAACACTGCAAACACCGAGAGGATCGTTTGCCTTGTCTTTCGTGCAATTAGGTATCTTATTGTTGAATGGGCAGAGCTTTTTGAGGCGATGCCGGACAGCTGAAACGGAGGCATTATCCGTGGGGAAACCAAAGACTTCTGCGAGAGGATGGGTCTTGGCTTGCATAGTATAAGAAGTTTAGCAGATGGACAAACACTTGATTTGGATGACTCGCGCATTGACGGCCGTGTGACCGCTCTGCGAGACTTTTCCCCATGGAATACAAAGGGAAAGTTGAGTATGCCGAGGAGCGGAAGCTGCGTACTCGGAATACGCGCATCTATCGCGCCTGTCATTGGCCGATCTGGATTTTTGTCTTCTTTCTTGCGCCGGGACCGCTGACGTTTTCGCTCTTTGCACATGGCTTCAGCCTGGGCAATTCGCTCTGGCTGGGAGCGGTGCTGGTAGGCACGGGCGTTGCCCTGGTGCGCGGGAAGGTACCGGGCGGGGAGCCGGGGCCGTACATTCTGCGCTTTGACGAGGACAAGCCGAATCCCCTCTACCGGCGGGTCTGCTACAGCTTTGCCTGGAATGCCGCGCTGAATTATGCGCTGCTGAATCTGACTGGACTGACGATTGCCGCAGTGACCGGCATTTGGCAGATGAAGCAGATTTATTACTACGCGTACCTGCCGCTGGCAGCGGTGATTCTGCTGCTGGGCGGGCTGGGCAAGCTGCCGCGTGTGGAGTCCTCAACCAGAAAGGAAGGCACCCACCGGCGCTACTTCTACGGTACGGTCTGGGCGATAACGGCGGCGCAGACGGTGCTTCTGATTCTGTGGAAGGCGCTGCCGCAGACACAGGAGACCAGTTGGGTGAAGCTGGCGGCGTTTGTGGGGGTGCTGGCGGTGATGGGCTGGTTATCGTATCAGGGAGTGCTGCCGAGAACGAGGCCGATCTTGCCGGGTGAGAGCATGGTGGCGGACTAGAACCTTGCCGCTCTTGATGGCCGGGAGAGTCGAGCAGCCCGGCCTCCGCGAAGCTGCAATCGCCGCCATTTCAAATCTTGATATATTCTTTATCTTCTATATGTTAAAAGTTCTAATAGGATAGGCCGCAGGGGTGTTCGCGGCCTTCGCACGGTGCTGTATTCCATCCTTAACGCAGTTTTTAGTTGAAACTTGGGCGATTTTAAGACAAGATGGAAGGATATTTAGCGAGGCGCATCCCCCATGATGCCTCGTGTTATGAACAATTTGCTCTGGCCGGGAGGCTGGAACAGTGTGGAATGTGTGATTGCGAAGTGAACTATATTCAAGATTGTTCCCGCAAGCAGCACGCATTTTTATGTCAAGCCACAACTTAAAACGCGGTTGAAAGGCTTGGCCGGAATCTCACCAACAAAACAAGAAGCGTTGTTCAAGACATTTTGGAGGAAGAAACGTGAAAAGATCCTATTGGGGCTGGATGCTGTGCTGCATCCTCATTCTGAGTCCATTCGCTTTCGGCCAGTCGGCCTCCACCTCTCTGCGCGGCGTCATCAAGGATCCCAGCGGGGCGCTGGTTCCTGACGCCAGCATCTCTCTAGCGAACAAGGCCAACGGCAGCAGCTTCCAGGCCACTTCCAACAGCTCGGGGTACTATCTTTTTGCGCAGATTCCGCCGGCGCGGTATTCCATCATGGTCTCCGCGGCAGGATTCGCCAACCAGACCAAGACGGCCGAGCTGCTGGTGAACCAGCCGGCCACCATCGATTTCACGCTTTCCGTGCAAGCCAGCTCGACGACGGTCGACGTCAGTTCGGTGGCTGAGACGCTCAATACCAGCGACGCCACGGTGGGCGACTCGGTGGGCAACGTGACAGTCGAGGCGCTGCCGATGGACGGCCGCGATCCGGTCTCTCTGCTTACCCTCCAGCCCGGCGTGCTCTACCTGGGCGGCAATACATTGGACAGCCGCAGCGGCTCGGTCAGCGGCGGGCGCTCCGATCAGGGCAATATCACCCTCGACGGCATGGACGACAACGACCAGATCAACGGAACCGCCTTCACCGGGGTTTTGCGCGCCACGCTGGATTCCACCGAGGAGTTCCGCGTGACCACCTCCAACGGCTCGGCCGACTCCGGCCGCAGCTCTGGCGCGCAGGTCTCCATCGTCACCAAGAGCGGCTCCAACAGCTATCACGGCGCACTCTATGAGTACTATCGCCCCACCAACACTGTGGCCAACGACTGGTTCAACAAGCTCCAGGAGATTTCCTCCGGCCTGCCCAACGTTCCGCAAAAATATGTATTGAATACCTTCGGCGGCTCGGTTAGCGGTCCCATCAAGAAAGACAAGCTCTTCTTCTTCTTCAACTACGAAGGGCAGCGCAGGGCCATTGATGATGTCGTCACGGCTATCGTGCCAACGGCGCAGTTCTATCAAGGGGAGCTCGGCTATCAGGATGTGAATGGCAACACGCAGTACCTGAGCTCCAGCGATGTGGCAACCCTCGATGCCGGCTGCGCTCCGGCGAATGCCGGCGCGGGTCCCGGCCAGTACAGTGCGCCCTGCGGCGTCAACCCTGGAGTTCAGGCAGATTACAAGCCATTAGCAGACAAGGGATACTACGGCACCCTCGCCAACGCCGGCGACGGCATCAATAACGCGGGCTTTGTCTTTACGTCGCCGAATCCGCACACCGAGAATACATCGATCCTCAAGATCGACTATGCGCTGACCAACAAGCAGCATCTGTTTGTGCGCGGCAACCTGCAAAAAGACACGACGGCCGCGGACGAAAACCTTCCCGGCCAGCCACCAAACGCTTTATTTGAGGACAACACCAAGGGAATTGCCTTTGGCCATACCTGGACTCCGACCACGAATATCGTCAATGACCTGCGCTATGGATTTATTCGCCAGGGCAACTCAACGCGCGGCGTCGGCTCCGGCACCGGCGACTGGGTGGACTTCCGCTTCCTGACGGACCCCACCGCGTGGAAGCAGCGCTCCTCGGCGATCAATGTTCCGGTGCAGAATGTGATTGACACCTTCACCTGGAGCAAGGGCAAGCACACGATCAGCGCGGGCGGCAACTGGCGCGGCATCGAGAACAATCGCGGCACGGACGCGAACTCCTATTCGAGCGCCTCCACCAATCCCTACTGGATGTCCGGATCCCCCAACGATCCCTGCATACTCACCGAGCCTGCCACCTGCGCAACGGATAGCAATCCCCCCAACGATTCGGCGCTGGTCGGAGCAGGATTCGGCAACTCCTACGCGATTGCGTATGCCACCCTGGTGGGAACCGTGCCGGAGACCACTGAACAGTACAACTATGACGTGACCAGCGCCACCAGCGGGAATCTGCTTGCCGACGGCGCCTTCATCAATCGCCACTTCAAGGCGAACGAGTTTGAGTGGTTTGTCCAGGACTCCTGGCGCGTTACGCCCACGGTGACCGTGAACTTCGGCGTCCGCCACTCGATTCTGCAAGCGCCGTATGAGACCAAGGGGCAGCAAATATCCCCCACAATCGACACCCACGCCTGGTTTGCCAAGCGCGGCTCAGAGGCTGCTCAGGGAGAGGTCTATGAACCGGCCCTTACTTTTTCTCCCAGCGGCAAGGCCAATCATGCGCCCGGCTACTGGGCCAAGCAGAAGGCCAACTTTGCGCCGCGTCTTTCGGTGGTTTACGCGCCCAATTCCAAGACCAGCATTCGCGCCGGCGGTGGAATGTACTATGACCATTTCGGCCAGGGCATCGTGAACTCCTTCGATCAGGAGGGGTCTTTTGGCCTGAGCAATTCGATCACCACCCCGGCTGCTGTCAGCACATTTGAGACCGCGCCGCGATTCAGCGGGCCACAAGATATTCCCGCGCTGGCCGGCTGCCCAAGCCCCGCGTCTACGGTGACCTATCCCTTCACCCCATCGACCCAGACGGGCTGCAACTTCGCCATCACCTGGGGCATCGACAATCACCTCAAGACTCCCTATTCCTATTCGATGGATCTCTCGGTGCAGCGGGAACTTCCCGCGGGCTTTACCGTCGAGGCCAACTATGTGGGCCGCATGGGACGGCATCTGCTGGTCCAGCTCGATCTGGCCCAGCCCGTCGATCTGGTCGACACGAAAGGCGGCGGGGACTACTTCCATGCCGCCGCCCAACTGTCAAAAGATGCTGACGCGAACGGCGGAAATTACGGCGGAGGCAATACCGGAAATCCTCCGGTGCACGTCACGACCATCCCGTACTTTGAAGATGTCTTTCCGCAGATGGCCAATCTGGACTTCCTCGGCGAAAGCGCGACGGATGGGTTATATAACAATGAGTGGGCATTCAACCGCTACGTCTACGGCGAGACCCAATCTCTGGCCGATGTCGATTTCAACTGCTATTATGGCTGCCCCAATGGGACCCAGTTCTGGCAGCCGCAGTTTTCATCGCTCTACGCCTGGTCCTCGATCGGAACCAGTTCGTACAACGCTTTGCAGATGACCCTGCGCCATCCCTCCACCCACGGCTTGACCACGGACTTCAACTATACCTTCTCGAAGTCCCTCGATATGGGTTCGGGGGCGGAGCGTTCCAACGAGTTCAACAACAACGACGCCTTCGGCTCTTCGGCGATCCAGAACAGTTGGAATCCCAAGCTGAACAAGGGCGTCTCCGACTTCGACACCAAGCATTTGATTTCCCTCGATTGGGTCTATGCAATTCCCGTGGGCCGCGGCAAGACTCTGCTGGCCGGCACGAATCGCGTGGTGGACGCGGTGATCGGCGATTGGCAGTTCGCCGGCCTCAGCCGCTGGTCGAGCGGATTGCCCTTCTCCGTCGGCGCTCCGGTCTACACCACCGACTGGCAGATTCCCAGCAACGGCGTGGTGACCGGCACGGTGCAGATTCACAAGCACATCCTCAATGGCGTCCCGCAGGTCTTTGCCGGCAACTCGTCGGCGACGATCAACGCCGGCATTTACACCGGTTCGCCGATCCGCCTGGCCTATCCGGGTGAGGCCGGCCAGCGCAACAACTTCCGCGGCGACGGCTACTTTGACATCGACTCCTCGCTGTCAAAGAGCTGGAAGCTGCCGGAGAAGATCGATCTCAAGTTTGCCGCCGAGGTCTATAACGTGGGCAACAACGTCCGCTTCGATTGCAGCCCCCTCAACCTCAACGCCAATCTGACTCAGGGCACCTTCGGCGCTTACAGCGGATTGCTGAGCACCTATCGCAGGATGCAGTTTGGCCTGCGCCTGGACTTCTAACCTTCATCGCAGCGAAGACCATGCGGCCGGGGCGGAAGCTCCGGCCGCTTTGCGTTGCGACGAAGTGCAGGAAGTTTTGGTCGGCAAATTTTGAATTTTCTAACTATTGTTGGTGGCAGTTCAATCGAACCAGGGGCATTTTCCGCTAACCTTCCTATGAAAAACAGACGATGAACTAGCTGAATATCCATCAGGGGCGGGCAGCGAATGGCTGTGTGCATTCGCGTCTTGCCTCTCTGGTTGAACGCCCGATGGGCAATCTTCCGTTAGCTTGCGGACTCTGAACAGCTTGCGCGGCCTATGAGTGCGTGTTGAACCGGAGCGCGAGGAGCTTGCATGGCAATGACAATTCTCGTTGTCGACGACTCGATCACCATGGTGATGAGCTTGAAAACCACGCTCAGCATGAACGGCTTCGAGGTGGAGACGGCCAACAACGGTCAGGCGGCGCTGGATAAGTTGAATTCGGGAATCAAGCCCAACCTGATCCTCACGGATGTAAATATGCCGGTGATGGGCGGATTGGAACTGATCGGGAAGGTGAGGGCGCTGCCGGGATTCCGCTTTATTCCGATTCTGACGCTGACCACCGAGAGCGAGACGGCCAAGCGCGACGAGGGCAAGCGGGCGGGGGCGACCGGCTGGCTGGTCAAGCCGGTGGCGGGCGACGACCTGATCAAGGTCATCAAGAAAGTTCTTCCGGGAGCGTAAGACGATGACGCAGGCGCCTACAGATGAGAGTACGGCCGCATCCCGGCAAGGCAAACGCACCCACGGAATCGACCGCATTCTGGCAAAGAGCAATCCACGTCTGCAAAAGGCGCGTAACCGGCTGCTCTCTCAGACCGTGCTCGGAGTGGTATGCAATCTTCTGCTATGGTTTTCCTTGTCCTATCTGCTGGGTCCGGCAATCGTTCCCTACCGGCGTGAGATTGCGGTGATGTTTTTTGTACTCATGCTCGTTCCCGGCGCCGTGATCATGCAGATGAACTGGAATCAGGCCCGCCGCGGCATCGCCGAACTGGTAATTGTCGGCAGGCTGAGCAAATCCGAGCTGGCGAATGTGGCGGCGCGACGCTCGGCGATGCGGGATGAGCTGAAGGAATCCGCTCCTTACATCGACGTGATGCGCGAACAAATTGGCGATTCGTTGTCTGAATCGGAGCGCGAGGTCGTGCAGGTGATCGAGCAGATCAGCTATCTGAATGATCGAAGCAGCCGCCAGCGGGAACGCCTCGCCGAGTCGATCCAGAGCAGCAAGGCGCTGACGGAGAGCACTCATCAGCGGGCGGAGAGCAACAAGGAGATCGTCGCCGCCATCGAGATGCAGTTGAACCAGCAAACCAGTGAATTGAGGGATGACTTCGAGCGGGTGCAGAAGATGGCCGGCGAAGTGCGCGCGCTGACGCCGCTGATCAAGATCATCACCTCCATCGCCCAGCAGACCAGCTTGCTGGCGCTGAATGCCGAGATTGAAGCGGCGCGGGCGGGCAATGCCGGACGCGGCTTTGCGGTGGTCGCCTTCGAGGTGCGGAAGCTGTCGATCTCCTCCACCAAGGCCGCCGCCGACATTGCCGCCAAGATCAATGCCACCTGCGAACGCGTAGACCGGGAGTTGGATGAAGCGCGCGTTTCACTGGAAGAGCAAGAAGCCAACGACGCGATGAGTAATTTGATCGCCGATCTGACGGATATGCAGTTTCAGTTCAACAAAAACGGCCAACTGCTGCTGGATGTCATCCGCGAAGTGGATGAAAACTATGCGGAGAATGTGCAGCGTCTCTCCGAGGCTCTGGGCCATATTCAGTTCCAGGATGTGATGCGGCAGCGGATGGAACACGTGCAGGAAGCTCTGACGGAGATGCGCGAACATATGCAATTGATGTCGGAAAAGGCCTTTGATTTCGTCTGGAATGGAAGGTTCGACCGCACCTTTACGGAACTCTTGGCCGCGCACCGCGAAAAATACCGCATGGCCAGCCAGCACATCACCCATGCGAACGTGGCCGGCGGCGATGATAACCACGACCACAGCCGGCCCGCGATCGAACTCTTCTGATGGTTAGATGCCGCCAACCTGCGCCGTGTTCTTATACTGAAAACATGGCTCAATCGCCGCTTTGCGGATGGACGCTGGAGGAGGCCGCGCGCGCGCGCGGAGCCTTGCGCATTGCCGGCGTGGACGAGGTGGGCCGCGGACCGCTCTTCGGACCGGTAGCCGCCGCGGCGGTGATTCTGGCTCCGGGCTTCCAATTCGACGGCCTCACCGATTCAAAAAAGCTGACTGAAAAGAAGCGCTGCGAACTGGATGCGGAGATTCGGGCCAATGCCGTCTGTTGGGCCGTCGCTGAGGTGGACGCCGAAACCATCGATCGCATCAACATTCGCCAGGCCTCTCTGCTGGCCATGCGCCGCGCCGTTGCGCAGCTACCGCTAGGCCCCGACCTCCTGCTCATCGACGGCCGCGACACCATCGACTGGGAGTGCCCGCAGCAGGCCGTCATACACGGCGACGCCATCAGCTTTTCCATTGCAGCGGCCTCGGTGCTGGCCAAGGTTTACCGCGACCGGCTGCTGGTCGAACTGGACAGCGAGTATCCCGGCTACGGCCTGGCGCAGCACAAGGGCTACCCATGCCCAGCACACCTGGCCGCTCTCAAACGCCTCGGCCCCACTCCGCTGCACCGCAAGAGCTTTCATCCCGTGGCGCAGGCGGTCCTGGAGTTTGAATAGCGCAGATCAACACCGGAATTCAACCAGATTTTTTTCATACAAAATTGCGGAATAACAGAGAACAATGGTATCTTTCTTGCATTGTACCGATTATTCAGTGAGGCGCGATGATATCGATTGACGTCAGCCGCAAAATTATTCGCTGGCCGCTAATTGCGCTTGGAATGCTGTTGCTGTTGCCCATTGCCAACGCTGTGTTCGGACCAACCTTGGCTGCTTCTGGCGATTATCTTTTCCGGCCTCATCAGATCACTTGCCAGGGATTCACAGTAAGTGTTCCCTTTGGATGGGAGGTTTCTGCTACCCCTTGCTCCTATGTATTACTCGAAAAAAGAAGTAGAGTTCTCGTCCACTATATGAAAAACAGTAGTGAGCTTTGGATCAGCTCGTTTCCAGCACTGAATCCAGTACAATTCGATGAAACTGAGGAACATGAGTTCAGACAGTCAATTCCGAATGAAACATTCATTCCTTTCCAATTGAATAACAGATTGAAGAACTGTCTTCGTGTCAACAACTATCCCGGCATTGGCGGGAGTGCAATTGGATGCTGGGATGGAGAACATGGTGTTAAAGTCGAGTTTATCGGAAATACTTCCGACATCTCGGAAGTCGGAAAAATGATTCAATAAGTTTCATGAACTTTGATTTATCCTCGTTCATTCAGAGCGCGCAAATGGCCACTGCCGCATCTGCCGCGCGCGTATCAGATAGATCGCCGTACCTGAGAAAGCGATGATGGCAGCGGCGCTCAAGCCGAGCATCGCGTTGCCTCCCTGCTGATGGCTGCGCCGCGGATCGACGAGCATGAAGATGAATCCAGCCATCGCCACCAACGGCGGCAGCGGATAGAACGGCATTTTGAAGGGCCGCGCCAGCTCCGGCCTCTGCACACGCAACAGCATCACGCCCGCCTGCTGCAAGAAGAATTGCAGCAGGATGCGCGTCACCACCAGCATGGTAATCACCTGCGCCAGCGAGAAAAAGCAGAAACACGCGGCTACGACTCCCAGCGCGACCAGCGAGCGGTGGGGAATTCCGTGGCGCGGATGCACGGCGGCAAGATAGCGGAAGTAGTTGCCGTCGCGGGCGGCTGCGTACGGCACGCGCGAGTAGCCCAGCAGCAGCGAGAAGACCGAGGCGAAGGCCGTCCAGATAATCAGCGCGGCCATCAGCCGTCCGGCAACGCTGCCAAAGGCCGACCGCGCAATATCGGCCACCAGTTGCAGGCGGACCGATGCGCCCGCGCTCAGGTGTGAGGCCGCGTCACGCATGGAAGGCAGAGCGGCCAGATTCATTGCCACATAAAAAGCCGCGACGAAGAGCAGCGAGAGCAGAATCGCGCGCGGGATCGTCCGCTCCGGACGCCGGACTTCGCTGCCGAGAAAACAGATGTTGTAGTAGCCCCAGTAGCAGTAAGTCGTCAGCAGCGTCGCCTGTGCCAGGCCTCCCAATGCAGCGGGAAGGGAGAGCGGCGGCGACGAAGGCATCTGCCAGTGGCCCTGCGTAAATCCGGAGACGATTACTCCCGCCATCGCCGCCAGCACGCCGGCAAAGAGCACCCACGCGAGGCGCGTCACCGAAGTCAAGTTGCGATAGAGCAGCGCCGTGACCAGCAGACAGACTCCTGCGGCGGCAAAACCTGTGCCGTGCAGCAGAGGCCAAGCGGCAATCGGCGCGCCGTCCAGCGACGGCCAGAACCAGGCCAGAAAGCTGGCGAGGCCGATGCAGCCAGAGGCGATCGAGAGCGGCGCGGTGAAGCTGACCTGCCAGACGTAGAGAAAGCTCAGCCAGTTGCCGGCGCGCTCCGGCCCGTAGATCTCGCGCAGAAAAGCATACGAGCCGCCCGCGCGCGGAATGGCCGCACCCAGCTCCGCCCATACCAGCCCGTCGGCAACGGCGATGACCGCGCCCAGCACCCAGGCCCAGACCGAAAGCCTGTAGCCTGCCGCGGCAATGACCAGCGGCAGCGTAATGAATGGCCCCACGCCGATCATCTCCAGCATATTGAAGATCACAGCGGAACGCAGGCCGATGCGGCGCTGGAGGGTTGCGGCGGAGATGGCTGCGGGTTCTTGCATGAGGCACTTTCGCTCCCCGGATTGTACACTGACGAGAAGATGTTTCTTGCCGATATACACAAACAAGCAGTAGCGGGCGCTGCCATCGTATGTCTGATACTGGCGGGCGCATTCTCCGTTCGTCTCACCGGTCAGCAGCCTAATGAGCAGCCTGTGCAGAAGAGGTTTTCCGAATCTGTCCAGCCGGCCGCGCCCGCTGTGCTTGTTTCCCTTCCCTTGCCGGAGCCAAGAGAGATTGCCCTGCCCTTACCCGAAGATCGCGGCGCGGCAGCTCTGGAACAATCGCTGAAGCGCCTCGCGACTACAGCCAGCGTACTGATGATCGTGGCTCATCCGGATGACGAAGACGGCGCGCTGCTGACCTATCTCTCGCGTGGCATGGGTGCGCGCGTGGCGCTTTTGACGCTCACCCGCGGCGAAGGCGGACAGAATCTGATGTCGGCGGACGCCGACGACGCTCTCGGCCTGATCCGCACCAACGAATTGCTGAAGGCCGATCAATTCTACGGCGTCAAGCAGCTCTGGGGCACAGAGGCGGACTTCGGTTTTTCCAAGACGCAAGAGGAGTCCTTCGCCAAATGGGGCCATGATCGTGTCCTCTATGACGCCGTGCTGGCCGTGCGCCGCGAGCGCCCGCAGATCATTGTCTCCACCTTTGTCGGCGGCGTCAGCGACGGCCATGGCCACCACCAAGTCTCCGGTGAGATTGCGCAGGAGGCCTTCAAGGCCGCCGCCGATCCCAGCATCTTTCCCGATCAGCTCAAAGACGGACTCCAGCCCTGGCAACCTTTGGCCGTTTATTCGATGGTCCCCTTTGCGCCGATCAAAGAAGGACAAATCTTCGACTACGCCACCGGCAAATGGGCTCCCGCGCGCTTCAAGAATTATGTGACCGGCGAGTGGATCGAAGGCGCACTCTCAGCCGACGTGACAGAACAGGTTGGAAGGCAGGATGAGACGCTCGGCCGCAGCTATGTGCAGATTGCGCGCGAGGGCTGGGGGCAGCAGAAAACGCAGAACGGCGGTGCAAACCCAGCGCTGAGTGGACCGGCAACAACGAGCTATCATCTGTGGGCCGTTGTTCCCGCCCTGAAAGTTCCATCCAATGTTTATACGGAGCCTGGCGGCCTCTTCTACAACCCTTTTGCATGCATGAATACTCAAATTGAAGGGTTGGTAAAACTCGCATCGGGAGTTCCACCCCTGTGGCTCACAGTGCAATTGCAACAGATCGCCGCCGGCATCGAGAGTGTTCGCGGGACGAGAGGAATTGAGGAGTTTGGGGCCAACCGCGATCTAGCGGCCCACAAGCTGGCCGCAGCTTATAAACAGACCATCGCTCTCCGCTCGCGGGTAGCCGCCAGCAATCTTGATGCAATGTCCAAGGCGGCCATACTCTTTGAACTCGACGCTAAAATCGGCGAATTTCAAGACGCGCTCAGGGAATTTCTCAGCCTGGACATGATCGCCTTCACAACCAGGGCAGACAAGATCGAGAATGCAAACCCGCGCGGCGGTTCTGCCGACGAAACTCCGCGCAGCGTCACACCCGGCGAGGAGTTCCGTGTGCGTATTCACACCGCGCACGCCTGGTATGGAGACCGGCTGAAGCTCAGCCGCGTCTGGCTGGAGAGCCACAGTGGCGATGCGTGGAAGGCTGAGAAGTTGCCTGCCGAAATCGATCCCACGGAACCTGTGGAGGATTCTATCTTCCGCGTTCATGCGGCTGAAAATGCCGAGCCGACGCAACCCTGCTTCACGCGGCCCAACATCGAGCAGCCCTACTATGATCTGGCGCATCCGGAGGACCGCTTGCGCTCCTTTGCGCCTTATCCGCTCACGGCTTGGGCCGAGTTTACCTTCGACGGCCTGCCGATTCGCATCGGTCAGATTGTGCAAACGATGCAGCGCGTGGCCGGTGTCGGCGGCGTCTATGAACCTCTGGTCGTCACGCCCGCCATCGGCCTGCGCATGGAGCCGGAGGCGCGCATACTTCCGCTCGATGGCAGCGCCCTGCCGGTGCGCATCACGGTGCACACCGAAGCCGCTGCCGAAGGGACGGTCTCGCTCGATCTGCCTGCGGGATGGAAGTCGCAACCGGCGGAAGCCGCCTTTCATCTGACTGCTGCAGGCGATTCCGAGCCGTTGCTCTTTTCCGTCAGCACGGATGAAGCAACGACAGGCGCGTATACCATTCAGGCCATCGCCCGCTCCGGCGGTCACGAGTACAAAACCGGCTGGCAGAGCATCGGCTACACCGGCCTGCGTCCTTACAACTTATATAAGACAGCTCAATTGAAGACGCGCAAGATTGACGTGAAGCTGACACCGGGCTTGCGCATCGGTTACGTGATGGGAACCGGCGACCGGGTTCCCGATGCCATTGAAGGCCTCGGCGCCGCGCCGCACCTGCTCACCGCCGCCGAGCTAAATTCGGGCGACCTCTCCGCCTGGAATGTAATCGTGGTCGGCATTCGCGCTTATACCGCGCGTCCCGATCTGACCGCGGCACAACCGCGCCTCGACGAGTTTGTGCGCCAGGGCGGCACGCTGATCGTTCAGTACCAGAGCGGCAGCTTCCCTGCCCCACTGCCGTTGTCGCTGGGCGGCTCGCCGGAGCGAGTCGTCGACGAGAGCGCGCCGGTTGCGTTGCTTGATCCATCGAATCCGCTGCTCACTTGGCCCAACGCAATCACCACCGCCGACTTCGACGGATGGATCGAGGAGCGCGGGCACTCCTTCCTTGCAAGTTGGGATGCTGGTTACACGGCACTGACGGTGACATCCGATCCCGGCCAGGCTCCGCAGCGCGGCGGTCTCGTCGTGGCGCATCCCGGCAAGGGAACTTATATCTACGTTGCCTATGCTCTCTACCGCCAGCTTCCTGAGTTAGTGCCGGGAAGTTATCGCCTGCTGGCGAACTTGCTGAGCGCGGGCAGAGAGACGGAGAAGCTCCCGTAGCGATCCATCATTTCCTAGCGCTGATTGAATTGACAGGTTCTACAAGATTAAAACTTGATGAATTCATCGGCCATTCAAGCCTGAATCGTGCGGTATAGCTTTGTTAAAAATAGGTGAATTAGCCGGATATTCATAATCATCTGCGATTCTTGTAATCGATAGCGGCAGAAAGAATTTCGCCTTAGTCCGTCCAAACTTTCTGCCCTTCATGCGCATCTCGCACACCGGAGAAGATGAGCTTTCAGTGAAGCCGAAAGGCGTAGGCGCATTGCATCCGATCGGTTGAGCGAGCGCAGCCACGATTCAACATGAATTGAAAGGAAGATGAGAGGCCCAATGAATTACACACTCAAAGTTGCTGCCACTGCAATTCTGGCAGTCAGTTGTGTTGCCGCATACGGACAATCCAATGAAGCCGCGCCACCGGCGAAAAAGCACGTTGCAACCAAGAAGGCCAAGACGCCTCCGCCGCCCACCGTTGCCGAGCAGATTCAGTCGCTGCGCGAGGAACTCGAAGGACAGATCAACAGCCTCAAGACTGATCTGGCCAACAAGGACGCGCAGTTGCAGAAGGCTCAGCAGGCGGCAGCCGATGCCCAGGCCGCGGCGGACAAAGCAAATGCCGCAGCTGCAGTTCAGCAGCAGGCGGTTACGGACAATACAGCCGCAGTCAACACCTTGCAGTCGAGCGTGACCGATCTGAAGGGCAATCAGGCCTCGCTAGCCACCACGGTCTCCGACGAAACCGCCAAGGTCAAGAAGGAGATCGCCAATCCCAGCTCGCTGCACTACAAGGGCATCAACATTACTCCCGGCGGCTTCCTAGCGGGTGAAACGGTCTACCGCACCAAGGCCACCGGCGGCGATATTCCTACCGCCTTCAGCTCAATTCCTTACGAGGGCGCGGACGCCTATTCTCTGAGCGAGTTCTACGGCTCGGCCCGTCAGTCGCGCATCACCATGCTGGCCGAAGGCAAAACCAACTGGGGCACCCTGCGCGGCTACTATGAGGCAGACTTCCTGGGCACCGGCATCACCTCCAACAACAATCAGTCCAATAGCTATGTCTTGCGTCAGCGCATCCTCTACGCCGAAGCCAAGACCAATAGCAACCTGACCTTTGCCGGAGGCCAGCTCTGGTCCCTGGCCACCGAAGGCAAAAAGGGAATTACCAGTGCCCCCAGCGACACCATGACGCCACTGACCATCGACCCGAATTACGTTCCGGGCTTTGTCTGGACACGCCAGTATGGCTTCCGCGTGGTCAAGAACTTCGACAAGATGGCCATCGGCTTCGCGGTGGAGAATCCGCAATTGATCTACTCGGCTTCGCTGGCGGGCAGCACGCCCTACGCGATCCTCGGCTCGGCTGGCGCCAACGGCGGCAACTACAACGCGGCCATCAGCGGCTTGAGCGGCCTGACGACCTATGTGCAGAGCTACTCCGGCGTGAATACCATCGACAGCGCCGGCAACACAGTCTACGGCTGGCAAAAGAATCCCAACACCATCTACGCCAACAGCAACATCGCTAATATCTCCTTCAACGAGGCTCCAGACATCATCGTGAAGGCCGCCTTCGATCCAGGGTGGGGACACTATGAAGTCTTCGGCATCGCCGGCTTTGCGCACGAGACGGTCTATCCCGGCGTTACCCAGAACTCCGTCAAGTACGGCGGTGTTACCGACATCGAAGGCTTCGCGGGAGCCGCGCCGGGCACCGCCGTGGTGGCCAAGTCCTCGACCGCCGGCTACTACATCAACAACATCACCCTGGGCGGCTTTGGCGGCAGCCTGCGCGTTCCCGTCATCAAGGATAAGCTGACCTTTGGCGTCAAAGGCCTTTATGGACCCGGCGTGGGCCGCTACGGCGACACCGGTCTCTCCGACGTAACCAATGACGCCAGCGGCAATCTGAAGCCGATCCACAACGCCTCCGGCCTCTTCACTCTGGAAGCCACGCCCACCCCGCGGATGGTGATCTACCTGAACTACGGCGGCGACTATGCGGCGCGCGCCGACTATGCAACCACCGCCCTCACGCTGACCGATCCGACGCTCACCTTCTGCGAGACCGGCACAACGGCCGCGAATGCAGCCACCAACTGCTCGGCCAAGCCGACTGCGGCGATGTTCGCCGCCGGCGGCAGCTACGGCTCGCACTTCACTGCTACGCCTGCCATCGCTCCGATCGGCTACGGCTCGCGCTATACCAGCGTCTCCGCCACCTGCGCCGCTGCTCCAGGCAATCCCGGCCTCGCCTCCGGCTCGGTGGGATACCAGCCCGGCGGCACCGGCTGCGGAAACAACACCCGCGACGTGCAGGAAGTCACTGCCGGCTACTGGTTTGACATCTTCAAGGGAGACAAAGGCCGCCTGCGCCAGGGCTTCCAGTACGGATATACAGTCCGCGAGGGCTGGTCCGGCACCGGAACCGCAGGCGCTCTCAGCACTCCGTTGAATGGCGCCAAGGGCATCGACAATATGTTCTGGACCAGCTTCCGCTATTACCTGCCGTAAACCGCAAACCAGCGGCATGGCAGCACCAGTAAAGGCAGCCCACGGGCTGCCTTTACTGCGTTTCTGCCGAAGTGTACCTTGTTGCAAGGAGATTCCACCAGATCTGAAGAGGATCTATTGATCGGGCCACTAAATACTGTGCGGGTGCCCCATCCATTCCCGCGTTTTTTGTGGGAATGGGTGGGAAAGAATGCCACTCTCTTCCGGCCGTATCAATCGTGTGGAATCGGACAGTGTTTTGCTTTCTGGTGGATGCAATGACGCAAGGACAGAAGCAGATGGAGTCGATTACCAGGCTGCTGAAGACGGAGAATGTGCTGTCGCTGGCAACCAGCGGCGAAGACGGCTTGGCATCGGTAGCCCCACTCTTCTATGTAGTGGACGAAGATTTGTCGTTTTACTGGTTCTCCTCAGAGAGCAGCACGCACAGCAGGAATCTGAAGCGAAGGCCGCGCGCAGCCGGTACAGTCTATCGGAGCACCGCGCAATGGAGGGAGATTCGCGGCGTGCAGATCAGCGGTGTAGCGAGCCGGGAAACCGATCCGGAGCGCCGCGCCCGGCGTCTGGAGCAATACTGCGAGCGCTTCAAGATCGGGCGTATTCTTCGCCTGGCCGTTCAGCGCAGCGTCCTGTATCGCTACCAGCCGGATTTTTTCCGCTTGATCGACAACGCCAAGGGCTTCGGCCATAAGGTGGAGATGCACCGTCAGCCACAGGGATGGACGCTGGCGCGCCGATAGCAGTACTCCCGAATCACGTAGCGGCTGGGTTGCGATGCCAATCTGACCGGCTCAGCGCTTTTCATCCATTCTTGACGCATTCTTCATTTCATTGTGCAGACTGGGAGCCTAACTTCGGTTACGAGGAAGTCCTGTGGAAAAGCGGGCATAAATACGTCTTGACAGGGGTTTGAAAGAAGAAGATTATCATCCCGAAACGGTATCTCGCCCGGTGCGTTTCAAATGAGGAATCCGCATTGCGGATTCTCTTCACCGGTAGCGGCATTTCTTGGCTTGTCTCCCTAGACTTACCTCATGCGGTGTTGAACGGCAGGTACGTATGGTGGTCAAGACACAGAGCAAAGGACGCGGAGTCACCGGACTTCATGTGGGCGTGAACAACGTCCGGCGTTATTTTCCCAGGCACATTTCTGTCATCGAGCTGCAATTGGATCATCTGCAGATTCAGTGCGGACTATCTCCTGACTTCTGGAAGGGCGAGCCGGAGATCTTCGATCCGCGCTTGTGCGCATGGCTGGAATCCAGGCATTTGCATACCAAGCCGAACCGGGCTTCCGTGCCGCTGGCGATGATTCCGGAGGGAAAGAACTCATTCCGGCTCCAGCCGGTTCGCATGAACGGGCAGATTCAAACCAAACTCGCCGCAGCGGTGGCCTGAGACTCATCGGAGCGCGACGGCAGTTGCATCCGGCACAGAGCGGGGGTAGGGCCATTTTGCGCTTGCGCAGATGGTCGTCAATCTTCCCTTATGCAAAGGATGCTCTGCCGGCGCCAAGTTGATAAACTCAGAGTGCCATGTCCAACACGCAGCTTCAAACCGCAATCGACCATCACTTTTCCGCAGGCCCCAACGCCATTGGCGATGCAGCCGCTCTGGAGTCCTTTCTTCTGCTCCGAGCAGCATTGGAAAGCGGCGAGGTGCGCGCCGCTTCGCCCGATACGGCTTCGCCTTCCGGATGGCGCGTCAACACCTGGGTCAAACGCGGCATTCTGCTGGGCTTTCGTCTGGGTGTGATGCAGGCATTTCCCTCGGCGGGCTTCACCTATGTGGACAAAGCCACCTTTCCGGTGCGCCGCTTCGGGTCGGAAGACGGAGTGCGCGTGGTTCCCGGCGGCTCGGCGGTCCGCTCCGGAGCTTATGTGGCGCGCAGCGTCGTCTGTATGCCGCCTATGTACATCAACACCGGGGCCTACGTCGATGAAGGCACGATGGTGGATTCCCACGCTCTGGTCGGCTCCTGCGCGCAGATTGGCAAGCGCGTCCACTTGAGCGCCGCGGCACAGATCGGCGGAGTTCTGGAGCCGATCAATGCCAGCCCGGTAGTCGTTGAGGACGACGTTCTGGTAGGCGGCAACTGCGGCATATACGAGGGAGCCATCGTTCGCAAAGGCGCCGTGCTTGCCTCTGGCACCATTCTGACCCGTGGAACACCGGTCTTCGATCTGGTCCACGGCACGATTTTGCGCGCCACCGACGATCTGCCGCTCATCATTCCCGAAAACGCGGTCGTTGTTCCCGGCTCCCGCGCCGTCAGCAAAGGCAAAGGGCAGGAATGGGGCCTCTCGCTCTACGCCCCGGTGATCGTGAAATTCCGCGACGATAAGACGGACCTGAGCACGGCTCTGGAAGATCTGCTGCGCTAGGCTGTATCGACATATACTGACGCGCAGCGTTGCGAGCGAGAATCCGACCAGACGAGGCGGAGTCCGCAGGGTTTGGTTCTTCCAAGCACAAGGACGACAACGAAGTATAGGCGGATTTCCACCCCAGCAACGAAGACCTGTCGCTGGGGACCCCGGATTCTCGCCGCAACCCGAAGATTCTCTGTTGAAAGTCAAGCATTTTTGGCGAGTGGGCATTGGATTTTCAAGGCATGGGG
>JBAVDS010000119.1:0-31550 GCA_049587335.1 Occallatibacter sp. | reverse complement strand
ATTCGCTTGCCCTGTGCAGACCGCCGTACGTACTCGCTCATCGTCAGGCTCGCACTGTTGGCCTGTTCTCTGAGGATGGCTTTCTCCTCTTCCGTGATGCGGATTTCGATCCGTGAATTGGTGCCCTCGGTTCGTGTTGGATTTGTCATTGTCATCTCCGATTCTGTGGGGTCTCGGGGCGTAGCCCTGAGCAAGATGCGCAACCATTTCTCCGAGTAGCCGAAGGCGGATAGGAGAAATGGTGGTGGCTGGACGAAACCCCGCAGGGGTTTTGTACGGACAGCGCCTACCTTGCCATTCAGTGTTTAGCATTCCGGCGTTTAGCTCTTAACTCCGTTTCCGTTCGTTTTTCTATCCAATGCGATAATACTATATATCTGCGTTTGCTGCCCGTAGAAATGTAATATACTGTGCATGACGGCAATGTGCGGTTGTGAGGAGGTAAAGTGATGGGAACAGCGGGGCCTCGTAAAGTGCAGGTCTTTTCTTCGGAGATTGTTGAGGATGCTCGTTTGTTGTTAACTCAGAAAACGTCAGAACCCGTGCCGCAACGCGCTTCGTTCATGATGGGGGCGGTGATACGGACGCTGTTGCCTCTTCTCGTGGAGTTGCGGAGAAAAGGCTATTCGCTGACCATGCTGACTCATCTGCTGGCGGAGAAGGGGATAAAGATCAGTCCAACTGCTCTCTCGGGGTACATGGCGAAATTGAGTGGGCCAGTTGAGGAGGCTTCGGTAAAGGCACGGAGAGAGAGGCCGCAAACATCAACAAGTTCCTCGCAGACACGTAGAACTTTTGTGATGAAGCCGGATGTGACGCTGTAAGAAGGATGCGATGTATGGTGCGAATACTCTTTGTGATGGGCAGTGCTGGTGGGGTAGAGGTTGGATATCTGCAACACCAGGATACCTTGCGGAAATCGAATGGTGGTTCCTGCAATGTTCTCGATAGATCTTCGAGAAAGGCTGTGGAGATGATCGCGGCAACCATATGGAGGAACTTCGTTTGTTTCCTGCTCAAGACACGAGATCACCGTGCATGCAACATCCGGCTTCGTGCGCTGCCGGAACGAGAAAACCGCAACATACAAGGCTACTTGCAGTTGCCGTGAGCACTTGAAGAGCCGCAATCCTCAATGCGCACGAACAGCACGAACAGAATGTGATTTGCTTTTGTGAATTCCTTTGGAAGCGGACGATTTAGGGTGCGGGATGCATCCAGGAACGGATTGACATGGAAACCGAATGGCTTACCGCAAATGAGGCTGCCCAATACCTGAAGGTGAAGCCGCGCACACTGCTCCAGTGGGTACGCGAAAGGAAGATTCCCGCTCACCGGCTGTCCGGCGTGCGGCGGTGTGTCTGGAGATTCCGCAAGCATGAGCTGGATGCTATCCTGTGTTCGTCATCCGCTGAGCCTGCTGAAGGGAGGCAGCAATGAGGGTCCAGCGACACACAAGCGGGTCCGTGCGCTATGACAAGCGGCGCAAGACTTGGAATTACCTCTGGTATGACGGACCAACTCGCAGGTCAAAGCGAATTGGAACCAAACAAGAATTTCCAACCAAGGCCGCCGCATGGAAGGAAGTCGAAAGCCTTGAAATCCTGGCGAAGCCACCGGACGGAGACAAAGGAGACACGGTGCGGAGTGTAGTTGCACGGTACGAAGCGGAGCGGATGCCCTCACGTCAATCGACGGTGCGGGTGTATCGCTCTTTCCTGAATAACCACGTCCTGCCGAAGTGGGCCGATACGCGGATTCAGGACGTACAGCCGCGTCCGGTTGAATTGTGGCTCCGTGAACTGCCCTTGTCGCCCAAGTCCAAGACGCACGTGCGGTCACTCATGCACGGGCTTGTGGAGTTTGCGATGTGGTCCGGCATGTTGGACATCAGCCGCAATCCAGTCTCCCTCGTCCGCAACATTGGGGCAACGCGGAAGGTGCGAAAAGCCCGGAGCCTCACAGCGGAGCAGTTCCACGCTCTGTTGCGAGAACTGCAAGAACCATTCGGGACTATGGCGTTGCTCTCTGTGTGCTTGGGTCTTCGCTTCAGTGAGGCGCTTGCGCTTCGATGGAGTGATGTGGATTGGCTAGACTCAAGGCTGAGCATCCGGCGTGGCATCGTGAATCAGATTGTGGGCGATGTGAAGACGCAAGGGTCCGCAAAGACATTCAACCTTGCGAGCGAATTGCTGGAGCGCCTGAAGTCCTGGAAACAGTCTTCCCAGTTTTCGGGAGCGGAGGATTGGATCTTTGCCAGTCCGTTCAAACTCGGGCGACTTCCTTACTCCTACACCGGCACAAGGCAAGAGCTGGAGCGGGCATCGAAAGCCGCCGGAATCGGGCACATCAGTTCGCACGCTTTCCGGCACACCTACCGCTCTTGGCTGGACGCTGTGAAAACTCCGATTGCCGTGCAACAGAAGATGATGCGGCACACGGACATCCGCACGACCATGAACATTTACGGGGATGTGGTCACGGATGAGATGAGCACAGCGGGCTTGAGAGTAGCTGAACTTGCATTCCAGATAAATGGAGCGCAAGCAGAGCGCGAATCTAGTTAAGTTGTTGATTCTTTGGTGGACGCGGTAGGAATCGAACCTACAACCTGTCGGTTAAGAGCCATGCGCGTGCTTCTCGCTCCTGCTACTACCGGTTGCCATAAGATCCTATCCTTTGTGCAATTTAGCTCCTTCAGACTTTCCGTCAATTGCTACCTGCATGCGTTAAATTATGCCCTATTTTGAAGTAGTGTGGGCACAAAAATGGGTACAGTCCACTGAGCAACCCCTGGAACGTAATGCTGGCCTCAGAGTTGTGCGGCCTTTCCCTCAAGTATATCGCTCGGGATTTCTGGAAGTGCGCAAAGCTCGACTGCGCGGGGTTCTCTCGAATTCGCGAACACGACGCGTACTTGCTACGAAGATTTCTGCGACGGGGATAGCGTGACTGCGGCTTCGCTGGTGAGGACACGGAAGGTGAACGTCTCCTGGAGATACAGCCGCACGAGAGAATCGGTATGGCTGAGGTAGCCGATCGAAACGTCCTGCCCGACGTTTAATTCGAAGTCGCCGCCTCGCGTGGTTAGAACGAACGCACCTTCGATTGCCGGTGCCCAGACAAGGCTGCCGTCAACGATGCGCTTGACGTGCTCCAGGACGGGATATCCGTGATCGCGGGTCTCGGCAAGCGCTGTATATTCTTGGGCTCCGAGCAAAACCGAGTAGGGCCCATTTACACCCACAAGGCGCAATTGGCTCAATGCCTGGGCCACCGCATCAGGATAATCACGCACATCCGCAGGGAGCGTAACGACTGGGTTGCTGGTGCCCTCTCGCATGCCCTGGATATCGGCTTCGGCGTATCCGTTGAAGATGGCGCGGTCTTCGGCAAAAGCAAGTTTCTTCGCTGCGTCCTTCGCAGATTGCCAATCGGAGTCCTCCGATCCACGCTCAACGTCATCAATTGCTTGGCGAGATAATTCAAAGGGCACTCGCAGCTCGACAAGAGGCTTGACCTCGCGCTGGCTCGCGATGATATCGTCCGCTGGAGGAGTGATCGAGCGCAGGTGGCCGGTCGCAACTCCGGGCAGAGCAATTCCTCCCAGCGATGGAACGTCAACAACCCGTCGTCCGGCCAGGTACCGCTTCAGCGTCCTCGTCGTCTCTTCTTCAATCTGCGACCACGCCGCGTCAGAGACTGGCGCCAATTCCCGATGGAGGTTATTCATCCTTCTCTCCTTTAAGTGATCCTATCTTGAGGGATCCATCACCGGCGGACGGAGCCGACGGCAGGTCAGATGTCTGCGACCCGACGGTTTCCGTTGAATCCGGCGCTTCTCCGCTGATGTTGTCCAGAAACGTCGCTGACGGCACAAAGAACAAACTGCCTGTGACCGCGTGGCTGAAATCAAGCAGACGGTCATAATTGCCGGGGGGACGACCGACGAACATATTCTGAAGCATCGTCTCCGTGATACGCGGAGTGCGGCTGTAACCGATGAAGTATGTTCCGAACTCGCCGTGACCCGGTCGACCGAAAGGCATGTTGTCTCTCAGAATTTTGAGCTCTTTCCCATTCTCCTCGATGACCGTCAGCGCGTTATGTGCCGATGACGGCTTCTCGGCGTCGCTCAGTTCGATGTCCGAGAGTTTCCTGCGGCCGATGATATGCTCCTGTGCCTCAATGGAAAGACCATTCCATGCCTTCATGTTGTGAAGGTATTTTTGCACGATGACATAGCTGCCACCTGCAAAGGCTTGGTCTTCGCCACCGATAATTGCAGCCTCACGAACGGCTGCTCCTCGCGGGTTTTCCGTGCCATCGACGAAACCGATGACATCTCGATCATCGAAATACCGGAAGCCGTGAACCTCATCGGCAATCGTAACGGCATCGCCGATGCTGTCCATAATCTGGGTCGCCAATTCAAAACAAAGGTCCATGCGTTTGGCTCGAATGTGGAACAGGATGTCGCCGGGGGTAGAAATAGCGTAGCGGCCGCCTGACCGAATCTCTCGAAACGTGTGAAGTTCCGCAGGCCGAGGCGATCCGAAGAGTTTGTCCCAGGCATCGGACCCGAATCCGATGACGCATGAAAGACCCGCCTCAATGTCCCGAAACTCAACGGCGCGGATAAGCCCGGAAAGGTCCGCGCAGAACGAGCGCAGAAGCGCATAGGCGTCCGCGTCCTCGCGAATGCACACAACCAGAAAAATCGCCGCGCGCGTAAGCGGAGCGTCGACATTCTGCGGAAGAACAGTCTCGTTTAGCGCCTCGGGTTCGTTCATTGCGTCAATCTCGATTCACGAAGATTCTCATCCATTGTATTTTCATTGGTCAAGAACCCGCCCGCGCCGCCGCTTCGTAACAAAAGCGTATGCCCACTGCAGCAGCACAAAAATGCGGTTGGCAAACCCAATTAAAAAATAGATGTGGACTGACGCCCAGACGAACCACGCAGGGAATCCCCAGAAACGCATGAATCGCAGATCCGCTACAGCATAGGTCCGACCGACGATAGCAAGATCTCCCTTGTCCCAATACCAGAACGGCGGAGGCGCCGGTCGATTATTCACCCGTTTGAGAATAAGTCGTGAGACGTACTTCCCTTCCTGAATTGCCGGCTGCGCAACACCGGGCAGCAGCATGAGCTCGCGCGATCGAATTCCGATCAAATTGCGGGTAGGGGCAACGACGTGCGCCGTGTCGCCAATGGCGAAAATCTCCGGATAACCCGGCACAGAAAGATCCGGCCCCACGACGATTCTTCCAGAAGCATCGCCGATCATTCCCAGCCACTTGGCGGCGGGAGATGCCATCACACCGGCACCCCAGACCACTGTTGCTGCCGGAATTGTCTGCCCACCGGCGACAATACCGCTCGCATCAACTGCGGTGACGCGGGTATTCACATGCACCTCGACGCCCAGGCCTTCCAGATGCCGCCGCGCCTGCAGAGACAGATCCTCGCGATATGTCGGCAGCACGCGCGGGCCAGCTTCATACAAGAGGATCCGTGCTGTCCGCAAATCGATGTGGCGGAAGTCCCCCTTAAGCGCTATATGAAACATCTCGGCCAGCGTTCCGGCCATCTCGACGCCCACGGTTCCACCTCCAACCAGGACAAATGTTAGTTGCCGCTGGATCTCCTCAGCGTCCGCCTCACCGGATGCAGCGATGTTCTCGGCTCGCTCGAGCGCCCCAAGTACTCGGGTACGAATGATGTCTGCCCCTTCCAGGGACTCAAGCGGTGTCGCGATCTCGCGCCATTCGTCGTGCCCAAAGTAGTTGTAGTGAATTCCCGTGGCCAGAATCAGAAAATCGTACGGCACGTCGCGATCTCTTAGACGAACCACACCGTTCACCGAATCGATGCCGATGACTTCGTCCATCAGCACATCCACGTTGGACTGGCGGCTGAGAATGGAGCGAAGCGGAGCCGCGATTTCGTCCGGAGAAAGCAATCCGGTAGCGACCTGATAGAGCATCGGGCGGAAGAGGTGATAGTTCCGCTTGTCAATCAGTGTCACATGGACCGGTGTGCCCCTGAATTCGCGTGCGGCATAGAGACCGCCGAACCCTCCCCCAACAATAACCACTCGAGGTGCGGTCACAAATTCCTCCCAATCAGCCGCCCCCGCAGTGACGCATCCCAACCCTCGATCGCATGGTTAGAATGCTCCCTTCGCAGGTCGCTGGAATTTAACATCCTAGCTGCTTCAATGATTTCCACCGGAATGGGTCGCACTCGGAATCGTGAACGTGACGACAGCCTTGTCCAAGGGCCGGTGGTTAGCATTCACGAGTTCGACCAGAACCTTGTGCGGCCCTGACGCAAGGCCCTGGAGAATGATCGGATTCCCGCTTGGGTCTGCCCAATGCCACCTGGCGTCATCGACGGTGACGTGAATGTGCCCGACACGGGGAGACACCGCGACCGCGGTAGGCCCATATACAGGCGCAAATTGCAGATTCTCCGCGCGATATTGAATGAATGCGACGCCACGCGCCAGCCGATCGCCCTGCGGCGGATCGACAATGATCTTCGCCGGTGGTTCGTTCTGAGCAGCCGTGTCGGCTGACGCTCCATTCACTTCCCCTGCGGTTTGCGCGGTGGATGACGTACTCATCCGAGCCTCGGGCACATTGAATTGAACGACGCCTTGATCGAGAAGCTGGTGGTTCGCAGTCTCCAATTGGATCCGGACCTTATGCGGCCCGGTTGGCAAGCCGTTGAGAATCACCGGCTCTCCGCTCGCGTCGGCCCAGACCCAGGAGGCATCGTCGACCGTAACATGGACGTGTCCGATCCGCGGAGATATAGCAAGCGCGGCAGGACCGAATACCGGCACGATGTGCAGATTCTCCGCACGATATTGAATCACAACCCGGCCAAGCGACAGAGAGTCGGCGAGGGGCCGATCGATGACAATCTTTGCGGGTGGCTCGTTTTCAAGTGGCTCGACAGCAGGGGCTCCAAGCACCTCCCTTGCGGTTTGCCCGGCAGCTGACGCAACGAGCAGGCAGGCTAAAATCACAAACGCACTCAAACTCCAAAAGCGATTCTGATAGATTCGGCTTGGCATAGTAGAGAGATCTCCTGAAATGCAGATTCAGACAACTCAATACGCATCGACGTCAATCACGGCTTGGGCAAATGCTTGTGGAGCTTCTTGAGGCAGATTGTGGCCAATGCCGCCGCTGATGATCCGGTTTGCATACTTGCCGGTGAATTTCTGGCGATATGCTGCTGGGTCGGCGGGGTGTGGCGCACCATTTGCATCGCCTTCGAGGGTAATGGTGGGCACGGCGATGGTTGGAAGCTGAGCGAGCTGCTTTTCGAATCTGTCATATTGCGGTTCGCCTTCAGCCAGCCCTATCCGAAAGCGATAGTTGTGAATGACGATAGCAACGTGATCTGGATTATCGAATGAAGCCGCGGTGCGATCGAATGTCGCATCGTCAAAGTTCCACTTGGGCGAAGCGATTTGCCAAATAAGCTTAGCAAAATCGCGGCGATATTCGTCGTAGCCGGCCCGGCCCCGCTCAGTAGCAAAGTAGTATTGATACCACCACTGGAGCTCGGCCCTTGGCGGCAACGGCTTCTTGTTGGCTTCTGGGCTGCCGATCAGATAGCCGCTCACTGAGACGAGCGCCTTGCACCGCTCCGGCCAGAGGATCGCGATGATGTCCGCCGTCCTTCCCCCCCAATCAAAACCGGCGAGGATCGCTTTCTGGATCTTGAGAGCATCCATCAGATTGATGATGTCGAGTGCCACCACGTATGGCTGGCCATTGCGAAAAGTATCATTCGAAAGAAAGCGCGTCGTACCGTACCCGCGCAGATACGGGACGATCACCCTATAGCCTTTCGCGGCCAGCAGTGGAGAAACATCGACATAGCTGTAAATGTCGTAGGGCCAGCCCTGCAGGAGAATGACGGGAGGACCATCTGCCGGACCGTCTTCTGCGTATCCAACATTGAGGAGGCCGGCATCGATCTGCTTGATCGAGCGGAACGATGTGTTCGTCCCCGGCTTACTCGCGGGTAGATCGGCTAAGTCTGTCTCGCCGGAAATGGGCAGGGCGCCTTCCGCGAAAAGTGCAGGTGGCGCGAGCAACGCGGCTCCGGTCGATAGTCCGCCAATTGCAAAACGACGTCGTGAGACCTTAATTCCTTCTGTGTTCTTCATGGATCGACTCCTTTCATAGGGATGTTCCGTATTGATCTTGCTGTCCATGGATCTGGCGGAGGCGCGGGATGGTCATAGACAGTGCCGCACCAAACCAATCGTGGTTATGAAGCGCGCCAGCCTTTTCAGGCACTAGCCGAACGTGAAGTCAAAAGTCTCGACACCCGGATCGAGAAACTCAATCTCAAATTGCCGATCGACAATCGGTTGCGGTTGTCGAATCAGGTGGTAGAGCCGCTGTTGCGTGACCTTGCCTTTGCCCTCGGCGTCAACGTCGACTCCGTGCGCAATGCCAGTCGGCTGTCCATCGAGCGTAACGCGGAAACGCACGGCACTCCCTGGCGCGGATGAACCCATGATGAGGTGAAGGTCGCGGGCGTGAAAGCGGTACGCGATCCGCCCGTTGGCCAGATTTAGTGAGGCAGATTGCTTTCTTGCCGTCCAATCACCTGAGAGCGCCCAGTGGTTGATCTTCAACGTCGAGGGGCAAATATAGACGTGGCGCTTGTCGGGGATCTGGCCGCCGGAGGATGCAAAGTTCTCTGCGCGATCATAGCCCACGTAGGATTCAGGCGATCTCGAGTCGGCCCAATCCGGAGCAGCTTCGATGCCAACGCCTTCGACGTTAGCAAACTCATGACCGACGCCATGGGCTCCCGCGTCGGCCAGCAATTCCTGAATAACCGATTCCGACTGTTCGTATTCGCCTTCGCCGAATTGATGATGTCGAATATGCCCGCGTGCGTCGATAAAATACAGGGCTGGCCAATATTCGTTATTGAATGCGCGCCAGATCGCAAGATCATTGTCGATAGCGATCGGATAGTCGATCATCCTGTCCTTTACGGCCCAACGAATATTCTCGACGCTCTTTTCAAATTCGAATTCGGGCGCCTGTACGCCGACGACAACCAATCCCTGGTTCTTGTATTTCGCTGCCCAAGCGCGCAAATAGGGAAATACCCGAATAGAGTTGATGCAGGAAAAGGTCGAGAAATTAACGAGGACGACGCTTCCGCGCAGGCTGCGTGCCGTCAAGGGTTGCGAATTGAGCCACCCTGTTGCACCGCTGAGCAGCGGAAACTCACCTTCAGATTGCAATCGAACCGCCGTAGGAGACTCCGCATTTGCGCATCCGGCGACGCAGAGCCGGGCAGCACCGATTGTCATCAGCGCGTTGGCAAGAAAGCGGCGGCGATCCAGGCTGATTTCCACTGACATCTTTTTCGCTCCACACCTCTAACACCGCTTTCTACTCCTGCGTTTTCATGAACTGACTCTCCAGAGCCACAATCTGGTCTGCCTTGGAATCGAGGGCGAAGTTCACGCCTTCCCCTTCGGAAAATCAGTGGATATGCTGAGGTCCTTCCACTTCACGGCCAGTGCGATCTTCGCAAGGTCGTTGTTCTCGGCGGCGCTGTACGCATCACTCCCTAGAGCGATTCGTAGTGGAGGGTCTTGCTCAGCGGCAAGGCGTAACAAAACCGCAGCGGCCCGCACTGGGTCTCCAGGCTGTTTGCCGTTATACTCGCGTTGAAAGCGGACCGTCTTTCCGACCGTTTCCTCGTAATCGGGACGGCCCTCCCGCAACGAGGTCGACGTGCCGGCGAAGTCCGTTCGGAATCCGCCGGGCTCCACGATCGTGACCTTGATGCCAAACGGAGCGACCTCCTTGGCCAGAGTTTCTGAGAACCCCTCGACTCCCCATTTCGCTGCGGCGTAGGGCGCTCGACCGATGGGTCCGATACGACCGGCGATCGATGTCACCTGAATGAAGTGTCCGGAACGGCGTTCGCGGAAATATGGGAGCGCCGCCTTGGTCAGAATGATGACGCCGAACAGATCGGTTTCAATCTCAGCCCGGAACTCTTCAAGGCTCGTGTCTTCAATCGGGGCGACGTTGCCGTACCCGGCATTGTTGACGAGAACGTCCAGCCGCCCGAACCGTTTGATCGTGCTCTGTATCCCGTCATTCGCCTGTGATTCATTTGTCACGTCCAAGGCAAGAGGTAAGACGCGCTCCCCATATTTCTGCCGAAGGTCGGTAACGTCGTTCACTTTCCGGGCAGCGGCTGCAACGCTATGCCCGGCATCGAGCGCCGCAATTGCAAAGGCGCGACCCAGACCTCGCGAGCTTCCCGTGACAAGCCATACCTGAGACATAGTCATTCACCCCTAATCACGTGGATGCGAATGCGAACTATACTGCGGTGCCCCTTCGGTGAGTTCTCGTTAAACCAATGAGAAGCCGCCATCGACGACAAGGTTCAGCGGAAGAACCCTCGAACAGCCGGTCTCCAACGACCGAGTGTCGCCGCTCATTTTTGCTCCTCGATGAAATCTCGGACAAGGGTTGCAATCTCGTCTGCCTTGGTGTCCAGCGCGAAGTGGCCCGCGTCGAGCACGTGCACCTGCGCCTTCGGTACGTCTTTGCGATAGCGTTCTGGCTCTCCCGGATCGAACGACAAATCGTGCTTGCCCCAGATCACCAGCAACCTCGGCTGCCTCTTCTGCATCCACGCTTGCCACTTCGGATAATTCTCGACATTTGTGCGGTAGTCGTAGAATACGTCGCTCTGAATCTGCGCCTGCCCAGGCGAGTTCAGAAATGCATACTCATCCGTCCAGAGATCCGGATCGTACAGATCGACATTCGGATCGTCCCCAACATGCCGCGTTTTCGTCGCCGCCATTGACAACAGATTCTTGCGCAGCGCTTCTTCGTTCGCCTGCCGGTCCGCCCAGAACGCTCGCCTGGTTGCCCAGTTCGCACCGAGGCCTTCATTGTGTGCCACAGCATCTTGTACGATGAGAGCTTCCACGCGCTCTGGGTGGGCCAAGGCCATACGAAAGCCAACCGGCCCCCCGTAGTCTTGCATGTACAGCGTGTAGGGCGGCAAGCCAAGAGCCAGCGTGAAGTCGTGCATTACCGAAGCGATGTTATCAAAGGTATAATCGAACTGCTTCGGATCTGGCCAGTCGCTGTGGCCGTAGCCCGGATAGTCTGGCGCAACCAGATGGTAGCTGTCGGCCAGCCTGGTCAGCAGCGGCTGAAACATCCGCGACGACGATGGCAGCCCATGAAGAAGAAGAATGGTGGGCGCGTTCTTCGGCCCCACTTCCCGGTAGAAGATAGTGAGTCCATCGACCTTCACTGTGCGATAAAAGACCTTCTGTTCCATTGATTTTTCCTTTGTCTGGGCATTTGTGATGAGTGCGGCTGCAAGCACCAGTACCAACACTGCAATGCTCGCGCGGATCGAATATGTCAATCTCGCGGTGTTCATACATCCCCCGATCTAGCCTGCGACTTCAAATATCACTTCGAGTTCAACTGGCATCCCCAGCGGCAGGCTAGCAACCCCGATCACTACCCGAACCGCCATTTTGTCGCTGCCGAAGACATCTCGAAACAAATCCGATGCCGCATCCGCAACATGGGGCTGATCGAAGAAGTCTCCCGACGTCGCCATGAACACGCCCAGTCTAACTACGCGCGTCACGCGATCGAGCGATCCCAGTTGCTCTTTGGCCGCTGCAAGCGCGCCCAGAGCTGCCGTGCGTACCGCATCCCGTCCCCTCTCCGCGTCCAATTCCTTCCCCAGGCGGCCAAGATACTTCGGCTTGTGATCCACAACCGGGAGCATGCCGCTCAGGAAGAGGAGATTGCCCGTTTGCAGCGCCTCAACGTAACTACCAAACGGTGTTGGAGCAGCGGGAAGCTGAATGCCAAGCTCCTCAAGCCGGCGCTCTGCGCTGCCGGGCTGCGAACCACTACCGGCTACCATTGGCCCACGTGCGCACCGTCGTCCACGTGCAGCACCTCCCCGGTCACATGACCGGCTTCCGTCAGATAAACAACGGCGTCGGCGATGTCCTTTGTTCCGGAAACCGTGTCCATCGGTGAGCGCGCCTTCAGGTTGCCCTTGTGCAGAGGGGTATCCACAACGCCCGGCGCGACGGCGTTAAAGCGAATCCTCTCTTTCGCGTATTCGTTAGCGAGGCTCAGCGTGATCGCATCGATGCCGCCTTTGGTCATCATCGGAACCGATGCCGGAACTCCGGCGATGGGATTATCGGCCAGCGACGCGCTGATGCTGGTTACGCTGCCGCCCCTGCCTTGAGCCAGCATCTGCCGCACGGCCAACTGTGTGATGAAGACGAACCCATCAAGGTTGGTGGAGACGAAAGCGCGAAGATCCCCGGCGGTGTACTCCGTGAATGGCTTCGAAGAATAAATGCCCGCGTTGTTCACCACATGGTCGATCGAACCGAATGTCTCGATTGCCGTTTTCGCCACCTCCTCCGCAGTCTCTGGACGGCTGATATCTCCATCTACAAGCGCGAGGTTGGGAGACAGCGAGTACCCCGCCTTCGAAATGCTTCGCGAGGTCGCAACAACGTTATAGCCGCGCTCCAGAAACGCCTGAACGATAGCGGCGCCGATTCCCTGCGAGCCGCCGGTGACAATGACTGTGTTCCCTCTTGCCATGGTGATCTCCTATTGTCCCCGGCAAACCCGGAGAAGTCTTTTCCATGCCTGCCCAACCCGGTACAAACAACAACCCATACCCGCCCTTTTCTTTGGAGGGATTCTCCTGACCCCCGCGAATATTCCGCACTCTGCGATGGGCGCCGCGAGCGATCTAATGCGCGAGGAACGTTTCGGCCTTCATGCAGGAATCCAATCCTTTTCTACGGACATGAGCCGAATTACCGCATCGCGCACAGTCGCCGGATGCGGATGAGGATCGACCCGCTCGTCGTAGAGCCAATCGTCGATCACTGCAGACTCGCTTTCGAGCAGGAGGATCCTTGCCGCGCTCCACCGATGGCGGACAAAATGCGCGACATCGGCCGTCTCCCTGGCCTGGGGATCGAGCGCGAGGATCACAAGGGCATAAGCATCCTCGTCGTGTAGGTACATATCGACGCAGGAAACTAACTTTTCCACGAGGGCCGGAAGCGATCGCAGGAGCACTATATGCAACTCACACAACGCTAGCGCTGCGTCGACCAGGAGAATTCGAGGTGGCTTCTTCGCAGGGACGACAAGGCACTGATCGACTCGACTCAGCGTGGCCACCTCGGATGATCCACGCGGTTGCGGGTTACGAGGATCAAACCCCTCGCTCGCAAAACTACCGGCGTGGATGGCGGCAAGACTGGAAGAGCCGCTAGTAATGAATGCTGTGCATTGTGGCGATGAACTCATCTGAATCTCCGTCCTTCTCGAGCAGCGCAACTATCTGGATGCGCGGAACTCCTACCCAGGAAGCAGAGATTGCTCGCCCGCAGCAAGATATCCGCCGAAGACTGCCATTCAATCATCCCTCTGCTCTGCCATACAACCACAGATGTCATTGTGGCAGCAGTGTATGCAGACGCAATATGAGACGAAGGTATCGATCGATACCTTCGTGCTAGCTTGAATCGCCACGGTCTTTAACAAGACGGAGTGACGGATTCCATTGTGCGTTTGACAGTTACCTGGCCGGGCGCAGAGCGGACCCAGACGGGCGCACCAGCCGGAGGCGTGTAGCAATGCCTACTAATTCTGCGAGGGACTCGGCTTCCATCTTTCGCATCATGCTGCCGCGATGTGCTTTAACAGTAATTTCGCTGATCCCCAGTTCGCTGCCGACCTGTTTATTGGGCAAGCCGGCGACCACTAGCGCCATCACTTCGCGTTCGCGACCGCTGAGGCATGAATATCGAGCTTTCAAAGCCTGGATCTCTGTAGAGCGATCAAGTAACGCCTTGCTGCGTACCAAGGCATGACGAACGGCATTCAACAGAATTTCGTCACTGAACGGTTTAGTCAGGAACTCTTGAGCTCCCGCCTTCATCGCCTGCACAGTTATCGGAATATCACCGTGGCCTGTGATGAAGATAATCGGCATTTCGTGCCGTTCGACCGCAACACGTTTCTGCAGATCGAGGCCATTGAGTCCAGGAAGAGAAATGTCCAATACCAAGCAGCTTGGAACAGTTACGGGTGGACGGCCGAGGAATTCCTGCGCGGAAACGAATGTCTCCACGCCGAAGCCCGCATGGCGCAGCAAGAGCTCGAGCGATTCGCGAACAGAGATGTCGTCGTCGACGACGAGAACAATTGACGGGCTCTCTGGCATGGGCAAGGCCTCACTCCAACATCAGGTGCACTTGCATGAGCTATTTTATATCTGCAACACAATTTCGCAATGAAAACGATCATTTGACCCGAAACGCGAAGTTCAGCGAATCGAGCATCTCACCATCACTGAACGGCTTGATCAAACATGCGATCGCACCCTGCTCGATAAGTCGCGACCGCAACGTTTCGTCCCGCTGTCCGGTGATGAAAATAATCGGAATGTTGATCTTGCGACGATTCAATTCTTCTTGGAGTTCAGGCCCCCGCATTCCTGGCATGGCAACGTCGAGGATCAAACATTCGGTTCGCGCAATTCCGCCGGAGGCAAGGAACTCTTCAGCGGAAGAGAATGTCTGGGACGCAAAACCGAATTCTTTGAGTAGGTCTGGCAGCGATTCGCGGACCGATTCATCATCGTCAACGATTGACACAAGTGAACGCGGGCTCATAATGGATATCTCATTCCGCACTTGAGAACAGATTTCCTCAACGCGGAGAACCGTGCATTTCCCCCAGCGTCGATTAGCAAAGCCAACGTGCTCCCTCCGAAGTGCCGCTCACAACTCTCAGCGCCGCCCATAAGCAACGCGCCTCAGTCTGTCGCCATGGAGTCCCTTTTCGGCGACAACCCTCAACAGCATCATCCGCCTTGCGGCCAGCGGCGTCTATTGTACTTTGGTATTGGTTGCCGACCGGAAGCGCACTCCCCCAAGTCGTTCTTCCTGAGTGGGTTTGGCGATGTCGCGATTCGGTATGGGGTATGCGAAGGAGCGTGACTGCAAGACAAATTCGTACGAAAGTATTGATCGATACTTTCGTCCAATGGCTTCGCTTCTGCGCTTCAGGCTTAATCACAGCAGTTGACGCGGGTTCGATTGAGATTTGTCCCTCGCGCCCGCGACATGGTGTCTCTTTCAACATTCCGAACAGCCTTTTAGGCTCACATTCAAGGAGGCCAGCGATGGAGCCATGCTCGAGTACTGCGTTTCGTGGAATAGACGGTGATGTGGATGCGGCCAGCCGAGACTTGGAGCTGGTTGCGGCGACGAGAGCCGGATCGAACGGTGCGTTCGAGGAACTCCAGAGCCGTTACTCGCGTCGGCTCTATAGGCGAATTCAATTCATTACCAGAAACCACGAAGACACGGAGGACGCGCTGCAGGAGACGTTTCTTCACGCGTATTTGGCACTTGATTCCTTTGAGGGAAGATCTCAATTCGCCTCTTGGCTAACCAGGATCGCTATCAACTCCGCACTGATGGTCCTGCGCAGGCGCCGCACGCGAGCCGAAGTCCCGTTCGAGCCGCCATCGGAATCGGGCGAACCCGCTCTGACGATTGATGGCCGAAATGCCGCCTTAAATCCGGAGCAGCTTTATGATCTGCGCCAGAGATCGCACAGTGCCTTGCGTGCAATCGGCAAGCTCAACGTCAGACTTCGCACACCTATCGCAACCTTGATTGAACGGGAGTGTTCAATGAAAGAGGTGGCCAGCACTCTTGACCTTTCGCTGGCAGCGGTGAAGTCGAGACTCTATCGTGCGCGTAAGCAACTCACTTGCTCTGCGACGTTCAAGAGGCGCATTCCGAATGCCGGTTCATTATCTGGATCGAAGCGGCAGTGCGTGATCCCCGGCCTCCAGAATCGAGAAGTGCCATGCGCGAGTTGCGACTGATTCCGAGCGCAGAACCGATCGAGATAGCACCTGCAATCGACCACAAGCATGTCTCTGCGCCGGAACGCGAGTTGAACAGTTTCATCAACTCCATGGCGAGTTTGATTGGTCCTGGGGGTGCGAGGGCCCTCACTGACCTGTGGCTGGATGAGCTTGCATGTATGGAGTGCATCCCCGGATCGGAAAGTTTCAACTGGCGATCGGTCAGTCTGTCCGCGTCAGTGAAACTCGCAAGTCGGGTGATTGCATCGCAACTTTCAGGACCTTGCTTCTGAATGTGTCCGAAGGAAACCACGTCTTACGTCAGACGCGCTGCGGCGGAGATCTCAAATGTCCTGCTGAAGTTGGAAGCGGTTACCGTGAACAGTCGGCGGATGATCGCTGAATTCCTGCTTAAGTCTCGGATATGGCGGACCATACCAAGGTGTCAATCGATACTTTGGTCCAATAGATACTCCCCGACCCTTCTGTCCTAATCGGAATGTATCGCAGCGGGGATAGCCGGACCTGTTCGAAGGGATTCCGTGCGGTCGTCCCTGGAAGGCTCCATTGGATTTCCAGGTCCGGAGAATTCTCATGAATAAACTCAACGGAGTCGAGCGTCCCTTGGTCAGATTTCTATTGGGGATGCTGATCGTGATCCCGCTATCGCTTCGTGTCTTCCCAGGCACAGCCTTTGCGCAGCGCTCGGCGGATTCAACGCTCTCGAACGCACCTTCCAGCAGCGAGAGGCTGACACTAGCTGGAGCTGTTGACCTGGCGCTCAGACAGAATCTCGACATCCAGATCGCCAATATCGAAACCGCGACGAGACAGCAGGACCGCGTGATTGCCCGGTCTGACCTTCTGCCGCATGCGAGCTTCGAGGCGGATGACAGCGTCAATCGCCACAACCTGAGAGCCTTGCTTGGAATTCAGATTCCGATTCCGGTCGTCCCTCACAACATCGGACCCTATCAGGCAGTTCACGCCGGACCGACATTCTCGGTTCCTGTTTTCGATCTAACGCTGATTCGCCAATACCAGGCGAGCGGACATCGCTTGCTGGCAAGCCGCTCCGATGCGCAGACGGTTCGCGAAGAGACTGTGTTGCTGACTGTCGGCGAATATATGGCTCATCTCCGCGCCCTTGCCAGCATCGCGGCCGCCGAGTCCCGTGTGGAATTGGCGACTCGTCTTGCCCATCAAGCAGATGACCTGCTAAGAGATGGCGTAGCAAGCAAGATCGATGTATCTCGTGCGCAGGTGAGGCTCAATGAGGAGCAGCAAGGACTGATTGATGCCCGGCGAGATGCGGACACCAGCGTCCAAGCGTTGAGGCGGGTCCTGAACGTGCCCTACAGCGAGCAGATTGAATTCGCGGATGATCAGGACTTCTTCCGGACGCGTTCACTGGACATCTCAGACCCGCTGGGAACGGGCCTTGTGCGGCGCCCTGAACTGCACTCTCTGGACGAGAGTGTCAAAGCCGCTCATTTAGCCCATGAGGCTGCGGTCGAAGAATCTTGGCCTAAATTCACATTCGGTGGCTTCTGGGATGAGCAGGGTCAGACGTTCAGCACGGCCGATCCTGGATACCAGTATCAGGCCAACATGAGCCTTCCCATCTTCACAGGCGGACGGCTTAGAGCAGAACGTAAGAGCACGGCGCTGGCGGAGCAGCGGACGCAGAAACAACTTGCCGAGGAACAGAATCTGGTAACCGAGCAGGTGCGGGACGGACAGGTTGAGTTGCAGGCAGCACTGCACCAGGTGGAGCTTGGCCGGCAAGAAGTGGAATTGGCAAATGAGGAAGTCTCGCTCTCGCAAGGCCGCTTCCAGTCAGGCGTTACCGACAACATCGAAGTTACCCAGGCGCAGGACTCGCTTGCCAGAGCAAACGATGCGGAGATCGGCGCGCTGTTCCGTTACAACATCGCACGGGCGCAACTCGCGCGCGCGGCTGGCAGTGTGGAACGAACCTACACCCACTGAAACACAGGTTTGAGGGAGGGATAAGTCCATGAGTCAATCAGTATTAGAAGCACCAACTCAAGAACCGGCCATCGCACCAGAGCCTCCAAAGGCAACCACGATCAGCGGCAGGAGGAAGGCTTTCCTGATTTGGGGAGGATCTGCTGTGTTTGTTCTATTGCTGGTATTCGGAGTTCGATACCTCGTCTGGTCTGCACATCATGAGTCAACGGACGATGCCTATCTGGAAGGGCATCTGCACCCGATCAGCGCCCGCATCACGGACACGGTGCAGCAGGTCCTGACCGACGATAACCAGCATGTTGTTGAGGGGCAAACACTGGTCATCCTTGACCCCAACGACTACAAGGTGAAACTGGATCAGGCGAAGGCTGCCCTTGATGCGGCGGCCCGGCAGGCTGACACTGCCGAGGCTGCGATCCACGCCACATCGCAGTCCGCGACCGCCCAGACGACACAAGCGGTGGGCACCATCGGAGAGGCAAAAGCTTCGATCGAGGCGTCCAAGGCCGCTGTCACTGCTGCCGAAGCTGGAGTTCCGCGCGCACAGGCCCAGCTTCAAGAGGCCGATGCGACGCTGCGGCGCGAAGATACAGACCTGCACAGGTACGAAGATCTTTATGCGAAAGAGCAGGTCTCAAAACAAACCCTCGATCACCAGCGCGCAAGCTACCAGGTCGCGGTCGCCGCACAGGCCGCGGCGCAGGAACAGGTGCGGCAGGCACAGGCACAACTGGTCGCGGCACAGCAAGGCGTCGTCCGGACGGAAGCGCTGCTCACAAATTCCCGGGGCGGATTGCAATCCGCGGAAGCTACAAGGCTTGAGACGCGGGTGCGCGAAGGCCAGTATGCAACGGCGCTGGCCGCGGTTGCGCAGGCGACGGCCGCGTTGGAGGACGCGAACCTTCAGCTTTCCTACACCATCATCAAAGCTCCTGTGACGGGACGAGTCGGCAAAAAGTCAGTCGAGGCTGGGCAGCGCGTGCAGATCGGACAGCCGTTGCTGGCGCTTGTGGAAGACCAGCCGTGGGTGGTCGCCAATTTCAAGGAAACGCAACTGGAGAAGATGCGAACCGGCCAGCGTGTCGAAGTGGAAATCGACACCTTTTCAAAGCACAAGTTTTATGGGCACGTGGACAGCCTCGCCCCCGGCTCTGGCAATGAATTCGCGCTGTTGCCTCCGGACAATGCGACCGGCAATTTTACGAAAATTGTCCAGCGAATTCCGGTCAAGATAGTGCTCGATCAGGATAGCGTGCGCGGCTATGAGAACCTGCTGTCTCCGGGCATGTCGTCAGTTGTCACCGTAGCCACAAAATAGGGGAGGACTTCCTTGGCAACCACAACGATGAATCCTTCGATGGCTGCAAACCCGACGCAAGGCGTCGATGATGCCGTTCCGTTGAAGACCTGGATATGCGTCATCGGGGTTCTTGTCGGCTGTTTTCTGGCGGTTCTCAACATCGTTGTCACGAACTCTTCGCTACGGGACATCGCAGGGACCCTTGGCGCCAGCGCGGATGAGATTTCATGGATACCGACGTCCTATCTGGTCGCCGAAATCGTCGTGATCCCGCTGACTGGATGGCTTTCCGCAGCATTTTCTCTCAAAAAATATCTTCTGCTGAATTCGATCTTGTTCGTGGTCTTTTCGATTTGCTGCGGGCAGACACATTCTCTTGGTCTGATGATTCTCTTTCGGGTCGCGCAGGGTTTCACTGGTGGCGTACTGATTCCTCTCTCCTTCGTGGCCATCCTTACGTACCTTCCGGCGTCAAAACAACCGATTGGCATGGCCCTGTTCACCGTCACGGCAACGTTCGCTCCTGCCGTGGGACCGCTCATCGGTGGGTGGCTGACGGACAATTACGGATGGCCATTTATCTTTTACATGAATGCCATCCCCGGAGCGCTGATGATTGTGGCCGTTTGGTTCACCATGGAAAGACAGCCAATGAATCTGGGCTTGCTGACAAAAGGTGACTGGTGGGGAATCCTCACCATGGCGATCGGCCTCGCTGCATTCGAGATCGTGCTCGAAGATGGAAATCGCAAAGACTGGTTCGGCGATCCTGGAATTGTAAAACTGGCCTGGACTGCCGCAGTCTTTATTCCCGCCTTCATCGTAATTGAGTTGCGGCAGAAAGAGCCGCTAGTCGATCTGCGCCTTTTCGCGCGGAGGAACTTTGGGCTGGGAAGCATCGTCAATGTGATCCTGGGAATTGGCCTCTATGGCGTCGTATTTATCCTGCCCTTGTACCTGGGGCAAATGCACGGATACGACGCATCGCAGATCGGAACGGTGCTTATCTGGCTAGGTCTTCCGCAACTCCTTGTCATCCCCCTGGTCCCAAAGTTGATGCAGCTTGTCGATACACGAATCATTATCGGCATCGGGGTTATCCTGTTTGGCGGAAGTTCATTCCTTACTGCGCATCTCGACTCCAATTTTGCAGGGTCGCAGTTTTACTTCCCCCTCATCATCCGTGCGCTGGGCCAGCCTCTCATCATGGTTCCTCTTTCGGCTGTCACCACGGCCGGCATGGCAAAAGGACGTGAAAGCGGCTCGGCATCGGCGCTCTTCAACATGATGCGCAATATTGGTGGATCGATCGGGATCGCCGGGCTGTCAACACTGCTTTCAGTAAGAGAACGGTTCCATTCCGAACGCATCGGAGAATCTGTGACCGCCTACTCGGGTGCCGTTCAGGAGCGGATGCAACAGTCAGCAGCTTTCTTCTTCTCTCAGGGCAGCGATTCGTATTCGGCTGACATGCGCGCAATTGGCGCTATCGGAAGCGTCGTTCGTCGCCAGGCCTTTCTGCTTGCATACAGCGATTGTTTGCTGGCGCTTGGCTGCGTATTGCTCGCGGGCGGAATTGCTTTGCTTTTTATGAAAAGGGCACGTATCTCGGGACCAGTTAGTGGGCACTGACATGCCGATACAGATATTCCGGCAGCGCCAGTACCTATCGGAACGTCCCGCCTGGACCACTTCAGTTGCTCTTCGGCCGTCATGCTGATTTAACTCGTGGAATGAAGCCCGGACTACCGGTATTCACTACGTCATTGAGTCTCTGCCTGGTTTGAATGCGATTGATGTCGTTCAACGCGTCTTCCGGGAGGGTGGTGATGTCAAAGTTCTCCCGCGCCCGAGCCGCTGTTTTCGGCGTGGTGAGCACAGCCGTACCACGTTGGACCGCCCATGCCAGTAACACCTGCGCCGGCGATTTTTGAACTCGTTTGGCGATTGCCAAAATGACAGGGTCTTCGAGCAGCCCTGGCTTCATCCCATGACCCAATGGCGCGAAGGCCAGGAACACAACACCCTTCTCTTTGCAGAATTCCAGAAGCTCGGTCTCCGGCAGGTACGGATGGGATTCGACCTGGACCACGGCCGGCTTGATTCTTGCAGATTCATAGATAGGTCGCAGTTCTTTCAATCCGACGTCGGACAGTCCGATGGCCCGGCACCTCCCGCCGTCCACGAGACTCTCCATGGCTCTCCAGGTATCGAGCAACGTCACTCCGCTGTCATAGAGGACGTTGCCGTTTTGATCTCGTGGGTCCTGATCGTCTCCTGGTTGAAATGCAAACGGAGTATGAATGAGGTAGAGATCCAGATACTGGAGCTTGAGTCGGTCCAGACTCGCTTCGAATGCTGGTTCGATTCGCTCGGGTCGATGATTCGAGTTCCACAACTTTGTCGTGACGAAGATGTCTTCGCGTGCGATCTCCTCCGCGCCGAGTCCCATCTGCAGCGCCTCGCCAACCTCCTGCTCGTTACGGTATCGCTCCGCGCAATCGAAGTGTCTAAATCCCGCGTCCAGCGCGTCTTTGGTCGCAGTCCTCGTCAAAGCCAAATCGGGAATGAGAGTACCAAAGCCCAGCGCCGGTATGTATCCCCCTCCGTTGTTGAGAGGCATTTTCATCAGCGGAAGATTAGTGGGTTCAATCATCGTTGCGCCTCCAAACCACCGCGCATCCAGTGGCCAACCTCTCTTCTGATGTTCTGCGGGTCATTCGAGGAAGAGTTGATCATCCCCGACGCTGCTAACGACTCGTACACCGCTTTTTCCGCCGCGAACCAGTCGACGTCCGGTGAGCCGAGGGGGGATCCCCTTTGTACCCAAAGCTTGTACGCCAGACTTGCGACGAATTCATAATGGCTCTCATACGCAAAATCAGGGATGAGCTCAAGCGGTTGTTGCCTATCGAGCGGTCGAGATTCGTTGCGCGTCATAGTTCCTCCAGTTTTGGATCTGCGAGAGTGATCCCAGCCTTGCTCCCGATGTCTGGTCGATCGTTAAAATCATTCGGATACGATGTCCTGCCAACAGCGTTGGAGCGAATCTCAAAGTTCATCGCCAGGACGGTGCTTCGTGCCACAGGATGAAAGGAGCCCCAAGCGGTACGAACGCCCCAACGTGCCGCGGAACGAGTCGCGGCGTGTAGTCGGCAGTCGCGCAACTTGTTGGAAGGCAAGCAGTGTAGTTGAAGGCGGTCGCCGCTCCGGTCAGACGTTCGCCCCGTGTCATTGCTTGCGTGATTGGCTCCCCGTCTTTCTGTGCCTCCGCGTAAAGTTCGACGCTCACGGCATCTGGATCGAGATCATCAAGAAACACCTGAACGTGAAATAGGTATCGCTCCCCCTGTTGCTCGACGGTTGCGGTGCCGAATCGCAGCGCTGACCAATATTTCGCCAGTTCTGCCTGCCAGGCGACAAGATCGGTGCCCGCTGAACCTCGATTCTCGGCGCGCTGGCGAAATGCTGCCGCCGCCGAGAGATAGTGTTGTTCGGTATATTGGCGGACTGCGCGATTGGTCGAAAAGGCCGGAGTTAAGCGGGCCATGCTTTCGCGCATGCGAGCAACCCAGCCGCGTGGAATTCCCTGTTCGTCGCGTGCATAGAACTCTGCGATCACTTCTTTTTCGAGAATTGCATAGAGATTTTCTGCTTCAGTGGCGTCCCATGAAGGGTCATCCCCATGTTCGCGCCCGTCTCCGATCGCCCAGCCAACTTCGGGGGAATATGCCTCCGCCCACCATCCGTCGAGTTCCGAAAGATTCAATCCGCCGTTCACCAACACCTTCATGCCGCTGGTGCCGCTTGCTTCCCAAGGCCGTCGCGGAGTGTTGACCCAGACGTCGACGCCCTGAACCAGATGCTCCGCCATGAGAACGTCGTAATCCGAAAGGAAGACCACGCGGGATCGAACCTCAGGGCGGCGAACAAACTCAAACCACTGCGTGATCATTTCTTGCCCCTCGACGTCCTGGGGATGAGCCTTGCCCGCGATCACAAGCTGAACAGGGCGCTCTTGATTCGTAAGAATTCTGATCAGCCGGGCAGTGTCGTGCAGCAGAAGATTCGGACGTTTGTATGCTGCAAAACGACGGGCAAATCCCAAAGTCAAGGCATTTTCATCGAGTATCTGTGCAGCCTGCGTGAGGTCCTCCGGCGTTGCTCCGCGGGTTGCTATTTGACGACTGTAAATTCTGCGGACGTACGCGACGAGATCCTTGCAGGTATTTGCGCGGAGTTGCCAGAGGTCGGAATCGCCGGCGGCACGAATATCCTTTTCTTTGTCTGTCAGCGTTCCGTACCAGTATTGTTTTCCGCAGTGAAGTTCCCACAAACGGTCTGCTTCAGCAGAATCCCAGGTAGGGGTATGCACTCCGTTGGTCACGTGCGTTACCGGCACCTCTGCTTCAGGCCACCTTGGAAAGAGAGGCTGGAAAAGCCGTCGGCTCACCTGACCGTGTAATTTGCTGACCCCGTTGATTGCGCCGCTGCCATGGATTGCCAGATAGGCCATATTGAACGGTTCGGACGAGTCCAGGCGATCGCGTCGCCCCAACGCCAGAAGATCGTCGACCGAAATCGACAGTTTCTCCTCGGCATACTTCCTGAGGTATCGTTCGATCAGGCTGGGAGCAAAGCGGTCAAAGCCCGCCTCTACGGGAGTGTGGGTCGTAAAGAGGTTGCCGGCGCGGGTACCGAAGACCATCAGCGGGTACGTCTGGTTCGACGATCAGCAACGCGCATTTCTCGTCGAGCGGATCGCCAATCCCGACGAACCGGAAGGCGTGAAGCGGGTATTCCTCTTCCAGTACAAGGGGAAGCGGAACCTGACATTTGAGGACACGAGCATTCCAGCTACACCGGGATGTTCCTAACCATAAGGAGAAGTCTCGGCGTATGCCGTGGCTTCTCCTTTCTGTTTTTGCACCGGGGAGGCCGGTATGAAGAGATTCTGGACATTGTTCTTTGTTGTTGCAGTTGCCGCGGCGGAGGCGCAGACGACCGGCCAAGGCCAGATTCGCCACGTAGAAACATCGATGAACCATCTCACCGTTCTCGAATTCGGCGAGCCTATAACGACGCTCGCTATTGGCGATGCGGACAGCTTTCAGGTCGAACGCCACGAAGACAAGGTCTTCATCAAGCCTCTCCTGCAGGGCATCTCGACCAATCTCTTCGTGTGGACGGCGTCACGGGAGCTGAGCTACGAACTCGATCCGTCCGGCTCACTTGCTTCAATGGATGTTTCGATCCACGCCGATCCGGCTCCCAATCCGCGCGCGAATGCGCAGTCGGATGAGGAATTGTCAGAAGAGAAGTTTCACAAGATTGCGTCACTTGTTCTCACCCAAATGCTTTCCGGCGCGGAAGATATTGCACAGGACTCCACTAAGGCAACGCACAATCGAATCGAGGTCACGCTTGAACAGGTATACCGCACTGGGGATCAGATCTACATCCGCTATTCTGTGACGAATCGGACTGAAGCGCCATTTCGTGTGACGACACCGATTGTCTACGCGCAGACGCCGAGTCAAAACACTGTCTCTCTGACGAACCTTCACGACCACCAACTCAAACGCAAAACATACGAATCTTTGAAAGCGCAGCGCGGAGTGGCGCTCGAAGTGGCGCAAACAGAGTCCGACCCACGAGATCTAGCTCCAGGAGAGAAAGCGACCGGCGTCATTGCCATTAAGCGCACGGAAGAGAATCAATCGCGCATCTATCAGTTGAACTTCGGCGTCATAAATTCGGGACCAAGCCGAAACCATCCGGTTACGGCCGAGGCGGTGCTCTAGTCATGGATGCCGCGGGTTATGTCACGCCGGAAGAAGTGCGCCTGGCGCTTCGGAAACTTCACTCCGAAGACATTGAGACGAATCCTGAGAAGGCATTACGTCATGCATTTGCAGACGATCTGAGACCCGTCGATGCGCGGGGACACTGGAAGCCAAGCTCGCTGGTGATTCTCGTTGGCGTAATTGTCTCTGCGTTGCTTGGGGTGTTCCTTTGCTTTTCAGTGGGCATGAACCGATGAGTTCTTACTATGACCAGCCCGGATACAGGCGGACAGGACCGGAAGATGTCGCCGGTGTTGTTGTTCTCGTTGGCTGCGTCGTGTTCGGATTTCTCTGGTATATAGCCGTATCCCGTCTCCATCTGCGCAACAATCAGTGCCTGGAAATATTCCTCGACTGCGCCATTTTGTTCTTTGGCGGAGGCCTGATCGTCACCCACTTTGCTGGTCGAAGACGGAAACGGGAGGAGAACTGGCCTCATCCTGCTGTCGTTTTGCCCACGGCCATGGATGCGCGAATCATCACGGATGCGCACAATAATGGCGCTACACTTCTCGGCTACAACGTGCATAAAGAACCATGGCTGTGGCCAGATGCTGTGCGAATCAAGCACGGCGTGATTGTCGGCGGAACGGGCGCCGGCAAGTCCACATTCCTTGAAAACATCATTGCCCAGGATCTCACGCGCCGCTTTGGAGCGCGCAAGATGCCGATGATCATCTTCGACGGCAAGGGCGAACGCGAGTTTTTGGACCATCTTCTGCCGCACATTGCCGCAGCCGGGCGGTTGCAAGACCTGCGGATTCTCGATCCGACGCACCCCACGGAATCCTGCCGTTACAATCCCTTCTACTCGCTCGATGACGCCTATCAGGAGCACGTGAACTTCATCTTCCGATCCTTTGGCCTGCGCGAAGACTTCTTCAAAGGCCACCAAGAAGCCTACCTCTCCGATCTCGTTCGCGTCCTGCAGTACACAGGCCGCCTCTTTAATGTCTATGATGTGCTGGTCATGGCGCTCGATGAGGACGTGCTCCAGGAGCAGATCAAGGCAGCGAAAGCGCGCATCGCGACGCTCACAGGCCTCTCCATGCAGAAGCGGCTGAACTTCGAGATGTCGGTCAAAATGCTCCAGCGGTCGCTTCAGGACCGCGAACGCGTGGAGAAGATTCAGGGACTTCTGAACGAGCTATTGAGCTTTCTCGAAGACGAATTGTCGGTCGTGACCGGCTCCTACCAGGATCTGCTGACGCTAGACGATGTACTCGAAAACGATCTCATCCTGTTCGTATCCCTGAACTCGAATCGCAATCAGCGTGCCGTCGAAGCCCTGGGCAAGATCCTGCTCCAGAACATCCAGTTAATGGTTGGCAAGCGCTACTCGCAGGCAACGGCCACGAAATCCAAGGATGAGCCGATGCTTTCGGTGATCCTGGACGAGTTTGCGCCGTTCGCCTACCCAGGATTCACGCAGGTTTTGCAAACTGCGCGCGGCGCTCGAGTGTCGTTCTTGTTCTCTTTCCAGAGCCTGCCGCAGTTGCAACGCGTCAGCCAGGCATTCGCCGATGAGGTCTCCTCAGCCCCCGGAACCAAGATGATCATGAACGTCTCCGAGGAAAATACCGCGCAATGGTTTTTGAAAGCGTCGGCGAGAATCGCAACGAAGCGACGTAGTTTATCGGTGCGCCGGACCGGCATCTTCACACCCAAGTACACCGAGACGGGCATGGGCAGCGAGAGTGAAGCGAAGGAAACCAGAGCTCGCGAGGACCACATCAAGAACCTTCCCGTGGGCCAGATGGAGATTCTGATGACCGATCCGCGCGAGGGAACGCTCCACTCTCATCTCCACGTCCGCCGCGCGCCCAGCTACCACTTGGACGGAATCGACCAGTATCTCTATCCCAAGATGCACAGCCTGTTGGACCCCGGCGTCGGTGTCAATCTCCGCTTCAAGGATGCTCAGAATCGGCGCCAACGGCGCAGACGGATCGCCGGAATATCGCTCGACACGCCCTACGGAGGTTGATGATGCGACGCCTTTCTGCCATTCAATTGTCTGCCGTCTTCCTGCTTATTGGTGCAATCGCGCCGGCCATGGTCGCCCAGACGCAATCCGTGCAGTCGGAAAAGACCGGACAAGCCACACGCCAGCGTCAGGGATTTATCGACTATGCCCTGGGCAAGATCAACCCATCGAACACCGACTATGGTGCGGTGATGGCAGAGGGCCGAAGCGATCTTGTCGGCCACACCATCGACGATCTCTATTTCTGGTCGAACGCCGTGACGTTGGGCCTGCTCGTTTGTGCGGCCGGGATCATCTACTTCGAGTGGCATTCGGCTGCAAAGAAGGAGATCGTTGCCGCCACCATCATCGCGGAACTCTGGAACGGCCGCGTAAGCGACCGAATCGAGATTGTGCGCCGCACCGAGCAATTCAACCAACTAGTCGAACAGCACAACGCCGAAGTCGAGCGCGCCCTGATGACGAAGCAGCAGTCCAATCAAGCGGCCGAGACAGAGACGACGGATCTCAAAGACACTGTCCAGGCCCTTGCACGGACGGCCAGGGCAAGCAACGTAGATACTGCTGGAACTTCGTCTGATGTACACGATTCGAGTTCGGCGGATCCCTCACTTGCAGGGAATCGTGCAATGAGCGTGCAACAGCAGGTGCAACTCCTCAAGAACAGCCTCGAGGCCACGCGGAACAGCGAGCGCAATTTGCGCGAGCGGCTGAACCAGGCGAACACGCAGTTGGATGAGGAACGGAAGCGCAATCGGACCCTGAAAGGAGCCAACGGGTAAAGCGATGACAAAAAAGTTGATCAACAAATCGTCCAAAGATTTCGCCAGTAGAATGGAATGGCGTGATTATGTTCGCATAGTAGTTCCGGATGAGGATGTCAATTATGTGCTGGCATTTGATCGCACGCAACTTCTTCTATGCTTCTACAAACTGCGCGGGATGAAACCGCCTGTTGAAGTCAAGACGGAACTCGACCGCATCGCGAAGCTCAACGAACCGGAGCGAACTGATGCTCTCGAAGCATTCAATGACTTGCTGCTCGCAACGGCAACGATCAAACTCATGGCGGAATGTAGATCCCACTCGGTTGCCAACAATCATTCCGATCCGCCAGCAGATCCGCGCGCACAGATCGACACCCTGCTCGAACACCTCGGAAAAACAAGTCCTTGCTATAGATTTTGGTGCCACTATACAGCCTCTCCTGATCCAGATGGGCGAATTCCCTGGGAGAAGTTCGTCGCCAGGCGGCATAGCAGGGATCATTCCAAGAACTCGAAACGCGAAGAAGAGTATGAGCTACTAATGGGTCAGTTGGCGGAGATGCTCGCGCATTATCGCGATAACAATATCTCGCTACCGCCGCTCTCGTTCGAGCGAATCTGGTTTCTCGACCGGCTACGCGGACCGGAACGGAATCTACAGGCGCGCGCCGTCGTGCAGGGACTGATTGAGGCCATGAAGCCGTGCGCGTCCGCATAATTGGTCTGGGAACCAATTGGTGGGTTGCGCACTCGCGCGACCTGACCGATCCTTTTTGCTTCCGGCGCGACGCGGCATGGTTCAACTCGGCCGGCCTCAAGTACGGGCGCAGGCTGCGCATGTGCTGGGCATTCCCCGGACAAATCCGCTTCAACCTGACGAGCAACTTCGATCCCGATCGCCCGCTGAGGTCGATCGGCAGGACATTCGAGTGTTCGGGACCGAACTTCTTCGGCGGCAGGATGCACCTTCTCATCCGCCTTCCCGTCATCGGCGACGCTCCCGATCGCTTTCTGGTCACGCTCAACGAGCGCACGCATGGGCGCATTTCGTTCGCAACCGGCGCATGGAGATCGGCTGGCGTCCAACCCATTTCGGTCAGTGTGCGCGGCGCTCGCTACGAAGCGATAGTACTGATCAGCGCCATGGATTGGGTCGAAACAGAGATCGGTAGGTGGATTCTTTCGGTGGATGGCAGGCGGATTGAGCTCGTAACCAGGCCTTCGGAGCGTATTGCATGAGATACCGGCGCGGCTTTATCGCACTCTCGGATGAGCGGGATGTTCCGATGTTGCTCACGATTCGTAATGCCCGCGCTATCACCTGCGACCAACTCAGCACGCTCTCGCTCAACAATGGGCCGGAGACCTGCCGGCGTTCCGTGCTCTGGCGGCTTGATCGGTTGGAGCGGAACGGCCTTGTCGAGCGCATTGATTGTGGCCGTTTGCTCCCGGAACCGGTCTTTGCCATCACACGCTCTGGACTCGAATTGCTTGAACTACGTGGCCACGCGATACTCTCTCTGCCGTCAACGACCAGGGAAATCGTGCGCAGATCGCAGGTGCTCCATTCGGTCGAGTTGGCCGCAATCTGCGCGGCGCTGACTGCAGCCCATGTGCTCATATCGTGGCAGTGGGAGCTTGAAGTTCTCTCGCAAAACCTCGTCTACGGCAGCGAATGCACGAAAGATTGCCATCGACGCCGACTTCGACGGCGCCGTCGAGGCTCTCTTCCAGTTGCAATGGGAACTGCGGCAGGATGGCGTCGAGGCAGCGCTCGAACAATCGCGCCGTGGCGGCCATCTGTGGATCTTCGCTGAGGCGCCACTGCTCGCCGCCGAGTGCCGCATCTACATTTACAACCTCGCCCTGCGACTCGGTGTGCCGGTCAAAGGCGGCGGCCTCAAGGACGGCATCGAGGTATTCCCGCGTCAGGACCGGATCAAGGACGGCGAGTACGGCAATGCCATCCGTGCCCCGCTCGGCGTGCACCGAAAGACGAACCAGCGGTACTGGTTCTACGAGGCCGCCCTCACGCCGGAGGCGCAACTTGATTTCCTCGACAGCCTGAAGAAGCTCACCGAGGTGGAACTCAGAACTTTCATCCAGGGAATGACGCTGCCTGAAGCCTATCGACCGGTCGTAGCCCCTCCATATATACCACCGGCTGCATCGACCCTATGCACCGAGTTCCGCATTCTCGACTTTGTGCGCACGACGCGGAAGGACAGCCGCAACTGGTGGGCGCGTTGCCCGTCGTGCGCCCAGGCTGGGCACGACCGCTCGGGCGACAACCTCTCCATCCAGATCAGAAATCCCCGCCTCTACAAATGCTGGGCCGGCTGTACAAAGGAAGAGATTCGCGCGGCGCTGGGCCAGCCGATCCGCCGCAAGGTTGCGGTCTGAGGAGGCGATGCCGATGACGAGCGCAGCGAAGATCTCCACAAGCAATGCCAATCGCTATGCGCGATACGGCCTGCCGCTTCCGCAGCAGGCGCTCCGAGCCTTGGAGAAGCGCGGCATCTACTGCCAGCCAAGCGTCTCCATCGAGCACCAGCATCTGGCTAGGCAGTATGTGCTTCGCGGCGTCGAGTCCGGCGGCGCGGTCGTCGACATGGGCCGCTACTGCGCTTATCTCGATGCTAACGGAGATCCGGCGCCGTGGCTGCAACAGATCGATTCGATCTCCGGCAACGGCCGCCACGCCATCGTGATCGCGCCGGAACTGGTGCGAATCGAGATGCTGCGCATCGGCCATACCTATGAACTGGCCATCACGCGACTTTGGCTGAAGTCCGAAGAAGGCCACACGCGCCCGGCCATCGCCACAGCGCCACTCTTCCGTGGCCATCAGGGAACACTCACCGTCGAACTCTGGAATGCAGAAAACAAGGCCATTCGCGGAACGGTTGCGCCGGTCTTCTACACCGCGGCAGGCGAGGTGCTCAACCTGCCGGAGCGCTTTGACGAGGCAACTCGCAAGATCACCGGCGCGGTCGCATGTTCGGGATGCAAGCACACTCATGTCGCCGTGGCTCCGGCCCATAACAAAGGCGGTGAGCTATGAAGAGTGCCATCGAGGTGGGCAAGCCAGATTGGCGGCCTCTTGAAAGCGCCATGCCGCCCGAGTTCTGCGAGGACTTCATGTTCATGGGCAAGGCCGGCGAGATCATCCTCTACAAGCACCGCATCACGCGACGCTATCTGAACATCGATGCGGCGACCGGCAAATTCTATCGCTATACCAATGAAGAGTATGTCGAGATCGACCGGCGACAGGCCTTCGATTCTGTCTACGGTCACGATCAATGAAAAGGAGTGAAGCAAATGAGCAAGAGCGTCAACAAAGTTATTCTTCTGGGCCGCGCCGGCAAGGACCCTACGGTTCATATCCTGCGCGCGGGCACAATCGTCAATCTCTCGCTCGCTACCAGCGAACGCTACAAAGACAATCACGGCGAATGGCAGGAGCGAACCGAGTGGCACAACCTGGTCGGCTACCAGCGCACTGGCGAGATTCTACGCGATTACGTTCGCAAGGGCTCGCTGTTATGGAAAGCTCATCATAATCGCGATTATGGTGAGGACGGAATTATGCGCAGTTGAACCATGCTTGACTTGAGTGCCGATAAATATTTTAAATTTCCTCCGCATAATTTCGCGCTAT
>JBAVDS010000118.1:0-13521 GCA_049587335.1 Occallatibacter sp. | reverse complement strand
GCGTTTCACCAGCAGGATGGTGACATCATCCTCATTGAAATGCGGGTCAACCAATGATTTCAAATTGAGCATCGTTCTTCCCGAACTGCGGGCTAACACATCGCGCAAACGATCTTTGGCATTCTCTTTGCCATGGAAACGGCCTCCAAATGCTGTGGCAAATAGCATGAACCAGATTGTCGTTTAGGTCTATCGCACCTTGGAGAATTTCCGTAGAGTTGGCCCCTCCTGCTCGCTTTTGTCGTTCAGATATTACTCTTCATGCATTAAGTAAAGGTTCCTCAAAGAAGAATCCATTTATTCAATAAATTGCTCAAACCAAGGGCCTGTAAGTTGCAGTTCAAGACGCTTGCGGAAGTTCATTAAATCGATAACCGACGTAAGCATCTGTCAACAAATACTTCGGGTTCTTTGGATCATCTTCGATTTTTTTGCGTAGTTGGCGGATAAAAGTCCGGAGGTATTCCAGCTCGTTTCCGTACTCCGGTCCCCACACGGATTTGAGTAAGCGTGCGTGCGGAATCGGCTCGCCTGCGTGCATCATCAAGTAATGCAGAACCTCGAATTCCTTTGGCGTCAGATGAATCGAGTGCCCGCTTTTCAGCACCCGGTATTTCACCGGATCCAACTCAAGCTGGCCATGGCGAATCGGTGAGTCACGATTATTGTCTTGAGCATTTCTTCTGCGCACTGCGGAGCGTAATCTTGCCGTAAGCTCCCGCACCTGAAACGGCTTCGTGATGTAATCGTCAGCTCCTGCATCGAGCGCCAGCACCTTGTCGTCCTCGCTATCCATTACCGTTAACATCAGGATCGGCAAGCGCGCCACTGCCCGCCGAATCAGGCGGCAGGCTTCAACTCCGCCCATGCCCGGCATATCTACGTCCAGCAGCACGGCATCGAACCAAGTCACGCGAGCCAGCGATAGCGCTTCCTCGCCACGAGCCGCTTCAACAACCGTGAAACCCATGCCAGTCAATGTCACACGCAATGCCCGCCGCGTGGAACTGTCGTCGTCCACCACCAGGATGGTACCCTGCCCAGCATTCGACTGCTCCGTGTTCAAAGCGTCCTCCTTGCGTCCGTGGGAAGGGAGAAATAGAATGTCGTTCCTTCCTGATTATCGCTGATGACCCAAACATGTCCATGATGAGCCTCAGCAGCTTTCTTCACTACAGAGAGTCCTATGCCCGTACCGGCGACGGCATCTTTGAATTCAGATGACCGGTAGAAGCGCTCGAAGATTCTTTCCCTGTCTTCAATCCGAATCACCGATCCGAAGTTACGAACGGAAAATAGAACCTCGTTATGGCCCGCTCGCGCGTCAATCTCAATTGGCGTCCCAACCGTCGAATACTTCCGTGCGTTATCGATGTACTGTGTCAGAATCATTGCAAGCAGTTCTCGATCCGCCCGCACGGTCAAAGAAGAATCCTCCACTACGACACGAATGCTGTTCCTTCCAGCATCCGCCGCATGGGCGGCCAATACCTCTTGCACCAAATCAACCACTTTTACATCGGTCGTTTGAAGACCTGTCTGCTTGGCCTCCAACTTGGCCGCTTTCAGAAGCTGTGTACATAACTTGTTCAGACGCACTGCTTCCCCATCGATTAGCCTAACCAAATTGTCTTGAGACTCAGTCAATCCACCAAGCTCAAGCAAGCCGGAACTGGCGGTCTGAACTGCCGTCAGAGGTGTTTTGAACTCATGCGCCAGCGCATCCATCACGGTCGCGCGCAATTGCTCACCCTTTTTTGACGTCTCAGCTCTTTCTTCCTTATCGAACCACTGGTGCCTGTCAATCGCAATTGCGGCAAGGGATGCCAGTGCGTCCACCACCAGTGGACTCAGTTTCCCACGTACCACCAATGCACCCACAGACCCAGGCCCGGCACGCAGAATTCGCTGCCAAGTCTGCGTGCTTGCGTCATCCTGTGAAGCATCCCGCAAGTAGCATTCCTTGGCCAGATCCTCTTCGCCCACATCCCAATCACCCATCCGATCCTGACGGCTCAGGTTCACGTCGAACAAGGCCACCGCTCTCGCGTTGAATATTCGATGAATCAAAACAGCAAGCTGCGCTCCCTGTGGCTGACGCAGATCCAGCAGAAGAGAACTGCGGCTCAACTCATATAACTGCTCCATCCCAGCGCGGTGCCTGGCAGCTTCTCTGGAAACCCGCATCTCACGCCCATGCAATCTGCTGATCGCAAGCGCCGTTACCTCGAACGTCACGAGAGCAACAAATATCCCGGAGTTGGCAACTTCAAAACTGAAAAGAGGAGGCTCAAAGAAGTAGTCAAGCAAGAGCACTGCCACTAACGACGTGAATGACGCCTGCCAAAATCCAAAAAGCGATGCCACACCCACTACAATCAAAAAATAGAGAAGGCTGATCGTCAACAGGTTGATTTGAAGTTCAAATCCGGCGTAGGTCAGCAGAGCGATAACTGCACTGGAAGCCGCGCACTGTGCCAGAGTCCGAAGTCTTCGCGGATGTTGCGCCGGTTCCAGCACGACTGGATTTGTCATCTGATTAGTACCTTGCTGAACTGGATTTCCAGGCAAGCTATAGCTTAACTGGAGTGTCGTGAAGATACTATAAGGATTTCATTTGTATGATATATAAGTAGAGCAGGGAGTGGGTCAATCAACCCTGCTCCCTGCTGGCCATCGTCTGTCAGGCTGCTCCTCTGTCTAAGTGCAGATGTGCAAAGCGTTATTCAGCGTTTACTGGGGCATTCGGAGCTGCCAACTGACGGTACTTTGCTTCGAGCGTTTCCGCCTTCGAAGCCTTGGACATATAGTACTCGTAAAGATTCCGTGCCGAATCTGCAGGCCTTGGATACTTGGCCGCAGCGTTTGTGAAGTTTGGGTTCAGCCGCTCCCAATCCTTCTTCGCTTTCGCCGCCTGCTGCAGGTAGCTACCTCTTTGTCCTCCGTAGTAGCTTGCGAGTGCCTTGTATTGTTCTGGAGCATGCGCGTTGAGCGCCAACTGCTTCACCTGCGCCTTGGAGTAATGGGCACCAGTCTCCGTGGAAGAGGCCGCACTCTGCGCGCTTGCGGCACCCGCGAATGCGAGAGCCAGAATGCATGTAGCGAATAGGTTGCGATTCATGTGATTAATACCTCCAATGCTTTGATAGTAGGCAGAATAAATGAGGGGCGCATGAAGAGAATGATAGGAATCAAATTGTTTTTTGAAGTATTTCTCGTCGCAAGCCAAATTGGATTTTATAGATCAATAGTATGTCTCACGCAATGCGCGCGCGTCCTTCACCAAGCCAAGGAATCTTTTTGCTAGTTCATGGATGCGATCAACCTGACGAAAGTGCAGAGCCTCCCTGGGAAACAATTCTCCCCCCAGGCCAATCGCGGTTGCCCCGGCCTGGATAAAGTCGAAGGCCGTCAACTGATTCACTCCTCCTGTCGCAATCAACGGGATTTGCGGAAGCGGCACCTTCAGGGCGCGCACGTATTGGACGCCACCTATATGGCCTGTTGGGAATATCTTGACAAGGTCCGCGCCCGCTTTCCAGGTAGCAATAATCTCCGTGGGAGTTAGTGCTCCGGGAAGCACCACAAGATTCACAGAATTCGCATAGGCCACCACCTCTGGAATAAATCCGGGACTGGTCAGAAACCTTGCACCGGCTTCGACACACGCATGAGCGGCTTCCTCATCAAGCACAGTGCCCGCGCCCACGGCCAGATCCGGATATCGCTTTGCAAGGTCTTCAATTACATCCAGCGCACCGGGAGTGGTCATGGTAATCTCGACAACGGGTATCCCCGCCGAGTAGACGGTCTCCGCTGCAAATCGCGCAAGTTCCCGCGAATTCACACGAACCGAAGGCAGAATGCCGGCCTCCTCGATGCGGGTTCGAACTTCATGTCTTTTCATAGATTCGACCTCTCAATCCCGGTATTTGAATTCGCCTGGAAGTTGGTCCAATTCGCAAGAACCGAACCCGTTATTGGATGACTTCATGTCCTACGGCGAGATTCATTTGGCTTGTGGCTGTCATATACGCGCCGATCAATTGTAGATAGGCGAGTTGAACCACGCGGTAGTCGCTCTGCGCATTGAGAAAGTCCATCAGCGAAGCCCCTCCGTGTTCATAGGAGAAGGTTACCGTGTCGCGCACATAAACGGACTGATTCAGATACTGCGCCTTGTATGGCTTGATCAGCGCGATATTGCTTCGCACTAACTCGTAAGCATTGTCCACATCGCTGAAGACCTGCGCTTTGGCCGCTTTTGCGGCTTGCTGGCTTCTGTCGATGTCGATCAGCGTACGCTTCTTCTCGCCCTGATTGCGGTCGAATATCCTCAGCGGGATACTAACGCTGACACCGGCAGTCTGGCTGCCATTCGGGTTATTGGTCGATGCGTTATTGGTATACCACAGGCCAAAGGTTGGATCGGTGGAACCATTGGAGACAGCCAATTTGTGGTTAGTCTGCGACTGCTCGATGGTTTGGATGGCCGCCCGCAAGTCAGGCCGGTTGTCAAGTGCGATCTGATGGTAATCGCCAAGCGGCTGAAGTTCTGGACCTAGCTCGAAGGGTCCGGTCACATCGAATTGGTCGACCGGCGTACGATCGTCGAGCAAGAGCAGAAGCTGAATCTTCTGCTGGCGCAGATTAACGATTGCGGTCTCGATCTCAGACTCGTATTGCACACGCTGAAGCTCGATGCGGGCCAGATCGATCTTGGCCAGGTCACCGGCGTTGAAGCGGGCTTTACTTATGTCGATGATCTTGTCGTAGTACTCAAGGTCGGCCTTGGCCAAGGCTAGCACAGCCTTGGCCTGAAGCGTCTGCACAAAGGCCGAGCGCAGGCCGAAGACCAGATTGCGTTCGAGATCAACGTGCTGGGATTGAGTGATCTCCGTGCCTTCCTTGGCGCTTTGCAGCCGCAGTTCGCGCTTGCGCTCGCGCTCATGCAGATAACTGAAGTTGGGCTGTTCGGTTGTACCTTTGAACGGAGTCCATACTCCATTTTTCGGCGCGATCTGCGTGCCATCCACCGACAGAGTGAATTGCGGATTGGGGCGGAGAAAGGCGGTGATCTCTTCGGCTTTCATCTCCTCGACGTTGGCCGCATCCGCTTTCAGCACTGGATTGACGGCTTCGAACTTGGCCTTCACCTGCTCCCAAGTGAGCGCCTGCTGCGCTCTCGCAGAGACCGCAAGGAATGGAATGCACATAACACAACTGCCGATAGTTTGCGTGAGAATAGATACTAGCTTAGACGGCTTCATTCGCCACCTCCGGTTTCGGGAGAACGTCCCCTTCTCGTGCAATCCAGACATACAAAGTGGGCAAAAGGAAGATGCTCAACAGGAGAGCTGTCGTGAGTCCCCCCACAATGACGATGGCAAATGGGCGTTGCGAGTCGGAGCCGATGGCGTGCGACATTGCAGCGGGAAGCAGTCCCAGAGTCGCCACCAGCATGGTCATCATGATGGGGCGAAGCCGCAGGACAGCACCTTCGATGGCGGCGCCTTCCGGAGTATAACCTCTGGCTCGAAGCTGATTGATATATTCCAGCATGATGACGCCAGTCTGAACTGAGACGCCGAAGAGCGCCAGGAAGCCGACACCGGAAGAGACGCTGAAGAATGTGCCTGTCACAAGGAGAGCGAGCAAGCCTCCAACGGGAGCCATAGCCACGTTGGCGAGAATCAGCAAACCCCATTTGAAGGAACGAAACATGGCGTAGAGAATGATGAAGATAAAAAAGATTGTCAGGGGCACGATTAAGAGCAGCCTTGCTTCGGCTCGTTTTTCGCTATCGTATTCACCCGACCATTCGAGGTGATAACCGCGCGGCAGTTGCACATTCTTGGCGATCTTGTCGATAGATTCCTTGACCGTAGTGCCCAGATCGCGTCCACGTACCTCAAAGCGGATGGCCACGTAGCGGGAACCGTCTTCCCGATAGATGTCGTAGGCATCATCGCGAACCTGGGCTTTGGTCACCTGGGCCAGTGCGACGCGCTCTCCCGAAGGAGAGAGCAGGCGAATATTCTGGATAGCCTCCTTGTTGTCACGATACTGCTTCTGATAGCGCACTACCACGTTGTAGACTGCCTCCCCCTGCAGGACCTGGCTGACTGCATTGCCGCCGACAGCGGTCTGGATGGCATCTTGTATATCAGCTACATTAATGCCGAAGCGCGCCGCCGCTTGACGGTCAACGGTGAGATCGATATTGGGCTGGCCGGTATCGCGTTGAATTCCCAAATCCTTGACCCCGTCAATATTGGCCATGACTTCTTTAATCTGTTCGCCCTTTGCCTCGAGAACGTCCAACTCCGGCCCGTAAAGCTTGGCGCACAGTCCGCCTTTCGTGCCGGTCATCGTTTCATCCACGTTGTCCTCAATGGGCTGGGAGAAATTCCAGAAAGCCCCTGGATGTTTCTCCAGTTCGCGATCCATCGCAGCGATCAGATCCTCTTTTTTCTGATGAAAGACGGGCCGCCATTGGTCTTTGGGCTTCAAGTCGACGAAGTATTCCGTGTTTCCGAATCCGCCCGTGTCGGTTCCATCGTCGGGCGCCCCGGCTTGCGAGACGACCTTGGTGACTTCGGGAAACGAGGCGAGGATATAGCGAGATTGCTGGGCGAAGCGCGTGCCTTCCGTCTCGCCCACGCTGTTCGCCATCGCGCCGCGTGCCCAAATGGCACCTTCGTCCAAGTGGGGCAGGAATTCCGAGCCAATGATGCCGCTGAAGGATAGAAAAAGTGCGAGGGCCAACGAAGCCAGGCCAACGCCGACAGTGATCCAGCGATTCTCAATCGCCAACTTCACCATCCCTCGGTACTTATCCTTCAAGAACTCCATCACCGGGTTGCGCCATTCCTTGACACCACGCGGGAAGAGCAGGGCAGCAAGCACAGGCACCAAGAAGATAGAGAACACGATGGCGCCAAGCAGTGCAAAGGCAACGGTCCAGGCCATGGGTCGGAACAAACGCCCTTCGACTCGTTGCAGTGTGAAGATCGGCATGTAGGCGGTAATGATTATGCCAATAGCGAAGAATACCGGCCGCTGGACCTCGTGAGCGGCGTCGCGGATCATCGCAATCGGCGTCTTCATGCTCATCGTGATGCGGCCCGCTTCCGGTGAAATATTCTTGCCTTGATGGCTCAAGTGCCGCATGATGTTCTCCATCATGACCACAGCGCCGTCCACGACCATTCCGAAATCGAGCGCGCCCAGTGAAATCAGGTTGGCGGGGATATGGCTCAGGTTGAGAAATACGGATGCGAAAAGCAAGGCGAACGGTATGGTGAGCGCAACGATGAAGGCTCCGCGAACATTACCGAGAAAGAGAAAGAGAATGATTGTAACCAGGATCATTCCCTCGCCCAGGTTGTGCAGCACTGTGTGCAATGTGTAATGAAGCAGGTCGCTGCGGTCGAGCATCGGAATTACCTTCACACCCTCGGGCAGGATGTGATTGTTGAGCTCCTCCACCTTCTTGTGAATCCCTTCGAGCGTGGGGCCTTCTTCGGATCCCTTGCGCATCAGCACTCCGCCCTGGATGACGTCCGGCTCATCGACAATGACGCCGTCAGGGCGATGATCGGCCCTGGCCATGTGCCCCAGCCGAATTCTAGGGCCCCAGTCGACTACCGCGATGTCCTTTACGCGAACCGGAACCCCATGCGAAGTCGTCAGCACAGTATTTTCAATATCCTGAACATTGCGGTAAAGTCCGAGCGCGCGGACGTTCAGTTGCTGCAATCCCGCTTCGACAAAGCTGCCGCCAGCGTTCACGTTGTTGCTGGCCAACTGGCTCTCCACCTGGCTGATGCTTAAGCCGTAGGAGATGAGCTTGTTCGGGTCGATGCGCACCTGATATTCGCGCGCCGTGCCACCGAAGTCGCTCACGTCCACCACGTTCGGAACTTTCCTGAATTCTTTGTACAGAGTCCAGTCTTCTATGCTCCTCAAATTCATCAGGTCATAGGCCGGATTCGTACTCCTGATCGTGTACCAGTAGATCTGGCCTGTCATGCTCCAATCCGTGCCCATTTGAGGCACCACACCCGCCGGCATATTGACCTGCGTAAGCCTTTCAAGCACTTTCTGGCGGTTCCATTCATTGACCGATTGGTCATCAAAGATCAGTGTAACCAGGGAAAGTCCAAAAATAGATTCCGAACGCACCGTGGTGAGATGCGGAATTCCAAACACCTGAATCTCGACCGGAACTGATACTTGCTGTTCCATCTCTTCGGCGGAATGCCCCGGCCACTGGCTGATGATGTTTACGTAATTATCGGCGATGTCCGGATAGGCCTCGACGGGCATATTGTGAAACGATACCGCTCCCCAGAGGAGCAATAGCGCTCCAACTGCCAGTACCACGTACTTATTATTCAGTGCAAAATCTACAAGGTTTCTTATCATGGCTTCTTCCTCAAGTCCAGGAGTAAACGTCATTCATTGTCGATTGCATTTTGGAGATTGATCGCGTTGGTCACTACCTGCTGGCCAGGCTGCAACCCGGAGAGTATCTCCTGCATATTGTTCGGCAACTGTTCACTACTGGTGACCTGAATCCGCTTGAACTTGCCTTGCTCCGGAACGAAAACCCAATCGCGGTCATGCAGATGCACGATCGCCGACGCTGGGACAGTTGTGTAAGTTCGCTTCTCCTTGCCGAACAACGTGGCCGTGGCGAACATGCCGGGCCGCATCATCTCGCCAGGATTGGCCACTTCAATCCGCACCTTTGCGGTGCGGATATTCGGATCGAGAATCGAGCCTATGTTGCTGATCGTGCCCTTGAGAACTTTGTCCGGATAGGCGTTTAGCTTGATTTCGGTAGGTTCCCCGACGCGCACGTTGGCCATGTCACTCTCGTAAACGTCGCAGACAATCCAAACAGTGGTCAGATCCGAAATCGTGAACGGATTGGGCGTAGAGTAGGCCTGAACCGCTGCTCCGTTCGTTACTTCCTGATCGGTAATCACGCCGGAAACCGGGGCAATGATATCAACAATTCCTTTGGGGTTATCGGGATCGCTGCCGAGTAGATGGAGATGCTCCGTAGCGGTATCAAGGGTGGTCTTGGCGTCGTCCTCGCTGTCTTGCGCAACCTCCAGGTCTCCCTGCGCGATGGCCCCATGCTCGTATAGCACCTTGGCGCGATCCAATTGTTTGCGCGCAAGCAGCTCATCGGAGATAGCCTTGCGGTAGGCGTCGAAGCCGCCCGAAATATCGTCGCTTCGAACACGCAGCAAGAGCTGACCCTTCTTCACTGTGTCGCCGAGGCGAGCGCGGATGTCCACAATGCGCCCGGAGGCAAGCGATATCACTGGAACGGTGCGTGAGATGTCCGGAAACACCGTGCCGGTCACGAGCAATTGTGACGGGGCCTGGTATTCGGTCGCAGCCACAATCGGATACAACTCCGGATGATCGACCGCGAAAAAGGTGACGTCCACTCCAGAGATTACCTTGGCCGGAGGCGGTGCCTCCGCGTCCGCATTGACCTTGTCGGTTTTACAGCCAACGATGGTCAGAGTTGCGGCCATTCCTAACAGCATCAGGCCAAATCCCAAATCTTTGTTTTTCATAAGACCCTCTGCAACCTTTGTGTTTACCGGTCTTTTTGGCGCGACCTTCCTTCATAGCAGTTATGCTGTGAGATGGTCGTAGCGCTCTAAGTGAACTCATTGTTGGAGCAGCACCGGGTTACCAAAACCCCGGTGCTGCTCATTTAGTTGGCCGGTCAAAACATAGACACAGCGTGTGGCCCGGCTAGAACCTAACCTTGATTGCAAGAGTCGTGTTAACCTGACTAACACGCAAATCTGGCCACCAAAGAGCGTTCAAGCCAGTGCCTCCATTGTTATTACTTCCGGTGATGCAGGCGGCTTCGGCGAGACCCAAATTAACGGTGCCGTAGCCGTAGCCTGAACTCACACCGTCGGCGCAAGCGTAAAACTGCGGTGAACCGTTATTGCCGCCCGGAGGCGTGATGCCTCCGCGACCTGTCCAGTATGGAACGTCGGAGTGACGATAGCCTTCTTCCAGTGTGAAAGTGATGAACTGGCTCGGCATATAGTCGAAGGTGATGGTTCCATCGTGCATATGGGAGCGATCCCCGGCATTCTCGGTAAAGTATGGAGTGCCGCTGATAGCTGTTGCGCCGTTGATGGGCGGCAGCAGAGTCAGGTAGCGCCCAGGATTGTTCATGAATCCGCCGCCGATCGTCATGGCGAAGAGGTCTTTCTTAAACCACATACGGTCGTATGCCATCCAGCCCATGAAGGCCTGCTTGGGTCTGCCGCCCTTGGAGTTATGACAGTTGACCCCGCCGTTGTAAGTGTCAGTTGTGCCCGTTTCCGGAGAATTACCTTGAGGGTTCAGCGCACCGTCCGGCGTGCCGAATGAGGGGCCACCGCCGCCGTATTCGCACCCAAGATCGCCGGTGAATGTAAATGCCGCCTTATCGAAGAATGCCTTTGGCTTGTCATAGTACTTGACCTGAATGCTGTCATCAGTGTGGATGCGTGAGCGTCCAGGAAAGCCTGCATCATCTTCACCAAGGCCGTAGTTATTGAAGACGAAGTCCAGATACGGCTTGGGACGCCACAATATCTGTCCTCCTAATCCAGGCTTGCCGTTGTACCGCGCATACGATTGCCAGCCGTTGATGATCCAGGGCTCAATCTTCAGCTTGGCGGTGGGAAAATACTGAATGCGCAGGCCGTTGAAGAACCAGGGCGTGTTCGAAGAAACAAACGAAGGCTGATAGGTCCAGTTATCGAAGTTATAATAACTGAACAAGCCGATATAAGAGACGAAGATGCCCGCGTCCACATTAAGGCCGTGGGCTACATCCCAGTGATATCCACCCCATCCCTCTGAAATGTATTTATATGCGCCGGCCAGATCCCACTGGCCGCGGTTTGGGCTGCCGTCATTGCGCGGGGTCGTGGTAGCGAACAAGCCATTCATTGTGAGGAAGCGACCGCGCACATTGTCGATGCGAATGTCTCCGCCGAAGCTGAGTTGCTCCAGTTGCCACTCATCGGATCGGAAGCTCTCCGTCGCGCCGCCCATCGTGTCGTCTTTGGGGTGATTGTAGTCGAGTATGTAATTGGCATCAGCTCGGAACTCTGGCGTGAAGTACTTGGTTGCCATTGGGCTATCCACTGCGTGCCCATTACTATTGAGCCAGGTCCAGTCACCGGGAAATGGCGCTTCCTTGGTGGTTCTTTCAGCGCTGATCTCTGGGGCCGGAGCCGATGCCGGAGTGGGCGGAGCAGCGACTGGAGCAGTTGGAGCAGCCGAAGTGCTGGAAGCACCACGTGCCTTCAATTCGGCTTCAAGTTGCGCAATCCGCGCTTTCATCTCAGTCAGTTCTTTAATAACCGCATCGTTGTTAGATGGTGTCGAGCTTGCGTTCGGAGGCGTCGCGGTGTTGTCAGGGGTTGAAGTTGTGCTTTGGGCGTGACACGCAACCTGCACAACAAGACTGCAGATTACGACTGTCAATGTGATTGCGGATTTGAAGGTATTCGTCATGGGTATCTGACCTCCTGGACGTCTTGCGTCGCTGGGCTGAAATGCGTTGGCTCTCGCTGAAGTATGGCTAGTCTGCCGATTCCGCCTACCTCATCCCAATTCTTATGCAAAGCGACATAAAGGAGTCGCAAGGAATATGCAGTGTTTTCGAAAATGTTAGTTAGCTCGCGTCTTATGACAAACATATTTCTGAAAACACATGTACCGCTCCATCCTCAGGCAGGAGTGGCTTAGGGAGAGATTAATTCCCTCTCTATAAAGAGTTCGTATGTATTATTTAGAAAGTTATAAGTAACACGTGAGACTTATATGAATAAGTCATGATTATCTATTATTTCCGTTAATTCGTAGCGGTTTCTTGCAAATTCTTGCCGCAACAATACCGCACCATACAGTTGCTGAGCGAAGCATGGTCTTTATCTTATCTTTATTATTCTTTTCATAACATGAGGGCAAGCCGATGCTTCTACCGTATCGGCCCAGGCAGGAAAACTGACTCGGCAACGCAAAATACAAAGCACACAAGCCAACCGATCAAGCCAGCAAAACGGACCAAGAAATCAAAGCAGAAAGATCGGAGAATCGAATGTGGCAAATGAAATACACTTGGACTCTATTGGCGTTAACGGCCATCGCCGTTCAGGCGCAGGATGCAATGATTGCAAATCGACAGGTCCATCAGGCTTCAAATAAGGATGGAGTGTATTATGTTGGACCAGAGGTCACCGCGCCTCGACTGCTGAGTACCATATATGTACCATACCCTTCTGAAGCACCGGCGAAAGCAATTCAGGGCATGACCGTTCTCGCTATGGTGATTGACGCCAACGGCATCCCTGCACACATTCAAGTTCTGCACACCCACGGCGAAGCATTCGATCAGGCTGCAATTACGGCGGTAATACAATCGAAATTTGAGCCGGGCAAGTTGAGAGATCACCCGGTGCCAGTATCGATCAATGTGCGCACTGTATTCCGCGCCAACCGCAGCCAAACCGTTCCTGAAATTCTAATCACCGAGAGAGACCTGTCCGTGCCAGATGCATCAAAAATTGAAGACAAGCATCACGATCCTTTGTCGTATACACCGCCCTATTCGATCCACACGGTAGACGCGGATTTTGCTAATCCATTTGTATTGCATCCGTATGTACAGGCGGCCATCGTTTCGGTGATGGTGGGAGTAGATGGCTTGCCGAAAGATGTTCACATTCGGCGTGGACTCGGCTTTGGATTAGACAAAAAGGCCGAAGCCGCCGTCTGGCAATATAGGTTCTTTCCCGCCACAAAGAAAGGTCAGCCTATTGCCGCACGCACAGACGTAATGGTCGATTTCGCCAAGTTCTGATCGTTGAATTCTTGTGCTCTTGACAGACAAGTAATCGGGAGTAATTTGGCAATCAAGCTCTCAGCCGCAACCACACATTTTTCTTTCACCACTATCTGCATATATGCAAAGATTCCTGGTTTCAAATACCACTTTACTTGCTAACTATTGAGTAGTGACAATGGGAGTATGCGTTAGTCCCGAGGCCAGTCAAATTGATACGCGCCAAGCGCCAACGTAGGCGCACATCTCCAACGTTCACTGCATCGACAGCCAATGCTGCGTTCTTGCCGTGGTGAGACCTACGGTGCTTGAGTGATGAAAACTACAGTCATTCCGATCAGTGAAGACCGATGGCTTTTAACCTGGCGTAGTTTTTGAAGTGCATAGGCATGACGAATTCCGCATCCGTAACACTATCATAATGAATAAGGTAGAAGCCAGAAGGCGGGATTGGTAATGTGAAGTCGCCATAGCGAAAGGATCGTCAGCCCGCTACCAAGCCGCCATGCCTATAGCTAGTCCTGTGCAATGTCGAATGGACAAGCCCTGCAAAAAATACCGTCCGATCGCGCACAATCTAAGCATGAACAGCAACGATAGCCTCGGGCTTCCACGGCCCCAAGTCCCTGTTC
>JBAVDS010000117.1:0-6845 GCA_049587335.1 Occallatibacter sp. | reverse complement strand
TCGGATTGTGCTTGGAAAGCACCTTGGTGATCGCCGCCGTCAACGTCGTCTTGCCGTGATCAATATGTCCAATCGTCCCAACGTTCACGTGCGGCTTGCTGCGATCAAACTTTTCCTTGCCCATGATGAGTTCCCCTTCGTCCCCTTAGATCTTTGTTTCAGCTTCGGCTACCCGGAGCCTCTCGATTAGCCCCAACAAGACTCGCCGGTCAACCCTAAAACTTACAGAAGCCCCTTGCACTTCTTCCCAACGCTCGTAAACGAGACGCCAAAAGCATTTGTCGAGCAACTTCTCACCGGGATTGCTCCCATTTTCCGCATCCGCCTTTGCTTCATCGTCAAACTCAACGCGGATTTCCGTATTTGAACCCTCTACCCAATCACCAGTATTGACGCTAACCAAATACATTCGGCGCCTACTTCTGAATCTGCCCTACTTGCCCTGCGCCCTGCCGATAATCTCGTCGGCGATCATGCGCGGAGCCTCTTCGTAGCGAGCGAATTGCATCGAATAGGATGCGCGCCCCTGCGTGGAAGAGCGAATATCGTTGACGTAGCCAAACATTTCCTTCAGCGGCACAATCGCGCGGATAACCTGCGAACCGGCCAAGTGATCCATGCCCTCGATGCGTCCGCGGCGAGAGTTGATGTCGCCGATGATCGTCCCCATGTGCTCTTCGGGGACGGTAACCTCAACGGCCATCACCGGCTCCAGCAGGACGGGGCTGGCCTTGCGGGCCGCTTCCTTGAAGGCGATGGAGCCGGCAAACTTGAAGGCCATTTCATTCGAGTCAACTTCGTGATAGCTGCCGTCGTAAAGCGTCACCTTCACATCGACGATCGGATAGCCGGCCAGGATGCCCAACTCCAGCGCTCCCTGCACACCCTGATCGATGGGCTTGATGTACTCCTTGGGCACCGAACCAGCCTTGATCTCGTTGATGAACTCGTAGCCCTTACCCGGCTCATTCGGCTCGACGCGCAGCTTGCAATGGCCGTAGTTGCCCGAACCGCCGGTCTGCTTGATGTACTTGCCCTCAGCCTCGGCCTTCTTGCGGATGGTCTCGCGGAAGGCGACTTTAGGCTCGCCGACATTGGCCTCGACCTTATGCTCGCGCTTCATGCGATCGACGAGAATTTCCAGATGAAGCTCGCCCATGCCGCTGATGATCGTCTGACCGGAATCTTCGTCGGTGCGCACCTTGAAGGTGGGATCCTCGTCAGCCAAACGGGCCAGCGCCACACCCATCTTCTCCTGATCCGCCTTGGTTTTAGGCTCAATGGCGACCGAGATCACCGTATCCGGGAAGGTAATCGCGCCCAGTGCGATGGGGTGCTGCGGCGCGCAGAGCGTGTCGCCGGTCTTCAATTCCTTCAGCCCCACGCAGGCGCAAATGTCGCCGGCCAGAACCTCGGTCACATCCTCGCGCTTGTTGGCGTGCATCTTGACCAGCCGGCCCACGCGCTCGGTCTTGCCGGTGCGGGGATTCATCACCGTGTCGCCGGTCTTGAGCGAGCCTGAATAAACGCGGATGAAGGCCAGTTTGCCGAAGGGATCGTTAATGATCTTGAAGGCCAGGGCCGCAAGCGGCTCGCTATCTTCCGCCTTGCGATAAACAACCTTGTCGTGATGGTCGGGATCGATACCCTCAACCGGAGGCTTGTCGAGCGGACTGGGCAGGTAGTCGACAACCGCATCCAGCAACGTCTGAATGCCCTTATTTTTGAAGGCCGTTCCGCAGATTACCGGGAAGACCTTCAGGTCGATGGTGGCCTGACGAATGCCGGCCTTGAGTTCGGCGATCGACGGGGTCTCGCCTTCGAGAAATTTTTCGAGAAGCACATCATCGGTCTCGGCGATGACTTCGATCATCTGCAGGCGGAAGGCCTCGGCCTTCTTCTGCAGCGCGGCGGGAATCTCTTCGACGGAAAACTCCGCGCCCATCGTCTCATCATGCCAGACGATCGCCTTCATCTCGATCAGATCGATGACGCCTTTGAAGTTCGCTTCCGCGCCAATCGGAATCTGCAGGGCAACCGTCCGCGCGCCCAGGCGCTTGCGGATCATATCCAGAACCTGCTCGAAGTCCGCGCCGTTTTTGTCCATCTTGTTGACGAAGCAGATGCGCGGCACCTTGTACTTGTCGCCCTGACGCCAGACCGTCTCCGACTGCGGCTGCACGCCCGATACGGAATCAAACAGCGCCACTGCGCCGTCGAGCACGCGCAACGAGCGCTCGACCTCAGCGGTAAAGTCCACGTGGCCGGGAGTGTCGATGATATTGATGCGGTAGTCACGCCAGGTACAGGTCGTCGCGGCAGAGGTAATCGTAATGCCGCGCTCCTGTTCCTGCTCCATGTAATCCATGGTCGCGGTGCCTTCATGCACTTCGCCAATGCGGTGCGTGATGCCCGTATAAAACAGGACGCGCTCTGTTGCAGTCGTCTTTCCGGCGTCGATGTGCGCCATGATTCCGATGTTCCGGCAACGATTCAGAGCTACTGTGCGAGCCACGGCAATATCTTCCTTGCGGGCGCTCGGCCCGCGGTTAATTCTTTCTCTTTAACTAAGTCCCTACGTCTCTGATCCCTTAGTTTCTCTGTACTACCAGCGATAGTGAGCAAAGGCCTTGTTGGCCTCGGCCATGCGATGAACGTCTTCTTTCTTCTTCATCGCCGCGCCGCGCCCGTTGGCCGCATCCAGCAGCTCGTTGCCCAGCTTGTCGGTCATGCCCTTTTCACCGCGGCTGCGGCCATATGTGATCAGCCAGCGAATCGCCAGGGAGGTACGCCGGTCGGGATTGACCTCGATCGGCACCTGATAGTTGGCGCCACCCACACGGCGGGTCTTCACCTCGAGCAGCGGCTTGCAGTTCTCCACTGCCTTCTTGAAGAGCTTGAGAGCGTCGTCGCCGCCGCCCTTCTCTTCCAGGTTCTTCATCGCCGCATAGAAGATGTTCTGGGCCGTCGATTTCTTGCCGCCCCACATCATCGAGTTGACAAACTTGGTGACCAGTGTGGAGCCGTAAACTGGATCCGGCGCCACTTCCCGCTTCGCTATGTGCCCTTTTCTCGGCATAATCCTCAAAATCCTTGCGCTCTCGCGCTGCTTCTCTTACCCAAGTCCGGATTCCATCAACCGCCCCGGAACCGTATTCAGCAGATAGTGATCGATTCCAGGCTATTCGCCCACTCACTATTTCACTGCTTCACTCGTTCACTGCATCTACTTCTTGCCGGGAGCAGCTCCACCCTTGGCGCGCTTGGCTCCATACTTCGACCGGCTCTGCTTGCGGTTGGCCACGCCCACCGAATCCAGCGTGCCGCGCACCACGTGATAGCGGACACCGGGCAGATCCTTCACACGGCCGCCGCGGATCAGCACAATCGAGTGCTCCTGCAAGTTGTGGCCGATGCCGGGAATGTAGGTCGTGACCTCAATCCCGTTCGTCAAGCGCACGCGGGCAACCTTGCGCAGCGCCGAGTTCGGCTTCTTGGGCGTCTGCGTGTAGACGCGAGTGCAAACGCCGCGCCTCTGCGGCGAGGCCTGCAAGGCCGGGGACGCCGTCTTGTAGCGGGGGGCCGTGCGCCCCTTGCGGACAAGCTGATTAAAAGTAGGCAAACTGAATCTCCTTACCCCATCAAAAACCGCCGGCAAAACGCCAGCCTATCCAAACTTCATCCAGCCGCGAACAGACTCATGGAGCCATCCGCCGCGCGAGCGCGCCTCAAACACTTTCGCGCACACACGCGGAAGCCCAATCTACTGCTTCGCGTCTGCCTTCGTACCCATCTCAGACGAAAACCAGGACGGTGGCCGTGCGCTTGCCTGCTCTTAACAGGTAAAGCCGACTCCGTTTCGCCGGTTCCGGCCCGCATAGCCCTTCCAGGTGAAGAACGCGCGGACGCCGATGCGATTTGCTCCTGCCCTTGCAAGAAAAGAGCGACTTCCGGGAGCCTGCCGTCCGGTCAACTGCCTTCCGTCCGGTGGATGGGCGCGGCCGATTTTCGCCTGGCCGGGCCATCCTGCGCTTCCGCCGTCAAGACACACGAACGGAGGCGTTCTTGCGCAACCTTTTTACAATAGCAAGAAATCGGAGCGGGGTCAACGATTTCCGCCCCGCCCCGCAATTTTTCCCGGCTTTAGTGGATGGACTGCAACTTCCAGGCGCCCGAATCCAGCGCAAAACTGGCCATGCGCTTGATGCTCAACTGATTGCCAGGGCCGGTGGAGATGATCTGCAAGTCGTTCGGCAGGCCCTCCACATTCGAGGCCTCAACAAAGACGGCGCCCTTGGTTCCGCCTGCCTCATCCTGCGGATCGCCCACGTCATGCGCCTTCAGATGGCTGGTAGCCACGGTCACCACAACGATCGAAAAGTTCTTGTCGCCGGCGTTTTCCGGGTGCCACTGAATCACATCTCCTCCCTTCTGCAGCGTGACCAGCTTCTTGCCCGCGGGGGTCAGCATGAAGTCGGCCCAGTAGCCATTGGGATAAACCTTGGTGCGCGCCCAATAGCCGGCCGTGATGCCCCTCGCCAGCCCCGACTGGTCAACCACGATGTTGACGGCCGACGGCGGCGTCTGGTCGTACTTGGCTTGAATCAAGGCCTGCGCATCGGCCTTCGTCAAATCCGGCGCCGGCTTGCAGCCGGTTAGCAACAATCCCGCACTCAGAAATGCCGCCACTCCCAAGACCTTCAAACTCATTGTGTGATTCACTTTCCCTCCGTACAAAGAACAAAATGATTCAATTTCCCACGCCTCGCCATTTTTCTCCACTCTTCCACCCGGTGTCAATGGGGGTATATCTGTTCGCTCACGTTATCAGCGGATTTCTCTCCCGAAATGAATCCATCCTCCGCCGAAGAGGCAGCATAGAAGCTCAGCGCCGCGTCTCCTTGTTCGAGCAGGCGGTTGCGCTGGAGCGCTCCGTAGCGGTCGTCGAGCCCCTGCTTGCGGCGATGCTCTGCAACGACCCATCCGCCGGCGGCGAGCAACCCGGCAGCCTTCCCGCCCAGCAGCCCCAGTGTGACCGCGTACTCTTCAGCCTCATCCCAGGGCGGGTCGAGAAAGATGACTTCATAGCGTTCTCGTTTTGGAGCTACCGCAGCGCGACGCAGAAAGGCCGCCACGCTGCCGGCATGAATGCGGAATCCCGCCGTCACTCCCAGCTTCTCCAGATTGCCGCGCAGAATCTTGAGCGCCGCCGGAGCGCCTTCGACAAACTCGACGCTCACCGCGCCGCGGCTGAGCGCCTCGACGCCAACCGCTCCCGATCCGGCATACAAATCCAGAAACGATGCACCGTGGACGCGGGCGGCCAGCACATTGAAGAGCGTCTCGCGCAAGCGGTCGCTGGTGGGACGGGTCGCAAGGCCGGCGGGAGCCGTCAGCGAGCGGGAACGGAGCGATCCGGCAATGATGCGCACGCTGTCCAGCATACCGGATAGCGCATCGCGGTACGTGGCCGGGGGGCCGACCCTCTACAATGTTGATATGCGTGGCTGGTCAATTCCGCTGGGCCGCTGGATGGGCGTCGAGATGCGCGTCCATCTCTTTTTTCCGCTTTTGGCGATCATATGCCTGATACTGAGCGGATCGAGCGGCGTTGCGCGCGAAGATGGGCTTTTTCTCGCTCGCGGAGTGGGGCTTTTTCTTGCTCTGGTTGCGGCTGTGGTGGTCCGCGAAACAGCGCGTCTGCTGGTGGCCGCATGGCTGGGATTGCGCTTGCGCGCCATTCTGCTGCTGCCCATCGGCGGACTCTTTGCCTATGCCGATCCGGAGAGCCAGGAAGGCTCCTCGCAGGGCGGAGGGCAGTTTGCCCTGGCGCTCGCCGGTCCGGTTGCCAACCTTGCCACCGCGCTGCTGCTGGCCGCGGCCTTCCTCGGCGCCAGCGGCGATGTCAGGCTCTTCGACCACCCCTTCCTTTCAGCGGCATGGCTGGTGCGCAGCACGGTCTGGATGCAGATCGGCCTCGGCCTTCTACACCTTTTGCCGGCATATCCGCTGGATGGCGGACGGCTGCTGCGAGGCAGTTTTGCCCGCAAACACGGCTTTGCTCCCGCCGGACGCATGGCCGCCGCCCTCGGCCAGATCATCGTGCTCGCGGCTATGGTGAGCGGAATGCTGCTCCATGACTACTGGCTCATCATCGCCGGATTCTTCATCATGATCGGCGCGCAGGTGGAGGATCAAGGCGTCTTCTTCCAGTCGGTCGTCGATACCGTGCATATGCATGAGGTGATGCTCACCGACTTTGCCACACTCTCGCCCTCCGATACACTGGCCGACGCGCTGGTCCGCTGCGTCCACTCGCTACAAGAGGATTTTCCCGTCGTCCGCGGCCCGCAACTGGTGGGCATCGTCAGCCGCCAGCGCATTGTGGACGCGCTCAGAACCGACGGCAACGGCTACATCCAGGCGGTCATGTCCAAAGCCTTTCAGGTGGCGCGCCCCGACGATACGCTGGGCACCACGATTCGCCGCATCCAGACCGGCCGCGGACTCTCGCTGATTCCCGTCACCGACAGCGGGCGTGTGGTCGGCATCGTCAGTGTTCAGAACCTGATGAGTTCAATGTCGCTTTTGGCCGAGCAGCGCCGGATGGAACGCGAAGATGCACGCGATCAAGGCCGTTGATCCTCGACAGGCGGCATATTGCCACGCTGGAGTTTTGCGGAGAACGGAGCGGGGTGAAGCGATACAGCCTGGTGTCCTGAGTCAGAAGTTCGCAGCATAACAACGCTGTCATCCTGAGCGAACGGGGCCCCAGGCGTTCTCTTCAGCCTGGGGGTGGTGAGTCGAAGGATCTGAGGTTTGTAGAGGTATACCGAAAAGCAACC
>JBAVDS010000116.1:0-7966 GCA_049587335.1 Occallatibacter sp. | reverse complement strand
ACAGCTTTACGCAACAAAACGCCATTCACCATGCCCACTCCTTAATGTTTGCGCTCAAATTCGCGATGAAGACAACACCAACAGCCTATGCTACTGTCGTTCCGATCCCTACGTTACTGCCCGAAACTGAGATCGGAGAGTTACCGACCGTCGAGGTGCCTGTAAAAACAGGGACTGTGTTCGTTGTGCCGCTTCCGGTCACCGACTGCGCCGCCGCGCTCATCGCAAACGACGCGATGCAGATTGCCACTGCTGCCATCTTGTTGTGCATTGTCTTCCTGATCCTCTCGTAGTCGATCTGCATCTGCGGAAACTCGTGTGAACTGCGCCGGGTGAGGGGCAAAACGGTACTTCACCGTTGCCGCTGCGTGGCAAGAAAATTACAGGCCCAAGGAGTTACTGAAGTTTATACAATGGAATTATCTCATCCCCCCCCCTCTCTCTTGTCAACACAAGCACGTGAAAGTCTGGCCGGGGATCATCCTTTACAAATAACCGTGCGCGGCGGGCCGAAGTTTCCCCCGACCCGCCGTGGTTCACAGGTACGACGGGGCATACATTCGATACTGCAACTGGGTGTGCTCCGGGCTGGAGTGGACGTAGATCATGGTTGTTTCCACAAAGGCGTGGCCGAGCTGTTCCTTGATGGCCAGCAGATGCGCACCCCGATGAAGAAGGTTGGTCGCTAAACTGTGCCTCAAAAGATGCGGATAGACGCGCTTTGTCAGGCCAGCCCGCTTTGCAGCCGTGCGAACCAACTTGCGCAAGTTCTGCTGCGAATAGGGCTTCCCACTGCGGAAACACACAAACACCAGGTCGCTGGGTTGGCCGCCACGCTCACGCAAATACTCGGCCAACAGACTCACGCACGGCGCGGAGATGTGCGTATAGCGATCCTTCTGCGTCTTCGTTGCCTGGATGTGTAGCGTCTGACCGCCCAGGTCAACGTCACGGATTCGCAGCCGGCAAAGCTCCTTGTTGCGCAGACCGGCATAGGCCAGCGTTGCAATCATCGTGCGCTCGCGCAGTGTACGCGCCGCCGCAATCAGCAGCGTGACCTCCGCCTCGGACAACGTGCCGCGCACCAGGTGGTGAGGTTTCTGAGGGCGGCCCAGCATTATAGGCCGTCCAACAAAGGCGCAATAGACTTCGAGCGCAATCGACGTGTTGACGATGTGGGAGTAGGAGGCTCCCGCCTTGTGCATCCGCTCGATCTGCTGCTCGACCGCTTTCGGCGTGGGTTGAAGACCGATCACGGGCGCGAGGCGCCGGATCGCGGAAACGTAGTTGCTGACGGTGGTCTCGGCCAGACCGCGCCGTGCGTGCAAATGGCGGGCGAAACGGACAAGAGTGGGTTCGATAGAATTACGGGTAGCCATGAAGCCTCCTTAACAGGCTGATTGGTTAGGGGCGTCGGCGGTGTTAGAGCACCACGACGCCTCGGTTGTTTGATGGAACTGGCCAAGGCGGAGACCATCGTCTCCGTTGGTCCTTTGCCCCTCTAGTGTGAAAAACCCTCTATTTCATGCTCAATCTCTCTCTGCGTCTGCGCTAGGCTCGTCATCTGCCGCTCCAGCGTAGGCTGATCCTCTTTTTTCAGACTGGCGTAAAACTGCTTGCTGTCCTGGTCGTATCCTGCCTTGCCTCGCCCGCCCATGATCGCGATTTCCTTCTCCTCGACCATCGCTTTGTGCATCGCGTCGGGCACACTCTCGGCCTGGGCAAGCATCTTGAATTCCTTCTCTGTGAGGGGACGAACGACAAGCCGCGACTCCGCGGCAAACTCCAGCTCGCGGCCTTCAAGCCGCGCCCACTGCCCGGTGTACTTCGGGGCAAGGGACTCAGCCTGCCGATCTGCGCGGGGCGTGTAGGCGCTGTTGGCCGTGCGCCTGGCGTAGTCGTCCCATTGGTGCCCGCCGCGTGAGTCGAGCGGACGGCTGCGCGGTGCGCCGTCGCGGATCGCTGCTTGAATCGCGGCTTGATCGTGGCCAGTGACACGCATCCGCAAGGCAATCATGCTGTCCAGCCGCGAGTAGTCAATCTCGCCCTTCTGCCGCGCCAGAATATCCGCCCGATGCGCATCGTAGACTTGGAAAATTCCCTGTTCGGCCTTCGGCGGGGCCACCGGAGACAACTGCACGGCTTCTTTAGCCTGTTTCGCTGCCTGCCGTGCGTACTCCGTGTCGATCACGCGGGAAAGCTCCAAACTCTTGTCGCACTGGCGGCGCTCTGCCTTGAGCAAGCGGACTTCAGGATATGTGCCGTCCTCGCGCTCGTGCTTGGGCTTGCGGTTCTCGTAGCCGGGAGCGCGGTGCGGGTGAACACAGCCGGAGAGCTTCGGGTCGCCATATTCACGGTTGAGCTGCTCGGCCAGCCGGTTCCCCACCTCCCTGTCGTGAGCGGTACCGAGCTTCGGCACGGTGAGGATGGCCTGATAGTTGCCGGGGCTGCTCTCGATCACGGCGGCGGGCTTGTACCCGTCGGCTATGAGCCGGTCCAGTTTCGGGCGGTCCATGTCATCGACCAGGATGTGGTGCTGCTTCTCCGATAGCGGCGTGTAGTAGATATTTTCGCCGCGCCGCTGCAATCGGAGCATTTCGGGAGTGCGCTGTGCGATCTCTACCGGCGTAAATCCCCTGGTCGCACCGTCCCTCTTGTCCAGAATGAAGGTCTTTTTCTCCCCATCCGGCAGCATCTTGATGGACGTGACCCGGTAGCGGTCGGCCTCGACAGCCTCGTGATATCGGTTGAACTGCTGGAGCTGGGGGGCCTTCATCGCCTCCGCTCTCTCCAGTTGCAAGCGTTGCCGCTCGGCCTGGATGCCCTGCTGCAACTCCGGATTGACGATCTTGAAGCCGTGCTCGGCCGCCAGCCGCACACAGGCCGCTTTGTACTCGTCATTGCCGGTCACGGTGAAGCCCCCACCCCACTTCTGAGCCGAAAGCTGCAACGCGGCCAAAAGGCAGTCCTGGCTGCGCCAGTCATAGATATTGATACGCGGTCCCGAATCGACGAAAGACACACCCCCCGCCCCTTGGCCTGCTCGACGGCTGTAGTAAACGGACTCGCCGTGGATCTCGTGGACAAATGCCCGGATGTCTGCGGGAACGGCCTTCTGCGGCTGGCCCCGGTCATGACCCGGCCCCTCGATGCCCGCCACCTGGTCGCGCCCATAGCGCCACTCCTGCGCACGTGATGGGTTGCGTTCCTCGGCCAGCCACTTTTCGTAGTAGGGAAACTCCTTGAACTGTTCTCGTACCTGCGCACGAGCCTGTACGTGCCGGTCCTGCAACTCCGCCTTCTCTGCCGCTTGTTGCGCGGCCAGTACAGAGCGCATCGTATTCAGCTCTGCGCCCTTCCCTCGCCACCGCCCACTGAGAGTATCTTTGCGCTCCTGCTTCTGGCGCTCTGCCAATTGCTTGCGCTCGGTGTCAATCACCTGGCTCAGTTCATCCCGCGCCGCGTTCTTCTGCTCGTAATGCTCCCGCCGCGCCTTGGCGTAGTCGCCCCAGCCCTTCGGAACCGATTCAGGCCGGAGAGGTTCTATCTCGCGCTCTTTGACTTCTAACCGCGCCGCAGCAGCCTCAAAAGGCCCGAATCTCTTTTCCAGCTTGGCAAGGCTGGCGTTCCGGTCGGCGGTGCTGGCCTTGATAGGCTGGTCATCTATATAGAGGAGCGCCCCGCTGCCCTTGCGCTCGTAGCGCATTCCGGCCTCGGCAAGCCGTTCATGCAACTCCGCCCATCCTGTTGCGCTCTTCACGATCTCCGGTACGGTTTCGATTCCGGTGCGCTGAGCCGACTTCTGGCCCGTAAGCAGTTCCATATCCCGCGCCTTCTGCGTGGGCTGTATCCGCTGCTCGGTTCCTACCCGTAGAATCTCGCCGTTCTCTTCAACCACATAGCGTCCGTGACTTTCCCGTTCCCACCCCTGTTCATGTTCGATCCTCGCAACTGCGCGGTGCAACGCCTCAATATCAAATCCATTGTGCGGCAAGATGACCCGCTCGGTTTCTGGATGGACACGGTTCACCATCACGTGCAGGTGCAGGTTATCGGTATCGGAGTGCAACCCGTAGATCACTTGATGACCTTCAAGGCCAAGCTCTTTGAGTAGAATTCCTACCGCTTCATCGCACTGCCTGGGCGTGGGCTGCTCACCCTCGCGCCAGCTCAAAACATAGTGATTGATCGGGTCTTTGCTCCGGGGCGCTTCCATCGCCAGAGCCAGCATCTCAAGCTGCTGCGCTTTTGCGTCATCGGACAGAAACCCATTCGCGCCTGCGTAAATATACTTCTCGTCCTTGCTCCGCTGCTCCGGTTCGCGGATATACTCCGCCAACTGGCCCACGCGCGTTGCCTTGCTGGCCGACTTCTTCGGGTTCGCTACCTTCTTACCGATCACGTCCGATGGCCTCCACATAAGCGTTGATCTGATGCAAGGCTTCCGCCGTCGCCTGACTGTACGCGCCCTGGCTATCGACGTGTACCTTCTTGAGCAAACCGCCCAGCCGTCGCAGCTCGCGCACCACCGACAAATCGGCGTGGGCCACGACGACGATTCCTAGCGCACGACGGCGCATATACTCGCTCAGGCTCAACCCGGCGAGTCCAGCGGACTCGCGCAACTCGGCAAGCTCGGACGCGGTCACGCGCACATTGCAGCGCCCGTCTAGTGGCTCAGGTTTAGTGCGCGTAAACGGCATGGTGTACCTCGCTCGTGGTCTGGGGTCAAGGGGCACAGTCCCTTGCAGGATGAGCCGGGGAAGTGAGAAGCGGAGCGCCGAACACCCGGGCGGGTATTGTCTACACTTGCGCAGCATGTGTATGACAATACCCATCCTGTACAATCGTTCTTTATAGTACGTGCTACTGTGTTTTATATATCATGTCGTTGCTTTTCGTGCAAGTGTAATTCGCTTGGTGTATGCTGTTTGTGGTTGGAAGTCTCAACAGAAAAGGGGAGTCAATGGTACGGACATACGACATTAAGAAGTATTCGGAGAAGGTAAAAGCTGCGCTCCAGAAACTTGAGCAGACTCAGAAACCCGGTGAACAGGCAGGAAAAGGCGGAAAATCAGAGGTCATACTAGCGGCCAAGGATGAGGTGAACAGTCTCATCGAAAAAGGCTACACGGCAAAGCAGATTGCGGATGCTCTGCGCGGCGATGTCTTCGGCATTCTTCCGAAAACGATCACGGAACTGTTCAACCTCAGCAACAAGCCAAAAGTCCCAAGAAAACTGGCACAGAAGAAACAAGCAACTCCTCGCCAAACCGCGCCCGCTGGGGATAAGAAAGATGGAAAGAAACTGATTGAGCCTGGGAGCATCAAAGTGCGGCAAGACTCTAACGATCTGTAAGGGGAACGAAAGCATGAACAAGATCATCGTGATTGGCGGAGGCAAGGGCGGTGTAGGCAAGTCCACGGTTTCATTGGCATTGCTGGACGCGCTACTACAGGCTGAGCATAAACCGGTGTACGTGGAAACAGATGACAGTAATCCAGACGTATACAAGGCTGTGAACGAACTGGTAACGAGTGAGCTTTGTAATATCGACGATGAATCCGGCTGGGTGAAGCTGGGCGGAATCATCGAAGCGCATCCGAAAGCGTGTATCGTCGTGAATACTGCGGCACGGGCAACGGACAGTATCGTGGAACATGGAAGCATTCTCGTGGATGTAGCAACCGAACTCAGCCGCGATTTGGTCATGGTCTGGCCTCTGAACCGGCAACGGGACGGCCTTGAACTTCTCAAAAACTTTCTGGATGCGGAACAGGGGTACGCGGCAACCTACGCGCTGCTCAACACCTATTTTGGCAAGGAAGATAAGTTCGTTCGGTATTCGTCTGGCAAGCTCAAGAGCCGGGTTACGGACACTATCGTTTTCCCAGAGTTGAATGATTTGGTCGCGGACAGAATCAACGATAACCGGCTGGCCTTGTGGAATGCAGAGGTAGGACTGACCATAGCCGAGCGGTCGGCGCTACGGAAGTACCGCGATGCTGCGCGTGTCGCATTGGAGCCAATTTATGGGTGAGATCAATATCGGACAGGCAATCAAGCTGATTACCGGCAAGGAACCAACACCGCAACAGGTAGAACATATTCAGGCAATTGCGCACAGCTTGGACATTCCGAATCATGATGCCATGCTGGCTATACTTGCCGCTCTGGACACCTACCACGGGGCGTTTTCGAGTCTCCCGAAAAATGTCTCAAAAGCCTGTGATGAGGTCGCGGAACGGTCGGCGAAGAATGCCTCCGATCAGGCGCAAGCGAAAATGAACAGCGCGGTCGCGCTCTTGGTGCCAACCGTCGAGAAGGCCGTCGCAAAAGCGGCGAAGGACACGGTGGATCGGATTCAGATCGGGCAATCCCTGTTCACGATCTTTCTGGGCCTGACTGCGCTCGGCTCCATGTTCGTCTTCGGCTGGATTTGCGGGGCGCATCTGTTGAGCGACATTCAAGAGGGTAAACTCTCTTGGGCGTATTTTTGGAGTCAAACGTGGTCGGGCCTCGGCCTGGGCGTCGCCGCGCCCGCGCTGATGATCTATGGCTACACATGGATGGCGAACAACGATGAGTACAAAAAGGCCACTGCGGCACAGTGGACAATCACTGGCCTGGGCCTGGTTGGGGTAGCGGTGCTGATTTTGCATCAATTCGGGGTGATCGGCGCGGCGAACTGACCGGCGGGCGGAGGGTGTGTCTTTTTTTCCCCTGGGCACGATGGTCTAGCCAAAAGAGAAAAGAATGGAGTGAACCATGGGCGAAGAGAAAAAGAAAATACCCCCGCCGCCGCCATGCCTAGTCGTAATGAATGAGGTGAACTTGAAAAATATCGCAGGCCATGAGGCATCCATTTTCTTGTTCCGCTTTGAACTGCGCGGCAGGGCCATCGACTTTGTTTTGAATGAGGAAATAGCCGCCGACATGTACCCGGAGGTGGATGAGGAACTGAAACCGTACGTCCACGCCTGTTGCGAAACACTCTTGCGGTACCGGCACCTGAGCGTGAGCAACACCATCATGGATGGCAATTTTCTGAAGTCAGGAGAATTCGAAGTCATGCTGAGCAAGGGGCTGGGACGCCACTTTGCAGCGGCTGAAAAGGCGCGGCTATTCCAGGATGCCAAGCACATAGCTGATTTATTGGCGACGGTGATGAACCGAAGAACTCAGGAGCTGGAGCAAGGCAAGCAACCGCCCCCACCTCCGATAGCGCCCCCGCCAGATCCCCGGAAGATTCAACGAGGGCTTAAGGAACTCGGAGAAGCCAAACACCACGAGGCCCAACTCCAATGGCTTGCCGAGGGTCGGCCACGACAGCCCATGTTGCGGCCTGAGAATTTACCTCCGAATGTCACCGCCGCAATCGGCTATGACCATCGCGGTCATTGTTATCAGTTCGATCACAAGCAATTTGGGGAACTCGGCCGGATCGTGTTGATCGAGGTTGGTGAACCGGAAATGCAGATGCAGGCGGAGCTATACCAAGGCCAGGACAAGCCGGAATCCCCGACGGCGAAAAAGAGAAGGGCAGTATTCGAGCAGGTGGTGGCAACCGTCAATGCCGGCATGATTCGCCAATCGTATGAAATTATCGGGTGGCGCAGGAGGGAAGCTCCCCTGCGCCACCCGATAATCCCTGATCGAAATGGCGGCTGATGACACGACTGCTTGTTCTCCCCCCTTGGCGCGGCGCAAAAATCACGGCCAGTTTGAGCGCCGGATTCATAACCCGTGGGCCGATCACAAAACGGCCTCAGGCGTATTTTGGATAGCCTGGGGCAAGCGGCATCGCTCCGTGTTCGTCCTGAGGGCTTTCTGCTCGATCTAGCACGGCTCTACACTCGGGCACAAAGGCTGGACCAACCCCACCATCATCAGCCAGGTTTTTGTTTTTGTACTTGCGCGGGGTGGGTGCGGGAGGGGCGCTAGCGCCCTCCCGCTGAATGCGAG
>JBAVDS010000115.1:0-106334 GCA_049587335.1 Occallatibacter sp. | reverse complement strand
CAAGAACCAAAGATGCTCTGGAAACAGCGATCACCGAAGCCATACAGATGATTACTCCAGAGAACGCAAGGGCATGGTTTCATCACTGTATTGACGGTCTACAGTAATTACTAAAATGCTCTAAATTCACTTTCCCACTGTCCCCCTCAGCCCTGTATGTCGAACTGTTCGGGGTGCAGCGTGGCGTCGCTTTTGATGAGGATGTTTTTACCGATCAGCTCCTCGTATTCGGTAAGCCAACTGGCGTTGTTGGATTTGAGAACCTTGACGGTCTCCGGGTTGACGCGCAAGAGCACGTCGGGGTTTTCGAAGTGCTTCTTCATCTTGCGCAACTCGGTGTAGATCTCGTTGCAGACGGTGGTGGGGCTTTTGACCATGCCGGTGGCCTGGCAGGTGGGGCAGGGAACCGAGAGGGTGCGCTCCAGTGATTGCTTGACGCGCTTGCGGGTGATCGCGACCAGGCCAAAGTCGTTGAACTGGAGAACCTTGGTGGGAGCGCGATCGGATTTGAGAGCTTCTTCGAGTGCGGCCATCACCTTGAAGCGGTTCTTGCGGTCGTCCATGTCGATAAAATCGATGACGATGATGCCGCCCAGGTCGCGCAAACGAATCTGGCGGACGATCTCCGGCACCGCGTCGAGATTGGTCTTGACGATGGTGTCTTCCAGCCGCGCCGACTTGCCGACATATTTGCCGGTGTTGATGTCGATGGCGACCAGAGCCTCGGTCTGATTGATGACAATGGAGCCGCCGGATTTGAGCCAGACTTTGGAGTTGAGGGCCTTGGTGATCTCGTCCTGAATGCCGAAGTGCTCGAAGAGCGGCGTCTCTTTGGTATAGAGCTTGACGCGGCGCACCAGCGAGGGCGAGAAGCGGTTAAGGAAGCGGACGATGCGCTCGTAGTTGTCCTGGGAATCGACCCAGATGGCGGAGAAGTTGCTGCTGACCTGATCGCGGAGGATGCGCTCGACCAGCCCCAGATCGTGATAAATCAGGGCGGGAGAGTTGGATTCGTCGGAGCGCTGCTTGATGTCGGCCCACAAATTGAGCAGCATGCGCAGATCGGTGCGCAGCTCCTCTTCCGATGCGCCCTCGGCGGCGGTGCGCACGATGAATCCGCCGCTGGCTTCGCCGCGCTCGTGAACGAGAATGCGCTTCAGGCGCTGGCGCTCCTCGTCGGAGGCGATCTTGCGGCTGACGCCGATATGGGAGACGGTGGGCATGAAGACCAGGAAGCGTCCGGGGAGCGCGATGTGCGAGGTAATGCGCGCGCCTTTTTTGGCGATCGGTTCTTTGGCGATCTGAACCAGAATCTCCTGATTGGGCTTGAGCAGATCGCTGATGATAGGCAGGTCGGAGAGCTGCGAGGAGCGGCGGGTGGGACCACGCCCTCTGGGGCCTTGCTGCGAGGCCGGCGCTGCTTGGCCTCCGCGTCCCCGGCGTCCGCGGCCGCTCCGCTCGCGCCGCGGCTGACCGGCTGCCGGCTGGCCCTCCGCGGCTGGCTCTTCATCCTCTTCTTCGTCTTCGTTGCCGCCATCGAAGTTCAACTGGATGCGATGGTCGAGATGAGCCTCCTGGAGCATCTCACCGAGGTCGCCGGTGCGCAGATGCTTGGGCAGCGTCTCCTCTTCCAGGTCATCCGAGTCGTGGTCGCCGCCTTTGGCGCGATGAGTGTGGCGGGGAGCGTCAAACTCCTCCTCTTCGATGATCTCTTCTTCGATGAGACCGCTGCCCGGAGCATAGGCTGAGACGGAGGGGACGGAGGCGGGATCGGCGGGCTTCGTTTCCTCCTTCTTCTTGCCGCCGAGGCCAAAGAAGCGGAAACCGGCGGGCGGGAGGGGATCAATATCGTGCGAGGCGGAGGCTCCGGAGGCAGGCTCAGCGGCCGATTGCTCCTCTTCGGAATCGAGCAGCGGCGTGCTGGCAACTTCCGGCTGGCTCGCAGACTCTTCCATCTCCTCAAAGTCATCCTCATCAAGAGGATCGACGGCCACCAATTCATCCTCGGCCAGCGCGGCCTGGGTCCATTTGGAGACCAGCTCCTTCTCGGAGATGCCGGGGACGAGCTCAGGACCGGTCTCAGTCTCTTCAATGAACTCCTGCTCTTCAACGGCGTCCGGCGAATCGCTCTTTGAGTGCTGCGTATCGGAGGAATCCACCGGCTGATGAGCGTGGGCGGCTTCGGCTGGTTCGCTTGTGGCATTGCGATGCCGGGAGAGCGACTCGCCGGGAAGCAGGCCGCTGCCATCCCACTGGATCGGCGAAGTGATCAGCGTAGCGGGCTTGAAGCTGCTCGACGGGCGTGCGGCCACAGGCGGCTGGGCAGCGCGGTGTTCCGCATCTTCCGCGGGAGCGCCACCGTATCTGGAGAGCGACTCGCCGGGCAGGACAAAGGGAAGTGGAGCCGCCTCCGAGCGGGGTGCGGGAGCGGCTGGCGCCGGCCACTGTGAAGAGTGAGAGGATTCAGATCTCTTTGCAGAATACTTGTCGGTTGAGGAGCTGGCGCCGGCTTGAATCTCCGGGGCAACATCGGCTTCGGCCTCCGGCTCAACGGAGATCGAGGGTGTTTCGCCGTTCTGCGACTGACCGGCGGATGCGGCTGCGGAACCCCGGCCGCCACGGCGGCGGCGGCGTCCGCGCCAGCGCTTGGCGCCCGGCTCGGCTGAGTCCTCATCACGGCCATCGACCGGTTCAGAGAGGGAGAGTGAGCCGGAGGAAGGGATTGGAGCGGCATCGGATTCTGGCAGCGGCTCGACGGTCAGGCGCGGTCTTTCAACAGCGGGGCGCGCATCCTGCTTTGGTTCGGACTTTTGGCTGGGGCGTCCGCCGCGCACCTCGCGGGGAGGCTGATTGCCGCCGCTGACGGCTGCCTTTTCCAGCTCGTCGCTCTCCTCCGGGTCTTCCAGTTCGAGAAAATCGGTGACATAGAGGAAGGCGTCGCGCTCCAGGCCGATATTCACAAACGCGGATTGCATACCGGGCAGGACGCGGGTGACGCGGCCGTTGTAAATCGATCCGGCCAGAGTGTATTCGTTTTCGCGTTCGTAGTAGATTTCCGCGAGTTGATCGTCTTCAAGGATTGCCAGCCGCGTTTCATGCGGCGTGCTGGAGATGCAGATTTCCTTTGCCATCGTACCTTTCCGTCCGGCGGCGTCTGCCAGCCGGAACTTGCAGCTAGGCGGGATGGAAGCGCGCTGGACCGGAAGGAGCGGGAGTGTGCGAGTGGGATGACCCGTGAATCGCTGGTGTGCCGGTCTCCGCGCCAGGGCCGGCCCCGAGGGGCGGCGAACTCTGGCGAAGGTCTTGCAATACTAGCCGTACGATACGGTAACCCGAATGCAAAGAGTTTGTGGCCAACCTTACCGGAATCTCCGGCGGGGCCGTTCCACCGCTGACGTATGTGCAAGCGAGCAATGCGGCAGGGCCGGAGAGTGTCATTCCGGATGCTTTCGCGCCTCTCGTGCAAATCTTACGCCGCCAACGGTTTTCCCGTCTCTGCGTGCTCATGAACCCGATCCTGCCGGGCGTGTCCATCTGGACCTTGCCGGCTAAAACTTTGAAAAACCGTCTCTTGCGGACCGGAGAGAAACCGGGGAGCGCAAGAGTTGAAGCAGCGAACCGAAATCCGGACCATCGGGTCCGAAAAACTTTAGTTGACGAACCGGCGCATACGGACATTCATCGCCGCACCGAGCGCCAGGAACGTAAACAACACCGAAGAACCGCCGTAACTCATTAACGGTAAAGGAATTCCGGTGACGGGCATCAACCCAATGACCATGCCCACGTTGACCGCGATCTGAAAGGTCAGCACAGCCACCACTCCCATAATAAGCAAGGAACCGGAGAGGTCGGCGGCTGTTTGAGCGTTTTGAATCAAACGCATCAATATGGAAAAGTATAGCAGCAGGACGAAAATTGCGCCGACAAATCCATGTTCCTCACCAAAAGCGGCAAAGATGAAGTCCGCATGGGGAATGGGGAGGAAGTCGCCCTGGGTCTGGGTTCCTTTCGCCGCGCCCTTGCCCCAGACGCCGCCGGAGCCGACGGCGATGAGAGATTGGCGAATCTGATAGCCGGTGCCCTTGGGATCGTTGTCGGGGTTGATGAAGCTGGTGAGGCGGGCCTTCTGGAAGTTCTTGAGCACTTTAATGTGTCCGATTCCGAAGCCATCGGTCCAGACGCCGGCGATCAGTACGGCCGCGCAGGCCAACAGAACCAGCGACTGGCGGATGTTGATGCCGCCGAGAAAGAGGCCGGCAACCACGATGGGCATATAGGTGAGCGCGGTGCCGAGATCGGGCTGAATGAGCACCAGCGCCATGGGGAGTCCGACCAGCGCCAGAGCTTTGAGGATCTCCCTCCAGGTGAGATTTCGTCCGCCGAGATTGGCAAAGTAGCGCGCCATGATGAGAATCAGAATGAGCTTGACCCACTCGGAGGGCTGGAAGTGCATTGGGCCAATGCTGATCCAGCGCTTGGCGCCCAGCACCTTGTGCCCCACCAGCCTTACGGCGAGCAAGGCCAGCAGGCAGACGCCGTAGGCCCAGGGCGCCCAGTCCAGCAGGCGGTGGTAGTCGATCTTGGCGAAGAGAAACATTGCGATCAGGCCGCCACCGATCCAGAAGATCTGCTTGTTGTAAAAGCCAACATATTTGGTGTGCAGCGTGGCTGAGTAGATCTCCAGGACCGAGATCGTGCAGAGCAGCAGCACCATGGCCAGCAGCGTCCAATCGAAGTCGCGAAAGCTGAGAAAGCGGCGCATCAGTTGCGTTTCTCCAGTAAATCGATGGTTACAAGCATTTTACTGGGCGGCAGAGCTTTCGTTGCAGAGTGACTGGAGAACCGCATCAGGGCAGATCCTCTTTGAAGCGCAGCGGCAGAGCCAGCAGCCATTGCGGCCAATGGAGCTGCGAAGCGGCCAGGCTGCGGGCGGGGGCAAGCTCTCCCGCTGCGACCAAGAAATGCCCGGCATGGAGGACGGAATCCTCAGAGGAAGCGCCGCGGCGATGGTGGCCGGGGGGCGCAGGCTCCGACCAGACAGCTCCCATCTCGACGGGCTTGTCGAGGCCGGCCTGATTGACGATGTTATGGTCCGCCATGCGCCCCTTGTTCACGTAGGCAATGGCAATGTGCTGCGCAATCATCGCGGAACCGGAGCCCCAGTCGCCATGCTCCTGCAAGACACAAATCACGATCTCAGGATTGCGCCGGGGAATCATGCCCACAAACCAGGCATTCGGAGTCTTCGAGCCGCCTTTGGTGTGCGTATCCCCGCCACCCACGACCTGCGCCGTGCCGGTCTTTCCGGCAAAGTCCACGCCTTCCAGGTGAGCGGCCGCGGCCGTGTGGTACAGACCGGGCGAGGTGGCTGCCGCCATGCCGTCGGTGATGATCGTCCAGGTGTCCGGGTTGAGCGGGAAGTTTCTGTCGCCGGAGCCGGGGAAGCTGTCCTGAATGGCCCGTTGGAAGTCGGCTGGAATTTTCTGGCCGGGCATGACCACATGGGGGCGCACAAAATGCCCATCAGAGGCGATGCCGCCCAGAGCACGCGCCAGTTGCAGCGGAGTCACCTGCGTCTCGCCCTGGCCGATGCCGACAGAGATTGTGTTGCCGGGATAATAGCGCTGGTGGAAGTTCTTCATCTCCCACTGTGTGGAGGGCATGACGCCGGCCATCTCGTTGGGCAGATCGATGCCGGTCTTGGAGCCGAGACCGAAGGCTGTGGCGTATTTCGCTATGGTGTCGATGCCCAGCCTCTGCGCCAGCGTGTAGAAGAATGTGTCGCAAGACATGGGAATGGCTTCACGGATGCTGAGTACGCCATGATGATGATCGCAGTGGAAGAAGCGCCCGTAGAAATCGCCTCCGCCCACGCAGTTGACGTGCATATCCTGAGCCACGCCCTCTTGCAGGCCGGCGGCGGACATGATGATCTTGAAGGTTGAGCCGGGAGCAAGCTGATCCTGAATCGCCTTGTTCATCAGGGGATGGTTGGGGTTATTGATCAACTCATTCCAGTCGTTGCGATTGATGCGCACGGCAAAGGCGTTGGGATCGTAGCTGGGATGCGAGACCATGGCCAGAATCTCGCCGTTGCGCGGGTCCATCACCACCACGGCGCCATTGGCGTCGCCCAGCGCCAGTTCAGCCGCCCGCTGAATGTCGATGTCGATGGTCAGCTTCAGATCCTGGCCGGAGATGGCGTGCTGGGTTCGCAGGTAGCCCACCTCGCGGCCGTGGCTGTCGACGATCACATCCCGCGATCCGTCCTCACCGCGCAGCAGTTGGTCGTAGGTAGCCTCGACACCGGCCTTGCCCACCACGTCGCCCGGCTCGTAGGCGGCATAGCGCGACTGGTTGAGATCCTCTTCGCTCACCTCGCCGACATAGCCGATCAGGTGGGCGGCAAAGCCATCGCGGGGATAAAGCCGGCGCTCTTCGTCGATGGTCTCCAGCTCAGGCAATTCGTTGCGGTGAGCCTCGATGAAGGCCTGCTCGTCGGCGGTGACCTCCTGCTTGATGGGAATCGGTTCATAGACCGGGCGGGTGCGGTAGCGGCGCAGCGTGGCGCGCAATTGCTCCAGGTCGAGGTTCAGTCCTTTGGCAATCAGCGGCAGATCGTCATCCACCTTGCGGTTCTGCTCGCGCACTAGGTAGCAGGAGACGGAGGGATAGTTATCCACCAGCAGGCGCCCGTCGCGGTCGAAGAGCTTGCCGCGGGCAGCCATCACCGGCTCCTTGCGGATGCGGTTCTGTTCGGCGAGCTGGCGGAAGTTCTCCGCGCCCAGCACTTGCAGCCTCCAGAGTCCGGCGGCCAGCGCCAGCATCATGAAGAGAATGCCGTACTGCACCACCGTCAACTTAAAGGAGGAGAGCTTCTCGCCGCGTGTGCTGCCGGAGGAATGCATCGTCTATGCCTAGAATACAGCGGATTGGCCTCTGCTGTTCGCAGTCATTTTGGCATGGATGTTGATGCCGGGCAACTTGACTCATCGTCCAAGTTCGCGTGCAATCGTTATTCGTGGACAAAAAATTGGAGTTTCGCAGTGCTTTTGGACGGCTTGTTCGTCGCCGCCGCACCGAAATGGGCATGACGCAAGAGAGCCTCGCTCTGGATAACGGACTCGACAGAACCTATATTTCTGGCATTGAGCGTGGACGGAGAAACCCGACACTGACGGTGATTGCAATCCTCGCAGAAGGATTGAAGACCACAGCCTCAGAGCTTCTTCAGGGACTTGAGAAGGAGGCCAAACGCGGCTGAGCGGCTCGATTTCGAGATCGCTGCATTGAACACCGCGCAGATTGCCGTTCACTCCTTGATCTGAACGCGGTCGAGCAGGGGAAAGAGGGCGAGCGCGATCACCGCATTTCCCACGGCTTTCATCAGCTCTGCCAGCCAACTCCATTCCAGTTCCAGGCCCAGCAGGACGCGGTAGATGAGGACGTAGATGGTGCTGCAGAGCAGCGAAAGCAAAAAGGTGAGCAGCAGCCGGATGGTGTGGTTCTCCACGTCGATGCGCACGCCGACGGAGCCGGCGAGGAAGCCGGCCACGGTCTTGGCGATGCCGTTGACGCCGATGGCGTGATGGGTGAGGGCGTCTTCAAAGAGGCCAAGCGTCGCGCCCATCAGCGTACCTTGAATGGGATCGCGGCGGACGAGGGCGAAGTACACGGTGACCACCAGGGGCAGGTCGAACCAGGCATAGCCATGCAGCAGGCGCGGCAGTAGGGCTTGCAGCACCAGCGCCGTCAGCGGCGTAAGCCCATAAACCAGCAGCGGATAGCGGCGAATCCCAAGTTCGCGGCGATTATCGGGGCCAAGCATATTCATGGCTATGGATTCCTCCGCGGAGGAGCTGACCCGCCATGCTCTGGCGCTGGAGTCGCTTGGGGTTTACCGGATTGGGCCTCTGGCGCGGAGTTCTCGTTGTTCGGAATTGAATTTGCCTGTGGCGTAAAGCGGTCGGGATGCCGCGCGGGCAGCAGCCTGGGAGCGGGCGGGGCGGGAGTGGGCGAAGCAGGAGCAGGCTGATTCTGCTGGCCGGTCTGGCTTCCGGGCTGCGCCGCTGCACCGGCTGGCGTTGTGGCTGGATTGGCGGCTGGCGCGTTGGGATCGGTGAGTCCGGGCAGGCGCTCCGCCATGATTTCCGAGGCTTTTCTCTGCTCTTTGATGGCTTCGACCTGCGCGCCTTTCAGCGATTCACTGATCGCCATATCCTGCTGCTGCTCGTCGGAGAAGCGAGGCTCAGTCGAGGTAATCACCAGCACCTCGTCGAGCCGGTCGAGATGAGCAGCCGGCTTCACAATCACGTCAATGAACGAGTCGAGATCGGGGTCGGGCACGACCTTTTCCACGACGCCCACCGGCAATCCGCGGGGAAAGACCATATCTCCTCCGGCAGTGAGCACCTTTTCCCCCGGCTGGATGCGATCATCCTTCAGGATGCCCACAATTTGCAGACGGCCGTTGACGTTGCCACGCAGAATGCCGCGAACGCGCGTCGTCTCCAGAATCACGCCGGCGCCGCTGGTTTGATCGTTGATGGCCAGCACTTGGGCGGAATGGGGATAGACTTCGCGCACCTTGCCGACGATGCCGTCGGCGGTAATCACGGCCATGTCGCGCTCGATCTTGTGGTCGGCCCCCTTGTCGATGTAGAAGACGAGAGACTGATCGCTGCCGCTGGAGCCGATGGCCTGAGCAGCCAGCGTCTTATAGATATATCTCTGCTGGAAGTCCATCAGCGCTTGCAGGCGTTCTCCCTGCTTGGCGTCTTCAAGAAGCGCCGCCTGCTCCAGACGGAGCCGGTCAAGGGTCTGCTGCAACTGCTGGTTCTGCTGGCGTACGCCGCGCAGATCGATGTAGTTGTTCCACAGCCCATCGACGCCCAGCTTGGCGCTGTGAAAGAGTTGCTCCGGCGGCGAGATCAGCATCTCTGCCCACAGCCGGATCAGCCGCACACCGGAGGAATCCTTGGGATCGAGCGAGTTCCGTCCGCTGTCGGCGCGGCGCACCTGCACGGCAAGTCCGATGATCTGCGCCAAGAGGATGGCCAGCAGCACCAGCAGATTCCGATAGCGGAGTAGGAACGATTCCATGACGAAGGCTCGTGCTGACAGTGAGAACGGCGTGAGAGCAAGAGCAATACCAGTATACTGACGGCTGGCAATGGAAGATGGTCTGCTGATTCGCCGGCTGGAATAGCGGCGGCATACCGCCATGCCGACGGGGCATTCGCAAGGAGGATGATTGATCTCCCGGAAAGCAAGTTTGACGCTGCTGCTCCTTCTTACCGCGGTCGTTGTTTTGATTTGCCTGCTGCTGCCGCCGATTCCGCAGCCGCTCAGTTATCACCACTTCGCCGACCGGCGCAGCCTTCTCGGTATTCCCAACTTTGGCGATGTCGCTTCCAATCTTCCCTTCGCCGTGATCGGCCTTTGGGGATTGTTCTGGCTGCGATCCAACTTCAATACCTGGTCAGAGCACTTCCTCGACCGGCACGAGCAATGGCCGTATCTCTTCGTTTTTCTGGGATTGCTGCTGACGGCCTTCGGCTCCTCTTACTATCACCTCGACCCAAACAATGCGACGCTGGTGTGGGACCGGCTGCCGATGACGATCACCTTCATGGCGATGGTTGCGGCGGTCATCATGGAGCGCATCAGTCTGCGGCTGGGCCTCTGGCTGCTGCCGATTCTGCTGATAATTGGCCTGGGAAGCGTCCTGCAATGGCGCTGGAGCGAGGCGCATGGCGCGGGAGATTTGCGCTTCTACGCCGCAGTGCAAGCCTACTCGGCGCTGGTGATCCTGCTCTCGCTCTTCTTTCCCGCGCGTTACACGCGAGCCTATGATTTGGGGCTGGTCGCGGGCTTCTACGCTCTGGCCAAGGCGCTGGAGTTTTACGACAAGCCGATCTTTGCGGCGCTGGGCGTCGTCAGCGGCCATACCCTCAAGCATCTGGCTGCCGCCGCCGCAGGCTACTGCATTTTGCGGATGGTGCAGAAGCGGAAGCCGGTTGCGGAGTTGTCGTCAATTTCACGCTTGGGATGAGAGCCAACGACGATCTGGAACTTTCACTTGTGTTGCATAATGTCAAATTTGTAATTATACTATTGTAGTGAACGGAATATGGTTCGAATGGGACGAGGCGAAGAACCTCGCCAACCAGCGCAAGCACGGCGTCAGCTTTGAAGATGCTTCCGAAGTGTTTCGGGATCCGCTCTTCGTGTCGGTCAAAGATCGCATTCAGGACGGGGAGCAGCGCTGGAGAACATATGGCGTGGTCGATGGTTCGCTGCTCATGATGGTGGCGCACACCGTTCGAGAGGAAGATGCGCATGGGACAACAATAGAGAAGATTCGCATTATCTCGGCGCGATATGCAACACGAAAGGAGAGACAACGCTATGAGTACGAAAATCGTTAGCTACACACTGGACACGCTGCCGCCCATGACGGAAGAGAGATTGGCAAAACTGCGAGCTTTGGCGGCGCGCCCCGACAGTGAGATCGATTTGAGCGATGCTCCCGAGATGACCGATGAAGAGTGGAAGACTGCCGAGCGCGGGCATTTCTATCGTCCGGTGAAGCGGCAGATCACGGCGCGCGTGGATGCGGATGTGCTGGCGTGGCTCAAGTCGCAGGGCAAAGGGTATCAATCGCGCATCAATGCGATTCTGCGGCGGGAGATGTTGACGGCGATGAAAGCGGCGGCGAAATAACCACCTGCGGTGGGGCCAACTGCCTGCGGCACGGAGAACGAACAGTCTCGGCTTCCCACTCTTCGCTAGAAAAAAGCGAAGAGTGGGGCACCCGGCCTTCGGTCGCTTGACGACGTTCAACTATATCGATTGGCCCGGGTCCGGTTTTCCGGCCCTGTGAGACCACGAACCTACTGTGAGCGAATAGCGAGCGTCTGCCCCACCGCAGGCGGTTAATCGATCTTGATCTTGCGCAGCAGGCGGAAGTCGGAGAGCATTTTGCCCGTCCCCAAGACCACAGAGGCCAGGGGATCGTCGGCCACCGAAACGGGCAGGCCGGTCTCTTCGCGGATGCGCTTGTCGAGATTCTTGAGCAGCGCGCCGCCGCCGGTGAGCACAATGCCGCGGTCAGAGATGTCAGCCGATAGCTCCGGAGGCGTCCGTTCGAGGGCGACGCGAATGGCATTCATGATGACGGCGATGCACTCGCCCAGCGCCTCACGAATCTCGCTGTCGTCGATGCTGATGGTCTTGGGCACGCCCTCGATGAGGTTGCGTCCCTTGATCTCCATCGTCAGAGGCTTGTCGAGGGGAAAAGCGGAGCCGATATCGATCTTGATCTGTTCGGCGGTGCGTTCGCCGATGAGCAGATTGTATTTGCGCTTGAGATAGTTGGTGATGGCCTCGTCCATCTGGTTGCCGGCCATGCGCACGGAGCGCGAGTAGACGATGCCGGAGAGGGAGATGACGGCGATGTCGGTAGTGCCGCCGCCGATGTCAACGACCATGTTTCCGCCCGGCTCGGTGATGGGCAGACCGGCGCCGATGGCGGCCACCATGGCCTGTTCGACGAGATAGACTTCACTGGCTTTGGCGCGGTAGGCGGAGTCTTCGACGGCGCGCTTCTCCACCTGGGTAATCTCGGAAGGGACACCGATGACGATGCGGGGATGGACGAGCATCTTGCGGTTGTGGGCCTTCTGGATGAAGTAGTTCAACATCTTCTCGGTGACCTTGAAGTCGGCGATGACGCCGTCCTTCATGGGGCGGATGGCCACGATGTTGCCGGGGGTGCGGCCCAGCATCTCTTTGGCCTCCTTGCCCACGGCTTCCACCTCGCCGGTGTTCTTGTTGATGGCGACGATGGATGGCTCGTTGACGACGATGCCTTTGCCGGCAGCGAAGACCAGCGTGTTGGCGGTGCCGAGATCGATGGCCAGATCGCTGGAAAACATACTGAAGAGCGAACGGATGCCGTGCGACCGCGTGGAGCGCGATGGATAACTATTCAATGACATGGGAAGATCGCTTCTACCTCAAAGCATATTGTATGCCAGCGGGCCGAAGATCGAGCGCAGGCTGGCTGCTGTGCGCAACGGAACGTGCCAGCCGAGTAACGGGCGCGTCAGGGTCTCAGGCGGTACGAGGGCTGAAGCCTGCACCCTTCAACAATCCAGATGCGATTGCCCTGCCTTCGTGCCCTGGAAATGGGGCTTTGTCCCCGTTTTGGCGCTACAATCTCCCCATGCCGCGCAGCTTCGAGGAAGTCCGACAAATCGCCTCTGAATTGCCGGTGGATCAGCGCATCCTGCTGGCGAATTCGCTGTGGGAGAGTGTGGACCCGGCTGACAGCGCTGCGACCGAGGCCGAACTCGACGCAGCCTGGAATGGTGAGATTGCGCGCAGGGTTCGGGACGAGTTGATCTCCGCCTATAAGAAAGCTGTAGCCTCACCGCTTCATTTTCCCTGTTATTTGCAGGGAACACGCAGAGTCCAACTCAAGAGATTTCCATTCTTCATTGTTTTTCTCGATTGGCAAGACGAGATCTTTATCGTCGCCGTAGCCACGCCAAGCGCCGTCCAGGCTACTGGATGAAGCGAATCTGAAGCGGCCCGCGCTATCTTCTCATCCTGGCGCGGAGCGCGCCCAAGCCGGAGTGCATCAGTACGCAGTCGGAAGTGCGGTCGCACCGGTAGTGGATGCTGACAGGATAGTCTTGCCAGCGGGCGTCCGCGGCGGCCTGGTTGGTTTTGTCGAAGAAGAAGGTCTTGCGGCCGCGCGTTTCGATGACACCGTGATAGAGATCCAGATCGACGATGGCATCGTCGCCTTCGGTGGCGAAGGCCAGCAGCTTTACCGGGAATGCCTTCTGATGGACGACGGGCGCGGGGCGCGTGGCCAACTCCTGCAACTCCTTCTTACGCTTCAGCAATGCATCCTGTTCGGCGAGGGAGGGAAAGTTGGGCACCAAGACCCAGGAGGCCGCGTCTTCAAAGGCTTTTTTGGAGCAGGGGATTTGCCCTTGCGCGCTGAGGGCGGCAGCCTGACCATCCGGTCCGATCTGAGTCTGGAAGAGGTCGTTGCCTTGCTCTCTGGCGGCTTCCTGGGCATCGAGCTTCGCAAAATCGACGGCGGGCGGGGCAACTGCGGGAGTGCTTCCAGCCGTATTTTCTGGCGCTGAATCCGGAAGGGGAGCGTCAAGGGGAATCGCGCTGCGCGCGTCATACTTCAAGAGGATGTTTTTGGAGCAGAGCGCAAAACCCTGGTTGTCATTCAATTGGATTCCGATGGAAAGTGGACGCGGCGAACTAGCCACGGCCAGAGCAAATCCTGGTTTCACCTCCGGGTCGCTGGGTTCAAGGGAGACGCGATAGAGGAGATGTTTGTTCCATTCAAGATAAAGATGGCCCTGCAAACCGATGGCATTGGAGGAGGTCGATCCCATATCGGAGCGGATGTCCTGAGGGCCTGTCAACAAGAAGATGGCGAGAACAATGAAACCCAGAAACAGGCCGAGGCCGATACCGGCTGCGGCATAGAGCCGGACAGGATTCTCCGCGAATTTTCTAGCGCGCGCGATCAGCTGATCCAGCGGCCTGGGGGGAAGGCTGGGAGGAGCAGCGGCGGCGGCTTCCGGGGAGGGGTTCAGATTCGCTGGCGGAAGCGGCGTTGGGGCGGCTGCTGGCGCGGCGGTGGGAGGGGGAATCACCTCGACCGGATCCGCGCTCGCTTCGATCGCAATGGGCAACTCTGGCGCCACCAGATCCTCATCGGGCGGCGTCTGGCTCGTTCCAATAATCCTGTAGCCGCTCATCGGCGGCGCTTGACCACTTTGATTGGGGTCTTGCTCTTCGATCTCGAAGAGCTTTTCGTCCAGGGCCGATTGCTCTTTGATCTTTCGCTTGCGGTTGGGAAACCTCGGATCTTCAGCCAGCATGAGCCATTTCCTCTTCCGGTTGATTGCAACCCCGATGACAGGAGTCAAGAACATTGGAGCACACATTGGCGATTGTGAAAACCCCGGAGTTGAAGGCCTCTTGCCTCGCGCGGCGAAGTTCGTGGCGCGGGCCGGGCTGGCAGCTATTTTTCTCCGCGGCCAAAGCCAGTCGAGGCCGGCTTGCATCTAAAGCAAAGACGGCAGCAGGAAAGGGAAAGGACAATGAGGATCGGCGTTCCCAGAGAGATCAAAGACAATGAGGCTCGCGTGGGCGTGACACCGTCGGGCGTGAGGGCGCTCTGCGAGGCCGGGCACACAGTGCTGGTGGAGAGGCAGGCAGGCGCGCAGTCTGGCCTTCAAGACGAGGCGTACCGTCAGGCGGGCGCGGAGATCGTGAGCGCGGCTGGAGCCGTGTGGGAGAGAGCCGAGACCGTTGTCAAGGTCAAAGAGCCATTGCAGAGTGAATACGCGTACTTCCGCGAGGGGCTGGTGCTGTTTACCTTTCTGCATCTGGCGCCGCAAGCTGCGCTCACCGGCAAACTGCTGGAGTCGAAGGTCATCGGCATTGCCTACGAGACGGTGCGCGACCGGGAGGGCGCACTGCCGCTGCTGACGCCGATGAGCGAGGTGGCGGGGCGGATGAGCGTGCAGGCTGGAGCGGCTTATCTGGAAAGAAAGCACGGCGGGCGCGGGATTCTGCTGGGCGGCGTGCCAGGCGTGCCTCCGGCGCAGGTGACCATCCTGGGCGGCGGCGTGGTGGGCACGAATGCAGCCAAGATCGCCGTGGGCTTCGGCGCCAGGGTCACGATTGTCGATGTGAACCTGAACCGGCTGCGCCAACTGGATGACATCTTCGGCGGAAGGCTCAATACGCTGGTATCGAACAGCTACAACCTGGCCCAGGCCACAAGGGAGGCCGATCTGCTGATCGGCGGGGTGCTGATTCCCGGCTCGACTGCGCCGAAGCTCGTGAGCCGCGCGATGGTGGCGGAGATGAAGAAGGGCGCGGTGATTGTGGATGTGGCCATCGACCAGGGCGGCTGCGTGGAGACGGCGCGGCCTACTTCGCACTCCGATCCGAGTTATATCGTGGAGGGCGTGGTGCATTATTGCGTGACCAATATGCCCGGCGCGGTGCCGCACACTTCCACGCTGGCTCTGACCAATGCGACTCTGCCGTACCTGTTGCGGCTTGCCAATCTGGGCGCGCGCGAGGCGCTGCGCAAGGACGCCGGTCTGGCCGAGGGGCTGAATACCTGGATGGGCACGCTGACCTGCCGCGGCGTGGGCGAGAGCCAGCAGCGGGAGTGGCGTGCGGCGGCGGAGGTACTGGGGTGAAGAGCAGGGTATACAGCCTGGGGAATCGTCGCTGTCCTATAATCGCCCCATGCGCTTGAGCGGCGATCCCCGGTGGCGTACGGTAGCTCCATATGCAGTTGGAGTGCTGCTGATCTTTGCGCTGCTGGGCGCGCTGCAGGCCTTCAATCCCACCTTGCCGATCCGAATCTGGCATTACTCCTTCAATGTGAGTTTTCTCAACCCTGAGACCGCCAATGAAACGCTGATCTCCACCGGCCTGATCATGCTGGCGTTTCTGCTGCTGTTGCTGCTGCTGGTACTGCTGATGAGGAATGTTCTCAAGATCTATGCAGGCCAGGGCAGCGACGGGCTGGGTGCGCGGCTGCGTTCGCGGATGGTGCTGGGCGCGGTGCTGATTGCGCTGACGCCGGCGGTCTTCATGTTTTTGTTCAGCTTTCAACTGATGAATCGTTCGCTGGATCGCTGGTTTTCGCCGAATATCTCCGAGTTGCGCGAAGATTCGACGCGCGTGGTGCTGGAGCTGGCGCAATACGTGACGGCCAATGCCCGCGTGGAGGCGGAATCGATTGTCGCCTCCGGTGCGACGGAGCGCGATCCGGCGTCGCTTCGGGAGGAGTTGGAGACACATCGCATCACGCTGACCGGCGGCTTTGTGGAGGTGTACGGAAAGAATCAGCGCCTGCTGGCGAGTTTTCAAGCACCGGCGGAGTCCAGTTCCGCCAGCCTGATCCCCGGCCTGGAGGAGGGCGACCAGGACAAAGCCATCTTGTTGCACGGGCCGCTTTCGGAGAGCCTGCTGGCTGCGGCGCAACGCAGCGATGAGCCGGTGGTGAGGGTGGCGGGTCAGGAGTATGCGCTGGGCGAGTCGGCGACCTCATCCAGCAAGATGGTGGTGGTGGCGCTGCCGATGCCGCAAGGACTGAGCCAAACGGCGGCTCGCATTCGCTCGGGTTCGCTCGCCTATTCGGAGCTTTTCCGCACACGAAATCGCATTCGCACCACATTTTTTCTTTGGTTGCTGGGAATTACCGTGCTGGTATTCTTCTCCAGCGTGTGGATGGCGCAGTTCTTCTCACGGCAGATCACCCGACCGGTGGAAGCTCTGGGGCTGGCGATGTCGGAGATCGCCGCGGGCAAGTACGAACATCGCGTGGCGCAGGCGGCCACGGGAGAGATGGGCGAGCTGGTGCGGGCCTTCAATCACATGGCAGCCGATCTGGATGCCAGCCGGCAGTTGGCCGAGAGCTCCAGCGCGCAACTGAGCACGGCCAATCTGGCCATCGAAGAACGCCGCCGCGAACTGGAGACGATCGTTGAGACGATTCCCTCTGGAGTGGTGACGCTGGACGGGGCGGGGACAGTGCTGCAATCGAATCGCGCCTTTGCCGCGCTGCTGGGCCGGCGTGTGGACAGCGAACTAAGCGGGGAGAAGATCGAATCGCTGTTTCCTTCCGATTGCGCCGAGGATCTGGCTGGCGTGATTCGCCGCAGCCGCCGCATGGGCGCCGCCTTTACCGAGATCGAGTTTCATGCCGGAGGGCGCATTCTGCATCTGGCGATTACCAGCGCGCGTTTCGATCTGACCCGCGGTCGTCCGGGCACGGTGCTGGTGGTGGAGGATACGACGGAGCTGCTGCGGGCGCAGAGGCAGTTGGCGTGGAAGGAAGTGGCGCAGCGCGTCGCCCATGAGATCAAGAATCCGCTGACCCCGATTGCGCTTTCCGCCGAGCGCATCAGCCGCCACCTGGACCGCGGGCAGCCGGATTCACCGGGCGTAATCCGCAAATGCAGTGAGGTGATCCTGGGGTGCGTGGGCACGATGCGCACGCTGGTCGACCAGTTCTCCGCGCTGGCGGAGTTTCCCGCGCCGCAGCCGCGCGCCTGCGAGATGAACCGTGTGGTTACAGAGGCCCTGGCTCTGTTTACGGGAAGGCTGGACGGCATCACCGTCGAATGCAGCCTGGAGCCGGAGTTGCCGCCGGTGCTGGCCGATCCGGAGGCGATCCGGCGCGCGCTGGCCAATCTGATCGACAACGCGGCGGAAGCGATGAAGGACAGCTTGCTGCGCGTCTTGAAGGTGAGCACAGTGCTCAGCGAAGACGCAACGGCCGTCGAGGTGGAAATCTCCGACACCGGCCACGGCCTGACCGATGAGATACGCGAGCGGCTCTTTCTGCCTTTTTATTCGACCAAACAGCGGGGCACCGGCCTGGGACTTTCCATTGCGGCCAAGATCGTTCAGGAGCATGGGGGCACGTTGCGCGCCGAGGCCAACAGCCCCAAAGGCGCGCGCTTTCTGCTGCGGCTGCCGCTGATGGAGCCGCCGGGGGAGACACCTGAGCAGCAGGTGCAAACTACTCAGCGAACTACGGATGAATAATTGTTTTCGACGGAATGAAGAGCATCAGGACTTTTATGAGTGCGAGCTGGAAATATAGTGACGAACGTTCCTGGATCTTTTTGTTGTTTGCATTCGCTTGCATAGTTATCTGTATTCACAAGGGGAATCAGTTCGCTAACGCCGCGCCGAACGAGTCGACGACCACCGCCCATGATGTATATTCACGCTACAATTTGTGGCTCGGTTTAAGATTCAATTACATTAGCTGCAAATATAGCTTCAATGTAAGCGGGAGTCTTTATAGCGGGCTTGGGGACTGTCCACAATCATTCGTCAATCTGGTTAAGGATAAGATTTCAGATGTGGATGAATATGTGCCGGGGGCGAATCTTACCGTTTATTATGATCCAGCCAATCCATCGACGAATAGCTTGATCGAATTTACAGCGGCGAGCAGGAGATGCTATCAGGATACGATACCTTGGATTGTGATTGGAGTCTTAGGCATTCTCTATCTCCTTTTTGTTGCAGCGCTCAATGCAGCTAAAAACAAGAAAAATTGCAGGCAATTTGTAGATGCCGCAGGCGATGAAATTTATTATGAAGAGATTGGTATTGGCTCAGTGTTTGACGGGGTTTCCGGTGACGGTATGAACGCAGAGATACCCTATGCTGCCACCAATAGCGAGCCAGCGAATGTGGCGGATTTTACTTCTTCTCCGTGGCTGAGGGAACTTTATCTCGATGTGATCAAACAGATTCATCCAGACTATGCCTCGAATGAAGCTGACCGCGCCTTGCGCGAGCGATTGACGAAAGAGGCAAACTCCGCATACAAGCAGGGCGATTCCGCAACGCTGCAGAGAGTCCTGGAGGAGTACAAAAGCGCGGTTTCTACAGCGAATTATCGAGAATACAATTATGCAGATTCGCATGACTCTGTGAGAGGATCGCACTGATGAATCACATTCTGGTAGTGGACGACGAGGTGGAGATACGCAACTCGCTCGAAGAGATTTTGCGCGAGGAGGGTTACGGCGTGGCCACGGCGGCCACGGCGGGCGAGGCCCTGGTGCTGCTGGAAGACGCGCCCTATGATGTGATTCTGCTCGACATCTGGCTGCCCGACCGCGACGGCCTCGACGTGCTCGGCGACATTCATCGCCAAGCCGCCGACACGCGGCCTGAAGTGGTTATCATCAGCGGTCACGGCACCATCGAGACCGCCGTCAAAGCGACCAAGCTGGGCGCATACGACTTTTTGGAGAAGCCGCTCTCGCTGGAACGCACGCTCATTGTGCTCAAAAATGCCGTTGAAGCCCGCCGCCTGCGTGCGGAAAACCTTGAATTCAAGCGTCAGTTCAATGCCGGTTCGGTGCTGACCGGAGAGAGCGTTCCGCTCAAAGCCCTGCGCCAGCAGATTCGCCTGATGGCGCCCACCAACGGCCGCGTGCTGATCTACGGCGAGTCGGGCACAGGCAAGGAACTGATTGCCCGCGCCATCCACGCCGAGAGTCTGCGCAAGGATCAGATCTTCGTCGAACTGAACTGCGCGGCCATCCCCGAAGCGCACATCGAGGCTGAACTCTTCGGCTATCGTCACGGTGCGCAGCCGGGCGGATTGCAGGAGCAACGCGGCACTCTGGAGCGCGCCGACGGCGGGACGCTCTTTCTCGACGAGGTGGGCGACATGAGCCTCAAGACGCAATCGAAGGTGCTCTCGGCGCTTGACGACCAGCAGTTCACGCCGGTCGGCGGGACACAGCCGATTCGCGTGGATGTGCGCCTGATCGCCTCCACCAACAAGGATCTCGAAGAGGAGATATCCAAGGGCAACTTCCGCGAAGATCTCTTCTATCGCCTCAATGTGGTGCCGTTTTTTGTGCCGCCTCTGCGCGAGCGCAGGCAGGACATTCCGCTGCTGGCGCATGAGTTTCTCGCCGAGTTTGGACGCCAGTACGGGCGTCCCCGCATGGAGATTGCCGAAGAGGCGCTGGAGACGCTTGCTCAATATCATTGGCCGGGCAATGTGCGCGAGTTGAAGAATGTCGTGGAGCGGGTGCTCATCCTCAATCCCCGCACGCTGCGGATCGAGCGCAAGCATCTGCCGCCCTTGACGCACAAGGCGGGCACGCGTTCCACGGAAGAGTTTTCCACGCTGCAACAGGCGCGCGATGCCTACGAGCGGGAGTTCATCCTGAAGAAGATCGATGAGGCCCGCAACAACGTCAGCCGCGCCGCCGAGTTGTTGGGGCTGGAGCGCAGCCATCTCTACCGCAAGATGAAGGCGCTGGGCATCAGTGTGCGGGAGTAGCGAGTTGCAATTGCTTTATAAGTTGGTTAAGATAAAAGGACAGGATAAGGCGGAGATGATTTCAGCAACCATATTCGAGGCAAAAACCAACTTTTCCAATCTGGTCAAGCAGGCGCAGAAGGGCGAAGTGGTCACGATCACCTCCGGGCGTGAACGGACTCCGGTGGCGCGCATGGAGGCCATTCACCCTGTCAAGAAAAAGCGCCTGGGCGCTTTGGAGACTCCTGGATTCGTTCTCACCGAGCAGTTCTTCGAGCCGCTGCCGGAGGAGGAGCTTCGCCTTTGGAATGGCGGTAAGTGACCGGAGGCGATCGATGAAAGTCTTGCTCGATACCTGCGCCGTCATTTGGGCGACAATGTCTCCGGCAGCTCTCAGTCATAAGGCGCGGAAGACGCTGGCCAACGAGCGGAATGTCATTCTGGTTTCGGCGGCTTCGGCGTGGGAGATTGCAACCAAGGTGCGGCTGGGAAAACTTTCCGGCGCGGAAAAGTTGGAGCAGGATTATCTTGCTGTGATGGATGAGGCCGGCTACACACTGCTCTCCATCGACACCGCCTCAGCCCTGCGCGCCGGCCGCCTGACCGCCGAACACAAAGATCCCTTCGACCGCATGATCGCGGCCCAGGCGCTTGCGCAAGACATTGCCATCCTCAGCCCCGACCCGCAACTCGATCAATTCGGTGTGCGGCGGATTTGGTAGGGCGGCTGTGCATTTTTCCTGGACGCAAAGTCGAGACAGGTAAAATCCGCGAATGAGTGATCCAACTGATACTCTTTATTCTTAGGTGAATCTCCGCTAATGGGTATGCCGGCCACAATCGATCCGCTTCCTCTTCAGCATTCGGAGATGCTGTCGCGCATTGACGAAGCAGATCAGGCCTTACTGGAGCGATTTGCACCCAAGATGGAGGTTAATCGGGATCTCGACCGCAGTCTGGTCAGCTTTCAGGCAAACAGGGATGAGATTGGACACCGCTGGTGCAAATACCGCGAGGGTTTTTCCGCGTCGCTTGTACGATATGTGATTGACCGAGCCGGGATTTGCGAAGGCAAAATACTTGATCCATTTGCGGGTAGCGGAACAACTCTGATCATTGCGGCGGAGCTAGGCCTGGATGCTGTAGGTATCGAATTACTACCGAGCGGCGCTGAGATTATCGAGGTGCGCAACGCGGTGTTGAATGCAGACCGGAGGATTCTGGCAAAACTGATTCGCAAGACCATCAAAGATCGTAAATGGACTCAACCGGGAGAGCGTCAGCCCTTCGCGCATCTTCGTATCACCGCCGGTGCATTTTCAGAGGAAAACGAAAAGCAGCTTGAGCGGTTTCTCTTTGATGCATCCGCAGAAGAAGATGAGTTACTATCACGGCTGCTTCGTTTCTCGGCAATGTGCGTACTCGAAGAGATCAGTTTTACGCGCAAAGATGGACAATACCTGCGATGGGACCATCGATCCGGGCGCAGCCGAGGAGAAAAACTCTTCGATAAAGGTACGATTCTGTCATTCGACGAGGCGATTTGCAGCAAGCTGATGCAAATCGCTGACGATATAGATGGACATATTTCCCAGCCAACGCTGTTTCCTGCTGATATAAAAGCAATAAAACCAGGGCGAATCGAGCTAAAACTTGGCTCATGCCTGGACATTCTTCCAGGAATGGAGCCCGACTCTATCTCTGGAATTATTACGTCGCCGCCCTACTGCAATCGATACGACTACACCAGAACATATGCCTTGGAGCTTGCCATGCTCGGCGCGGGGGAGCAAGGAGTACGAACTCTCCGGCAAACAATGCTCTCATGCACGGTGGAAAACAAGGATAAGCAGGACCTGCTCAAGAAGTTTGGAACGGATATATTTCGCGCGGCATCGGATACCTTCGAGTCCCAGAAAATGCTCGGACTGGTGCTCCATTATCTTGAAGCCTGCAAGAACGACGAGACGATCAACAATCCCGGCATTGTGCGCATGGTTAAGAATTATTTCTTCGAGCTTTCCCTACTGATCTTTGCCAGTGCGGGAGTATTCAAAAAGGGAGCGCCCTTCGTCATGGTGAACGACAATGTGCGCTATCAGGGCGCTCATCTGCCAGTGGACTTGATTCTTTCTGATTTTGCCGAGCAAGCCGGTTTCGATGTCGAGGCCATCTGGGTGCTGCCGCGTGGCAAAGGCAACAGCAGCCAGCAGATGGGTGTGCATGGCCGCCAGGAGGTCAGAAAATGCGTTTACGTTTGGCGTAAAAGGTGAAAGTCAAATGAACGTGTCCTATATCCAGCATTTTGAATTCCAGCGACGATCTGCGAACAAGTTACGAGGCTGTTCGAGCCGGGTTTATAGCACTTGCCCTTGAGAAGAATCGTCGCGCAACTCCATTTGTTGCAGAAGCCCGTGCGCTGAAAAGTGAGGCTTCACAAGCTAAGACTCCCGTTGACTTACTGGAGATGAAGCGGATTCGACCGGCCTTGCTTGCAGCGTCAGGCGTATCCGAATAAGGCGCTGAAACACCTCCAGGATTCAGACAAGGATCAGGCAATAGCGGAGTTGATTCATAAGTTTCTCGATCCGGCGGGCGTGAACTTTGTAGAGGAGTTGGTATTCAGATTTCTGCTGACACGCGGGGATACACTGGGAGGTTCGATGCGCAATGTAGGAGGGTTCATTGCTCAGTGCAGGCTATCTCGCGCCGTGATTGCCTGCCTGAAGATAAGTGGTGAGCCTGTGCATATGCTTTGGGGTAAGTCCAAGAAGTGGGAGTTGATGCCGGCGGAAGATGCCGATCTTGACCGCAACCTTCGCGGGCTTAGTTGGAGCATTGGATCAAATAAAAGATCCCTTCTGTTCAATCTGAGGGTTCCACTTGTCGATAACAACATTGATCTCTGCTTGTTCGACTGCTCCACTGCGGATTTGAAAAAGGCAGTGAATGAACCCGGAAGATATGTCGCGCTCGGAGAGTTGAAGGGCGGTATCGATCCAGCGGGCGCTGACGAACATTGGAAGACAGCCCGGTCTGCATTGAATCGAATCGAAGAGGCATTTGCAGCAAAGAAGTTGAAGCCCCACCTTTTCTATGTGGGTGGCGCGATTGAAGCAAAGATGGCGAACGAAATTTGGGATTGGCTGACAACAGGAAAATTGGCAAATGCGGCAAATCTCACTCTGGACGATCAGCTTGCATCCATTGCGCGGTGGATTGGCTCTGTTTAAGATCACGAACCTCGACGTTCAGCGATCAACCTTCTGTGGAAAGATCGGTCCCAGAGATCCCTCGTTATCTCCCGAAGCTGGGTCCACGCGGAAGTCCCAGACCGACTGATCGATCTCCGCGGCGGAGAGGATTTCGACCAGCGCGTATTCGCCGGGGGCGAGCGGCTGCTGCGGTGTGATCTTGAGCCAATGCTTGCCGGGAAGCACATCGACCTGGGCGGGGATGGTGTCCTCGTCCTGAGTGACCGCGCCTTTGGGGCTGATGTGGACGGCGCCGACGATGCGGACGGAGTTGCGCTGGCCGGCGCGGACGATGGCGAAGCCCGATGAAGGCGAGTGCGCGCCGTGCTTGCCGTTGGCAACCTCTTTTGCGCCGGCGGTCTGGACGATCAAGGCGTGAGAGATCACCTGCTCGGCATCGTCGCGCGCGGCCAGAGAAAGATAGATGGCCGGAGTGCCGATGTGCAGATGCACCTTGGCGTGCGCGCCTTCGAGTTCCAGGTCGGCCCGTTGACCGGCGAGGGGATTCAGGGTATTCAATCCATGCCGGTTCTTGGCATTCAAGGCCAGATCGACGGGAAGCAGCTCGACCAGCTCCGGCTTGCCCGCGAAGGTGTCCAGCGCAAAGACGCTGTCTTCGTCGGGCAGATCGAGACCTTGGGCGACTTGGGGCTGGCGCGCCTTCTGCTCGTTGCGTTCGTCGGCCTCTTCTTTGTCAAGCTCCTCGGCTTCCTTCAATACGGGCGACAGCTCCACGCTCTGGCTGGCGTGATCGCGCTCCCAATGATGCGTTGCCTCCCAGTCGACCAGATCGACGGGCAGTTCCTCCCATTCGCCGCCGCGCTCCGCAGAGATATAGCGCACACGGTCACCGGCAATCTCATACTTGCGCACGAGTTGATAGCTTCCATCCTTCAGGATGAGGCGCTGATTGGTGACAACTTTTTGCTGCTCCGAGGGAAGCGGCAGCGGCTTCTGGGGATGCACCGCGCCCTGAGCCGCCCAGGCCAGCAATAGCGCCAGGAAAGCCGGTTGCAGCCATCGCATTGAACGGGAAGAGCACATAACTCAACAGTTTAGACGGCTTCAGCGGCGGATGGGGATACGGTCGACGTTGAGGGAGGCAGGATTTGGAACCCTGTGCGCCGCGGCTGCGTCTAACACTGTGTATCCTTGAAGTTGGAGATCATCGTTTGACAGGATTGCAGCCAGAGACTCACGGAGAGAGCCGCCGGAGGGCATTTGCCTTCGGTTGGGCGGGATCTGTGTGTCTGGCATTGCTGGCGCTGTTGATTACGGTTCAGGTGGCGCATAACCATGTGACCGAAAACGATGCCGACCATTGTTCCTTGTGCATCGCCATGCACTCGGCCGCGCCGGTTGCGGTGGTGATCGCCGCGATTGTGATGATCTGGATGGGAAGCTCCGAGCCGCTGGCCGAGGCGCGCGCCGTCGTGCGGTATTGGAATCCCAAGCTCTTTACGCGCCCCCCACCTCTGGGCCGGTAGCGCGTCTTTCCAATCTTTATTTCACTTCGGTTCATCGCCACTTGCCTGCAATTCCGGCCAGCGGCGCGTGCATTCATTTCAGAATGCCGCAACTCAGGTTGCAGGAACTATCACATCGATCATTCGGCCACCTTGAGGAGAGTTCCCATGTCGTACAAACACGAGAGAGTTTTTCGTATTTTCCCCGTTCTTGTCTTGCTTCTGGCAGCGGCAGGCGCGCAGGCGCAGAGCGGCAATGCCGGAGTGGTGCGCGGCACGGTCACCGATCCATCCGGCGCCGTGATTCCCGCCGCCGCCGTGCATCTGACCAACGAAGTGAGCGGCCTGGACCGCACCCTGCGCACCGACGCGCTGGGGCAATTCGATTTCTCGAACGTCCCCTTTAATCCCTACCGGATCACCGTGGACGCCAAGGGCTTTGACTCATCGAGCCAGAGCATCGAGATTCGCTCCGTGGTAGGAGTGAACCTGAAGCTGGTTCTCCAGGTTGCCGGAGCTTCACAGACGGTGACGGTGGAGGCCAGCGGCGATCTGGTCGAGACGGATCCCACCTTTCATACCGATGTGGACCGCGACCTGTTTGTCAAGGTTCCGATGGAGAGCGAATCTTCCGGGCTGAGTTCGCTGGTCACGCTCTCGACACCGGGGGTGGCAGCCGATTCGAACGGCCTCTTCCACGGCCTGGGCGATCACGCCTCCAACTCCTTTTCCGTGGATGGGCAGTCGATTACCGACCAGCAGAGCAAGGTCTTTTCCAACCAGATTCCTTCGAACTCGATTCAATCGATGGAGGTGATCAGCGGCGCGCCTCCGGCCGAGTATGGCGGCAAGACCAGCCTGGTGATCGTGGCTACCACACGCTCCGGCCAGGGAGTGACCAAGCCTACCGGCAGCATCAGCAGCTCGTATGGAAGTTTCGGCTCAGCGGCGGGCGGCTTCGATCTGTCCTATGGCGGCAACAAGTGGGGCAACTTCATCGAGGCCGACGGACTGAACTCCGGCCGCTTCCTCGATCCGCCGGAGTTTCAAGTCTTCCACGACAAGGGCAATGAAGAGAATGTATTTGATCGAGTGGACTATAACATCAGCGCCGTCGATTCGATTCACCTGGACCTGAACTACAGCCGGTCGTGGTTCCAGACGCCGAACACCTACGACAATCTCGATATCGAGAACTACAGCAGCATCATGGCCAACCCCATCGCAGGCCCTGTAGGCAACGCCAATCAGCACTCCAAGATCGAAACCATCAACATCTCCCCCACGTATACGCGCATCATCGGCAATCATGCGGTCTTCAATCTGGGCGCCTTTGTTCGCCGGGACGGTTATCACTACTATCCCAGCGGTGATCCGCTGGCCGATCTCGGCCCGGCCAACCTGCAAACCTCGTCGATCACGCAGAGCCGCACGCTGACCAACGCCGCGGTCCACTCGGACTGGTCGTACATCAAAGGAGCCAACAACCTCAAGATCGGCACCCAGTACGGTCAGACCTTTCTGCGTGAAAACGACGGCCTGGGCGTGGTGGATGCAACCTACAACTCGCCCTGCGTCGACAGCACAACGGGCATCGCGCTGCCGGGATACGCCGCTCCCTCCGATTGCCCCGGCGGCACGGCGATCGCCAACGCCAACTACATTCCCGTTCTCGCTCTTTACGATCTGACCCGTGGCGGCAGCGTCTACAACTTCCAGGGGCACACGGATGTGAAGGAGTTGGCCCTTTACATCGAGGACCAGATCAAGGCGGGCAACTGGCTCTTCAACCTGGGTCTGCGCGAAGATGTGTACAACGGCCTGACGGATGCCAGCCAGACGCAGCCGCGGGTTGGCATCGCCTATAACGTCAAACCGACGACGACCGTGCTGCGCGCCTCCTATGCACGCACGCTGGAGACTCCCTTCAATGAAAACCTGGTGCTGTCGAGCACCGGCTGCGCAAATGCGGTTCTGGCGCCGCTGCTGAACTGCTCATCCGGCGTAGCGGGAACGATGCAGCCGGGCTTTCGCAACGAGTTCCATGCCGGATTGCAGCAGGCCTTCGGCAAGCGTGTGGTGGTCAGCGGCGAGTACATCTGGAAGTACACGCACAACGCCTTCGACTTCAGCGTGCTGGGCAACACCCCGATCACCTTCCCCATCGACTGGCATAACTCGAAGATTCCCGGTTATGCTTTGCGCGCGGATGTGCCGCAGATCCACGGCATCAGCGCCTATGTGGTCGCCTCTTCAGTGGCGGCGCGCTTCTATCCGCCGCAGGTGGCCGGGGCCGGTGCCACGGTTGGCCAAACGGGTTTGCCCTTCCGCATCGACCACGACGAGAAGTTCAACCAGACAACCCACATGCAGTACACGTATGCGCATGGCAAGCTGCTGAATGGACTGTGGGGCGGCTTCAACTGGCGGTATGATTCAGGCCTGGTGGCTGGATCGGCGCCCTGCTATAGCCCAACCGATCCCAACGACTCCTGCCCGAACAGCTCCTTCGCGCCGGACAGTCCAGTCGGAGCGAACGGTCTGCCCACGACGACTGCGACGTTGAATGGCCAGCCTGCCGTAGTGCTGGTGGACAACAACATTCCCTTCACCATCAACCCGGTAACGGGAGGGATTGCGTATCTTCCCTTGACTCCGGATGAAGAGTTCCAGGCGGGACTCAGTTGCGGAGGCGTCAAGGCCACCGGGAGCAACCAGATTGGCACGCTTGTACAAGGAGTGCCGGGCACATACTATGAGTGCCAAGCCAGCCAGCTCACGTCGAGCCTGCTCAAGATCCCCGCTCCGGGCACGGGAGACAACGACCACAATCCGCCGCGCGTTGCGCCGCGCAGCCTCTTGGATCTCTCCATCGGCCAGAACAATATCTTCCGCGCCAAGCGCTACAAGGTGAACCTCGACCTGACGGCCATCAACGTCACGAACAAAATAGCGCTGTACAACTTCCTTTCCACCTTCAGCGGAACGCATTACGTAACGCCGCGCGCACTGACGGCGAAGATTACGCTGAATTTTTAGGAAGGAGTCTTGGGGCCTGTCATCAAACTCCGCTACAGATGGGGAGCTTGATGGCAGGTCCTGCTCCGGCGCAGCAGCAGGATCGACAATCCGAGGAGACCTGATCCGAGCAGCAGCAGCGAGGACGGCTCCGGGGTTACTGCGGGATTGCCACCGTTGGCGGGATCCTCCTCTCCATCGAATTCGATGGCGGGGCTGTAGGGCGACCATCCGGTGCTGGGCCCGAAGGAACCAACGTTGCCCGCATCGTCCCCGTAGACAGAACTATTCAAACTGTCGATGTAAGCGGTATCGGGAAGGGGATTGCCGCCTGCCGAGGGCGGAGCGCTGGAGAGCGCAAAGTTCAAACTGTCGTAGGGGCCGGGAACGGCGGTCGGGGCGGCGCCGTAATCGGTGGTATTGAAGGAGAGGCCGTAAATGATCTCTCCGGAAGCCGAGAGGCCGGAGAGATTGAAGGTCACGGCGGAGAGCGAACCGTGGTAGCAGTTGCCATCGGAGCCAAGATAGCCGGCGCCGCAGCCTCCACTCGGTGCGGGACGCCAGGGGATGAAGGCATTGACGGTCACGCTGGCGAAGGAGGGGCCAACCGAGTTGTTTGCGCCGACGCCATACAGATTGAGGGTGAGCGGAAGGGAGAAGCCGGAGCCGCCAATCGAGGGATAGTCGGAGGCCAGCGCCCAGTCGCTCATCTCGACCGTAGCGCTGGTAAGCGAATAGCTGGAGCCGCCGCCGGCGAACTGGATCAGGCCGCCAAGTTCACTGGTGGCTGTCGCTTCATAGGCTTGGGAAGGAAGGTTGGGCGGCAATGAAGCGGGAATCGTGCTGTAAAGCACGAGGCCGTCCGCCAGCGCCAGACGAGCGAAGACAAGCAGAAAGCCAGTCAATATCGAGAGCCGTGCAAAAAATGAAAGCCGTACAATCGTCCTCAAATCGCACCTCAGGACAACGTTCTGGGGGAGACGGTAATTTAGCGTACACCCGATTGTGAATATCTAGCAATGGGCAGACCGTGCTTACGACCTGCGTATGGAATCAGTAGGCAATCTTGCCTTCGGAGGCGATCCAGGCGGCGAAGCTGGCCCAGGCTTCCTCCCTGAGCAGTTGCGTGGAGGTAAGGGAGGTGCGCCCGGCGTTTTCTTTGCGCAACTCCTGATAAATGAAGGCGTCATCGAAGCCGGCGCGGGCGGCATCGGCGGCGCTGGCCCCGTAGTAGATGGCCTCCAACCGCGCCCAGTAGGAGGCGGCCAGACACATCGGACAAGGCTCGCAACTGGTGTAGAGCTGGCATCCGGCGAGTGAAAACGAGCCGAGAGCTTTGGCGGCGGCGCGGATCGCGTTGACCTCGGCATGGGCGGTCGGGTCAAGCTGGGCGGTGACGGTGTTGACGGCCCCGGCGACAATCTTACCCCCGTGTACGACGACCGCGCCGAAGGGACCGCCCGCGCCGGTTTCGACGTTGTGCGTGGCCAGGGCGATGGCACGGCGCAAAAACTCCGGATTGGGAGCAGATTGCATTGCGTTTATGGTAAGGCAAAGCACAGGAATTTTCGCATTTTCCTTTGATTTGTAGTACATTCAGCCTGAAAAAGATTTTTCAGAAATAATTTCATATTCGCTGTTATATTCCTTTGTACATCCTCACTTAGTCTCGACATCAGTGATCGTCTGCTGCGATCCGCTTCGATCTTTTTGGGAATAGAGGAACTTCTGCAGATAGCTGCGGGATGATCCGCGCAGCTCGGTCGGGGCTTTGACTGGGCGGGTTTTCGATGCAAAGGATTGATTCAAAGCCTATTATATTCAGAGATTGGAAACGGAGAGCACGTTATGTCAAGCTGGACGAAATCCTGCACAATTTTCCTCGTGGCACTGGCGACCCTCGCCTTTGCCGGCTGTAGCGGCGGCGGATCCAACACTCCTCCTCCCACCACCTCCTATACCATCAGCGGTACGCTTTCCGGACTGAGCACAGGAGAAAGCGTGAGCCTCCAGGATAATGGAGCAGACAAGCTAGCTATCAGCGCCAACGGCTCCTTCTCGTTCCCGATGAGCCTGAACTCTGGCACTTCCTACGCGATCACGGTGAACTCGCACACCCCTGGAATTGCGTGCTCGGTCACGGGCGGCAGCGGCACGGTCGGTTCCTCCAGTGGGACGATTGACGTCTCCTGCGCCGCGGGTACGGAGACAGTTCTCTACTCCTTCGGCGCAACTTCCACCGATGGGGATAGTCCTTATGCGGATCTGATCATGGACAGCGCCGGAGACCTCTATGGAACAACCATGATTGGTGGAGCGAACGATGAAGGCACAGTCTTCAAGATCAGTTCTGCGGGTACGGAAACCGTTCTGCACTCCTTCGGCGCAACTTCTACCGATGGGAAGGAACCGGAGGGGGGGCTGATCATGGACAGCGCCGGAAATCTCTATGGTACGACTGCGGGAGGTGGAGCGAACTACGGTGGCACAGTCTTCAAGATCAGTGCCGCCGGTACGGAATCACTTCTGTATTCCTTCGGCGCAACTTCCACCGATGGGCAGAATCCGATAGCAGGTTTGATCATGGACAGCGCCGGAAACCTCTATGGTACGACTTGGTCGGGGGGAGCGCATTTCGACGGCACGGTATTCAAGATCAGCGCCACGGGTACGGAAACAGTTTTGCACTCCTTCGCCGGAGGCGCCACCGATGGAAGACTATCGGAGGGGGGGCTGATCATGGACAGCGCCGGAGATCTCTATGGAACGACCTTGCAAGGTGGAGCGAACAGCGTGGGCACAGTCTTCAAGATCAGCGCTGCGGGTACGGAAACCGTTCTTTACTCCTTCGGCGCAACTTCCACCGATGGGGAGTATCCGGCTGCGGGTCTGATCATGGACAGCGCCGGAAACCTCTATGGAACAACCAAGAACGGTGGAGCATACGGCGGTGCCGGCACGGTCTTCAAGATCAGCGCATCAGGTACGGAAACCGTTCTCTACTCTTTTGGCGCAACTTCCACCGATGGGACGTATCCGCAGGCGGGTCTGATCATGGACAGCACCGGAAACCTCTATGGTACGACTCAGCAAATTGGAGCGAGCAGCTCCGGAACCGTCTTCAAGATCAGCGCCGCGGGTACGGAGACACTTCTCTACTCCTTTGGCGCAACTTCCACCGATGGGGCGTTCCCGCAGGCGGGTCTGATCCTGGACAGCGCCGGAGACCTCTATGGAACAACCTCTGAAGGTGGAGCAAACGGTGGCTTCGGCACCGTCTTCAAGATCAACTGAGGGGCCTGTGAACACAGCCTCAGGCAAGTGTTTGCAGTTGCCGTGAAACGAGGCGGGCGGAGCGCCGGTGCGCAGAGATTGCGAGCCGGCGCTGTGTCTATTTTTCCCCGATGCACTCCGCAAAGTTACATTCATTGCACATCCGCGTCCAAGATTCAGCGATTCCACAAGAGATTGAGTTGCCGAGCCGGGAGGACGATAGCGCATGATTCGCCGCTGTGAAGATCGGGAGTTTGAATTGATTTGGAGCATCATCAACGAGGCCGCTCAGGTCTATCAAGGCATCATCCCCGACGATCGCTGGAGGGATCCCTATATGTCCGCGGGCGAGTTGCGCCATGAGATCGAGGAGGGGGTTGAGTTCTGGGGTTATGAGGAGGGCGGAATGCTGGTTGGCGTGATGGGCATTCAGCCGGTTCAGGACGTGACCTTGATCCGCCACGCCTATATCCGTAGCCAATATCAGAAGCAGGGAGTTGGAGCGAAGCTGCTCTCCCATCTGCGGAGGCTGGCGCCCGGCCCCATACTGATTGGAACGTGGGCCGATGCTGGCTGGGCGATCCGATTCTACGAGAAGCACGGCTTTCAAAGGGTCTCAGCAGAGCAGAAGGACCGTCTTCTGAAAGAGTACTGGAGCGTACCGGAGCGGCAGATTGAAACTTCTGTTGTTCTGGCTGACGAGAGTTGGCGCGCGGCGCACGCATCAAACTGAAAACCGGGGATTACACTGAAAGGCGTGATGGACAATCTTCCGAAGGAAATTTTGCAGGAGTTGCTGCCGGCGGAGAGCAAAGGCGCGCAGCGAAAGCCGGCAGCGGCTCAGCCGCAGGCGGCGGATCACTGGGCTTCCGCAGTGCTGCTGGAGCGGGCGGCGTACCTGAGCAAGCTGGCCAAGAATGGAAATGGCTCGGCAGGCGAGACGCTGCGGGAGTATTCGGGGCATTGCGCGATGCTCTCGTTTCGCAGCCGGGATGGCGAGGCCGAGGTGCATGAGAGCTTTGCCGATGTTTTTTTCATTCTGGAAGGCCGCGCCACGCTGGTGACCGGCGGCACGGTGAGCGGCGCGGCGAGCATAGGGCCGGGAGAGATTCGCGGCAGGTCGCTGGTGGGCGGCAGGCGGCAGGAGTTGTGGGCGGGCGATGTGGCGCACGTTCCTGCAGGGCTTCCTCATCAGATGCTGGTTGCAGGAGATACGACCGTCACTTCCCTGGTGATGAAGATCGAGGAGGCGGAGAGGCCGCGCTGAGGAATGGCGTCAGAAGATGCCGTGGGCGTTGAGGCGTGGACCATACTGTTTGTCCGAACCCTGGATGTGGGTGACCAGCCAATTGCGCAAGAAGCTCATCAGCTCCAGATCGAGCATGGCGACGGGCGTGTTTTTGAAGCGCGTCTGCAAGTTGGAGATGCGCTTGATGAAGGTCTCATGCTCCAGCTTGTGCGAGGACGAGGCCAGATAATTGGTTTGCAGGAAGAAGGCTTCTTCGCGGGCAAAGTGGAATTTGGTGTATTCGACCAGTTCGTCAAGAACGGAGGCGAGGACCTCTTTCTTGTGGCCGGAGGTGATTCCAAAGTGCAGTTGGTTGATGATTCCCATGAGCTTTTTGTGGTCATCATCGAGGACTTCGACGCCCACGCTCAAATCGCTAGTCCAGGTCATGAAGTCCATGGGCGATCAGCCTTTCCCGAAGAGAGCTTGTTTTGCAGCCGGCGCAGGATTGGCAGCGCCTTCAATGAACTCCGCAGGCATTGAGATGTTTCTGGTAGTTCTTGTCGGATGCCAGAATATGCTCGTGCAGCCAATTCTTGAGGAATTCAATGGTTTCCAGGGAGAGGGAGTCGAACTGGCCTTTATTGTAGCGCGCCTGAATATCCCGCACCAGCCGTGACATTTTTTTGTGTTCCAGCATATGCGCGGCCGCAGCCGGATAACCGGTCTGGGCAAACAGCTCTTCTTCGTGCGCGAAGTGACTCCCGGTATAGCTCACCAGGCCATCCAGAACCCTGCCCAGCCTTTCGGTTCCGCTCCCGGAAGCGATGCCGTCATGAAGATCGTTGACGATGGCGATCAGTTTTTTGTGGTCCTCGTCCAGCGCCGCGACGCCGACGCTCATTTTTCCTGTCCAGGCGACGAAAGGTTCGCGCATGATTTCCCCCCGGATGCTCTTGCGGTCCGCGAAACCAAGCCTCGCGCCTGCCAGAATCCCCGCGGCGCGGCTATCCCCTGTGCGGTCCTATCGGCTAGATCGGCACACACCACCGAAAAGATGAGGGAGAGAAACGGCCGGATGCAGAAAACATTCACATCGTCAAAGCAGCAAGCAGCCCGCCTTCAAATTCCTCATTCATCCACTTTGCAAAGGCCGAAAACTCTTCGTCGCGTCCGAGAAAGTCGCGTACCATCTGCCGCCCCGGCTTCGATCCTCCCTGTTCGAGAACCGTCTTGCGGTAACGGCTGCCGGTCTCGCCGCCGAGGAGATTGGCGGCGTCGAATTGAGCGAAGAAATCCAGTGCGATGACTTTATCGAAGGCGTAGGTGTAGTAATTCGACGAGTATCCGGTGAGGTGGCCGAAGCTGGCGTACATCCGGTTGCCTTCCAGCCAGGTCCAGGGCTGCAAGGTCTGATAGAGGTGTTTGGTGGTGCTGTCCAGATCGAGGCCGGAGGGGTTGCGGTCGTGGAGATCGAGCGAAAGCGTGGTGTAGTAAAGCTGCGAGCGCACCCAGTCGGCGCGGCCGAAGGCTCCGGCGAGCTTCATCTTCCGGATGATCTCCGCGGGGAGGGTTTCGCCGGTCTGATAGTGCTTGGCGAAGCTCTGAATCAGCTTTTCGTCGCGGAAGAACTCTTCAAGCATCTGCGAGGGAACCTCGATGAAGTCGCCTTCGGTGGCAAAGCCGGAGATGCCGGCCCACTCGGTCTGTCCGCCGAGGATGGCGTGCATCAGATGTCCGAATTCGTGGAAGAAGGTGACAACGTCACTGAATTGCAAGAGGCCTGGATCGGCATCAACGCCGGGATCCCCAGCGGGTCCGCCGGGAAAGTTGCAGATGAGCGCGGCTTCGGGCAGGACGCGGTTGCGCACGCCGGTCACAATCGGAGCGGCGGAGAACCATTTGTCCTTGCCCTCGCGGGGGTGCATATCGAGATAGAAGCGGCCCACGCGCTGGGCGCCGTCGAAGACATCGAAGACCGAAACGGAGGGGTGCCAAGCGCTGGCGGAGGCGGGACGGAAGTCGATCTTGAAGAGCCGCGCGGCGGTGGAGAGCACGCCGGCCTCGACCTGCGCGTAGGGGAAGTAGGGACGCACGGACTGCGAATCGAAGTCGAAGGCGGAGCGGCGGAACTGCTCATACCAGAAGCCGCGGCTGGTGATGTCGATGGCCTGCATCTCCGGATGGTCCTTGCGCGCAAAGGCGAGGATGAGTTCATGCTCGCGGCGCGCGCCGTCGCGGCTGGCCTCGTCGAGCTTGGCCAGGAAGTCGCGCACATTGGCCGCCGAGGCCATCATCTGATCGGCGGTGGCCAGATCGGCCCAACTGCGGAAGCCGAGAATCGCCGCGATCTCCTGGCGCGTGGCCAGCAGGTCGAGGAGGATCTGCCGGTTGGCGGGATAAGCGCGGGTGTTGTAAGCCAGAAACATACGTTCGCGCAGGGAGGCATTGCTGGCGAAGGTCATCACCGGCTGCATATCGGGCGGATCGGTGGTGAGTGTGACGCGGCCCTCCGCATTGGCCGGATGGCGGGCGAGGTAGTCGGCAGGCAGGCCATCGAGTTCGCCGGGCAAGACATCGATGGACTTGGCGCCCTCCTGAATGTTGCGGCTGAATTCCAGCGAGAGGCGCGTTGCTTTTTCGTGCAGCGATTGCAAATGCTCGCGGGTTGCCTGATCCTTGTCGACGCCAGCCAACCGGTAGCCGAGCAGCGTGCGCTCGACGAAATGGCGCGTGGCCGGCGTAGCGCCATCAAGGTCGATGGCCATCAACGCCTCATAGACCTGGCGGTTGAGGCTGAGCGCGCTACCGGCCATGGCCACGCGCTGCGCTTCCTGCTGAGCCTGGTCACGCACTGCCTTGCTCGAAGCCACGGAATTCAGTACTCCAGCCTGCGCTCCGGCCAAGCTGAGCTGCTCGATTGCGGCATCATAGCGGTTGAGCGAGTTCTGCGGCGTGCGCGCGCCCGCAACGGCCAACAGAGCGGCCAGCTCCGACTCATGCGCTTGCAGCCGCGCGCTTACCCAGGCGGAGAGCGCCTCGGCGGAAGCGGCTCCGCCCGTCTCCCAGCAGTGAAGGTCTGGCAATATGGCGGTGGCGGGATTGTCGATGGGCATGATGAATGGATTCCTCCAGAGTTCAAGAGTAACAAGCCGCGGCGGAATCCGGAGGCCACCCTGCAGCAATTCTCTCGACGCCTCCAGCGGCCTGCTTTAGACTCTCGATAGACAGAAATCCAGCCAGTCTCGTTCCCCAACGAGCGATGTCTTCCGGCGGGATGATTTTATTGATTGCGCTTGGCCGATATTCAAACCGCGCGCCAAAGATCGCGGAGACCGTGGTCGTCATGCATGGCTGCAAGCACTCGCAGCCATCTTTTCAGGAGGAATTTACCGATGCAGTATCGCCGTTTTCTACTTCTGTTGCCGCTGACCTTTGCCACTTTTGCGCTGGCGCAGCAACCCGCTTATCAGGATACGAAGTTTCCCCCCTCGGAGCGCGCCCGCGATCTGGTTGGCCGCATGACGCTGGAGGAGAAGGTCAGCCAGCTTGAAGACTGGGCTCCCGCCATTCCGCGGCTGGGAATTCCCGATTATGAGACATGGAACGAGGCGCTGCATGGCGTGGCCCGCGGCGGCTATGCGACCGTCTTTCCGCAGGCCATCGGGATGGCCGCGACCTGGGACACCAGCATGGTGCACAGCATGGGCTACGTGATCTCGACAGAGGCTCGCGCCAAGTACAACCAGGCTCAGCGCGAGGGCAATCATCAGATATTTTTTGGCCTTACCTTCTGGTCGCCGAATATCAACATCTTTCGCGATCCCCGCTGGGGGCGCGGCCAGGAGACTTATGGCGAGGACCCGTTTCTTACCAGCAGACTGGGCGTAGCCTTTGTGACCGGCGTGCAGGGCGACGACCTGGATCATCTGCGCGCCGTATCCACGAGCAAGCACTTTGCGGTGCATAGCGGGCCGGAGCAACTGCGCCACGGCTTCAACGTCGATCCCAGCCCGCGCGATCTGGAAGAGAGCTATCTGCCCGCCTTCCGCGCTACGGTGACCGAAGGCCATGTCCAGTCGGTGATGTGCGCATACAACTCGGTGAACGGCTGGCCCTCCTGCATCAACACCATGCTGCTCAAGGATCACCTCCGTGATGCCTGGGGCTTCAAGGGCTTTGTGGTCTCCGACTGCGGCGCAATTGTCGATGTCAACCAGGGCCACAAGAAAACTCCGAATGTCACACACTCCTCGGCGCGCGCCCTGCTGGCGGGCACCGATCTGTCGTGCAGCATCTGGAGTCCGGGATTCAACACGCTGGCCGATGCCGTCCGCCAGGGCCTGGTTACGGAAGACCCGATCACTCAGGCGGCCGTACGGCTGTACACAGCCCGCTTTAAGCTCGGCCTCTTCGATCCGCAAGGCTCCAATCCGCTGGACCGGATTCCATTCTCGGTCGTCGCTTCGCCTCAGAATCGGCTATCTTCTCTCAAAGCCGCGGAAGAAAGCATCGTTCTTCTCAAGAACAAAGGCATACTGCCGCTCAAAGGAAACCTTGCTCACATCGCGGTCATCGGACCCACGGCGGATCAGTTGACCTCGATTCTCGGCAACTATGTCGGCACGCCGCTGCATCCGGTAACGCCGCTCGATGGCATGATGCAGCAGTTCCACGCGTCGCCTACGTCCATCCTTTATGCGCAAGGCTCAACGCTGGCGCTTGGCGTAGGCGTGCCGGTTCCGCGCACCGCCTTCGGGGCGGGTCTCAAAACGGAGTTCTTCGCCTCGTCCGACTGGACGGGGAGGCCGGTGGCTACAGAGACCGAGCCGGCGGTGCAGGCCGACTGGGAGAGTGCTCTTCCCGTTCCCGAGCTGGCCACACACAGCTATTCGGTTCGCTGGAGCGGATCGCTGGCTGTTCCTGCTCCCGGCCATTACGTCTTCAGCCTCGAACCCGCCGACAGCTTTCCCTATTCGCCGGCCGAGAACTATCGTTTTGTTCTTGACGGCAAGGTTCTCTCCGAGGGCAGCCTTCGTGAACCACCCGATCCCACGAAGAGTTCTACCGGGGCCTCGCCTACGGCTCCTCCCTTTATGCTGTCGCAGAAGAATCCCGTCATCGCGGTGGATTTCACCGACACCAACCCGCATGAATTCCGCGTGGAATACTCGCACGCCGGCGTGCTGGCAGGCGGCGGGTTGACTCTCAAATGGGAGGCGCCGGCCCAGGCACAGCTTGATGAAGCCGTGGCCCGCGCCAAGCAGGCCGATGTCGTGGTTGCGTTCGTCGGCCTCTCGCCGCAGCTTGAAGGCGAAGAGATGCCGATCAAGATCGATGGCTTCGATGGCGGCGATCGCACCAGTCTCGATCTGCCCGCTCCGCAACAGAAGCTGCTGGAGGCCCTGTCGGCCACCGGCAAGCCGCTGGTTGTGGTCTTGCAGAGCGGCAGCGCCGTCAGTCTTCAGTGGGCCAAGGAACACGCAGCCGCGATTCTTGAAGCCTGGTATCCCGGCGTAGAAGGCGGCACGGCCATTGCACGCACACTGACGGGTCTCAACAATCCCGCCGGGCGTCTGCCGGTCACCTTTTATGCATCGCTCGACGGTCTTCCCGCCTTTACCGATTACGCAATGAAGAGCCGCACTTATCGCTACTTTACCGGCAAGCCGCTGTGGGGCTTCGGATACGGCCTCAGCTACTCCGCCTTCAAGTATGGTCCCGTGAAGTTGTCGGCCGATCCGCTGAAGGCGGGCGATCCGATCACCGCAACCGTCACGGTGACGAATACCAGCGCCATAGGCGGCGACGAGGTTGTCGAAGCCTATCTCACAACACCGCAGACGGACGCTCCCATCCATTCGCTCGCCGGCTTTCAGCGCGTGACATTGGCTCCCGGAGCCAGCAAGACGGTCGCAATCACCATCGATCCCCGCACGCTGTCGAGCGTCGATGACAACGGCGACCGGGCCATACTGGCCGGCAAATATCTTCTTACTCTAGGAGGGGCGCAGCCGCAGGAGACCGATGCCAAGTCGGAGGCCGGCTTTACGATCGACGGTTCACTTGCCCTGCCGAAGTAACCGCAATGAGTGGCCAGACGAACGGCGATTGAACCGGGCAAAAAATAACGGGCGGCTTCTTGAAAGAGGCTGCCCGCTATTTTTTTGTAAGCCGCTCAGCGCCAGGATCAGCGCGTGATCTCGACGGTGGCGATGGAGTGCGGAGGGAGAGTGATTGAGTTATCGGCTCCCAGCGCGCCGAGCGGGGCAAAGTGCTCCGGAGTATTGGGAAAAGTCGTCCGGTAGATGCTCGACTTGCCATGATCGAAATCGCCCAGCTTCAGCTTGACGGTGTTGGCCGCCGCCGCCGAAGCGTTGATGAGGACAACCACCAGCTTGTCGCCCTTGGGACTCAGATAGGCGGAGAGCTTGATCTCGTCATTTGAGGTTTGCGCGTCGACGCGGCGATAGCCGGCATGAATGAAATAGGAGTACTGCTTCAGCGCGTAGTATCCGTCGGTATAGCTCCAGCCCTGGGGCGTCTTCCACTTGGATGGATCGGCGGGATTATCGATGCTGAGCAGGGTTCCATCGGCGCCGGGCCAGGTCAGCGGCCAATACAGATAGAGGCTGACCTCTTCGGCAACCAGGCTGTTGTGGATCATCTCCGCTGTCTCGAAGCCGCCGCCGGTATAGTACTCGGTCTGGAAGCGGAGCTTGCCGGGGTTCTCATCTCTGACGGCTTGCATGGCGGGAATGTAAGTATCCGGCTGGCTCTTGTCGCCGCCGGTATAGAGATGGTTGGCGATTGCGTAGATATGATCGGGGTTTTGCGCTTTGATAAAGGCCTGCACATTGCCGTCGCCGATGCCGATCGTCTCCGGACCCAGAAGGCGAGGAGGCGAGGGGAGGGTCTGGAAGGCGGCATAGACCGCATCCACCGCTTTGTCGTAGCCGGCAAAGCTATCGCCGTGGAAGGGCGCTTCGGTTGGATTGAAGCGGCAGCTCTCATAGTCTGTGGTGATGTCCGGCTCGTTCTGGATGCTGACATAAGCCGGATCGATTCCGACGGCGCGATAGGCGAGAATGGAATCCTTCCAATACTGCGCGAATGAAGCGTAATCGTAGCGCCCATTCTTTTTGATCAGCGTTCCGCCATTCTTTTCGTCATGATTGCTTTTCAGCGAGGCCGGCGGAGTCCAGGAACTCATGACGATGGTGATAGGATTGCCGCGCAGGCTGTTGGCGTGCTGGACAATATCGACGGTGTCGGCATCGAAGCCCGGCTTGTTCTGATAGCGGAAGGTGTCTTGCAGGCGCAGAAAATCGATGTGCAGGCCATTCACCGGGCCGAAAAGCGCATCATAGATCTCCTGCTTATGAGGATGTTGCGCCAAATATCCCTGGAAAAACGCCTCGGATCCACCGAATCCGGCAATCTCCTGATGCATCTTGGCCGTATTGACTGTAGCGGTGACGGCTTTGCGCGCAAAAGCGGCGTTGGCCGCGAGCAGCAGGGCGAAGGCCATGCCGAGAGCGAGCGGATTCAGTCTCGTCCGCGTGATTTTTCGCGGGCCATGCAAATTTTTTTTCATCGTCCGATTTTCGATTTTCAGAATTTGTTTCAATAGAGACATATTCATCTTCAACCCCTCAATTCACTGTCAGATAGATACGAGAATGAGTTTTCTTCCGCCAGCAAACTCCACTCTATAATCCCTCCGGGAAGATAGCAAGCGAAGACGCCGCCGGGTATGTCATCAAAGTTAACGGTGACTTTAAGCGAAAAGCGGAGTATGCTGGCAGAGAACTTTGGGAAGAGAGCTTGGCCGTTCTCGATTTGCGTTGGATTCCCCCCGTCCTTCCTTTCGCTGGGTCAAGAGTGCTAGAGTGGCAGACTGAATGAAGAAACTCGTCCAAGCCTGGCTTATGCGGGCTTGTGCCGGGAGTTGCCTGATGCGATTTCCGGCAGGATGATTCTGTTTCTGAATGCAGGCTGCCTTACAAGCCGGCATCGCTGTGTCCGCAGTTTTGATTTCAACGACCGCCATCCGAGCATGGCGGGTGGGCTTCAGGTGTGCAAGCGTTCAATTTACGCAGGATAGACTTTTCGAGGGCGAATCGATGTACAGATCAGAGGATGTGAATCGCGGCAACTACGTGGGCAAAGTTGCCCTGCTGGCTATGATGGCAATCGCGGGGCTGTGCCTGGGCGCAACGCAACTGGCTCTGGGACAGGTTCCGGGAGCGGTCTTCAGCTACGCCAACGGCATCGGCGGGATCGACGGCTACGGCGGGACGGTCAGCCATATCGCGGCCAACAGCCGCGGAGATGTCTTTGTCGGCTCTGTGAATGGATCATTGGCCTCGATTGAGGAGTATCCGGCTGGAAGCACAACTGCCGTGACCCTGGTCTCTCATATGTTCAACAACGGCTATGGAAACGGCAATGTGGGCATTGCTGTCGATTCGGCCAACAACGTTTATGCGGCCGATCCGGGTGACGGCTCGATTGTATACGTCCCCTTTGTCAATGGGTCCTACCCGACCGGAGCGGCCTATACCAGTTTGTCACAATGTGGCAACGGGAACTTTCCGCTTGCGACGCAAGGGATTACAACGGCATGTAAGGGATTTGGCTTGCCTGGAGCGCTGGGCTATTATCTACAGTTTATCGATGTGGCATTTGACGGGAGCGGCAATCTCTATACGCTTTCGCAATATACAGGCGGTAGTGGCGCGACTTATGCGAACGGCCAGAACATGATCGTTGAATGGTTGGCCAATTCTCCAGGTAATTACACATTGGTGGCCGACAATCTTCCCAGCAATGGCGGCGCGGAGATTGCAGTGGACAAAGCGGGCGACGTCTACTACGTTGACTCGACCTCGCGCAGCACGATCCAGTACATGGCGGCGGGCGTCACGTCGGTGACCGCAGGAACGACGACGAACAATTCTCTGCCCGCAACATTAGGTTCCGGTTTAAATCATCCGACAGGTGTTTCGGTTGACGCCAGTGGCAATGTTTATATCACTGATCAGGTTGCCATCAGCGGCAGCACCAGCAATCGCATTGTAGAGATTCCCAGCATCAACGGCACGGTGAGTGCGGCGAATCAATACACGTTGAGCAATGAGATCAGCAGCGGGAACTCCAACCTCACCAATACAAGCAACAATGAGTACGGACCGAGCACGGGTGTGGGCATCGACGGCTACGGAAATATCTTCTATGCCGGCGCCTATCCGAATTCTTTGAATGAAGCCATCATCGGCAAGGCTGCATTTGGAGCCCAGGCAGTCAATACCACTTCCGGTTCGCAAACGCTGAATGTTTCGTTTACCTCTGGAGCGACCTTCGGTTCTCTTACAATAATGGGTCCGTTTTCATACGTATCCAGTAATTGCATCAACGGTCAAACTTTTACGAAGGACAGTGTTTGCACGATTACCCTGTCCTTTAAGCCGACGACGGTTGGTCCGCAGTCGGGCGCCTTATTGGTTAGCGACATTTCAAACAATGTGCTGGGCAGCGTTGCGCTCTCCGGTTCCGGTACGGCGGCATTGCTCAATGTGGATCCCGGCACGGAATCCGCCATCGGTACGAGCTGGACCGCTCCTAATAGCATTGCCATCGATGCCTCTGGAAAGACCTATGTGGTGGACTCTGGCAATGTCTATATGACAGCGGCGGGTGGAGGAACGCCCTCGGCAGTGGTCACCGGACTCAATTCGCCAACCGCGGTCGCGATTGACGGAGGGTTAAACCTGTATGTTGCCCAGACGGGAAGTTCCACCAATGAAGTGGTGGAGATTCCCTATGGCGACTCTGCCTATGGAGCGCCTGTGGTGTTAGTGAGCGGACTGAGCGGCCCATCGGGATTGGCTCTGGATGCGCAGGGGAATCTTTATGTGGCCGATAGCGGCAATGGGCGCGTGCTTCTGCTCTCCAACTCCGGCGATCAGGGAGTTGGTAGCCTGATCTCCACAGTGAACGGCACCTTCACAACACCAGTTGCCGTGGCTGTAGATAATCTCGGTAATTTGTATGTTTCCGATGCCGGATCGAAGAAAGTTGTACAGATTGCGCTGGCAACCAGCACGCAGACTACGATTCTGAGCGGAATGACAACGCCGGCTGGCGTTGCCGTGGACGGCGCCGGAAGCCTCTTTGCGGCCGACAGCGGCGCGGGAACGATCACCAGGATACCCAATATCAGTTCGGCGCTGAATACCGCGGCAAAGAGCAATATCGCGGCTGCGCTGGCAACTGCGATTGCCCACCCGAACGGCATTGCGTTCGACAGCAACGGCATTTTGTATGTTACCGATGCTACGGATGCCTCGGTGACCAAGGTGGACCGGAGCGCCGGCGTGATCAACTTTGGCAGCGTGGATGAGAACACGGCCAGTCCGCAGATGACGGCCGCTGTATCGAACGGTGGCACGGCGGCAGATACCCTAAGCACTCCTTATTTCACGGCTTCGGGGGCGGATACCGCCGATTTTGCCGAAGGTTCGTCTACCTGCTCGGCTGGTGGGGTAGGTCCCACCGGTTCCACGTGCACGGTGGCTGCAAAGTTTACGCCGGGGGCGCTTGGAGCGCTGTCCGCGAGTTGGACCCTCCAAAGCAATGCCTTGAACAGCCCGGTCATCACGCTGAAGGGAACCGGTGTGGTCAATTTGACCTCGACCACGCTGGGGTTAGCTGTTACCTCGCCCGTGGGGGCGCCGGTCTATGGGCAATCGGTGACGGTTACGGCTACCGTGACGCCGGGAACGGGGCCAACAGGAAATGTGACCTTCTTTGTCGATAGCATTCAGCAGTCGCCCAATGTTTCACTGACGGCTGGCGCAGCATCCATCACACTTAACGGCCTTGCCGGCGGAGCACACACGGTCAGCGCCACCTATAACGGCGACTCGACGTATGCGGCCTCGAATCAGAGTCTGCCGGTCACCGTCAATCCTGCGCCAACAACGACCTCTGTGGTGAGCATCACGTCGTCTACGCCACTGGGATCGAATCCCATCAGCGCCACGACGGGCGCTTCGCTTACCTTCACGGCGACCGTGACTCCATCTGTTGCGGGAAGTCTGCTGGGAACGGTGACCTTCAAGAACGGAGCCGCATCGCTGGCCACCGCGGTGGTGGTGACGCAGAACGGGAACGGGGTGGGTACGGCAACCTTCACAACGTCAGCATTGACTGCGGGCAGCTACAACGTCACGGCGACCTATATAGGCGACGCCGATAACGCAACCTCGGTCTCCGCTTCGGCGGTTGCATTGCAGATCAATCCCCCCTTGCCCTATGCGGGGCCGGGTGCGGTCTTCAGTTTGGCGAATGGCTTGAGTTCAGTCGACGGCTACGGTTCGACAGTGGGCCACATTGCGGCGAATAGTCGTGGCGATGTCTTTATTGGCACGGGTGCCTCGATTGAAGAATATCCCGCGGGAACCAGCAATTCGGTGACATTAGTCTCCGGCCTGGGTGGCAATGGCAGCGGCGGCATAGCCGTCGATGCGGCGGGCAACGTCTATGCGGCCGATCCCGGAGACGAGAAGATCATCTTTGTTCCGTTTGTGCACGGAAGCTATCCGACGGGCGCAACCTTCGCCAGCTTGAGCCAATGCGGGAGCGGAAATTTGCCCTTTGCCTCACCGACGCAAACCACTGCATGCTCCGGATTTGGCGGGCTTCCCGGCGCATTCGGCTATTACATCCAGTTCATCGACGTGGGTGTGGACGGCCAAGGCAATCTCTACACGCTTTCGAAGTATACGGGCGGGAACACTTCCTCGACGGGCTATGCCAACGGGCAGAATATGATCCTTGAGTGGCCTGTTACCGGCAATTACACTCTGCTGGCAGACAATCTTCCCAGCAATGGCGGCGCAGAGATTGCTGTCGACAAGGTGGGCGACGTCTACTATGTCGACACGACCACGCGCAGCACTATTCAGTACCTGGCGGCAGGCCAGACCGCGGTTACAGCCGGCACAACGACAAACAACTCCCTGCCCGCGACACTCGGAACGGGATTCACTCAACCGACGGGCGTTTCGGTTGACGCAAGCGGCAACCTCTACATTACTGACCAAGCCAACAAGAGTCTTGCCGAGATTCCCATCATCAATGGGATCATTAGCACAACCAATCAGTACACACTCAGCGGTGCGTTGAGCACCTATCAGACCTCAGGTCCGCAGAATGGTGTGGCCGTGGATGGCTACGGCAGAGTAACCTTTGCGGGCAACTATCCGAACTCGCTGAACTATGCGATCTTCGGAAGGACATCCTTTGGCGCTACGCCGGTGAATACAACATCCGGCGCGCAGACGCTGAATGTCGAATTCCCGACAGCGGTGACCTTCGGCTCCTTTACCATCACCGGTCCCTTTGCTCAATCGGCGACGACCTGTGCCGCGCAAGCATACTTGGCTAATGGCAGTTGCACGGTGAGCGTGACCTATTCGCCGACGGCTGCCGGTCCGCAGTCGGGTGTGTTGACGGCTCTTGATAATTCCGGGAATGTGCTGGGCACGGCGGAGCTTTCCGGAACCGGCCAGGCGGCGGTGCTGGATGTGGATCCAGGAACGGTCGCGGCGATTGGCACGACATGGACGGCACCGAGCGCGATCGCCGTGGATGCGGCAGGCAATACCTATGTTGCGGATGCAGGCAAGATATACAAGAGTGCGGCGGGCGGCGGTACGCCTGCAGCGGTGGTCAGCGGGCTGAACGCTCCGACTGCCGTAGCGGTTGATGTCGCGGGCAACCTCTATGTTGCAGAGACGGGCAACTCCAGCAATCAGGTGGTGGAAATACCCTACGCGAACAGCGCATATGGGACTCCGGATGTGCTGGTGACCGGGTTAAGCGGCGCATCGGGATTGGCTCTGGATGCGCAAGGGAATCTGTATGTCGCCGATAGCGGCAAATCACGCGTGCTGTTGCTCTCTCGCTCCGGCGATCTGTCCCTGGGCAGCTTGATTTCGACGGTAAGCGGCACATTTACAGCGCCGGTGGCCCTGGCTGTGGACAATCTTGGCAATCTGTATGTCTCCGATTCAGGCAAGGTTGTGCAGATAGTTTTGGCAACCAGCGCGCAGACGACGATTCTGAGCGGATTGACGACGGCGGCCGGAGTTGGGGTGGACGCGGGCGGCAGCCTCTATGCGGCAGACGCGGGCGCCGGGACGATCACCAGGGTTCCCAATGTTGGTGGGACGATCAACACCAGCCTGAATCCTGGGGTGGCGCTGGCAACGACGGTTGCCAAGCCGAATGCGATTGCCGTGGATGGAAATGGCAATGTGTACGCGGCGGATTCGGCGGATGCAGTTGTATCTGAATTGAATCGCAATGCCGGCACGCTCAGCTTAGGCAACATCAATGTGCTGGCATCGAGCGCGGCGATTGCGGCTGAAGTTACAGATGGCGGCACGGCGGCGTTGACCTTTGGCACTCCGGTCATCACCGCGAGTGGCGCCGATCCGGGCGACTTTGCCTTCCAGAACTCCTCGACCTGCACGGCGAGCGGCTCGATCAACCCCGCAGTGGGCTGCACGGTGGCCGCAATCTTTACGCCACAGGCACAAGGCGCGCGGAGTGCATCGTGGAGCCTCCAAAGCAACGCACAGGACAGCGCATCCTTGACGGTGCAGGGCACCGGTGCAAGCCTTGCAGTTACCTCCTTGTCGCTTGCCGTGACCGCTCCCGTGGGAACTCCGACCTATGGTCAATCAGTGACAGTTACAGCCTCGCTGACTCCGGGAACAGGTCCGACAGGCAACGTTACTTTCTACGTCGATGGTGCTGCACAAACGCCGAATGTGGCGCTTGCGAGCGGACAGGCATCGATCACTCTAAACGGCCTGGCAGGCGGCGCGCATACCATTGCAGCTACCTATAATGGCGATGCAGCCTTTGCCAGCTCCAATCACAGCTTGCAGATTACCATCAATCCCGCGGCGACAGCGACTTCGGTTGTGACGCTGAGCGGTGTTCCGCCACTGGGATCGAATCCGACCAGCGCAACGCTCGGTACAGCGGTCACTATGAGCGCGACGGTGACTCCGGCAATTCCCGGGACGCTGACGGGAACCGTCACATTCAAGAATGGAAACACAGTCTTGCAGTCGGGCGCTACTGTGACGCAGACCGGCGGAGGCGCTGGAACGGCCTCCTTCACCACTTCAACTCTGACCGCAGGAACTTATAGCATCACGGCGACCTACACTGGCGATACCGACTTTGCAACTTCCGTATCCGCCTCGGCTGCCTCGTTGGTGATCAATGCTCCGCCGCCCAACACCACCTTTGCGGTCTTTACCAACGCTGGATATGTTTCTTCCGTCAACAGCGCGCCGGGATTGACATCGAAACCGGATTATGCGGCCTCGGCGGGGCATTTGGCTGCCAATTCACGAGGCGATGTCTTCTTCGTCGATGCGCCATACGCATTTCCCAACACCGCATTTCTGATTGAAATTCCCGCGAACGGAGGGTCGCAGATCACGCTGCTCTCCAGTTTGGGCTATGGCTCCAATGGCGTCTATGCCGACTCCGGGAACAATCTGTGGGTCGCGGATGAGAACAGTAACATCGTTTACATTCCTTTTGTGAATGGCGCCTATGCGTCCGGGACCGTCGTCAATGCTTCGCTGGGCACTTGCACCGCGCCTATTTCAACCAATACCGCGCCCTGCAAGTATTACTGGCAACTTACCAATGCCGTCGGTGACTATGTTCAGCCGTCGGACGTGGCATTGGATGGCAGCGGCAACGTATATGTCGTGGATAAATACGATGGCACGACCAACGGCGGCAAGAACCGCATCCTTGAGTTCTCCGCAGCCGATGGAACGATGACGCTGCTGGTGGATGGCTTGCCCTCCGTAGGCGGCGCTCAGTTGGCCGTCGATCCCTCTGGCGATGTCTATTACGCGGATGGAAATGGAGTCTACTATTTTGTCGCCTCCAGTTTCCCCATCACAACCGGAAGTACCACGGCTACAGCCGTCGGAACCGGTCTCAGCGATCCCACTGGAGTCTCGCTTGACTCCGGCGGCAATCTGTACATTTCCGATCAAGGGAACAATCGCATAGTCGAGATTCCCAATGAAAATGGCACCATCAAAAACGCAAATCAATTCACGCTGACCGGCAGCACAAACATCAGTTCCAACCATGCGCAGAACGGCGTGGGCGTTGACGGTTTCGGCAAGATCTACTATGTCGGCAACTACGGCAATTCGATCAACTATTTGACGGTCGGAAGACAGAGCTTTGGTTCTACCGCTATCGGCACCGCCACCAGTGCCTCCACGCTTGCCCTTTACTTCACGGCTCCCGCTACTTTTGGCAGCTTTGCCTTGAGTGGAGGAGACGGCGCCTTTACCATCGGAACCAATGGATGCACACAAGGTAAGACGTACGCTGCTGGCGCATTCTGCACGGTCAGCATCACGTATACGGCAACGACTGCCGGCGCGCAGTCCGGGGCGATAACCGCATTGGATAACAACAGCAACCTGCTGGGTCAGGCAACACTCTCCGGTTCGGGGCAGGCTCCGTTGCTCAATGTCGATCCAGCCACGGTTTCCGCCATTGGTACAACGTGGGTAGCTCCCAGCGCGATCACTGTGGATGCAGCCGGCAATACATATGTTGCGGATGCGGGCAAGATCTTCAAGACCACGCCGGGCGGTTCGCCGTCGGCTGTGGCCAGCGGCTTCAGCAATCCCTCCGCCGTTGCGATCGACGGCGCGGGCGATCTCTATGTGGGCGACTCCGGCAACAAGCAGATTGTCGAGGTTCCCTATGTGAATAGTCTCTATGGCACTCCGATTGTGCTCACGACCGGCCTCAAGGGCGTATCCGGTCTGGCACTCGACGGGCTTGGGGATTTGTATATTGCCGATAGCGGAAATGCACGTGTCCTGCGGCTCTCTCGCACCGGCGACCTGCAGGCGCAGAGTCTCCTCACTACGGTCGGCAGCGGATTTACCTCGCCGGTCGCCGTAGCGATCGATAACTCCGGCAATCTGTATGTCTCCGATGCAGGAAGCAATAAGATTGTGCAGGTCGCGATTCCTACCAGCCAGCAGAGTACGATTTTGACCGGGTTGACGACCGCAGCAGGTGTGGCCGTGGATGCTGGCGGCAGCCTCTATGTGAACGACGCCGGCGCGGGACTGATCTACCGGATTCCAAGCATCAATGGAGTGTTGAACAAGAACTTCCAGTCGACGCTGGGCAGCGTGGTTGCCAAGCCGAATGCGATTGCTCTCGACAGCGCCGGCAATGTCTACGCGGCGGATGCAACCGATGGGCGTGTTGCGGAAGGGAATCGCTCCGCGGGTGTGATCAACTTCGGCAATGTGAATGCGCTTGCTACGAGCGCCTCCATCGCGGCTAACATCACCGATGGCGGCACGACTGCGCTGACACTCAACTCGCCGTACTACACCGCATCGGGAACTGGCGCGGCCAGCTTTGCCCTTCAGAATTCCTCTTCCTGTGCGGCGGGATCTGTCAACCCCGGAGCAAATTGCACGGTGGCAGCAACCTTCACGCCCCAGACATCGGGTGTCCAAAGTGAAACCCTTACCTTCTCAGCCAATGCGCTGAACAGCAGCAGCCTGGTGTTCACAGGGGTTGGCACAAGTCTTCCCGTGAGCACCCTTGTCATTGCCGTCATCTCACCAACCGGTCCGCCGGCTTATGGACAGGCGGTAACGATTGGCGCGACCGTGACACCCAACGCAGCATCGACCGGTGCGCCAACGGGAACCGTTACTTTCTATCTGAACAATGTTCCGCAGACGCCGATCGAGACTCTAACAAATAACACTGCTTCATACACCTTCAACAATCTGCCTGGCGGAGTCAGTAAGATCACCGCCATTTACAGCGGCGACTCTAAGAATTCCTCCAGCACCTCGAATACGCTCAGCTTTACCATCAATGCCGCGTCGACGGCGACATCGGTGGTGACCATTGCAGCGTCTCCGCTATGGACGAATCCGCTCAGCATTAACGTTGGCGAAGCGGTGACATTCAGCGCCGGCGTCTCCGCGCCGGGAGCGACCGGCACGATCACCTTCATGAATGGCAATACCGCGCTCGGCTCAGGTGGGGTCAACGCCGCGGGACAGGCCAGCTTCACCACCTCCAGCCTGACTGCGGGCAGCTATAATATCACGGCGGTTTATAGCGGCGACTCGAACTTCACAGGGTCGAGTTCTCCATCGGCGGTCTCGCTGCTGGTTTCCGGTCCGACCATCACCATGACCTCCAGTTCGCTGGACATTACCGGGGGCGGCGCGCCGGTCACTCTGACATTCAATTCGATCGCCGGCTTTGGCTTGGGGACCGGTCCCAACACCGTCAGTCTGGCCTGCAGCGGACTGCCGAAGTACGCCAGTTGCTCCTTCACTCCGGGCTTTGTGCAGTTCATCACCTATCAAGGTGTGGCTTATCCGACGCAGCAGGTATCCCTTGCGGTAGTCATCAATCAGCCGCCGCCGATCACGCCATCTCCAGCGGGTTTTGCAGGCATTCCTCATATGCCCGGACGTCCAGTCCTGGAGACGCTCTTGGGACTCAGCCTGCTGATTCCTGGTGCGATTCTCGGTTTCAGGCTGAGAGGCGCAAGGCTTGCCTGCGGCGCTGTTGGGCGCTGGACGGCGATTCTGCTTCTCTTGCTCGGAATCGGCATGATGGGAATCAATGGCTGCGGCTCATCGGGTACGGCCTTCAGCACTCCAGTGGGAACATCGACCTTTACGGTCACGGCGACAATCAGTTCTGCCAACCAGGTTCCCAATCCTCCGCCTACGCAAACATTGCAGTTCACATTGACGGTCAACAAATAGGAAAAAGTGCTCCAGGCGGCCACCGGTTTTGCGATGGCCGCCATACAAGGACTCGGAGAGCAAGATGAGAAATCGGAGAATTGACGCGATGGATTCACATGGAATCTTCCTGGCTGCAGATAGCGATCACGCTGCGAACATGGCTGCTGAAAATAAAACAAAGCTGTCTTTCGGATTTTGGACTCTGCTTCTTGCGGCGCTGATGCTTGCTGTCTTTCCGTCGCCGGGCCGCGGACAGACCATTTCGGCAACCCTATCGGGCTTTGTCTACGATCAGGCAGGCGCGGTTGTGCCGCACGCAAAGATCAAGCTGACGAATGAAGCCTCCAAGGATCATCGCGAGACGATCAGCAATGGGTCGGGATACTTCAGCTTTACCGCGATTCCCGCGGCTACTTACTCGATCACCGTGGAGCATGCGGGCTTCGCTTTGTTCGAGGAGAATGGCATTGTGCTGCATCCGGCCGACCAGCTCAATTTGACGAACATCAAGCTGGAAATAGGATCAGTGGAAATGACGGTCACCGTCACGGCCGCACCGAGCACCATCTTGACCAGTGGCGAACGCAGCGTTCTCATTACCGCGGATGACATCAAGCATCTGCCCGTCGAGGGACGCGACGCCACCGAGCTTATCAAGATTCTTCCCGGCTTCTCGGAGGTTGCGCAAGGCGCAGGCGCGGATAACCTGGCGCCCGATCCCAGCCAGGTCGGCAGCCAGATCAGCAGCTACTCCGCCAATGGATCGACGCCTGAAGGCATCTCCATTGTGAGTGACGGCGTGAATATCACCGATCCCGGCGGCGAGGCTCTCACCGATCAGGTGATCAATATGGATAACGTCCAGGAAGTCAGCGTTCAGACTTCGAACTTCGGCGCCGACAGCGCCAAGGGGCCGATTGTCATCAATGCTGTCGGTAAGTCCGGCGGATCGGAGTATCACGGCAGCCTTTATGTCTATGGCCGCACGTATCAGATGAATACTCAGGATTGGTTCAGTAAGTATGACAACGATCCAAAGCCGCAGGATCGTTATATCTATCCTGGAGGCAATATCGGAGGCCCGGTAAAAATTCCGGGAACCAATCTTAACCACAACAACAAGCTGGTATTCTTTGCCAGCAGTGAAGACTATGCGCAGCGCGAAGTCTACTCGTACGGCAGCGCTGAAGCTGCCACCATCTATGCGCTTCTTCCCACGCAAAATATGCGCAATGGCAACTTCAGCGCGAGCGAGCTGTCGAATTACTTTGGCATCCCGGATAATGGCGCCAGTTGCAACCCGGCCGCAGGCTCCGCGCTTGCACTGTATGTCAACATCTGCAATCCCGCCAGCGGTCAATCCGTCAGCGGCACCACAATCTCGAACAATCAGATTCCCAACAAAGATCTCGATGCGGGCGCGGCGGCGATCATGAACAACCTGGTTCCTCTGCCCAATCGAACGCCTTTTAACAACTTTGGCAACTATTACAACTATTCCAAAGTCAATCTTCAAAATAACGATTCATTTCAACTTCATACACGCGTCGACTACGCGTTCTCCGACAACGCCAAACTATACGTCACCTACGGATTCCAGCACGGAAGCAGCCGCAACCCGCAGCAGATTTATTATTCTCCTCAGCAGCCCTTCGGCGAGATCGATACCCCGGATGGAATTCTAGGCCAGGACTTTTCGCACGCCGCCTCCCTCAACTTCACGCAGGTGCTCTCCAACTCCTTGACCAATGAGATATTCGCCGGTGTTAACCTCAATCTTGGCGGCAATGAAATCGGCAAAAAAGGCGTTGACCTGAGCAGCACGATTGGATATCCCTATCAGGGGATTTATAACACCGTTCAATATCCACAGCTCGATGACTATGGTTATGACGGCCTGCCGCTGGCGCTCTTTCCCGATTACTCCTCGCCCATCTTTCAACACAAGTTCATTCCCAATGGCGGTGACAATCTGACCAAAGTCTTCAAGACGCACACCATCAAGACCGGATTCTACATTGAGCGCACCACATGCAATGAAACCGACCTTGATGTCGCCTCTAACGGCCAGATCGGGCAGTATTACGTCGGGCCGAACAACGGACCGGGAAATTTGCAGCAGCCGGATGGCACATCGTATCCAACTCCCGGCAACTATCTGGCCAGCTTTTTCGAGGGTGAAATTGGGCAGTTCAGCCAGTACAATCTTCAAACCAACAGTGATCTTTACTACTGGACGGTTGACAGCTATGTAACCGATTCTTGGAAGTACAACAAGAAATTGACGTTGGACATCGGCTTCCGTCTGGGTCATGTCGGCCCCTGGCAGGATGCGCATGGCCTGGGCATGGCGGTTTGGAAGCCGGGTCTCTATGCGCAGCAGGCTGCGGCGCCGGTGATCGTCAATGGAGCGGTTGTGATTAATTCCACAACCGTGAATCCGGGCTATACATGGCACGCTCTCGACAAGAGCATTCCCAACTCTGGCGCCGGTTCCACGTTGGCGTTTTTCTCTCCGCGCTTCGGCCTTGCCTACGATCTGCGCGGCAACGGCAAGACGATTATCAGGGGCGGTATCGGAGCCTATCGTTCCCATGATGCATGGAACGATGTGAATCAGGAGCAGGCTACGGCGCAGGGACAGAGCTATGCGACTCTCGGCGGAGGCGGCTTGCTGTTGAAGAATATTCCCGCACTGGCAAAGTTTGCCAATGTGGGCGCGGGCAATGGAACGCAGGGGGCTACCGACGGCGTGGGATTTGGACTGACTGCTGGCGATACCGAGCAGCCGCTCACGTATACGTATAGTTTCGGAATTTCACAGCAACTCAACTCCTCCTCTCTGTTTGAGTTGAACTATCAGGGCAGTCAGAGCAGCCATCTGCTGACTCAATACGAACAAGGCGCATCGGGCGATCTGGAGAATATCGATGCGCTGCCGATCGGTACTCTTTATCAACCCGATCCGATCACGGGCGCGGTTGTCAGTCTGCATGGAATATCACCGAGCACCATGAATGACTTCCGCCCCTATCCCTTCTACTCGCAAGTGAATGTGGCGCGTCATATTCTGTACTCAAATTACAACTCACTGCAGACCTCGATCCACAAGACGCAGGGAAGCCTCACGTACGATGTCAACTATACGTGGTCGAAAAATCTTGGCGTGCTCGGCTCCTACGGAACCGGAAACGTGATCGACTCAGGCAATATCCGGCCTAACTATGGTCCGCTGGCCTATGACCGGTCACAAGTTGGCAAAGGAACGATCACATACAATACAGGTTCTCTGGTGCATGGCGGGCGGCTGATTCGCGGATTGTCCAATAACTGGGAGGTCTCAGGAATCGTCGTCATTCAGAGCGGACCGAATGCGCAACGCGTACTTAGTTCGAACTTGGGCCTCGGCGGGAATATTACTCTGCCAGTGGCGGATCCCAACGGTCCGCAGCAGTATAGCGTGAACAACATCACTTATCTTGGTACTCCCGATGTCGTCTTGCAGCCGGCGCTTACCTGCGATCCTCGCTCCGGTCTGGCGAAGCATCAGTACATCAATGTCAACTGCTTCCGTCTGCCGCAGTTTGGCGAAAACGGACCTGCCGAATTTCCATATATTCACGCGCCGGGATTCTTCAATGCGGATGCGCGCGTGGGGAAGGATCTCCAGTTGGGTGGGAAAAAGAGCTTGCAGTTCCAGCTTTCGGCATTCAATGTCATCAACCGGCCAAATAACAGCTTTTCCAGCAAGTTTCCCACGGAACAGGAGCTTCTGGTAACCGGGAATGAGCTGAACTATCAAGGCAGCGGCAGCAGCGGTTACGCCTTCCCGACTGACTTTGGCAAGGCAAATTTCCGCTTTGGACGGCGCATCGCGGAGATTGGTATCCGGTACAACTTCTAAGGCGTCGATTGCTTGCCGGCATCCGATGATAGTTGCAAGGAAATGAGCATGAGTCTGATGAATCATTTTAGGACGCAGAGGAAGGGCGCTGCTGCGCGGTTGGCGGCAGGCGCTCTTCTCTGCGGGGCTGCGGTGGGCGCGGCTCAATCCACCGCCAGCGTTCACGTGGATGCAACCAAGCCGATCAATGTCATGACGGTTGAATCCCTGGGCGTCTATACGAATATCTATGACATGGGAACGACAAAACCGGTCATCACGCAGTATCTTCACGCTGCCGGCATCTATACAGTGCGGTATCCCGGCGGCTACGGATCCTATCCCGACCTATATCATTGGGCTACAAATTCCGGTACGCGGTACGAGAACATCAATCCGCAACCGGAACGCTTTTATCCCGGCGAGAACAGCATGGGCCACATGGCGCAGTTTCTGGACGCGCTGGGAACCGCGGTGATCACTGTCAATTATGGCTCCAATGCGGCGGGAACCGGCGGAGGCGAACCGGCCGAGGCGGCAGCTTGGGTGGCCTATGCCAATGGAAATCCTAACGACACAAGAGTGATTGGCAAGGATAGCACCGGCCAGGATTGGAAGACCGTCGGTTACTGGGCATCGTTGCGCAGTCAGGCTCCATTGCCCAACGACGACGGCTTTAACCTGTTGCGCGCCAATCATCCCAAGCCGCTGGGCATCAAGCTCTGGGAGGTGGGCAGCGAAGTTTACAAGAACGGATATTATTATGGGGACTATTATGGCGATCACCATGATAGTGAGGAGGACCTTCACGCGTCTTATCCAGCAAGCGAGAAGGAAAATGACAAGCGCAAGAAGAATCCCAATCTCTCTCCGGCATTTTACGGCGCACGAGTCATTGAATATGCAAAAGCGATGAAGGCAGTCGATCCTACCATCTGGATCGGCGCGTCCATGGCGCTTGATCCGATTGAATACCACTACTATCCCGATTGGAATGCCGATGTTCTCAAGACCGCCTGCGAGAGTATCGATTTCATTTCGCTCGCCTGGCGACCGGGGGATACGATTGGGCCCGAATACAAGGTGAGGGACGATGACTCAGTGCTTCGCGCACCGGAAGAGCAACTCGGCAAGATCTTTTCCGAAGTGATTTATGAGGACAAGAAGTATTGTCCTGCCGGTCATTCTCCGCGTGTGGCTTTCACGCAGATGTCTTCCATACAATGGGCGAGGATCGATCATCCAATTGTCGATGCGCTGTTTGCCGCCGACGCCTTTGCTCTGCTGGCTGAGTCTGGAACCATCAACAGCGATTGGATGGAACTGCATCTTCCATCGTTCTTGAATGAGAATAACCAGCCGGGACCGGCCTACTACGGAATTCAGATGCTGCACGTCGTCGCCTTCCGTCCGGGCGACAAGTATCTGACCGTTGATTCAAACAAACCGACGCTGGCGGTTCATGCCACGTTGCGGACGGATGGCAGCATCGGCATCTTGCTGATCAACAAGGACGGCAAGGATGCAGTCGACGTGAAGGTGAAGATTGACGGTGAGAACGTTGCTTCCACCGGCTCACGCTTCGACTATGGACAAGACACGCTCAAGACCAGTGGACACGTAACCAAGACCCCATTGAAAGATATGGGGAATGTATTCAATGTCTCTGTCCCGGCTTATTCAATTACGGATATCGTGATTCCCAAAGCGCAGTAGCTGCATATCATGTGTTGCTCAGCATCCATAGGCAACCGAGCATAAAACTGAGATGAGAGGTTGATGAAGATGCGTTCCTACATGAAAGTGGTCTTTCTATCCACTGCGCTTGCAATCTGCGGTTGCTCCTCCGGCAGCAATAGTACATCAACGACAGGTCCAGTTACGCCAACGATCTCATGGCCGATGCCCGCGGCCATTCCCTATGGAACGGCCTTGAGTTCCGCCCAATTGGATGCAACAGCAGGCGGTGTGGCTGGAACCTTCGTTTACTTGCCAGCCGCAGGCGCCATGCTGACGGCCGGTACTCAGAAACTTACAGTTACTTTTACGCCCTCAGACACCAAAGACTATACCAGCGCAACCGGCAGCGTGACATTGACGGTGAATCAGGCGACGCCCAGTATTACATGGGCGCCAAGCGCTCTAGTCGTTGGATCGGCGCTGGGTTCCTCTCAACTGGATGCGAGCGCGAACGGCGTGGCAGGCAGCTTTGCTTATGCGCAAACTGCGGGAACCGTGGAGTCTACGGCCGGGAACTTCACGCTGAATGCCACCTTCACACCCACGGACACGGTTGACTACGTGACGGCAACCCCTACAGCGACGCTGACGGTCCTTGCTGCCAACACTGCTACCGTGGATTTCGGGTCTTCCAAGCAGACGATTCGCGGCTTCGGCGGCTCCACGGCATGGATGCCGGAACTGAGCGGTGCACAGGCGAACACGCTCTTCGGCACTGGTGCAAATCAACTGGGCTTGAGCATTCTCCGTGTGCGCATCGACCCCAGTTCGACAACAGGCAGCTCTTCAAACTGGGGCACGGAACTGGCCAACGCCAAGGCGGCGCAAGCGGCTGGTTCGGATGTCCTTGTCTTCGCTACGCCGTGGACGCCGCCGGCAGCATGGAAGACGAACACCCAGGGCGTTCTCTATAACAATAATCCGCCAAACTCCAACGGCACGGATGCCTTGTGGGGTGGTTCGTTGAATACCGCAGATTATGCCAATTACGCCAGCTATCTGGAGAGTTTTGTCACCTATATGGCGAATGGTGGCGTGAGTTTGTACGGGATTTCAATGCAAAACGAGCCGGATGAGAACGTAGATTATGAGTCTTGCGTATGGACCGGAGGGCAGATGGACACCTGGGTGGCCAACAACTCGTCGGTGCTGACTACCAAACTCATCATGCCGGAATCCGCGAACTTTAATACCGGCCTTTCCGATCCCGCCCTGAATGATACGAATGCTGCTGGAAATATCTCGATTGTTGCCGGACACCTTTATGGGACGTCGCCTACCTACTACACCAACGCCGAGAACAAGAGCAAGGATGTGTGGATGACGGAACATTATTTGACGCCAACGGGAGCGCAGCCGGAGATTGCAGATGCTCTTGCGGCGGCCAAAGAGATCAACGACTCGATGGCGGTAGCCGACTATAACGCTTATGTGTGGTGGTGGGTGGCCGATTGGAATCCAGGCGGCGGCGTTACGAATACCGGCCTGATCGATAGCAACGGCAATCCCACTTTCTATGGCTATGCGCTCGGTCAGTATTCCAAGTTTGTGCGGCCTGGTTACTCCCGCTCGAACTCAACCTATAATCCTGGAGGCGGCAGTGTGTATGTCACCGCCTATCACGGCGGCGGAAGTATTGTCATCGTTGCGCTGAACCTGGGAACAACCGCTCAGAGCCAGCCGTTTTTGATCCAGAATCAGACGGTAACTTCCCTGACGCCTTATCAGACATCGGCCAGCGCCAGTATGGCGCAACTCACTCCGGTGACGGTGGCGAACGGAACCTTCACCTATCTGCTTCCTGCACAGAGCATCACGACCTTTGTTCAGTAGCCTACGTGCGCGATAGCATCGAAGTCTGTCAAATGTGACTGTAACGGGGCCTCGAACCCGCTATCCAAAGAATTTGAAGGCTCTTTCCTCAAAAGCAGTCCGGAAATTGAAAGGCTGTGATGGCGCAATCGGCCATGCAAATGTAAAGAGCGCCATGGTCTACCAACGCTCATGAGCCTGAATCTTCAAGCAACGCAATCAACGCACGGAACATTAGCGGCGCACCGCGTAAATATGAACAAGGTAAGTTATTGATTTTTATGGAGCCGAAAGTCGGACTTGAACCGACGACCTGCTGATTACGAATCAGCTGCTCTACCAACTGAGCTACTTCGGCTTCCTTTCAGATTGTATCGCTGCCGTCGCCTCCGGTAAAGTTTTGTGGCGAAATCGGCTCTGGCGCTTCCGAAACCGGTCTACCGGCGCTCGATCAGGATAAAATCGGCTTCGTGAGCCACTCTTTTGAAATCGGTCCCGTGCATGTGGGCGAGGGCCAGCTCTTCCTGATCGCCGGTCCTTGCGTCATCGAGTCCGAAGGCCATCTGCGCCGGCTCGCCGAATCCATTCAGCGCATCACGGCGGATCTCGGCATTCCATTCATCTTCAAGGCCAGCTACGACAAGGCCAACCGCACCAGTGTCAAGAGCTATCGCGGCCCCGGGCTGGTTGAGGGAACGCGCATTCTGGGACGTCTGGCGAAGGATACCGGCCTGCCGGTGCTGACCGATGTCCATGAGCCGGCTCACTGCGCCGTCGCCGCCGAGGCCGTGGATGTACTACAGATTCCCGCTTTTCTTTGTCGCCAGACCGATCTGCTGGTTGCCGCCGGCCAGACGGGCCGCGCCGTCAACATCAAGAAGGGCCAGTTCGTCTCGCCCTGGGATATGAGCCATCCGGTCGAGAAGGTCCGCTCAACCGGCAACGACCGCATCTCGCTCACCGAACGTGGGGCCAGCTTCGGCTACAACACACTGGTTGTCGATTACCGCTCGCTGCCGGTGATGCGGCAGATTGCCCCGGTGATCTTTGACGGAACGCATTCGGTGCAGCAGCCCTCGGCGGCCGGTGGGGTAAGCGGCGGGCAGCCGGAGTTCATTCCGCTGCTTGCGCGGGCCGCGGTAGCCGCGGGAATCGATGGATTGTTTCTGGAAGTTCACGACGATCCGGCCAACGCAAAATCCGATGGCGCCAATGCATTGGACCTGAGACTCCTGAAGCCGCTACTGGAAAAGCTGCTTGCGATTCACGCCGCTGCAATCTAGGCCTATATCGACCTATACTGTCGTGCCAGTATAAGTCGATACAGCCTAGGGCCAGCTCGCGCGACTCCTCCGAGCAAATCTCCCATCCTTACGCACGAGGATTTGCTCGGAAGCGACCTTGCGCTCTCAACGGCAAGCGAGGATCGCGTCTCTTCGAGCAATCCTAAGCTGCGACGGGCCGGAGAGTTGCCGAGGCGCTGTGTGCCGCGATTGGAATAGGCGGCACATGCACAGGGAATGCAAGGGCCACGGTGCAGACAGAGCGGTGTTCTTCCAATTCGTACCGGGCGCGCTCCATCTCGACGTTTGCCTGGGCTGCCAGCTTTGTGCTGAACCGAAAACCCACCGAAGAGCGAGCCTCAATGTACTCTCCGAGCCGGACGAGATAATCTCTTTCCAAGCTTGCACAGATTGAGCAACCCATTTCGCCTCCTCTTGTCTTTCGCCAAGTTCAAGGCAACTGAAGTTCAAATGCATCAGGAAGGGAATCCATAATACTGTGTTGGATGGAGCGGCTCTGCCGGAGCTGATCCATAACGAACAGCACTCCCCATGATGGCAATCAGCAAGCCAGCGTGAGAATGTTCGAGCATGAAGTCTTCGGCAAAGCTGGGGCGCTTCACCCTGGCGCCATCCGTCTCGATACGAGAAGATTTGCTGCGATCACTCTGTCCTGCCGGACCGAATTCAAACTGATTCTTTGTACGACCGGAAGAGAGACGATTCCGTACGCCGCATTCTTTAATTTGACCCATGATACAACTCCAGTCCCAATCCTTCGGTTGCTCTGTTGAATAAGCTCGCCGGGAACAAATCAGGAGGATTCGAGGCGAGTCAATGTACGTTGAGCTTTTCAATCCAAGCAAGTCCGAAATGAGTCGCAACTCTCCTGTGCCGTGGCATGAAATCTTTCCAAGGCGGCAAGAACAACTTGCTTCGATTATTTCTGAGGCTCTGTATCCAGCTTCGGAGGGCCTCATGGGGAAAATTCAGGAGAAATTGCTTAGGATCGTCTGCCTTTGTTCAGGCAATTTGATCGAACATCGGGGAAACCCACCCATCTTCAAGTCTGTCCCTGAAGCTACTTTGTGTCAAGCGGTTTTTTGTGAAAATTCAAATTCATTTCAGGATGGTCAAACTCAAATGGTATCGATCTGCTCTTCGCGCTCGATTTTGCTTGACAGCTTGCTGGATGATTAGCATGAATCTGCCCTTGAAGGACGGGGCGTGTGGATCGAGAACGATCCCCGATTCGAGGAGTGGGGCGGCGCGGAGATCTTCGGCTGAAAGCGGCTCAGGTTTGCTCGCCATTTCTTGAAACGCAAGTCTTTACTATGGGAGCGGGGAAGAGGGAAGTTCCGCTTTTCGGTGGAGTTGCTGCCGGGAGCCGGTCCGTCCTGATACACTCTCCTTTGGAGATTCAAGATAAGTTTGCCGACCGGTAGCATGCAGGAGTGTGCCACCGCAGCCGGTCATTTGAGCGGATTTTTCCGGAGATATGGCCCGCTTGGGCGTGTTGGATGTCCGCTCCAGAGTGCGCGATTCCAATCACTGCAGCCACATTTGGCGTCAGTTTGCGGGCTTTCTTGATGGGAAGGCTCCTGAATGGCGGCGATGGGGGTGGCGGCGATGGGAACTCTGCCATAACCCAGTTTTTCCGACGGCTTCGGAAGTGACCGTTTCGCGGTTTGATAAAGCGGGGCGGGGAGGATTCATGCGGCGGTTTTTGACGCTTACCTGTTTGTTGTGTCTGGCCATTCCAACCGGGATTTCGATCTCAGGATGCACCCGCAATCCGGGTGCGAACTACTGCAATGGCTTGGGTTACGGAACAAAGATATCGGACATCACTTCGATCACTCTGTCCCCGGTGACGTCGGGCATCTCGCTGGCCTATGGACAGACGAAGCAAATGTCCAACCCTCTTGCCTATACGTGCAAAAATGACATCGCCACCGCGCCGTCTTCGTATACGTACGGCACCACGAACAATCAGTTGGTGGACATCTCGCCGAGCGGCAACATCTGTGCCGGCACGTGGAACCGGAATACCGGCGGCGGCATTGCCAATTACACCATCTGTTCGCCGCCGTCCGTGGTGCCTACAACCGGCGGCCTGCCGTACGCTACGGCTTATGTCACGGCCTCCGCGCAGTCGGTAGTCTCCAATCCGGTGGAGATCTTCGTTCATGCTCAGGTGACGTCCATCACCCTGGTCACGCAGTCGACTCTGCCCTCCCTGAACGCTCAGCAGTGCTTTTCACAGGGACAGTCGACCGTGCTTGACGGGCAGGCCTGCTTTGCCGGCCCCAACAATGTGCAGCAGGTGTTGTGTGCGCCCGCCTCGGTTGTGGCAAGTGGAAACTATGCCTGCTCCGGTGGAGTGCCTGCCGGGGTTACTTCAATCCCCAACTGCACTGCGGCCCTGGGCACGTTCAACTATTCAGTGGGCAACTCGTCGATCGCCAACCTTGCCACCAACACCACTACCAATCAGGTGACGATCACCGCCGGTCAGCCGGGCACCACGCCCATCACCGCCTCGGTCGCCGGATCGGGTTCATCGGCCGGCTTCTTCTCCACCTGCCCGCCGGAATCGATCACCTTGACTTTGGAAGACGGCAGCACATCGGGAATTATCAATCCAGGTACGACGCAGAATCTGAAAACGACTGTCCTCGATACCCAGGGAAAGCCCATCACCGGTATGGAACTGGACTACCAGTCCACCGATCCGATCGACATCACGGCGGGCGCTTCGGGCGCCATCTCCGTCACCCTTCCCGGCCAGGCATCGGTTTATGCCATCTGCCAGCCGTCTTCATGCAATTTTGCTCCGGTCTATGATTTGGGCTTGTTCGGCACAGGCTTGCCACTCTCCTCGAATCCCGTGAACATCACCACGAAGGGTGCGGCCAGCAACTACCTTTGGTTCTCCGCTCCCGGACAATCGCAATACATGATTCCCGTCGAGCTGTTCGCCGGTACGACAGGAACGGTCGGCTCCACAATTCGTCTGCCCTATGTACCCAATTCCATGATGATGGACGAGGCGGGTGACACCATTTACTTAGGTTCCGCCCGCGAGCTGATGGTCTTCAGCACTCTCTCCAGCTCGGTCTCCAAAGTGGATCCTGCCGTTCCGGGCGTGGTGCTGGCTGTGGCGCCCGATAACCAGTTGATGCTCATCAACGACCAGCAGCTCCATCGCTTCTATCTCTATAACCCCACCTCCGGCGTTTCCTCTACCTTTGCCGGCATGGGCAGCGCCGCTGCCTGGACTCCCGACTCGAAGACGCTCTACATCACCGACAGTGCGGCGTTGAACAACGCGGCGGCGGGCATCACCGGACACACGGACACCTTGTACGTTTACAACCAAAATACCGGCTGGGTCACCCAGGACCTGAGTGCCAGCACCAGCACCGGCGGCTCTACGAGTCTGGCGGTGACCATCCCTAGCGTCGGCGCCTATCTGAGCGGCAGCGCAGGCTTCAATACCGTGGCTCACACCTGGTGTCCGACCGGCACGGTTGGCAATTACTCCAGCTTGAATTTGTATCCGCAGAGCGATTCGCTTGCGGAGCAGACCGATGTGCTGGCAGCTACAACGGATGGAGAGCATATTCTGGGCGCAGCTCTTGCCGGAGGCGGGATCACGCTCAGCGACATTGGCGTTACGATTCCGACGACCACGTGCGCGGAGAAAACCACCGGTACGGCTCCCAATCAGGTGGAGACGCTGACCGCGCCGCTCGCCACAAACCCTGCGCTGATTGCGTCGATCTCCATCCCGAACTCGCAAGTGAACGCGACTGCGGTCAACCAGGTGGTGACCTCGCCCGCCTCCAATCTCGCCTTTATTACCTACACCGGTTCAACGGCAGGTGCGCAACTGCCCTATTACGAGCCGAAGCCGTATACCCAAAGCGCAGGCGGCACACAAGGAGCGCTGAACTATCTGCCGCTGGTTGGCGGAAGCGCGATTACAGCGCCTCTCGCCGGCGCCTTTAGTCCGGACGACCAGTATTTCTTTGTCTCCACGGCGGGCGACAACAAGATCCACTACATCAGCGTGCCGCTGGTCTCGAGCGATCCGGCTCATGCCGATACGGAGCAGATCAGCCCCAACCTGCCTGCCTGCACGCCCATCTCCGCCGGAGGCCTCGATTTAGGCTGCCAGTTTTCTGGACCGGGAAGCGTGACGGTGGTTCCTGCCACGGCCATTGCCGTCAAGCCGCGCGCCACAACCTAGCGGCAATTGCATCGTTGACTTCCGGGCCTGTTCATACGACACCATCCATCGGGGTCGTGTGAACAGGCCCTACGCGTTTGCCCAACTTGTTTTCTGACGCATTCAGCGTGTGCGACTCATCGCGCCGAGGGCGGAGCAATGACGATGGAAGATCACGAACTTCTGGCCGCCTTCGCGTTGCCGGCGTGCTGGCTTCCCAACCCGCTCTTGCACGATAGAATCAAGGAATGATCAAAGGGATTTCCTTCCTTCGTCCAGCGGGCAGCCGGGCAGCTTATGACCGGCTCGCGAGCTTCTTTTCCGCGCTGGGATTTGCGCCCGGCAAAGGCTGGCACGAAGAAAACAGTCAAGGCGCAGCGTTTCTGGCCCCGTTGGGCAATCTGGAGTTTGTTGACGGCCAATTTCCCGCGACCGCGGAGATTCTGGTGGAGGTGATCGCGCTCGACGCCGTGCATCAGGCTGCCGCCGCGTGGCTTCGCGCGCAGGGTGGAGATGCCGCGCTCGCGCGTCTCACTCCCATCACGGAGACTCACTGGAAGTCGAGTCTCTTCACCGTCGAGCCGGAAGAGGGCTTCGCCTTCAGCTTCTGGGCGTGGACGGATCCGGTCAAAGGCAAGCCGCTGGCGATAGAGGGCGACCTCTCGGCGGAGGGCATGAAGTTTGCCGTTATTGCCGCCCGCTGGAATGCGGTGATTACCGAACGGCTGCTGGAAGGCGCGCTGGATGCACTGCTGCGCAGCGGCGCCCGGCGCGGCGAGATCGAAGTCATCCGCGTTCCCGGCGCATGGGAGATTCCCGCCGCCGCGCGCACGGTAGCAGCCCGTAAATCGGCAGACGCCATCATTGCGCTGGGATGCTTGCTGCGCGGCGAGACCGCCCATTACGAGGCGATCTACAACGAGGTGGCACGCGGCATTGGCCAGTCGCAGCAGGAGAGCGGCATTCCACACAGCTTTGGCGTGCTGACCTGCGAGACGCTGGAGCAGGCGCTCAACCGCGCCGGCATCAAGGCCGGCAACAAGGGCTTTGAGGCAGCCATCGCGGCGATCGAGATGGTCAGTCTGGGCCGAAAATTGGCGGAAGGCGGCGCGAATTGACTCCCGGGCAGCATCATGGAGCGGGTCGCCGCAAGTCGCGCGAACTGGCCATGCAGATGCTTTATCAGGCGGACATCGGCAAGCAGACGCCGGAGCAGGTGCGCGCCACGTTCTGGAAGGCCGGCGATGAGGTCGATCCTGAAGTCTGCGGCTTTGCCGAAGACCTCTTCCGCGTAGCGGTCGCGCATCGGGAGCAGATCGATGAGCTGCTGACTGCCAACTCCAAGCATTGGCGGCTGGAGCGGATGCCGGCCGTCGACCGGAATCTGCTGCGCATGGCCGTCGGCGAGATGCTGGGCTTTGAGGGCACGCCCTTTCCCATTGTCATCAATGAGGCATTGGAGATTGGCCGCCGCTACTGTGCGCCGGAGTCGATCAACTTTCTCAACGGCATCCTCGATGCTATCGCGCGCGGGCTGATCGGCAGGTAAAGACTCTCTCCCAAACCGCTTCGCAACCAGGTCAATCCTGTTATCCTTGTCAGGTGATCCGGAGCTTCAGATTCAGAGGATTGGCGGCCCTGGCCCTTCTAATGGGTGTGACCCTGGCCGCTTGCCACAAGGAAGAGCAGGCAGTCGCCGGCGTCGCCCAGAACGCGGTCAACGCCGAGCACAAGGCTCAGGCTACGGCAACTTTGCTCGACCGGCAGCGTGCAGCGCTGGAGCAGATTCCGCTGCCCACCAAGAGTATGTACGTGGACGTGCGTGAGCCGGGAGCTTGGGCCAATCCCTTTCTCTCTGTCGGCGCCGATACTCTCAACCTGCGCATCCTCCTTGCCGACGCCAACCCCAGCACGCTCGGCCAGGGAACCATGTTGCGCCCCGATGCAGCCCGCCGCCAGGAGCTTCCGCTGCGTCCCGCCGACCTGCCTCAGGCATTGGTCGCTTTGCCGGCCGGCGCATGGCGCTATGGCCGCGTGATCGCCGTGGCCGAGTCGCCGCTGGCCGCTCCCAAAGACCGCCCAAAGCTCCGGCGCAATGTCGAAGCAGTGATCCAGCAGCTCAATGACCTCGGCATTGTCGTCGAAGAGTGGCCTTCGCGCTGACGCTTCCAGATTGACTTTGAAAGTAGGTCAGGGCGTTGCCGGCTCTGCTGTTTCCGCTTCTTCGCCCAGTCGCGTATTGCGGCTTTGCAGCGCCTGTTCCAGACGGCGGCCGAGCCGGATGCATGGCCGCTCGATCAGCCCGTAGCTCCCGATGGCAACAAGAGGCAGAAACACTGCGCCTTGTCTCTGCCATTGAGAGATAAAGAGCATCCGCTGCTGCCACACGTAGAGGCTGTAGGAGATCAGCCCAATAAACTTCAGGTGCTTCCATTCAAGTGCTTTGGCTGCGAGTGATCTGAAATTGACGCTGGTGCAGGCGATCATGGTTGCCACCACCAGAGCTTCGCTGAGCGGAAGCAGCCTTTGAAAGCGGTAAAAATGCCAGGCGAGAACCGGAATGCAGAGCCAGAAAAGCGCGGAGCCGAAGCGCAGAATCCAGGCGCGGACCCGGAGGTCCTTCAACAGAAATGCCAGCGTGCATCCTACGAATAGAGCATCGACACGTACCTCGGAGCGATGAGAGAGCAGTAGCGGATCGTTGCAGTCATAATTGTTCCAATGATAGAAGCGATAGACCGCACACGCGATGGCTCCAAACGCGGCCAACTTCCAAGCCCACCGCCTGCCGATCACAAACAGCAGCGGCGGCCAAAACAGATAGAACTGCTCTTCCAGCGAAAGCGACCAGAAGTGCCCGGTCAGCACATTGGCAGCGCTCTCAGGAGGATAATAATTGCGATAGAAGAAAAGGCATGGCCATACGTCTTTGCCGATGCTATGGGAATGCGTGACCAGCGCGATGACAGCCAGGGTCAGCAGATAAACCCACGCGCAGGGCATCAGGCGAAAGAAGCGGCGCAGATAAAAGCGTTTCAGGTTGATCTTTTCTTCTTCCAAAAGCAAGGTCGTGATCAGATATCCGCTCAAAATGAAGAAGATCTCCACGCCGTGCTGGCCAACGTCCATCCAGCTATAGCCGCGATAGAGATGTCCGAGAAGGGATGTTTGAAGATGAGAAACAATTACCAGGAGGATTGCGACGCCACGCCAGCCGTCAAGAGTGGGTATGCGATTCATGGATTCTCTGGCTAGAATCTTACTGGAAGTAACTTCGAATGGCCAATCCATCGCGCCTGCATAGCCGGAGCGGATTGTAAGTGCTGTGTAATCAGCGAGGATTTCGACGCGAGGCGGAGTTTGTTTCTGTGCTCTGCCGTTCTTGAGAGATTCCATCCTCTCCAATCCCCCGCCGATTACCTTTGGAACGGCCTCTGACGCCAGGATTGAAGCGCAGCACGGTAAAATGAGCAGAACCGGATGATTCAACCCTCTTCAGCGGCTGCCAGTCAGGATCTCCACCCCGCGCGGAGCCAGGAGTCCTGCGCGCCCATCATTCAGATAGAGAATCTTGAAAAGACATACACGACCGCGCGTGGCGCATTGACCTTGTTTAGAGGTCTGAACCTTGAGATTGCCGCGGGAGAGATGGTCGCCATCGTTGGCCAATCCGGCGCGGGAAAGAGCACACTTTTGCACATTCTGGGCGCGCTGGATGCGCCCACCGCTGGAACGGTCACTTGCGCCTCGGTCAATGTAGTCCAGCTCTCCGCGCAAGAGGCAGCGGTCTTTCGCAATCGTGAGATCGGTTATGTTTGGCAGTTTCATTACCTGCTGCCGGAGTTTACAGCGTTGGAGAATGTCGCCATGCCATTGTTGGCGCGTGGCTTAGGGAAGCGGGATGCGCTGAATGCGGCGGCGAAGTGGCTCGGCGAAGTGGGCCTGGAGGATCGCAGCGGCCACCGGCCGGGCGAGTTGAGCGGCGGAGAACAGCAGCGCGTGGCGCTGGCCCGCGCACTGGTCAACAACCCTCGGCTGCTGCTGGCCGACGAACCCACCGGCGACTTGGACGGCACGACTTCAGAGCGTGTCTTCGGCCTGATTGAAAGGCTGCACGCTACGCACAACTTGACTTCGATTCTTGTGACGCACAACCTTGACCTGGCGGCGCGATGCACGCGAATCTTGAAACTCGAAGCTGGGCGCCTGGAGAGTGGCCGGCTGGCCGCGTATACTCCATGAACGGGCACTCATCTTGAGAGTGTTTGGGGCGAAAAAAGCGCCGTTTCGGTTGGTGGTTGAGTCTAATAGTTTAAGGCGCCTGGGAATGAGTGTTTTTTCTCCCTCTCAGGTGGAAAAGGGCAGGATGGAACTCTCTTCGGCTGGGCGAGGTCGAGGGAGAAAGAGGGCGAAAGAGCGCTCGGAACCATCCAAAATAGCTGCTCGGGGCTGAAGCACTTTCCCACAGGCTCCCGGCGGCGAAGTTCAGAGCAGGGCGCGTGCAGGTGGGCTGAAGCCGGCAAGTGAAGCGGACGGCCACTCCAGCCGATAGCCCGTATCAGGGGGAGACTCATGTTCGAACGCTATACGGAAAAGGCGCGGCGCGTAATCTTCTTTGCACGGTATGAGGCCAGCCAGTTTGGCTCTCCCTATATCGAGACCGAGCACCTGCTGCTGGGCCTGTTGCGCGAGGACAAGGCACTGACCAATCGATTCCTGCGTTCGCACGCCTCGGTGGAATCGATTCGCAAGCAGATTGAAACCCACACCACTATCCGCGAGAAGGTCTCGACCTCGGTGGATCTGCCGCTTTCCAATGAGTGCAAGCGCGTGCTGGCCTATGCGGCCGAAGAAGCGGAACGGCTGGGCCACAAGCACATCGGGACGGAGCATTTGCTTCTCGGCTTGTTGTGCGAAGAGAAGTGCTTCGCTGCGGAGATTTTGCAGGAGCGCGGCCTGAAGCTGGCGCAGATTCGTGAAGAGCTGGGTCGCGTGACCCAGGAGAAGGCGCAGCCGCAGCAGCGTCAGCGCGAGAGCAGCCTGCTCTCCGAGTTCAGCCGCGACCTCACGCAGGCGGCGATGGACGGTCAGCTTGATCCCCTTGTTGGCCGCGACGGCGAACTGGAACGCGTGGTGCAGATTCTCTGCCGCCGCACCAAGAACAATCCTGTGCTGATTGGCGAACCGGGCGTTGGCAAGACAGCCATCGTCGAGGGGCTGGCGCAGCGGATTGCCGATGGCGAGGTGCCAAGTTTTCTGGCAGAGAAGCGGGTGCTTGGCCTCGATCTGTCGCTGATCGTAGCGGGCACCAAGTATCGCGGGCAATTCGAAGAGCGGCTCAAGACGATCATGAAAGAGCTGATGGAAAATCAGAACTCCATCATCTTCATCGACGAGTTGCACACGCTGGTTGGAGCGGGTTCGGCTGAGGGATCTCTGGATGCGGCCAACATTCTCAAGCCGGCGCTGAGCCGCGGCGAAATTCAATGCATCGGGGCCACAACTCCAGGCGAGTACCGCAAGTCGATCGAGAAGGACCGCTCGCTGGAGCGCCGCTTCCAGGCCGTCAAGGTGCCTCCGCCGAACGAGGCCGATGCGATCAAGATTATCCACGGCATCAAGGACCGCTACGAGAAATTTCACGCCGTCAGCTATACGGATGCGGCGATCGAGTTTGCCGTCTCACACTCGAATCGCTATATCCCGGACCGCTTCCTCCCGGACAAGGCCATCGACTTGATCGATGAGGCGGGCGCGCGCGTCAAGCTGCGCCAGACCTCGCTGCCGGAAGAGATCACCGAGGTGCAGAAGCGCATCAAGTTCATCGTGCACCGCATGGACTCGGCGATCGCCAATCATGAATTCGAGAAGGCACGCTTCTACTCCGACGAGGAGCGCAAGGAGCGCGAGAGCCTGCGCGGGTTGCGGGACAAATACCACCTCGACGATTCGGCCGCGGGGATCGTGGGCCGCGAAGACATTGAAGACGTGGTCAGCCGCTGGACGGGCGTGCCCATCACCAGCATCAAGGAAGAAGAGACGCAAAAGCTGTTGCGCGTGGAAGAAGAGCTGCACAAGCGCGTCATCAGCCAGGAAAAGGCGATCAGCGCTCTGGCGCGTGCCATTCGCCGTTCGCGCGCGGGTTTGAAGTCGCCATCGAGACCTATCGGCAGCTTCCTGTTCCTGGGACCTACAGGTGTCGGCAAGACCGAGATGGCTCGGACGCTGGCGCACTTCCTCTTTGGCTCTGACAAAGCGCTCATCCGCTTCGACATGTCGGAGTTCATGGAGAAGCACTCCGTCTCCAAGCTCATCGGTTCGCCTCCGGGGTACGTGGGTTACGAGGAGGGCGGCCAATTGACCGAGCGCGTCAAGCGTTCGCCGTATTCGGTTGTGCTGCTGGACGAGATCGAGAAGGCGCATCCGGATGTCTTCAACATCCTCTTGCAGGTCTTTGAAGATGGCCAATTGACCGACGGCCTGGGCAATACCGTCGATTTCAAGAACGTCATACTCATCATGACCTCGAATATCGGCGCGCGCCACCTGCAGAAGAAGCAGGGGCTGGGCTTCGCCAGCGACCGCGAAGATATTGTCAGCGACAAGGTTGAGGAACTGGTCAAACAGGAGGTCAAGAAGACCTTCAATCCGGAGTTTCTCAATCGCCTCGATGAAGTGATTCTCTTCCAAGCGCTCAGCGATACCGATCTGCTGCAGATTGTCGAGCTGCTGGTTCAGCAGTTGAACGCCAATCTGGCGCAGAAGTCCATCACCATCTCGGTCACCGAGGATGCCAAGAAGTGGATTCTCGACAAGACCCTCGGCGACCGCAGCTATGGCGCCCGTCCGTTGCGCCGCGCATTGCAGCGTTACGTTGAAGACCCGTTGAGCGAGGCGCTGATCGGCGGACAAATCTCCGCGCGTCCCGCTTTCCTTGAGGTATACCTCGATTCTAACCAGCTCTTCTATCGTCCGGTCAGCGACGACGAGAGCGCCAGTGAAGACAAACCCGCAGGCATTCTGCTCTATAGCAACTAAATCCGCTGTCGCAGCTAATGCACCAAGCCCCTGGCTCTATGGCCAGGGGCTTTTTGTCGGCGGTGATTCGAATACGAGAATACAGGGAATAGAATCTACGCGGCTGAACGGCTATTTTCACAAGAAATAGCCGCCATCGAAGCTAAAGTGTGGGAACACTCTTGGGATTTTCAAGGATTACTGGAGCAACGGGATAGGAGAATTTGTCGCCTTGCGTGACCTTGCCAGTACGGTCGATTTCAGTTGTGACACCGGAGATGGTGTGCGCATCGATGGACAGTGTCAAGAATCCCCATGCCTTCGCCGTGCCATACTTCAGGACCGCGCCGGTATCGGGTGCAACGTCGCCCGGATTGGAGTGAATCTGATGAAGATTGTGGTATCCGCCGTTTCCCGAGACGATGAAAGGCGTCGGGCCGGCTGGGCCAATCGTCTTCTCGATCCTCTGGTAGTCGTGCACGTGACCGGAGAGCACAAGATTGGGAACGCGGCCGGTATCGCGAATGGCGTTTTCCAGAACATCCGCCATGCGCGAACTGCCGGAGTGAAAGACGTCGAATGAATAGATCGGGTGGTGCAGCGCCAGGATCAGCGCGCGGTCCTTAGGCGCCGAAGCAAACTCGCTGGTGACCCATTGCTGTTGGACTGAGTCGATGGAGCCGTGCTCTGGAACGTTGGTGTACATACCGATGAATGTGGCGTAGGGAGTGTCAAGGCTCCAATAGACATTGGGCAGATCCAAGCCGACGCGTGGCGCGTCTTTGGAGATGGGATCGACGTCGGGTTGAGTCTGCATGAAGTAGTCAACCCAACCATCGAGCGAAGTCTGCTGTGAAGGGTCGTCGACCTCACCGTCATGATTTCCGGGGATGGCGAGGATGGGGACGCTATATGCGGAGTATGGCTCATAGAACTGGGCATAATAGTCGTCATGCATACCGGTGAAATAGACAACATCCCCTAAGTGATAGCAGAACTGGGGTGAAGAGGGATCGGCGGGCTTGAGGTGGGCGATCATCTGTTCGGCGACAAAGGTTTGATACTCCCCATTCAGGACGCCGCCGGAGTCGCCTAGAACGTGGAAGGTCATCTTTTTGGCAGTTGCAATGTTTTTGCCGATGTCGGGGAAGTTATCGGTCACGGAGTAGTGATAGGGGGCCAGGCCGATCGGCCGGGGCAAAGGCTGATAACCCACGTTACGGTGCGACAGTGGATTGAGCGAAGATACGCCGGGGTGGGCTTGCGAGTTCTTCGAGAGCGGGTTTCGGGTTGGGACTTCGCCCTGTTGCAGTTTGGAAGTGAGGTGCAGTGCTTGGTGAGAGTGCGCGCGCGCGTGCCTGGATGTCATGGGGGGGCGACCTCGGCCGGAGGATTTACCGTCTGCGCCGATATGCGGAGAGGAAGCTCGGCGGCAGAGGTATGCCTTTGTTTTTATCTCTGTTCCCGCGATTGTCAAGTTAATCTTTGGATAACGATATGGGGTTGGCGGACGAATACTTCTTCTTTTCCTCACAACTCCCTTATGAGCTCTCTGCTAAAGCTAAAGTACGGGGTCAAGACGGATCGAAGCTGTTGTACCCAGACGATTTGCCCGCGCCCTGAATTCGCGGTAAGGAAAGCAGCAAGCCGCCATGAACGCTGGTCCTCCATTGGAATTGGAAACGCTCTTCGGAGAGTATCCTCTCGATCAGGCCTTCGACGAGATGCGCGAACCGGGCGGTGAGGTTCGCGCGCATTATCGCGCGCTTGCCGAGACACTGGCCGGTCTTCCCCACGAGGAGTTGCAGCGCCGCAAGCAGTCGGCGGATCTTTCCTTTCTGACGCAGGGCATCACCTTCACCGTCTATGGGCGCGATGAGGGAACGGAGCGTATTTTCCCGTACGATCTGCTTCCGCGTCTGATTACAGCTCAGGAGTGGACGCGCATCGAGCGCGGATTGACGCAGCGCATTACCGCGCTGAACCTCTTTCTGCGCGATGTTTACTCGGAAGCCAAGATTCTCAATGATCGCGTGATTCCCAGCGAACTGGTTTATAGCTGCAAGCATTATCGCCGCCAGATGCGCGGCCTGCAGGTGCCGCGCAATATCTATATCGCCGTGGTCGGTTCCGATCTGCTGCGGCTGAACAGCGGCGAGTTTGTCGTGCTGGAAGACAATCTGCGCGTACCTTCAGGCGTGAGTTATATGCTCACCAATCGCCGGGTGATGAAACGCACCTTTCCTGAAGTCTTCTCGAGCTATGGCGTCCGGCCCATCGAACTCTACCCGCAACTACTTCTCTCCACACTGCGTTCGCTCGCACCGGAAGGCCGCTCGGAGCCGAATATCGTGCTGCTGACGCCTGGAGTTTTCAACTCCGCGTACTTCGAGCACACCTATCTGGCGCGCCAGATGGGCATCGATCTGGTCGAAGGCCGCGACCTGGTTACGCACGACAACATCGTTTATATGCGCACCACAGACGGGCTGAAGCGTGTGGATGTGATCTATCGCCGCGTGGATGACGACTTCAGCGATCCGCTGGTCTTTCGTGCCGATTCGTCGCTGGGCTGCGCGGGGCTGTTCAACGCCTATCGCGCCGGCAATGTGACGGTGACCAATGCCTTCGGCACGGGCCTCGCCGATGACAAAGCAGTCTATGCCTATGTGCCGCAGATGATCAAGTACTATCTGGATGAAGAACCGGTGTTATCCAACGTCGAAACCTATCTGTTAGGCGATGTGAAGCAGCGCCAGCACGTGCTGGCCAATCTGGATAAGTTAGTGGTGAAGGCGGTGGGAGAGAGCGGCGGCTACGGAATGCTGATCGGGCCGCATTCGACGGCCAAGCAGCGTGAGGAGTTTGCCCGCGCGATCGAGGCCAATCCGCGCAACTATATAGCCCAGCCGACGCTGGATTTTTCGCGCGCGCCGTGTCTGATCGGAAACCAACTGGAGCCGCGCCATGTGGATCTTCGACCCTACATTCTTTTTGGCGACAAGGTGAACATTGTGCCCGGCGGCCTCACCCGCGTAGCGCTGGAAAAAGGCTCGCTGGTGGTCAACTCCTCGCAGGGCGGCGGCAGCAAAGATACCTGGGTGCTGGAGTAAGTTGTGCGAGTGAATCAGTGAAAGAGTGAACCACGGATCGCGCTTTTTCACTAATTCACTATTTCACTATTTCACTGATTCACTATTTCACTTTGAGGCCACGACCATGTTATCCCGCGTTGCCGACAGTCTTTACTGGATGAGCCGCTATCTGGAGCGGGCGGAGAATACTGTGCGCCAGCTCGACGTGACGATGGGCTTGATGCTCGATACCGGCGGCGCCAGTGAAGAGACACGATGGCAGCGCCTGGTGGCATCGCTGGGCAAGCCGGAGGGTTTGGAGTGGGATGGCGATCTTGAGTCGATGGCGCGCAGGCTGGTCTTCGACAATCTCAATCACGCCGCCATCACCTTTTGCATCAATGGCGCGCGCGAGAACGCCCGTCAGGTGCGCGAGGAGATTTCAACCGAACAGTGGCAGCGGCTCAACCGGCTCTTTCACCAGATTCATTCGCAGCAGGCACAGGATCAGTTCGCATCCAGCATCGGCGACGCGCTCTCGTCGGTGATCGATGGCATTCATCTCTTCAAGGGCGTCAGCGATACCACCATGATTCACGGAGAAGGTTGGCAGTTCATCCGCCTGGGACGCTATCTGGAGCGGGCCTACGCGACCGCCACGCTGCTTGAGGTCTATCAACCCGAACTCTTTCATCCGTTGCTGCGCGAGCACGCCGGCTACCAGTATCTTGAGCTGGTGGGTTTGCTGCGCTGCTGCACATCCTTTGAAGCCTATTGTCAGGTGTACACGGCCGATGTCTCTCCCGATCGCATTCTGGAGTTTCTGCTTCTCAATCGCGATTTTCCGCACGCCATCCGCTACTGCGTCGACAGCATCCGCGATGCCATCGAATCCATACGACACGCTGGCGGCCGCCGGCCGCCGGAGGAGCTGACTGCCGGTATCGGTCGGCTGCACGCCATGCTCGAATACACCACCATCGGCGAAGTTCTGAACGGCGACACAGCCGCATTTCTGCATACCATCCGCGAGCAGTGTTTGCGCATTCACGAACTCATCTACCGCTATTATGTGCATTACTCGATTCAGTCCGCGCTGGCCAGTTGAAGGGAACAAACATGAATTTTTATTCGATCCGCCATCTTACGCGCTTTCGCTACTCGCGTCCCATCAGCGAGAGCATCATGGAAACGCGGATGCACCCGCGTTCGGACTCCCATCAGCACTGCCTGAATTATTCTCTCTCCGTAAGCCCACGCTGCCGCGTCTTCAGCTATCGCGACCATCAGGGCAACACCGTGCAGCACTTTGACATTCCCGGCGAGCACAATCAGTTGGTCATCGTTGCCGAGTCGGTCGTCGAGCAGCAGGCGCTTCCCGATCTGCCCAGCTCGCTGTCGCACGATGCGTGGGGCGCGCTCGATCAGCTCGTCGAGGCCGGCGACTACTCGGAGATGCTTCTGCCCTCCACCTTCGCGGTGGAAACACCCGCGCTCACGCTGCTCGCCAAGCAGATGGGCGTCATCCGCCGCGACGATCCGCTGATCCTGGTGCGTGAACTCAATCAGCGGCTCTTCGATTACTTCGAATACGAGCCGCGCTCGACGCGCGTCGATTCGCCGATCGACGAGGCCATTGTCAGCGGCAAGGGAGTCTGCCAGGACTTTGCTCACACCATGATTGCGCTCCTGCGCCACGTGAAGATTCCCGCCCGCTACGTCTCCGGCTATCTTTATCGCAGCCGCGAAGATCACGACCGTTCAACGCCGGATGCCACGCACGCCTGGGTGGATGCGCTCTTGCCGCAATTGGGCTGGGTGGGCTTTGATCCCACCAATAATCTGATCGCTCACCATCGCCACATTCGCACTGCGGTGGGCCGCGACTATGCCGATGTGCCGCCGACACACGGCGTCTTCCGCGGCAGCACGGAGAGTGAGCTGTATGTCGCGGTGCACGTCGAGGCCAGCGCCGATCCTCCCGCTCTCGACCGCAACCTGCCCATCCCCGATGACTGGAGCATATTGGTGGAGCGGGCGCAGCAGCCTCCTGAACCCATCATTCCCTTTGTGGACTTGCAGCAGATGCAGCAGCAACAGCAACAACAGCAGTGAACCGGGAAGAGCCTGGCTGTCGAAGCGACCTATGCCGTGATGGAAAGCGGAAGAGAGTATCGTCCGTTCTTAATATCGTCTTCGGCCTGCACGATGCTCTCCGGCCTGCCAAGATCCCGCCAATAATTTTCATCGGCGCGAAAGGCTGAGATGGTTTCTCCCTTTGCCGCAAGTCGCAGATAGGCGTCAATGATCGAAAAGGTGCCTTCTTCTTTGAAGATCGCAAAGATGCGCGGAGAGATCACATGGATGCCGGAAAAGGCCAGGGCCTGCAAATCGCGGGCTGGATGCGCCAACTCGTCGTGTCCATCGCGCCCCTTCCGGCGGCCACAGAGCCGGTCATTTTCGTCAAAGAGCAGGTAGCGCGATGACGCTCTATGCTGGACCGCCAGCGTGGCCAGGGCATTGCGCTCGGTGTGAAAGCGCATCATCTGCCGCAGATCGATCGCACTGATCACATCGACGTTGTGCACGATCAACGGCTGCTGAGAATCATTTTTGTCTTCAAGAAAGAAATGCGCGGCTTTCTTCAAGCCTCCACCGGTATCGAGCAGCTCCTCTTCGCGCGAGAGTTCAATCTGCATTCCGAAGTTGCCGTTGGCCTTCAGGTAATCGGCGATCATCTCCGCGTGATGATGCACATTGACGATCACCTCCCGCACGCCCCAGCCGCGCAGGCGCATCAGCGCAATCTCCAGCAGCGCGTGCCCGGCAATGGTAACCAGCGCCTTGGGCCGGTCGTTAGTCAGCGGGCGCAGGCGCGAGCCAACTCCAGCGGCCAGAATCATCGCTTTCATCGGCCGCTCTTCTCCAATTCGATATGCCGGACGATCACCTCCACGCCGTTTGTGGCCCGCAGATGCCGGGCCAACTGTTCGGCCAGAAAGACCGAGCGATGCTGCCCTCCGGTGCAGCCGAATGAGACCATCAGATTCTTGAACCCGCGCTGTTGATAGCCGCTGACGCTGGCATCCACCAGGGCAAAGACGCTGGCAAGATACCGGTGCACACTCTCCTGACGCGTCAAATAACCGATCACGGGTTCGTCTTTTCCGGTCAACGAACGGTACTGCTCTTCTCGCCCCGGATTCGGCAGACTGCGGGCGTCGAAGACAAATCCGCCGCCGTTGCCGGTCTCATCGCCCGGCATCTCGCGGTGAAAGCTGAAGCTGAAGATGCGCACCGTCAAACTCTCGGACGACGTTGCAATCCCCTGCAACTTCTCGGAAGCCGAAATTCCTTCGAGCGCCTCCATCAGCGCCGGCAAGGCGATGGGCAACTTCACGGAAGCCGCCAGCCAGCGCAGGTTCTTCAGCGCGTAGGGAACGCTCTGCAGAAAATGCGCCTTGCGTTCATAGAAGCCTCTGAAGCCGTAAGCTCCCAGCGCTTGCAGGATGCGAACGTAAACAAAGGCGTAGTAATGCTCCATGAAGGTGTCGCGCTTCAGATCGATGAAGCCGCCGAGCGAGTCGAGATAGTGGTCGAGCAGTTGCTGGCGCAGCTCCGGCGGCAGATCGGCCTTGCCGTCATAAAGCAGCGAAGCAATATCGTATTGCAGCGCTCCTTTGCGGCCGCCCTGGTAGTCGAGGAAATACGGTCTTCCGTCGCGTAGCATCACATTGCGCGATTGAAAATCTCGATAGAGAAAATAATCGCGGATGGCTTCCAGCAGAAACTTCGTCAAGCGGCTGAAATCGTTTTCCAGCGCCTGCTCGTTGAAGGGAATACCGGCCAGGCGCAGAAAATAGTATTTGAAGTAATTGAGGTCCCAGGCGATGGACTGGCGGTCGAAGCTGGCGCGCGGATAGCAGAACTTGTAATTCAAATCGCGTCCCGCCTCAACCTGAAAGCGCGGCAGCAGGGCAACCACCTTGCGGTATGCCTCGATCGCTTGCGGGGCAATCACCGCGTCGTTGCGATGGCTGCCGAGGAACTCAAAAAGCGTTGTATCGCCCAGGTCTTCTTCCAGGTAGGCGTTCTCTTGCAAATTCTCTGCGTAGATCTCCGGCACCGGCAATCCGCGCCGGCGAAAATGCCGGGAAAACTCCAGGAAGGCAAGATTCTCCTCACGCACGGGGTAGAGGATGCCGATCGCGTTGAACCCGCCTCCGGCGAGGCGCACGATCATCCGCCCCGAGCCGCCTAGCTGGCCCTGAAGCGGCAGCGCCTCCTCGGCCTGCGTATGAAAGTGCTCTTCGAAAAGCCGTCTCAGTACATCCATGAATCTCGTTCTCTCAAGGGAGCCTTTCACTCAACTCAAAAACTCTGCGATTGCGGCGGCAACGGTCTGCTGCTCGTCCTCGCGCAGTTCAGGAAAGATGGGCAGGGCCAGTACTTCGCGGGCAGCGCGCTCGGCCTCCGGGAAGCTGCCTTCGTTGTAGCCGAGGCTCCGCAAGGCCGGTTGCAAATGCAGCGGTAGGGGGTAGTAGATCTCCGATCCGATCTTGCGTGCGGTAAGGAACTCGCGCAACTCGTCGCGGCGCGCCGTGCGAATCACATACTGATGCCAGACGTGGCGGGTTCCATGAACTTCGTGGGGCAGGATGAGGCCGTGGACGGGATACGGGCCGGCTTCTGCCACTCCGGCGGCATGAAAAAGTGCATGATAGCGCCGCGCCAGGGTGCGCCGGGCATGATTCCAGCCATCGATGTACTTGAGCTTGACGGCAAGTATCGCGCCCTGGAGGCCATCCATGCGTGTGTTCCAGCCGACTTCGTCGTGATAGTAGCGGCGGCGCATTCCGTGTTGGCGCAGCATCCGGGCGCGCTCGGCCACATCGTCCGAATTGGTCGTAATCATGCCGGCGTCGCCCGCCGCGCTGAGGTTTTTGGTGGGATAGAAGCTGAAGGCGGCGGCATCGCCCAATGCGCCGGCCTTGACACCGTTCCAATCAGCGCCCCATGCCTGGGCGGCATCCTCGATCAGCTTCAGTCCATACTTCTTCCCGATATGCCAGAAGGCCGTCCAATCGGCGCATTGGCCGAAGAGATGGACGGGGAGGATGGCTTTGACGTCCGCGCCTTGCGGCGTCTTCAACAAGGCTTCCACTTTCACCGGATCAAGGTTGAAGGTGGCGGGATCAATGTCGGCTAGTAGTGGCTTGGCTCCGGCGCGGAGGATGGCGCTGACGGAGGCGAAGAAACTGAAGGGTGTAGTAATGACCGCCTCACCGGCGTCAATTCCCGCGGCGGCCAGTGCCAGCCAGAGGGCATCGGTGCCGGAGGAGCAGCCTACTGCGTGGGCAACCACCAACTGGGCGGCGGCGGCTTTTTCAAAGGTGGCGACTGGCTCGCCCAGAATAAACTGCTGTGATTCCAGCACCCCTCCGACGGCGCGCAGAAGCTCCTGCTGGAGCGGCTGGTACTGGCGTTTGAGGTCCAGCATGGGCACCGGCTGGGCGGCTGAAGGGGAGGAATCCGGCGAATTTTGCTCAACTTTCACAGGTCCATGCTACCAGCCAGGGGCTTTTTAGTGCTTGGAATCGAGACGCTTGGCAGCCGCTCCGGCCTCTGGAGGGAAGCCGAAAGCGGCTCTTGGCAGAAGATTGCCAAAATTCAGGGTTGAAAAGAGGAGTCAACCCTTATATTGTTGAGCCATTGCGGGAATTGGCGGTTCCGGGGATTCCGGCGCCGCTCCCGTTGTTTTGCACAAGAACTTGTACGTAGTTCAGTTGCATCCACCCCCCCCACGAGGAAAGCAGGAGATCGGCAAATGGAGAACAAGCCGGCACAAAACATTCAGGACACATTCTTGAACACCGTCCGCAAAGACAAGACACCAATTACGGTGTATCTGGTGAGCGGCGTCAAGCTGACCGGAAAGATCCGTTCCTTCGATAAGTATTCCGTGCTTCTGGAAAACAATAGTCAGGAGCAATTGATCTTCAAGCACGCGATTTCGACTGTAGTGAGCAACCGGAGCGTGATTCATAACGAGTACCGTCCGGTCGCGGGCTCCAGTCCTGGTCCGGTTCCAGTCACAGCGCTTCCATCGATCGGGGAGCCGCGATAGCTGATCGGGAGCGCTCTCAGTTGTCCGGCGAGGTGAGCAGGATGGACGCTTCGGGCACACGCTCGGAGCGGGCAGTTCTGGTGGCTGTGGATCTGGGGCCAAGCTCCCGCATCAGCCGCGCAGCGCAAGCGGGTGCACGGCAGGCGGCCTTGTGTGCCGGTCAGGACCGGGCTGGCTCTGGCAGTGCAGAGGATGCGCCAATCTCTGGCGATGCTCCGTCTTCCGGCGCATTGCTGGCCAGAGCGGCTCAGACGCGCAGCTCCACGGAGCTGGACGCGGAAGAATCCCTCACCGAGTTTCGTGAGTTGGTGGCGAGCGCCGGTGGCCAGGTGGCTGCCGAGGTTCTTCAGCGCCGCGCGCGCCTCGATCCGGCTACGATGATCGGCTCCGGCAAAGTGGAAGAGATTGCCGGGATTGCCGCCTCGGTTGAAGCCGATCTCGTGCTCTTCGACCGGGATCTTTCTCCCACGCAGTTGCGCAATCTGGAGGCGGCGCTGCCCTGCCGCGTGCTGGACCGGACGCAGCTCATCCTGGACATCTTTGCCCGCCATGCCCGCACCCGTGAGGGGCAGTTGCAGGTGGAGCTGGCGCAGCTCGACTATCTGCTGCCGCGGCTCAGCGGCAAGGGCAAGGCGATGTCGCAACTGGGCGGAGGCATTGGCACGCGCGGACCGGGCGAAACCAAGCTGGAAACCGATCGCCGCCAGATCAAGCGGCGCATCGACCACTTGAAGCTGGAGCTGGAATCCGTCCGCCGTGTGCGCAAGCAGCAGCGCCAGCGGCGCGAGGCTGTGCCGGTGCCCACGGTCGCGCTGGTGGGCTACACCAACGCCGGCAAGAGTACGCTCTTCAACCAGCTCACCGGCGCACAGGTCTTGCAGTCGCCGAAGATGTTCGCCACGCTCGACCCCAAACTCCGAGCCATCGAACTGCCCAGCCGCCGCAAGATTCTCTTGTCGGATACGGTGGGCTTCATCCGCAATCTGCCGCACACGCTGGTCACCAGCTTCCGCGCCACACTGGAAGAAGTGGCGCAGGCCGAGGTGCTGCTGCACATCCGCGATGCGGCTTCGACCTACGGTGACGAGCAGAAGACGCAGGTGGAGAGAGTTCTGGGCGAACTGGAGGTTCTGGGCAAGCCGCGGATCGAGGTGCTGAACAAGATCGATTTGCTGGGCGAGCACGAGCGGGCGGGATTGCAGGAGCGAAGCGGCGAAGTGGCCGTCTCGGCGCGCACCGGCGAAGGCATGGAAGCCCTGCTTGCGGCCATCGATCGCGCCTTGCACACCGATCCGCTGCTCACGGCGGAGTTGTCTGTTCCGCAGCAGGAGGGCGCGGTGCTGGCGGCGATCGAAGCGGGAATGATCGTGCATTCGCGGGAGTACGAGGGCAACCTGGTGCGGTTGACAGTGAGCGGCCCGGCCTCGCTCGTCGGGCGGCTGCGCCAATATAGGCTGCGGGAAGAATAATCGCATTTTCATGCACAGAGGTTGAAGAATCGCCTATTCTGTCTTCAGGATTGCGGAGGATTATCCCATGAACTCCGTCGAAGCCACCCCGGCCCGCTCTATTACGACACTTGCTACCCGCGAGGTCTATCGCAACCACTGGATGCGGGTGCGCGAGGATCAGATCCTGCGCTCCAACGGCGAAGAGGGCATTTACGGCGTCGTTGACAAAGATGACGCGGCCATTATTCTGCCCATCGATGAGGGGCGCATCTGGCTGGTGGAGCAATACCGCTACGCCATCCAGGAGCGGGCGCTGGAGCTGCCGCAGGGCGGCTGGGAGATGGCGATTGACGATCACGAGCAACTGGCGCGCGGCGAGCTGAAGGAAGAGACGGGCCTGATCGCGGCCAAGATGATCCACCTGGGCGATCTCTGGATCGCCTACGGCTTCACGCGGCAGCTTCAGCACGTCTATCTGGCAACCGGACTGACCGAGACTGGGAAGGAACCCGACGCCGAGGAGCATGACCTGGTGGTGCGCTCATTTTCGATTGAGGAGTTCGAGGAGATGATGCGCACGGGCGCGATACGGGATGGGTGCACGCTGGCCGCTTGGGGGCTGTATCTGCTCTGGAAGGCAAAGCAGGGGTGAGAGGGCTTACTCGAAGGCTTCTTCGCTTTCCAGTCCACGAATAAATTTTTCGAAGTTTTGAGCCACAAAAGTGATCTTGTAATCGCATTCTTGATCGATGTGAACCACTTGAGGCTCGCCATTTACACCGCACTCTCGATAGTCGAGACATAACATATCGTGCCCGGCGGAGGGACAGTCGCAAAAATAAACTCCAAGAGGCGGGTAGCCCCATTCCTCTATCATGAATTGACTGCCAAATCCCCCTCCGAGAGAGTTTTGTTTGTTCCTGCTTATACCAAAAATGCCCGTGATGGCGACGTGATCCTCTGCCCATGAGGTGGATTCTTGAGTTCTGTGACATTTGAATTTTGGGATGCCGCCATTTTGACATTTCATCAGCTCGATGTAGGACTGCGGGAGCTTGTAACCAAGTTCCTTCTCGATGGATGCCAGAAGTTCCTCAGTCAGCGGCTCACCGACGTATTCCTTCTTCGCATATTCCGTGTTGTTCCAAAACCCCGAAATATCGAAATCGCCAAAGACCATCATCGTCGGTCGCTCCTAGCGCGATGAATGCTGGAGAGTGCAGCAGTGTATTAACCCTACCCGCGCTCGTCCATGGGAATGTAGGGGGCGGGATAGACGGGGCCGATGTACTCGGCGCGGGGACGGATGAGGCGGTTATCGTCGAGCTGTTCGATGACGTGTGCGGCCCAGCCGGCGATGCGGCTGATGGCGAAGATCGGCGTATATAAATCGATGTCGATGCCCAATGTCGCGTAGGTGGAGGCCGAGTAGAAGTCCACGTTGGCGTTGAGCTTTTTGTCGGAGTTGATGTGTAGCTCAATGGCGCGGGACATCTCGTACCACTTGGGAATGCCGGCGTCCTTGCCGAGCTTTTCGCTCATACGGCGCAGATGGGTGGCGCGGGGATCTTCGGTCTTGTAGACGCGATGGCCGAAGCCGGAGATCTTCTGCTTGGCGGCGAGCATATTTTTCACGTATTCGACGGGATCGGCTCCGGCCTTGTCGATGGTGAGCAGCAGGCGCATGACGCCTTCGTTGGCGCCGCCGTGCAGCGGTCCCTTGAGCGCGCCAATGGCTCCGGTAATAGCCGAATGCACGTCGGCCAATGTGGCGGCGATGACGCGTGCGGCGAAGGTGGAGGCGTTCAGCTCGTGCTCGGCATGGAGGACCAGCGCCATATCCATGGTCTTGACGGCGGTCTCGGAGGGCTTGACGCCATTCAGCATCCAGAGGAAGTTGGCCGCATGATTCAACGAGCGGTCGGGCGGCACAATCTCCAAACCCTTGCGCAGGCGGTCGTAGATGGCTACGATCATCGCCATCTGCGCGGTCAGGTGGTAACATTTGCGGACGTTGGCGTCGTGGGAGTTGTCTTTCTCGTCGGCGTCGTAAAAGCTGAGCGCGGAGACGGCGGTGCGCAAGACCTCCATCGGCGTGGCCGAGGCGGGGATGGAGCGGAGCATATCGACGATGCGGAAGTCCAGGCCGCGGGCCAGCGAGAGCTGCGAGGAAAATTCGCGCAGCGCTAGTTCGTTGGGTAGCACGCCGTTCCAGAGCAGGTAGGTCGTCTCCTCGAAGGTCGAATGGACAGCCAGTTCATGGATGTCGATTCCTCGATAAGACAGAACACCTGCTTCTCCGTCGATCCAGCAGATCCCGGAGTTTGCCGCGACAATTCCTTCCAGACCCTTTCCTGCGCCACCGGTCGGCATAACTTTCGGATCTCCCCTCGCAATGATCTCTACGATAGATGCGGCAGTTGTCCCGGCCTTTCAAGAAAAGAGCCCGGCGCGTGAATGTGCTGTATAGATCTTTATAACGCAGAGATTACCCGCTTGTCACGAAGAGTGGGACGGCGGGGCGGGAAAACTGCTCCGGAGGCTCTCGGAGGCAGATCATATCGCCGGGGCCTGGATAGGCTTGGAGGAATTTTTTCGGGCGCAAGCCGGAAAATGTCTATATTCTGTAGACTCTCCGGGAAGGCTCCGGAGCGGGAGCGGCTAATTGGACGCAACGGTTGTCTGCCGGCGATGCATTTGCCGGCGTATGACCGGCGCGGAAGAGGCCCCAACCTATGAAACGGCCCGTTGAACGGTCCGACAAAGAGAGGTAACAAATGAGCGAAGTTGACGAAACCCCCCGAAGCTATTCTGGTGCGTTGTTGGCAGCGATTGCAGTGGCAGTGCTGGCTGGTCTCGGCAGTCTGATCTGGAGTTTTAGCCTCAGCAGCCGGCTGAGCACCGCGGAAACATCGCTGACCGAGGCCAAGCAGGAAAACGTGAAGCTGGCCGCAGAGCTGCGCGAAACCGACGCCCGTCTCAAGGTTGCGACCGAGGAACTGGGCAACTCCCTTGGCCTGACTGAGAAGCAGATGGACGCGCGCGCCGCCGAGATCATTCAGCGGGAGCAGGCTGACAGTAGACGGCTGGAGAACGCACAGAAGCAGACCGCGCAGCAGGTGAGCGCCGTCTCCAGCGAAGTGTCGAATGTGAAGACCGACGTGGGCGGAGTGAAGACCGATCTGAGCAAGACGGAGAGCCAACTGGCCACCACGATCGATCAGTTGCAGTCGATGAAGGGAGATTTGGACGGCCATAGCACGCTGATCGCCCGCAATCACGATGAACTGGAATTACTTAAGCACAAGGGCGACCGGAACTACTATGAGTTCACGCTGACCAAGGGCCAGAAAAAGCCGGTGGGCACGGTGAGCGTCACACTGACCAAGGCCGATCCGAAGAAGAACACCTTCAACCTGGTGGTGGTTTCCGACGACAAGGCAGTCGCAAAGAACAACAAGGGCGTCAACGAGCCATTGCAGTTCTACAGCGGCAAGGACTCGATGCTCTTTGAGATTGTGATTAACTCCGTCAACTCGAAGAATCAGGTGGGCGGATACCTCTCCGTTCCCAAGAGCGCGCCTGTTCCTCCTACTGTTCCATAACCGCGGTCTGGGGCGCGAGCACCAGACTGGGCTGATACTGGAACGAGAAGGTGAAATTCATTCCGAACTTCGATCCAGGGTCGTTATGGCTTGAATCCGGCCCCCAGTCTTTGCGCGCGTCCCACTGCTGCCTGGTGAACCGCAAAACCCAGAAGATGGTTCCGTCGACGCTCTGATCCGGCGCCAGATTCATGTGCGGAGAGAGCGCGTTCGTGTGCAGCGCGGCCAGGTCGGGATAAGCGAGCACGGCCTCCTGGAATTGCGCCACACTTCCCGCCGAGACAGAGAGAATGCCCTCCTCCGGCGAGACATTGGCCAGTGCATTTTCCAGCACGAGCGGATACTTGCTATCGTTCTTCAGCTTGACGTGGGCAAAGAGCAGCACCTCGTCGAAGCTCTCCTTGGGCATGGGTGCGCCGTTGGCGTCGAGGCCTGAGGTCTCGACGTGCCGGGGATGCGCCCAAACCTGAACAATCTCTCCGCTGGCGGCGGGCGGCTTCCGGCTTGCCACCGCAAAGACAACAAGGACAAGTGTGACCACGACAGCCGCGATGATCGCGGCCCAGACCACATGGCTGCTTCCTTTGGTGAACTCTTCACCGAGGGCGGCATCATCTAATTCTTCCGGCGATTCCTGATGGAGTAAGCTCATAGCGCCCTTATCTTATCTCCGCAGACACTCTCTGAGCCATCAATTCCTTTATTCCTGTGGAAAGCTGGTCGATTTTGACAGGAATCGGTGAATTTTGGAGATGGCGCTGAGGCCGAAGATGACGCGCATCTCAGCTTCAATGTGATGACCGGGCGATTTTCAGGCGCAGTTTAGATGGACCGCCTCTGAGCGGTCTTTGACTTACGCTGGATCTTCTCCGCCGTTAGGCTGTATTGTGGGCAACGTCTCTCAGCCGGACGACTGCGTCCGCCTGGGCCCCTTTTTGCCCCTGAACAATGTCAAACTCAACTTCATCGCCCTCTTTCAGCGTTTTGTAACCGTCCAACTGAATAGACGAGTAGTGAACGAATACATCTGGCCCATCGTCACGCCCGATGAATCCGTAGCCCTTGGCGTTGTTGAACCACTTGACCTTCCCTTTGTACTGAGCCACAGGTCCCTACCTTCCTTACATCCTGTGAGATGAGGCGAGCGTTGAACTGGGGAAGCCCGCCGTAATATCTTTATGACGCGGAAATCACCAAAACGGTTCACAGAAAAAGCCGCGGATGCTGCAAATAAATAAGGCGGGACCGGAGTGTGGAACCGGTCCCGCATGGGAAGATTGAGGCAGGAGAAATAAATAGGTTGAGCTTATTTGCGGCGCTTGGCGTCGATTTTCCGCGCATATAAAAGCACGCTGGTCAAAGTCTTGCCGTCCAGAATCTCGCCCTTTTCAATCATTTCCAGGATTTCGGAGAGTTTTACCAGTCGAAATTCGATCTGTTCATCGTCCTCCGGATGGGCCTCGCCGGCGATCAGTCCTTCAGCGACAAAGACCTTCATCGATTCGCCGAGAAAGCCGGGGCTGGCGTAGTACTCGACCAGAGGCTTCCACTTTTTTGCCTTGTATCCGGTCTCCTCTTCCAACTCCCGCTGAGCGCCCAGAAGGGCGTCCTCGCCGGCCTCCAGCTTTCCGGCCGGCAGCTCCCAGAGGAAGCGGTTGGCGGCATGGCGGTATTGCCGCTCCATCACGATCCAGGGGTTCTTCTTGCTTTTGGAGCGGTCCAGGGCCAGAATCACAACGCTGCCGTTGTGGCGGATGACGTCGCGCAGGCTCTCTTTGCCGCCCGGTTCGATAAGCTGGTCGCGCAATACGCGAAAGAGAGGCCCCTCAAAGACGACTTCGGAGCCGAGGATCTCAGCCGTCAGCTCGGCTGCGGGGATGACGGTCTTCGGAGCCTTCTTTGCCGCGGGCTTCTTGGCTTTGGCTGCCCTGGGTTTGGCGGTCTTTTTCGCCGTGGGCTTGGCTGCCGGGGCAGTCTTCGATTCGGCTTTCTTGTTCTTGGGCATGATCTTCTCTCCTCTTCAGCGTGGGGATGCCAGTCAGATAACGAGTATACGCACTAACGGGGCTTTCTTGCCGAAAGACGTGCGCAGTTGTGCAACGATTCGTCCCGGCGTGGCATCCTTAATAGTAGGCGAGCTTCCATTTTTGCCCGCATCCCTGCCTTTGCTCTGGGATTTCCGAGGATCAAGAGAACGAGTTGCTGACCGCAGAGCGCCATCCCATCACCGCCATTCCGGGGCTGCACCGCCTCTTTCTGGACTATCAATCCGGATCGGCGGCTGTGCGGGCCTTTTATCCTTCATTGCCGCAAGAGACGCAGCCGGCGCCTTCCGCGCACCGGCAGGAACTGGTTCGTCTGTTGGCCGGGCAGAATGCCGGTTCTTCCCCTGCCGCTGTGGCTGCGCTGGATGCTCTGCGGGGCGGGGCAGGCGTGGTGGTGACCGGCCAGCAGGTGGGAGTCCTGGGCGGACCGCTCTTTACGCCCTTCAAGGCGGCTACGGCTCTGGCGCGCGCGCAGCAGGCTACGGCCGGGGGCCGGCCTCACGCCGCCCTCTTCTGGCTGGCCAGCGAAGACCACGACTTTGCCGAGATCGATCACGTGGTCTTTCCCGCCCGCAATGAGCTGCGCAAGCTGGTTTATGCCGCCGCTCCGGGAGTGCCGCAACCGGTGGGCGGCATCGTGCTGGAGGAGGCGATCACTCCGCTTGTCGAGCAGGCCTGGGAGCTGCTGGGAGCCTCGGAAGCGATGGAGGCCCTCGCTCACGCCTATAAGCCCGGACGCACCTTCGCCCAGGCCTTTGCGGAGTTCTATCGCCGCGTCTTCGCCGCGCAGGGGTTGCTGGTGCTGGACGCTTCAGGAAGGGAGTTTCACCGCATCGGCGCGCCGGTCTTGCGGGCCGCACTGGAGCGAGCAGACGAGCTGCACACGGCGCTGGTCGAGCGCAGCCGGGAGCTGGAAGCGGCGGGCTATCACGTACAGGTTGCCGTCGGCGCGCAATCCAGCCTGCTCTTTCTCATCGATGAACGGAGTGGTGCGCGGCAGGCCCTCAAGCGGCAACCGGCCAGCACGCAAGAGCCGGATGGACTTTGGCAGGCGGGCAGGCAGAGCTACACGACGGATGATCTGCTGGGGATTCTTGAAGCCGAACCGGAACGCATCTCGCCCTCGGCGCTGCTCAGGCCAGTTTTTCAGGATCTTCTGCTCTCCACTTCGGAAGTGATTGGCGGGCCGGCTGAGATCGCCTACTTTGCTCAATCCGCAGTACTTTACGAGCGCATTCTGGGCCGCGTGACGCCCATCGCGCCGCGTTTTTCCGCCACGCTGATCGAGCAGGAGGTGGGAGCCTTGCTCAGCCGCAACGAGTTGACGCTGGAGCGGATCTTTGCCGAGACTCCGGATTCACTGGCGCAACTACTGGCCGCGCGCTCGATTCCCATCGAAGGAAGAGAGAGACTTGACGCGGCGGGCACGGCGCTGGAGACCGAGTTGGCGCCAGTGGTCGACTGGCTGCGTACACTCGATGGGGGCCTGGGCCGCTCGGCGGAGACTGCGGCCAGCAAGATGCGCTACCAGATGGGCCGCTTGCGCCGCCTGGCTGCAAACTTCCAGTTGCAGCGCGAGGGGCAGCTCACGCGTCAGGCTGAAACTCTCTGCCGGAGGCTCAATCCCGGCGGGGGATTGCAGGAGCGGATGCATGGCGCGGCCTACTACTTTTCCCACTACGGATTTGAACTGGCCGAAGAGCTGACCCGGCAGGCCGCCGATTCCCGGCCAGGGCATACGGCGCTGTGGATGTGACAGAGCAGGGAACAGGCTCCGATTCATCGAGGGCCATCCCGTTTTCGCAGCAGCTTTCGTTCAGCCTGTATAATCCTCCCGACGAACGTGGAGGCCTCTGATGAAACAACTTCCGGCGATGGTGGCGACGGCGCTGCTGGCCTGTCTTCCGATGCAGGCTCAGCAGAAGCAGCCCTGCGCAGTGGCGGGCGAGCGGGATGCATTTCTGGGGATTCAGACGATCCGCCTCTGGCCGGGCGATGCGCCGGAGGCCAAGGGAAAAGCCTGCGAGGATATTCCTACGCTCACCCTCTTCGAGCCGCCGAGGGGCGCGGAAAACGGCTCGGCTGTGGTGGTCTTTCCCGGCGGCGGCTACTCTCATCTTTCGGGGAACCTGGAGGGGCGGCAGGTGGCCGACTGGTTCACAGCGCGCGGCTTTCGCGCCTTTGTTCTCAGCTACCGGCTCAGCTCGAATGGCTATCTGCTGCCGGTGCCGCTGCTGGACGCGCGACGGGCCGTGCAACTGGTGCGGGCGCGGGCTGAAGACTACCAGATCGATCCCCATCGCATTGTGGTCATTGGTTTTTCGGCGGGCGGTCACCTGGCGGCGCTAGCCGGCACGCAGTTTGTTGCAGGCAATCCGGAGGCCGACGACCCGATCGAGCGCGCCTCCAGCCGTCCGGATTACCTGGTGCTCGGCTACCCGTGGATCGGCGCATTTTCTCCGGATACCACGCATCTGAGCTACTGCAAGGTATTCAATGTGATGGATAAATGCGAGGCGATGCGGGTGGCGTACTCTCCGGATTTGTTTGTTACGCATGAGACGCCGCCGACCTTCTGGTATCACACCTTCAGCGACCGGACGGTTCCGGTGGAGCAGGGGCTGCGCTTTTATGAGGCTCTGGTCAAGGCGGGAGTACCGGCAGAGGCGCACATCTTCGCCGACGGTCCGCATGGAACCGGGCTGGGCAAAGGCGACGCCGCCCTGGACCAGTGGCCGAATCTGCTGGAGAGCTGGCTGCGCGCGCAGGGGCTGCTGACGGTTGAGAAGCCAACCGGCAAACCGTAGTTTGTCTCCCGCGCAGGTTAGCGGGCGCAGAAATAACTACAAAACAGCCTGAAAATGAGAGGCGGGCTTACGGCGCTGGGAGTGGAAGGACTTCCCAATGCCGCCAGCCCGCTGGACCCTGGACCGGGTCTAGGTGATAGATTCAGTCTAGGCTCATTTGGGGCAAAATCAAGTTCTTTTTTGGAGAATCATTCCCAAATCGTGACCACCATCACGAGAGTCCCAGGATTGTGGCCGATTGCGTTGACTTGACGGTTCGCTCCTGTTACAAAAAAGTGTTCCACCTCAAAACAGAGAGACCCAACAGGCCGCCTGAACAACAACGACGAATCGGACCGCTATGCATCTAATTCTTCAACAACTCGAGAGTCTTTTTCTCGGCTCCGTACCCACGGTTCTGCTTTTTATCGTGCTGGTGATGGCCTATCAACTGCTGGTGCAGGGGCCGCTGACGGCCGCGCTGAAGGAGCGCCGCGCCCGCACGGAGGGCGCCGTCGAGGATGCGCAGAAGGCCATTGCCGAGGCGGAAGCCAGGGCGGCTGAGTATGCGGAGAAGCTGCGAATGGCGCGCGGCGAGGTCTTCAAGCTGCGCGAATCAAGAGTGAAGCAATGGAATGCCGAGCGCGATGCGGCGCTGGAGACGGCTCGCAAGTCGGCGGCGCTGAAGGTGAATCAGGCCAAAGCGGAGTTGGAGGCCGAGGCCCAAGCGGCCCGCAAGGCGATCGAGGCTGCCTCCGGGGATTTGGCTCAACAGGTATTGAGCGCCGTGCTGCCGGCTGCTGCTGGAGGAAGGCGTTGAGAGATTTGACCGTGCCGTTGCCTTCTATCGTTTTGCCGCTTTCCATCCGGAGTCTTCAGAGGGCTCTCGTGGTGGCGCTTTTTGCCGCCGTGACGGCAATCTCCCTTCCGCTTGCGGCGCAGCAAGCAGCTACAGCAGACCAGCCGGCGCAGGCCGGCACTGCGGATCACTCTGGAGCGGCTGGCTCGCAGGAGGCTTCTAAATCCGGAGCGAGCGAAGAAGATGTCTATCTGCACGCTCCGATCGTGCGGAAGCTGGGGCAGTTGCTTCATCTGGATGTGGATACGGCCTCGAATCTCTTCATGGGGCTGAACTTTGCGGTCATCGTGTTGGGGGTCGGCATTCCTCTCTATCGCGTCGTGCCCAAGCTGCTGCGCAACCGCGGCGAAAGGCTGCGCACCGAACTGGAATCGGCCCGCAAAGCAACTGCGGAGGCCGGCGCAAGGCTGAGCGCCATCGAAGCCAAGCTCGCGGGACTCGATGGGGAGATCGACAAGATTCGCCTTCAGGTGGAGCAGGAGAGCAAACAGGACGAGGCGCGCATCAAGTCCACGATTGGCGAAGAGAGCGCGCGCATCGTCGCTGCCGCCGAGTTGGAGATTGGTTCCGCAGCCGCACAGGCGCGGCGTTCGCTGCGCCACTTTGCCGCCGATCTGGCCATCGATCAGGCCGCGAAGGAATTGAAGTTCACGCCGGAGACGGATCGGGCATTGATTGCCGAGTTTCTGAGTGACGCCGCTCTGACGGGCAGGGTTGAGGGAGGGCAGAAGTAGATGGCAGCCTTTGCAGCGCGATATGCTCGCGCCTTTGCCGACGTGGCGGTCTCAGCGAAGCTGAATATCGCCGTGCTCGACCGGCAATTCGAGGATTTTCTGGCGGCATGGAATTCGAGCGCCGCATTGCGCGATCTGTTTGCCAATCCGGCGGTTGCCGCTCAGCAGAAGATCGCGGTACTGGACAAGATGAATGGCACGCTGAAGTTGCAGAAGGAGCTGCGCAACCTTCTGGCGGTGCTCATCAAGAATGGCCGCATCGGCGAGGTGGAGGATGTAGCCGCCGCGTATCGCGTGGAGATGCAGGAGCGGCAGGGGGTGCGTTCGGTGGAGATCGTCACCGCCCGCGAACTCGGCGAAAAGGATCGCAAGGGATTGACAGCCGGCGTGGCCAAGCTGGCGGGAGCGGAGATTCAGGCCAGCTTCAAGCTGGACCCCTCCATCCTCGGCGGAACGGTGGTGCGCATCGGCTCGACGATTTACGACGGTTCGCTGCGCGGACGGCTGGAACGGTTGAAGGCGGCACTTGTCGCGTAACAGGGATCAGAGTTCAGGGGTCAGGGATCAGAAAAGCCCCTTGCAGCAGAAACGATTAGGAACAAAGGAGCAGGAATCAGGGAAATCGGATCGGAAAATTGCTGTTGTACCTGCGCGGCAAGCTGATCCCTGACCCCTGATCCCTGACCCCTGAAAAGGAAGAACATGGCTCAGATCAAAGCAGACGAGATTACGCAACTACTTCGCGAGCAGATTGCGAACTACGACGCGAAGGTCCAGGTGGACGAAGTCGGGACGATCACCACGCTGGGCGACGGCATTGCCCGCATTCACGGATTAGACAAGGTGATGGCAGGCGAGTTGCTCAGCTTTCCCCACGGCATCGCCGGACTGGCGCTGAGCCTCGAAGAGGATTCGGTGGGATCGGTGGTTCTGGGCGATTACACCGAGTTGAGCGAGGGCGACGAGGTCAAGCGCACCGGCACGATTCTCAGTGTGCCCGTGGGCGAGGCGATGATTGGCCGCGTGGTGAACGCGCTCGGCCAGCCCATCGACGACAAGGGACCGATTGCCTCGACGCAGTCCTTGCCGATCGAGCGTCTGGCTCCCGGCATCATCGACCGCCAGCCGGTGCGCGAGCCGATGGCGACGGGACTCAAGGCCATCGACGCGATGATCCCGATTGGCCGCGGCCAGCGCGAGCTGATTATCGGCGACCGCCAGACGGGCAAGACGGCCGTGCTGCTGGATACGATCATCAACAACGTCAAAAGCGGACTGATCTGCATCTACTGCGCGATCGGGCAGAAGCGTTCATCGATTGCACAGGTCGTGCAAACCCTCACCGAAGCCGGAGCGATGGGCCACACCGTCATCGTCGCTGCCTCAGCTTCGGAGCCGGCGCCGATGCTTTACATCGCACCCTACGCGGCGACGGCGATCGGCGAGTACTTCCGCGATTCGGGCCGTCACGCGCTGGTGATGTACGACGATCTGTCGAAGCACGCAATGGCCTACCGCGAGATTTCGCTGCTGCTGCGCCGTCCGCCGGGCCGCGAGGCGTATCCGGGCGATGTCTTCTATCTGCATTCGCGTCTCCTGGAGCGCTCCTCCAAGATGTCCAAGGAAAAGGGCGGCGGCTCACTGACCGCGCTGCCGGTCATCGAGACGCAGGCGGGCGACGTTTCGGCGTACATTCCGACCAACGTGATTTCGATTACCGACGGGCAGATATTTTTGGAAACCGATCTCTTCAACTCCGGCGTTCGTCCGGCGGTGAACGTCGGCCTCTCGGTTTCGCGCGTGGGATTCTCGGCGGCGATCAAAGCGGTCAAGCAGGTGGGCGCAACCTTGAAGCTCGATCTGGCCCAGTACCGCGAGTTGGCGGCCTTTGCGCAATTCGGCTCGGACCTCGATCCGCTGACCCAGAAGCAGCTCAATCGCGGCGCGCGTTTGACGGAACTGTTGAAGCAGCCTCAGTTTCAGCCGCTGACCTGGCAGCAGCAGACCGTCATTCTCTTTGCCGGCACGCAGGGCTATCTGGACGATCTGCAGATTCCCGATATTCGCGCCTTTGAAGTTGGGCTTTACAAGTACATCGAGAACGCGCAGACGGCGCTGATCGAAGATCTGACCGCGAAGAAGGCGCTGGACGACGATCTGCGCGCCAAGCTGCACGCTGCGCTGAAGGAGTACTCGGCCAACTTCAAGGCGGAGCTTGAGGCGGCTGCAAAAGCGTAAACCAGTTATCAGTTGTCAGTCAGCACTTGTTCGTTGGCAACTGGGGGCAGAAAAACTGAATTTGCAAACTGAGAACTGATAACCGAGAACTGAACTATGGCAAACGTACTCGATCTACGGCGGCGGATACGCAGCGTGAAGAACACGCGGCAGATCACCAAGGCCATGAAGATGGTCTCGGCGGCAAAGCTGCGGCGGGCGCAGGAGCGGGCGCTCAGTGCCCGGCCCTACGCCAAGATGATTACCAGTGTGCTGGAGTCGCTGACGCGGCGGGCCGATCTCTTCGACGAGACCACCGGCAATCTGAGTCATCCCCTCTTTATCACCCGGCCGGAGAAGCGGGTGCTGCTGATTATCGTCAGCGGCGACAAGGGCTTTGCCGGGGCCTTCAACGCCAACATTCTCAAGACGGCCTTCCAGTTCATCAACGGCAATCCGGACAAGGAGATCGACGTGGAGGCGGTGGGCCGCAAGGCGCGCGATCTGATGCGGCGGCGCTATCCGGCAGCGGTTTACACCGAGCGGACGGATGACCAGGGCAATGTGATTCAGAGCCGCGAACGCAAGGCTCCGGTCGAGGTCGCCGGCGACCATCCGGGGATGCTCTTGAAGCTGGAAAAGAGCCGCGTGCTGGCGCTGGCCGAGAGCATCATCGCCCGTTACGCGCATGAAGAGATCGACGCCGCCTACATCGTCTACAACGAATTCAAATCGGTGATTGCGCAAAGGCTGGTGGTGGAGAAGCTGCTGCCGCTGATGAAGATCGGCATTGCGCAGATCAGCGGCTCGACCGAGCCGACTGCCGAGGAGAAGGAGCGCGCCGCCGAGGCGGCACTGTCGGCGGGCATTGAGATTGAGGCGGTGGATACTGCCGAGGCTGACGAGGAGGCCAAGAAGTTCGGCACCAGTCAGGTGGACTACATCTACGATCAACCCTCCGAGGAGCTTTTTGCGGGGTTGATTCCCCAGTATGTCTTTTCCATGCTCTATCACGCGATGACGGAGTCGGTGGCTGCGGAACACGCGGCGCGCATGACAGCGATGGATTCGGCAACCAACAATGCATCGGAGATGATCGACTCGCTCACGCTGCATATGAATCGCGTGCGCCAGGCGGCCATCACCAAGGAGATCATTGAGATTGTGAGCGGAGCGGCGGCGGCGCAGTAGGGTTTGTTGAAGTTGCAAAGTTTTGAATGAAAGGTACGGGCTAAAGCCCATATCCTTCAGCGCTCCAGTTTGCAGAAAGTTTTGAACCCAAGAAGGCAGAAAAATGGCAGAGAATATCGGCAAGGTAATCAAGGTCTCCGGCCCGGCCGTGGACGTGCAGTTTGAAGAAGCGACGATGCCGCCCATCTATCAGGCGCTGCGCGTGGTGAGCGAGGGTTTCAACGTGCCCGAGCCGATCGACGTGATCGTCGAGGTGCAGCAGCACTTGGGCGAGGGACGCGTGCGCACAGTCGCCATGCAGGCCACCGATGGCATGGTGCGCGGCATGAAGGCCATCGATCTGGGCGCGCCGATCAGTATGCCGGTGGGCAAAGAGACGCTGGGCCGCGTGATCAACGTCATCGGCGATCCGGTGGACAATCTCGGCCCCATCGGCGAGAAGACGCGTATGCCGATTCACCGGCCCGCGCCGCTCTTTGACGAGCAGTCGACGCATGAGGAGATGTTCGAGACCGGCATCAAGGTCATCGATCTGATCCAACCCTTTTTGAAGGGCGGCAAGATCGGCCTCTTCGGCGGCGCCGGCGTGGGCAAGACGGTCGTCATCATGGAATTGATCAACAACGTGGCCAAGAACCACGGCGGCTTCTCGGTCTTTGCCGGTGTGGGCGAGCGTACCCGCGAGGGCAACGATCTTTGGCTGGAGATGACGGAGAGCGGCGTCATCAAGCCGGGCGACTATGCCAACTCGAAGTGCGCGCTGGTTTATGGCCAGATGACCGAGCCGCCAGGAGCGCGTCTGCGCGTGGCTTTGAGCGCGCTGACCGTTGCCGAGTACTTCCGCGACGTGGAAGGCTCGGATACGCTGCTCTTCATTGACAACATCTTCCGCTTTACGCAGGCAGGCAGCGAGGTTTCGACGCTGCTTGGCCGTATGCCTTCCGCTGTCGGCTACCAGCCGAACCTGGCGACGGAGATGGGCGAGTTGCAGGAGCGCATCACTTCGACGAGCAAAGGCTCTGTGACTTCCGTGCAGGCCGTCTATGTGCCTGCCGACGACTTGACCGATCCCGCGCCGGCGACGACCTTTGCCCACCTGGATGCGACGACGGTGCTTAGCCGCCCGCTCTCCGAACTTGGCATTTATCCGGCTGTCGATCCGCTGGCCTCGACCTCGCGCATTCTGAGTGCGCGCATCGTGGGCCAGGAGCATTACGACGTGGCGCAGGGCGTGAAGCGCATTCTGCAGCGGTACAAGGATTTGCAGGACATTATCGCAATTCTGGGCATCGACGAGCTCTCGGAAGAAGATAAACTGACGGTGGCACGCGCTCGAAAAGTTCAGAAATTCCTTTCGCAGCCCTTCCATGTTGCCGAGACCTTTACCGGCATTCCTGGAGCGTATGTGAAGGTGGCCGATACCGTGCGCAGCTTCAAGGAGATCATTTCGGGCAAGTACGACGATATTCCCGAACAGGCCTTCTACATGAAGGGTGCGATCGAGGAAGTGCTGGAGACCGCCGAGAAGATGAAGGCGTCGGTATAAAGACAGTTGTCAGTTTTCAGTCGTCAGTTTGTACCGGATTTGGTGCGCGTGGTTTTTACTGACCACTGACAATTCGAGAGGTTTTATGGCAGAAGATACAAACCAACTCCGCGTTCGCCTGGTGACGCCCGATCGTATCCTCTTCGAGCACGTTGCGACTGCGGTCGAGCTGCCCTCGAAGTCGGGCTACATGGAGGTGCTCTACGGTCACGCGCCGCTGATGGCCGAGCTGGGCGCAGGCGATGTGATCGTGCATTGCGGAGCGGGCGGGAAGGCTGGCGGCGAAACCGGAGCAGCGGAGAGCGTGCAGCGCTACAACGTCAGTTGGGGATTTGTCGAGGTGCTGGGCGACCGCGTGACCATCCTGGCCAGCGACGCGCTTAAACCCGAGGAGATCGACGTGGCGCGCGCACAGGAGCAATTGGCGCGCGGGCAAAAGATGTGGAATGAAGCCGGCACGAGCGTTGAAGCCTTCGACGAGGCGCTGCGCGTCACGCGTGAGGCCGAAGCCAAGATCGCCTCGGCGGCGGAGAAGCACTAACTCTTTCATCGATTCCAAGCCAAACAGATGGCCCCGCTCTTATCAGCGGGGCCGTTGTGGTAGCCGCGCCAGGCTCTGCGCATGACAAGTTCTACTCCATTCATTCCCATGCAACCATCTCCGAGATTGAATTGCATTGCGTTGAAATAGCCGGTTGCAGCGCGCATTTGGCGGGTGTATCTTCGTTTTGCGTGGAGATCGAGCGCGAATAGGCGTTCTACCGCGCGAAAGGAAGTTTGCCATGCACACGGATCGATCGTGCCGGTTGTTTTTTGTTCGCGGGCTTTTTCTCTTTGCTCTTTTGGCCTTCGCATTTGCTCCGCAAGCGGCCATTGCGGCTAACAAAGTTATCACCGACGCGGACAAGGGCAGCGTGGTTCATCTCAAGATGGGCGACACGCTGGAGGTACGCTTGAAGGCGAATCCCTCGACGGGGTATATGTGGTACATCACGAAGGAATCGACGCCGCTCATGAAGTTGATTCACCAGACGCAGACCGATCCGACGGAGCCGGGCGTTGGCCGGCCCGTCTTCCAGGTCTTCAACTTCGAGCCTCGGCGCGGCGGGGAGGGAGCGCTCAAGCTGCACTACGTCCGCTCCTGGGAGCCGCCCTCGCAGGATGAAGAACGATTTGAGATCCAGGTGGTGATTGAGTAGGATTTGTCTACCAGACAGCACGCGGATAATGCTTGCGAATGGCCTCGTCGGCGGAGATGAGCCAGGCGAAGCCATTGGCCTTGGCGTTGGCGACAATCATGCGGTCAAAGGGATCGCTGGCCCACTTTTCGTCGAGGGCGGCGCTAGCAACGGCTGCAAAGGGCAGGTTGCAGAGGCGGACGCCGAGTTCGTACTCGACCTTGTGTTGGATGTCGCTGGCAGGGAGCTTGATACGTTTGATCTCGTAGAGGAACTCAAGCTCCAGCAGAACCATCGGCGAGAAAAAGAGATCGGCTTCTTCGAGCACACGATCGATTTTGGGAGTGCGGCCGGCCAAGCTGCCTTCCGATAACCAGAGCAGCGCGTTGGTGTCGAAATAGGCAATCACAACTTTGCGCCGGCTGGGCCTGAACTGGATTCATCGGCAGCGGATGGGGCTGGCGCAGGGCCAAAATCGCGCTCCCAGTCCGCCTCCCATGCGCGTGTCATCTCATCCAACAATCCCGTATTCTCAAGGCCGCCTTCAGCATAATTGATGACCTCCATCGGCGTGATTCTACTGAGGCGGCTGACGGGCTTGCCTTCTGGGACGATCTTGATGCGGCGGCCCTTGTGCGTGAACCAGACCTCGCCGCCATCGAGGGCCTGATTGACGAGCGAAAAGATTTCACGGCGAAATTGGGTGATCGGAACTTCCATGGAGACAATATAGCATATATGTACATTTAATACCGTACACAATGTACGTCATTGAAATTTTACCTCGGTATGCAAAAAGCGCCGTTAGCACTTACAATTCCAGCAGAAACAAAATGGCCAAAGCGAAGGAAAAGATATTCGAAGTTGCCTGCCCGGATTGCGGGGCGATGCTGATGGTGGATGGCGCTACCGGTCTGGTGGTGAGCCATACGCCGGCGCCGAGCAAGCGGATGTTTGAGGATTTGGAGACGGCGGCCCAGGCGATGCGCGAGCACGATGAGCGCAAGGAGTCGATCTTCCGCCAATCGGTTGAAGCCGAAAAGAACAAGGAAGATCTCTTCGAGAAGAAGTTCGCCGAGGCACTGCGCAAGGCCAAGGATGCTCCCGACGGCAAGCCGCTGCGCGAGTTCGATCTGGACTGAGGCATGGGGGATCCGGAGTATCGGGGAGTATTTTCTGTTTTTTGGTGCATGGCTGGCCGTTTAGAGTGATACTGAATGCATTGTCCTGGCGGCTGCGACGGCAGCGGCAGGGGACCGAAGGAGAAGAGATGGTGGTAGTCCCGCTTTCCAAGTCTGCGAGCACTTCTGCAACGGCACCGGATGAGGTCGAGTCCGGGGGGATGAACTGGGTTGGATTTGCGGCGGGCGGAACGCTGGTGGCCGGCGGCCTGCTGCTGCTTGTCGGCGAGCGCCGGGCCGGGATGGTGACGGCGGCCACGGGAACGGCGCTGGCGATGCTGGACCAGCAGGAGACACTGTGCTCATGGTGGAACGCGTTGCCCGCCTATATCGATCAGGTGCAGAAGGTGCTTGGCCAGGTGCAGGACAGGGTCAACGATGTCTCGGAAAAGCGCGAGGCGTTGCGGCGGATTCTTGCCCGGTAAATTCCGAGGCTGTCAAGAATCCTTGTGATCGTAGAAGGAGATCGTCGTGTCCTACGAGATTCGTAGCCTTCGCTGCTCGCATTGCGAAAAGAAACTTGTGCATGGATTTCGCCGCTTCGGCCCTCAAACTGTGCGTTGCAGCTACTGCGGCTCTGTTATGCGCACGGGCCTCAACAGTTGGCATGACCCCTGGGGCGCGTTTTATGAAAGCCGACCCTGGTATGTGTTTGCAGAACTATTAGTTCCTTCCTGGATAGGAGTCCCCGGTGGAATGGGATTTGTTTTGCACATCTTTATTTTCTGTTTTTACGGTATTATTGCCTCTCTCCCTCTTGTGGCTCTTGGAGGAGGCGTTTCTCCACATCCGGCATGGCTTTCTGTTGCTGCTCCAGTGTTATGCATGGTGATTTGGGTGTGCTATCCCATTTCGCAAATCGCGCGCCTTTTCCTCGTGGTGCGTGAGGCCAGATACTGCGATTCGCAATTGGATTTCATACCCACATGGCCGCACCGCACGACTCGCACATAAGATCTTTTAGTTTTTTCGCTCGACCAGATAACGGGCAACGGCCTTCAATCCATCGGCGCGGCTGCCAAAGGGACCGAGGGCGGCAAAGGCCTCCTCGATCAGGCGCGCGGCGTCGCGCTCACTCTGCTCGATCCCATAGACGGCCGGCCATGTAGTTTTTTCCGTGGCCTGATCCTTGCCGGCAGTCTTGCCGAGGTGCGAGGAGTCCACGGTCAAATCCAGCACATCATCGATGATTTGGAAGGCCAGACCTGCCTTGCGGCCGAAGAGGTCGAGACGGGCGGCATCTTCCGGAGTGGCTCCGGCGTAAACGCCTCCGGCGACGACGCTGACCCGGATCAGCGCGCCGGTCTTGGCGCGGTGAATGGCGTCGACCAGCTCAGGAGTGGGTTTCCGATGTTCGCTCTCAATGTCCAGCACCTGGCCGCCGATCATGCCCTCGACGGTGCCGACGGCGTTGGCGACAAGGGCGATGATCTGGACGGTCGCGGCAGGCGGCGAGTCAAGGCCAGCCAGCACCTCGAAGGCGCGGGTTTGCAATGCGTCGCCAGCCAGGATGGCGATGGCTTCGCCGAAGACCTTGTGGCAAGTGGGCTTGCCGCGGCGCAGATCGTCGTTGTCCAGGGCGGGCAGGTCGTCGTGGATCAGCGAGTAGGTGTGCAGCATCTCGATCGCCGCGCCCAGGCGCTCGATCCCCGCGGGCAATGCTCCGGCAATCGCGATCGCTGCCTGCTGAACCAGCACCGGACGCAGGCGCTTGCCGCCGGCAAAGACCGAGTGGCGCATGGCGCCATGAATGGAGGCGGGCACGGTTGTAACGCTGGGCAGCAACTCTTCCAGCGCCGGCTCGGTCAGCGCCGCGCCTTCCTGCAGCAGCAATTTCACATCGACGTTCATCGCTCTCATGATAAATGAGGCTGGCGGAGGTTTCGCCTGAGCAGCCAAAGGCCTGTGAGCAGGAACATCGCCAGTGCGCTCAGCCAGCGTCCGGCAACAACGTCTCGTGTGGTGTTCCAGTCGACGGTCAACACAATCGGCCCTTGCGGCACGGCGACGGCGATCAGGCCATCGTCGCGCTGGGGAAGGGAAGCGGCAGGCCGGCCATTGACGATGATACGCCAAGCCGGATAGGAGCGCAGGCGCAGAACCAGGAAACCGGGATGTGGAAGGTTGGCCTGGAGGCGATAGCGCTCCGGCTCGTCGAGTTGCCAGTTCAAGGTTGTATCGCAACTACCTTGCGCTGAGGTCCAGGCGGGAATGGCATCCTCAGCATCCGTGTCAGCGGGAGGAAGGCCGAGGAGAGTGCCGGGGTCGCTGACCAGACAGAGTTGCGGCAGTCCGGAGGCAAGATTTGAATTGTCGGCGCCGGGGGGCGCGTACTCGCCCGTGCCCTGAAAGCCCGCACCGGAACGGTAGACGCTCATCATACCGGAGACCGCGTCGTCGCTATCGCAGACCTGGAAGAAGTCGTGAGCGGCGAAGACGGTGGCGGAGAGAAAGAATGCGGCGCAAAGGGCTGAGACGGTCAATTGCAGCCAGAGTTTTGTCCGGGGCCAGACCGCCGCAGCGAAAAAGATGGCCATCGGAGCTTCCAGAACGACCAGCCATCGCCAGGGAAATTGCAGGAAGCGCAGCTTGGGCAGCAGATTCCACAGGGGCAGCGAAACGGGAAGCTGGAGGAAGAGAATGGCGGGAGGAATGAGGGCAAGGAGGAGCCATTGGCGTTTGGCCGCAGGCTCGGAGGCTCTGCGTAACCAACCGACCATCGCGCCAAACAGCGCCACGGCAATCATACTGGCGGCAAGGATGGAGACCTTGAGCAGTACGGTATCGTGGGCAGCCAGCGAGGGGTCTGCGTGGCGGGCAAAGAGCCAACTGCTTTCGATTCTCTCGCCGGGATCGTCGATCGCCTGACGAATGTCGACCCAGCGCTGCTCCCAGGCGGCGGGAAGCAGGTAGAACGAGGTCAAACCGGTTCCGATGAGCGCGGCGGCCGCAGCGCGCAGCACAAAGTCCCAACTCCGGTGCAGCAGAGCGGCTGCTACCGCGACTGCGCCAAGAAGGTAGCAGCTCATCACTCCGACCGGCGCATTCGAGAGCCAGCAGCCAGCCACCACCAAAGAGAGCGGCACCAGGGAGCCATCCAAAGCGCGCCTCCAGAGCGATCTTGCCGAGGCGCTGTTCGCAGCAATTTCTTTGGCTTCGGTGCGGAAAGGGCGGGATTCCCGGAGCGCAAAGAGCAGGAGCAGGGGAATCCAGAAGCCCCCCGCCAGTTCGCCGAAGGCGGTGCGCTCGTAGGCGGTGAAGAGCGCATAACCGGAAAACAGCGCTGTGCAGCCAGCCAGCGTGGCCGCGCCCTCCGGCAGATACTCCCGCGCCAACGCCCGCGACGCTAGCCCCGTTCCGGCCAGCAGCAGAAAGGTCAATGCGATCGGAACCAGTGTCCAGGGCAAAATAAATCCCAGGGCCGCGCCCAGCATCCAGGTCAGCGGTGGATAAAAGAGGAAGCGTGGTTCGCCAGCGCCGAAGTTAGCGCTGGCAGCCCAATGCGGATAGAGGATTCCGTGCCGCCAACTGTTCGCCGCATCAAGCCACGAGAGCAAATGGAAGTCGAAGTCATGGCCGCAGGAGTTGCCCTTAATGAGCTGCGGGGTTACGGCCAGGGCTGCCGCCATCAGGATGATGGCAGGGCCAGTGAAGCGGCTTCGGATCGAATGGATCGAAGAGCGAAAAAATGCCATGGAAACCTTCTCTATCAATATCCCACCTTTCCTACACGGAATGTGCGGAAGACCGAGCGGCTTCTGCCTCATGTCGCTGCCATCAGAGCCGATACGAAAAACAGAGTACTTTTGTCCGAATACACTTTCCAGATTCGCCCGCATTGTGTTTAGATGAGGAAAGAATTCCTAACCGGCAATCGAGGTATCGCATGAAACAATCCTTTGACCTGAGCGAATCGGGCAAAACTGCCAGAGTTGCGCGGATGAGCGCGGCAATTGTGGGCTTCAGCGCGTTGATGTGGTTTCTTCTGCGTGTCATTCCCAAGCCAAGCCGCGCCACCTATCCTTGTCAGCGGGCGGCCTTTCCCGTCGCCAGCGCCTTTGTGATCTGGCTGTGCGCTTCGATGGCCGGTCTCTTTTCGCTCAGCGGCTTGCGCACACTTGTCCGCCGCTATCGGTGGGCTGCTGTCAGCCTCTGCGTGCTGACGGTGGCGGTCGGAAGCATCTGGCTGGCGCACTTCCGCGCCATCGCCGCAGCGGAGATTGCCACCCGTTATAACTCATAACCCAAAGGTCGCTGGTTCAAATCCAGCCCCCGCAACCATTTAGCCGCAAGGCCAACCCCAATTAACCCCAAATAACAGCACCTCTCAAAATGGCGAGGGGTTTCTGGTGTGTTGCAGGGCACTTTGCAGGGCTATGCGCTCCTCAGTGCCATCCTGACCACCTTGCTGTTGGCCTCACGCTTGGCCGTCATCAAGGCGTTTCCGTACACATTCATCGTCGTCGAGATCTGGGCGTGCCGCATCAGCTTCTGTTGCACTCCCATGGGCGCTCCGCTGTCATCCAGCCAAGACCGGTAAGTGTGGCGGAATGTGTGCCATCCAACCCCGTCATACTTGCCAGCTGCCGACCACCGTTCTTCGTGTATCGGGAGCCGCTTGCCGTTCGGAGTCAGGCTATTTTGCCAGCACCAAACGCCGATTCCAGCTCCGCACGAGGGGCATTCCACCAGACAGCATCCAGCCGGACGAATATAGTCCTGCTGAGCTGGGGCCGTGTGGTAGTGACGCCCGGTGACCGGGCTGGTGAAGACCAGCTCTGACCCCATAAATGGGTTTTTTTTCGCAGTCAGAGCCTCCCGGGCATCCTCTTCAGACTTGAACTTCCAGTTGAGGAGGATCGCCGCGAAATCGGGATCAAGAGGAAGATCGTCCTCCGAGTATTCCGTCTTGACGATCTTCACTCGACCGTGGACGACTGCCCGGACCACTCTCATGCTCAAGTTCTCGAAGTCGATGTCCTGCCATTCAAGCGCCAGCACCTCTTCGGCCCGAAGGCCGGTGCACTGCGCCACCACCACCATCGTGCGGTAGGGCTGTGGCAGCAGTTCGAGGATTTGGTAAAATTGCTCGACGGTGAGGACGATTGGCTTCTTCTGGCGTTTACTGATCCCTTTGATCTCAACCAGTTGCATAGGATTCCGCTGCCACTCGACCATCTCCCACAACATGGCTTTCTCAAATAACCGATGCATGAGAGCCTTGACGTGACCTTTGGTCTTCGGGGCTGCGTCCATTTTCTTTAGCCATTCCTGGACCTGAAGCGGCTTGATCCGCGTGATACGGGTGCCACCCCATTTCTCACGAAGCTGCTTGATAACGCTCAGATACGAACTGGCAGTCGAGTAGCTCAGTTCCCCGTCGAGGCTGCTTCGATCGCCGGGGCGAAGTTGCATAATTTCAAGCAGTTTCTCCTCCTCGACAAAACGATCCAGTACGGCGTTGAAGCTTGGCTCCAGAATGGCCTGGGTTGGATTTTCCGAGTTGAGTTTGAGCACAAAGGCCTCCAGATGCCGCTCGACCGCGACCTGCGTGGGAAACCTGTCTGTGCCTAGAAACATTGATTTTCGTTTGCCGGTTATGGGGTCCTGATAACGGTACTCCCAGGCCCATTGATTGTCGGCCCGCGCAATCTTGCGCAGGGTGCCTCGCTGAAATCGTTGCCGTCTGAACTTCAAGGAAATCACTCCTGTCCAGTCAGAGCAACGCGGTTGGTTGAATTTGAGTTTAATCCATTCTCCAGCCAGATATTCAGCGAACTGACGCGGAACCTCCACCGCTTTCCGACCTTAAAGGCCGGAATCTTTCGGGATCGGGCCATTCCTTCGAGCGTCTTCCAGTGCATCCCGAGCAAACACGCAGCTTCGTGGAGTCCAAGCAGATCTTCAAAGAGACCGGTTGCCGGATTCGCCGCCTCAGACATTCTCGATGGTGCTTGTTGCCCAAAATTCAATGATGTCGCCGGATATGCCATTCGTCCCTCCATTACCGGACCGCACGGTCTCCATTGGTCTCGAACTCAGGCATCATGTCCTTCTTTGCCACCTCGGTCAAATTGGCAGCAAAAAATCAGAAATCGAGAAATATATTCTTAGACAACATCGGATTTGACCGAATTTCGATATGGACACATCCTCTTTTCGTTCGAGGCCGCCGGCCTCAGACGGGGTGGTCATTCAGTTGACCGTAGGAGAGGACTGAGGATGTTCGATTCGCTTGAGGAACTTGCCAGCAAGATCGCGGCAACGGGCTACTTCATTGACCCCGTGATGACCCAGGTTGTCTTCCTGGCCGCGAAGTTGCAGAAACCGCTGCTGCTTGAAGGACCTGCGGGGAGCGGCAAAACGCAGCTCGCGGTTTCGGTTGCGCAAGCGGCCGGGACGCATATTGAGCGGCTGCAATGCTACCGCGGGGTCACGGAAGACAAGGCTATCGGGCGCTTCGACGAGAGCCTCCAGCGGCTCTACATGGAGTTCTCGAAGGGGAACGGAGAGAGCGGGAACTGGCGCGAGTTGCAGGCCAACCTCAAGGGGCGCGATTTCTTTCGGCCTGGTCCGCTGATGCGGGCGCTCGAATGCGAGAAACCATGTGTGCTATTGATCGACGAACTCGACAAGGTGGATGAGGGTTTCGAGGCTCTGCTGCTGGAGATTCTGTCCGCCTGGCAACTCTCAATCCCTGAGTTTGGGACGGTAGAGGCCAAGAGCATTCCGTTTGTGGTGCTCACCAGCAATGAGGAGCGGCGGTTGGGCGATCCGATCCGGCGACGCAGTTTGTATGTGCGGGTCGAGCATCCTACGCCGGAGCGCGAGGCGGAAATCATTGCCAGCCGTACACCGGGGGCTGGCGTCGAGTTTCACCGGGAGATCGCGGGCATTGCTCGCTCGTTCAGAAATTATTCGCTGGAAAAGCCGCCATCGGTCTCGGAGATGATCGACTTCGCCAATGCGCTGCGGTTGATGGGCAGCGATCATGTGACGGAAGAGCAACGGGATGTACTGCTTCCCTTCCTGGCCAAGACCGAAAAAGACCGTCGCCATCTGCTGCTGCGCGAGGGATTCCAAAGTTTGCTGGTCGATGGGGCGCGGTATGCGCAGTATCTTGATCCTTCAGGAGGCGTGGCGTTATGAAATGGTTTCTTGCGCTTCTTATCTTTGCCCCAATTTCTGGCTGGGGGCAGGCGAACACTGCTCTTGCAGAGAACTGTGTGCGGCACTATGCAAGCCATTACGGCGTGCCTGCGGAGTTGGTTGCTGCATTCATTGATGTCGAGTCGCGCTGGAATCCGCGCGCCGTATCCAGCAAGGGCGCTCTCGGCTTGATGCAACTGATGCCAGCGACGGCGCGACGCTTTGGTGCATACCAGCCCTTCGATCCAGAGCAGAACATTGCGGCGGGAACGCGCTATTTGACCACGCTGATGTGGGAGTTCCACGGCGATCTAAGGCTTGTGGCCGCTGCCTATTATGCCGGTGATCGATGGGTCGGTAAGCGGCAACTCGACTACAACAACCCGGATGTCATCGCTTACGTCGAATCGGTTCGGCGTCATTACGTGGCGCGCAAGCTCGCTGCAAATTCATTGCACAGGAGGTAACTCGAAATGAGACTTCGCTGGTTTTTCCCTTTCGCAGTGCTGCTTCCACTGCATCTGTTCGCCGCTGATAGCGCCGTCAAGCCGCGCGTTGCGACGATCACCATCAACCCGTCGGAGGTGACGACGTTGCACCTGCGGCCAGAGTTCGAGTCGACGATCCATATGCCGGAGGAGATCACGTCGGTGATTCTAGGCAGTCCTGGCTCCTTCAAAGCGGAGCACAACGAGGGCGAGCCGGAGTATGTGTACGTGAAGCCCATCACGAAAGAGGCTGCCGAATCGAACCTATTGATCGCGACGAAATCCGGCCTGCATGTGACGCTGGAGTTGATGAGCGATGGGGTTGGCGCGAGCGGATCTGCGCTGCCGGTTGACTTCTTGATTGAGTACCGCGCATCCAGGAGTTTCCTGATCGCTGGCAGTGCAGGCGCGGAGCACACGAGAGTTGAACCCACAGGCATCGCGTCGTACTCTGCGCCGCCACGCATTTCCGCCGCAGCGAAACCGCTCTCTGCTATTGCCGAAGAGTATGAGTTGCAGATGCGCGTCAATGTGCCGGGTTGGACGAAATGGGAAGGCAAGCAGATTGAAACTTCGCTCGGCGACATACGCCAATGGAGCAATCAGACGGTCATTTCTTTCTCGATCCTCAATTCATCGGCTCAGCCCGTGGATGTTGTGCCGCCGCAGATTCAGATCAGCGGACGTGCGGTGAAGAAGAAAAAGAAGGAAGGCAAGAGTCTGACTGCCGACCAGCTATTGAT
>JBAVDS010000114.1:0-3314 GCA_049587335.1 Occallatibacter sp. | reverse complement strand
GATCGAGCTATACGCTGGTCGAGCACGCTTCGGAAGACAGCCTTCAACTTGAGATCATGCCTCGGGCCATTGAGCAGATTCGCAAGGTGAGAAAGGCTTGGGACGAGGGCGATTACGATGCTTTGCTCGAACTCTTGGGCAAATCGTCCGACGTTTCCGCATTTGAGGATGAGGATTCGAGTTTTGATCCTGAATCGTTGGAGAGTGGTGTAAGTCGCGTCTCCGAAGAGTGGGAACCGGCTGAAGCAGTGCTTCTGGCCGATCGCAGTGGAACCAGCATCAAGTTCCCCTATGTGTCGAACCAGATCAACCGCAAGCTGGCCCGCTGGGCATTTCGCATCTGCACGGGTGGAGGTTTCCGGCTGCCGGCATTCGCACTGGCAGATGATGGCGTCTTGATCGAACACCGGGGAAAGATTCTCTCGGCCTCGGACTGGATTCCGTTGGACATGTCCATCACATCGTTAACGGCGGACCAGGGACTTTGCATCCGGTATCCCATTCGGATGCAGGAGGATTTGCTTCCCGTTCGTCACCTCACCAACGACGAACTTGGACAGTCGCTCAAATGTGCGCTGGGTGCAGAGATTGACGAATCGCAGGTTGCATCTGTCCTTGATCGCCAACTTCGCATGGAGGGAACCTACATCCTTCATTCGGAGGCGGCGAAACGGAATGGCGGCGACTTCGATTTCGACACCATCTGCGTCATGCCGTCCGATCAGTTTCCGCGCTTTGTGGCGGGACGGATCGCATACGGAGAGCAGTTCCGCCAACAGAAGACCAAGCTCACAAAAGCGAAGTCTCCCTGGTGGAACGTCTGCCTGGTTGCCATGAAGGCGCGCGGAAACAGGATCGGTTCCATCACCGACATGAAGACCTCGTGCCTGGCTGCTGGACGGCCGGACCTTGCATACAAGCTCGTCGAACAACTGCAGAACGCTCTCGACTCGCTCAAACACCGGGTTGAGATCGACGAATCGGTGATCGTTGAAATCCGCAAGGAGGTAGCTTCGGCGCCCTGGCTCAAGTACAAACGTGAGCGCAGAGTCTCGGATCTGCCGGCTCACCTGGATGTAGCGGACACCGACAAAGTCGGCAGGCTTTACAACGTGATGCGTAAGGAGCTTGGTTTTCTGCCCAACGAATCCAGCCCGGGCTTCGAAGAACGGATGTCGATCGAGGACTTCCGCGGACTCTTCTCTGGCGAAACCGTCACCAAAGGAATGTTCGAGGAATGCCAATTGGTCAATTCGATCTACGCTGATATCGCCAGCCGGGTCGTCGACCGCGAGGAGGAGATCAAACTTCAACTCGCAAACGCACAGGCGCTGTGGGATGCAATGCGCAAGTCCGAGGACAAGGAACAACGCAGATCGGCAGTGCTTGCGCGCAACAAAGCGCAATCTGCTCTCTGGGAACATGAACAGGAGGCGCGCGATCAGTTCAGCTCGCTGCACTTGTTTGTGCACTACTGGGCGCAGGGCAAGCAGGAGAATCGCAGGGCTTGGGCGCAGGCGATGAACACTATCGTCTCGAATGGCACTGGCTCCGGAGCGGTTCTCTTCCAGTCCTTCCCGCAGGAGATCGTCGATGCCTTTGCGGAGGCAACCGGCGGCCAGCGGTTAAGGGTTCGGCTACCAGCGCGATCAGGCCTGGGCGACGCTTGTGAGTTTTCTTGGACTTCCTGCCGTGCCGTCATGGGCGGAACACGTTCTCGGCGTCGTCGAAACGGAAGAGCGCATCAAGCCGCTCGACGGAATCGGATGCCGACCGCCTGCGATTCTTGCGCCATACACTCGCTTGGCCGTGCTGGGGCGATCCAGAATACACATTCTCCGATGTTGAGCGCGCCATCCAGCAAGAGATTCGCAAGCGCAACTACCTTGTTCGGTATGAACTGCGCGCTACCGAAGCTGTGCGTTCCGGCGAGATGGAGACACTCAAGCGGCTTGAAGCGAAGTATCGAGCGGTAGCCAACCATCAGCCAGATGCGGACTTGGCCCCGACGATTCCACAGGCGTCCGCGCAAGAAGCTGCCAGGACAAGAATGCCTGTGCAAGCCAGCCTCTTCTAACCACAACATCGATTCATCTCGAAATCCGCAGACAAGGAGACAAACTGCAATGGCCAAACTCCAAGCAGAAGTACTGTTGCGAGAGTTCAACTACAATGGCGTTCGCATTCCCGATCCGGCACCGCAGATGAGCGTCGAGCAGGTCAGAGATTTGCTCACGCCGACCTATCCCGAAATTGCGACAGCAACCCTCACCGGCCCGGAAGACACCGGAACCACCCTGCGTTACACCTTCAATCGAGCGATTGGCTCGAAGGGGTGACCCGTGTCCACGACCGCAATGTCACAAGAAGAACTGGTGGCGTTGTTTCTCAAGAAGGCTGTGGAACCGCCGCCAGAAGCCAACCTGATTCTGGCGAGGCATCTTCAATGCAAAGAATCCCGCGATCTCGCACAAGTCGTATCAGAAGCCATTCGCCAGTATGCCGCGCCGGGCAGTTATCGGCTCCCAACACCGCCGGAACTACTTCCGCCATTGGGGTAGCGACACTTGCACCGGCCTTCGGACAGGCATTGCCATCGCTCGCCGATGTGCGCGCCGAGTATAACCATGAGGTCAATGCTGAACTGGTCTATGAACTCTGCGCCTCACTGGTGCGAGAGGGATTGGGAACTGCGGAGAATTGGAAGAAATCTGGCGGCAACGCGCTTGCATTTGCCCAGCACGCCATGATGAGCGCGATTGGCACCGAGCGTGGCGATCTGCTGCAACGCAATGTCGAGTATCACCTCGAAGTGAGCGATCAACTCGGCCGCGCTGGGAGCGATGCGGAACTCGAAAGCGGACAACTGGTTGTCACCGTCGAGTGTGGCGGATCGGGGTACTTAAGGATTGGACCGGCGCTTGATGCTCTGGAAGCGGAAGCGGAGGGGCCTGGCGCAGCGTTCTATTGGGCATTGACGTTCGCGCTTTATCGCGTGATGTGGATCTACAACCACGACAATGCGCTGATGTACGAAGAGCGGATGCGCGATTATGCCGCGGAAGACGACGCAGAGAACCAGGGGCAGTATGAGTTTCCCGAAGTGGAGAAGGCGTTGCCGGAGTGCATCCGAAAGACGCAGAAACGCGAATCTCCTGACTGGAAAGCACACGACCGCGCTCTCTTGCGCAGGTTTCGCAATGGCAAATTCAGTCCCTGGTTCGAGCGGTTGCGGCGCATTCAGTGCCTGTCGCGACTTCCACTCAAGCAGTCGCGGGAGATCCTCGAATCCGGCTACTACGACGATCCACCAT
>JBAVDS010000113.1:0-7980 GCA_049587335.1 Occallatibacter sp. | reverse complement strand
CTTGGCCGCCATCAAGGCGTTTCCATACACGTTCATTGTGGTTGAAACCTGCGCGTGCCGCATCAGTTTCTGCTGCACGCCGATAGGCGCTGAAGTCGAGTCCAGCCAGGAACGGTAGGTGTGGCGGAAGGTGTGCCACCCTACGCTGCCGTACTTTCCGGCAGCCTCCCACCGCTCGTCATGCAGCGGCAGGCGCTTCCCGTTCGGAGTCTTGCCGGCCTGGGCGCACCAAACGCCTACCCCAGCACCGCACTTCGGGCATGCCACAAGGCAGCACCCAGCCGGACGGATGTAGTCCTGCTGAGCCGGCGCGCTGTGGAAGTGCCGCCCCGTGGAGGTGCTCGGAAAGACGAGGTCCAACCCCATAAATGGGGTTGAAATCCAGTTTTGCGCCTTCCGTTCCGCTCCCAACCTGCGTTTCCAGGTCAGAAGAATTTCGGCGAATCCGGGGTCGAGCGGAAGTTCATCCTCTGAGTATTCGGTCTTCACCGTCTTGACTCGGCCATGCACCACCGCCCGGACGACCTTCATGTTCAGGTTTTCGAAGTCGATGTCGTCCCACTCGAGCGCCAGCACCTCCTCGGCCCGCAGACCGGTGCACTGCGCCACAATCACCATCGTGCGATAGGGTTCTGGCAACAGTTCGAGGATCTGGTAGAACTGCTCGACGGTCAGGATGACCGGCTTCTTCTGCCGCTTGCTAACGCCCTTGATTTCAACCAACTCCATTGGATTCCGCTGCCACTCGACCATCTCCCACAGCATGGCCTTCTCGTACAGGCGATACATGACTGCCTTGATGTGGCCTTTGGTCTTGGGTGCGGCGTCCAATTCCCTAAGCCAACTCTGGATGAGCATCGGCTTCATTCGCGAGATTCGGGATGAACCCCATTTCGCGCGAACGCGCTTGATGACGCTCAGATAGGAACTGACGGTCGAATAGCTCAGTTCACCGTCCTCGCCCTGCTCACCGGGCCGGCGCTGCTTGATTTCGAGCAGCCTCTCGTCCTCAATGAAACGGTCAAGAATGGCGTCGAAGGTCGGCTCCATCACTGCCAAAGTTGGGTTTTCCGCGTTGAGTTTGAGCACGAAAGCCTCCAGATGCCGTTCCACGGCAGTCTGCGTGGGAAACTTTTCGACGCTCAGGAACAAAGATTTCCTCGTCGTGGTTATGGGGTCTTGGTAGCGGTACTCCCAAGCCCATTGATTGTCAGCCCGCGCGACTTTGCGCAGGGTACCTCGCTGAAAGCGTTGCCGTCTGAATTTCAAGGATCACTCCTGTCCAGTCAGAGCAGCGTGGTTGGTTGTATTTGAGTTTATGCCAAGTTCCAACCACGAATTCAGCGCACTTGCACGAAATCTCCACCGCTTTCCGACCTTCAGTGCTGGGATTCGGCGGCGACGCGCCATTATCTCCAATGTTTTCCAGTGCATGCCCAGCAACGATGCGGCCTGGCGCAGGTCGAGCAGTTCCTCGAAGGCGCGATCGCTTATACGGGTAGGCTGCGAATAGGACAATCTCGGAGCAGCGTGATCGCGACCTCGGTTCTCGCCAACCTTCAACTTCGATACGACCCCCTCAGCGTTCAACTGTGGATCGCCACGTTCAAACTCCGGCATCACAAGTGCAGATCCCATAACGACATTCCCTCCAGCCGATAGTGCCCAGCCGCAGCGAGGCGGTGAGTAACGGCATAATGCGTCGGGATCGTTTTTCGGTCAAATCCGTATCAACTGCTGCCTCCCATCCCTTTCGAAACCTCGTAACCTTCGCAAAACCGGATTTGACCGAGTTTCAGTTTCAGATGATCCTCCGACTGCTGACTACGAAGGAGGTCTCTGGATGTTCGAGTCCTGCGAGGAATTGGCGGCACGACTTACGGCGACCGGCTATTTTATTGATCCGGTGATGATCCAGGTCGTGTATCTGGCGGCCAGGATGCAGAAGCCGCTGCTGCTCGAAGGGCCTGCGGGATCGGGCAAGACGCAATTGGCCGTGTCGGTCGCCAAGGCCGCCGGGACGCATATCGAACGGCTGCAGTGCTACCGCGGCGTGACCGAAGATCAGGCGATTGGGCGTTTCGACGAGGGGCTGCAGCGGCTCTATATGGAGTTCGCGCGGGGCGAGCACGCGGATTGGCAGAGTGTGCAGGCCAGCCTCAAGGGGCGTGACTTCTTCCGGGCCGGTCCGCTGATGCGCGCGCTTGAATGTGAGCGGCCGTGCGTGTTGCTGATTGACGAGTTGGACAAGGTGGACGAGGGTTTCGAGGCGATGCTGCTTGAGATCCTTTCGGCCTGGCAGTTGTCAATCCCTGAGTTCGGCACGGTTGAAGCCAAGAGTATTCCCTTTGTCGTACTGACCAGCAACGAGGAACGCCGGTTGGGCGATCCCATCCGCCGGCGCAGTCTTTACGTGCGTGTTGAGCATCCGACTCCGGCGCGCGAGGCGGAGATCATTGCCAGCCGCACGCCCGACGCCGATGAAAAGTTTCACCGGGAGATGGCGGGTATCGCGCTCTCGTTCCGGAACTACTCGCTTGAAAAGCCACCGTCAGTCTCGGAGATGATCGACTTCGCCAACGCGCTTCGGTTGCTTGGTGCGGACCACGTGACGGAAGACCTGCGCGACGTGTTGCTGCCGTTTCTGGCAAAGACTGAAAAGGATCGGCGGCATCTGCTGTTGCGTGAAGGATTCAAGAGCCTGCTCGTCGATGGCGCGCGCTTCGCCGCCAGGATTACAACTCCGGAGGCGACGGAATGATAAAGAGAGTCCTTCCAATTGTTCTTCTGCTCTTTGCCGTGATTCCCTGCGCACGGGCGCAGCCTAACACTTCGCAGGCGGAGCGATGCGTGCGCCGGTACGCTGCGCATTACCGTGTGCCAGCGGAGTTGATCGCCGCATTGATCGATGTTGAATCGCGCTGGAATCCACGCGCCGTATCAAACAAGGGAGCGATGGGGCTGATGCAACTGATGCCGGCAACGGCGCAGCGTTATGGCGCCAATCATCCATTCGACGTGGAAGAAAACATCGCGGCTGGCACGCGCTATGTGACTGCGTTGATGTGGGAGTTTCATGGCGACATGAGGCTGGTGTCGGCTGCTTACTATGCGGGCGACCGATGGATCCAGGTCAAGCAGTTGAACTACAGCAGTCCGGATGTCGTGGCCTACGTCGAGGCAGTGCGGCAGCGGTACACGATGCGCAGACGCGCATCGACGGGTGTGCGAAGGAGGTAGGAAGAATGAAACATTTCGAAGTATTCCTGGCAATGATGCTGCTTCCGCTATCGGCGCTGGCGGCGGATCATGCCGTTCCGGCGCGGGTTGCCACGCTCACCATCGACCCGCGAGAGGTGATGATCTTGCATCTGCGGCCTGATTTCGAGTCGTCGATCCGGATGCCGGAGGATGTCACGTCCGTGATTCTGGGCAGTCCGGGTGAGTTCAAGGCCGAGCATAACGAAGGCGAGGCGCAGTATGTCTACGTCAAGCCCATCACCAAGGAACCGGCGCAATCGAATCTATTGATCGCGACCAAATCCGGCCAGCACGTGACGATTGAGTTGATCAGCGCGGGCGCAAACGCCGCCAACGACACGCCGCCGGTTGACTTCCTGATCGAGTACCGCGCGGCGCGCAGCTTCCTGATTGCAGGCGATACGACTGCAATGACAGCACCGAAGCCTGAGGACAAAATCCAGCAACGGAAGACGGCTTCGCGCTCGGCCGCGCCGATCACCAATTCTGGCAATGCGCCCAGGTCCGCTCTTGACGAGGTATTCGCGCAACAGGCGCAGATCAACGCGCCTGTTTGGACGAAGTGGGAGGGTCGGCAGATCGAGACATCCATCGGCCGGGTCCAGCAGTGGAAGAGCGAAACGGTGGTCGCTTACTCGATCTACAACAACGCGGACTCTTCGGTCGAGATCGTGCCGCCTCAAATCCAGATCGCCGGACGCAAGCCGGAGAAGAAGAAGTCAAAGAAGAGCAAGGGCATTCTCTCCGACCAGATGGAGATACGCGATTACAAGCTCAGCGCGACAAGGTTGGAACCAGGAGCCCGCGCCGATGGCGTCGTCATCTTCGACCGGCCCAACTTCAAGGAATCCACCGAGCAGATATTCCTCCAGATTGCGCAAGCGGATCAGGTCGACCGGCCGATTCTGATCCGGCTTCCGTTCACTCCACCGTATCAATCCGACCACCAGTAGAAAGGGGCAATCGACTATGAGTATCAACAACAGCATCGGAAACAGCACTATTGGCTCGACTGCTCCTACTGAGGGCGCCGTGGAGCCTAGCGCAAAACAGGCCGTGGAGATCGAGCCAGAGCCTTCATCGAAAACGTCATCGGGCTTCGCAACGCGAGCAGGCAAGAAAGCCTCGGAGGGGTTGAGCAAAGGCCAGTTGGTACTTCTCGGCGGCGGGCTTGCAGTCGCGGTTCTCTTCTTCATCATTACGGCAATTGCAGGCCATGCGCCCAAGAAACAGATTGCGGCAAAGCCGCAGGCACAGCAACAGAAACAAAACGCAACAAAGCCCGCCAAGGGCAGCGTTACGCCGGTGATGGACACGGTTCATACACCCGCGGCGGACAATTCCGCCGGCCAACTTGGTCCTGGCGACATCCGAAGAACACGCGCAACGGCAGGTCCTACGGCGCCGCAATCGAGTTCGGAAACAACGGACAAGACAACCGCTGCAAAACCGCGAGCAGGGCGCACACTGGCCAGCGTGCCAACCTTCGAGTCGACACAACAGAAGTGGGAAGACCCGGCGCCGTATGGCGAAGCGTCGAGCCAGCCAGTCGCGCAGAACCAGCAGCAAAACGCATTGAAAGAGCCTTCGCTCGTTTTTGTGCGAAGCGTAACGCAAAATTCAAGTGGGACGATTTCAAAGTCGAGCACCAATGATGTTGCAACGCCGCAACTAGACCTCACACCTGGAACGCGTATCGAGGCAAAACTCGAAACGCAGATCTCAAGCGCGGTGCAAACGCCGGTTGTGGCCGTGGTCGAATACACCTATGCGATTGGCGACAGGATTGTGATACCAGCCGGCGCGCGCGTTTATGGTTCGCTTCAGCAGGCCGATCGTAGCGGATTGGTCAGTGTAAAGTTCGACGAGATCGAGTTGCTCGACGGCGCGAGAGAAAGGATCGATGCTGTCGGCACGGGACTCGATCTCGGCCCGATCAAAGGCAATGTTTACGGGAAGAACACAGGCAAGAACTTCCTGGTGCGTGCTGCCTCTGGCATTGGTTCCGTGCTTGCAGAGGTGGCCGGCAACAACACGGGCGCGGCGTTTTCAGAAGGCGACATGCTGCGGGAACGTCTATCCGAGAACATCGGCACGGCCGGCGACACGGAGATCATGAGTTTGAACGCCAGCAGCCGTGTGGTCGTATCAGTGCCCGCTGATACGAAGATCTACATCGTCTTCACAAAGCACACTGAGAGCACGGCTGAGTTGCATAAAGTTGCGTCGGTGGGCCAATAGAGCCCTGGATGTCGCTGCGAGCCCTGGCTTCGGCCAGGGCATTTTTGTGGCTGGAATTGATGGTGTTCTGCCCTGATGAGGAATTGTCGATCCCGTTGCCTCAATGTGCGTTTGAGGCAAAATGCCTTCAATTCCTCATCGCTCACTTGAGTAATAATCGATCCGGATGCCTCATTGTGCGTTTGAGGCATATTGCTTCATATTCCTCATCACGCATTTGAGGAATTATCGGTCCCGATGCCTCGTTGTGCGTTTGAGGAAAATCCGCCGAGTGATCTCGCTCCGAAAGCTACTGGCGGATCAGAGAATACTTGCCGCAGCGGCGGCACATGAAGGTGTGCGCCCAGTCCGAATGGAGATGCGGGTAGACCTCGCGGTTGTAGCGGGCGATCCGGCGAAAGCTAAAGAGCAATCTCAAGATAAGGATACAACCTGAAAACAAGAGCACAGCAACTGTGATCTCCAAAGAAATTGGCGATCTTGAATGCTTCGCTATCGCGCTCAATCCGAGTAGTCCCCAGAAGCAACAAAACACTATAGGGAATCCCCATACCAAACAAGCGCGAAGATATCCGCGTGGTTTGGGCGGAGAAGCAGCTTTCGCAGAGAAGGACTGGCTGACGCCCGATGTGAAACGTCCGGAGAAACTGCGGGTCCCTTGCTCGTAAAGCAAGGGAAGAGCGACCAACTCGGGGCTACCGCACTGGTCGCACCGGTACGCGATTTGTTGCCCGGTAGCAGCCATCGTTCTCCTTCCTCAGCAGCACGGTATTGTGCCGCAGTTGGTCCAAAATTCCTCCAATCAAAAATTCTAGCTCTTTCACGGATACAGAGCTACTGAAAACAGGTGTTTTTCAACGCTTTCAGCCATCTCTCCCACGCACCTATATATTGATGCGTTTGTTGGCCGGTATTCGCGCGGCAATTTGACGGAATTTCAATTCGCTCTCATTCTCTCCCTCGACACGGATGCCATGAGCAGCCGCGTTTGAGGAGAAAAACGTATGAGAGATTTTTCCGGCATCCTGCGGCGCTCACCGGCGTCCGCATCGTCCACCACACTCGTCCTCCACCGACCGGCGGAGATCAACTGGCTGCATATCGCCGTGAAGATTGCTCTGAGCTTTATGCTCCTGGGCAATCTTATGGCACCCTTCGCGGCCAGAGCTCAAAACCTTGGAACAAGCCCGCAGTTCGGCCAGGCCGTTCAGGGCCAGCAGGCGACCACGGTCGAGGGCACGGTTCTCAACATCGTCAACTGGGGCTGCAACGTCATCGCTCCGGTTATCGCCGTCGCCTGCCTTGGCGTCGCCGGCTGGCACTTCAAGAGCGGGCGCGGCTACATGGGTTGGGGCGTCACCGGAGTTGCGCTGATGGTGATCTCCGGACTCGGACGCATGGCCGAGGGCTTTATCACGCAAGCACAAGGCATTCAGTAGGAGCCCGCGATGCCCGTGCCGCAGTTCCTTCTCGACCTGTTGCAGCTGCTGTTCGACTTGGCGGTTCCCGCGGCGTTCTGTACCCTGGCCGCCGCGGGAGTCAGCCTGCGCCAGGAGGGCGGACTCCACTTCCATATCAATGGTCGAGCGGGCAAATGGATTCTGTGGACGGTCGTTCTACTTACCCTTCCCCAGCTTCTTTCGTGGATTGCGGCACAGGGCATCCAGGTGCCTTCGGCGAGTGGATCGGTTGGCACGAGTTGGCTTGCCAGCATGGAGACGGTCTTCAAGAACTTCGTGAACCAAATCGTGGTGGCGCGATTGGTTCCTGTTCTCGCAGCGTATTTCGTACTGAAGGCCACGCTCGATGTAGCCGGAGGAGAAAATCCACTCGCATCGATTCTGGCCGCTCTGTTTCTAATGTCAATCTCGGCGACGATGCAACTGCTTCAAGGTTGGAACTCCGGCGGTGAATACGCGACGACCGACATGCTGACCTCGCTCTGGAATTACATCGCCGGTCAGATCATGCCGGCCGCGGCGGGCCTGGCATGTGTAGGCGCGGTCATCAACTATGTGCGACATAGGCCGTGGGTGAGGCTGGTCTTTGCTGCAATCGGTTTCTTGAGTTTGAGTGGGCTTTTGGCGTTGTTCAAGGCCATGGCGGCTTGAGGAGATGCGATGAGTCTCGATGGTGCAATCACGAACCTTGCCTCCTGGGCCGGCAACACCATGATGCCGACGATGGCCGGATTATTTTTCGCGGGTGCGGTCTATCGCTACAGCAAGGGCGGTCAGTTCGAACAGTTGCTCTATGGCGGCTTCGCGTCACTGATGTGTTCAGGGATGCTGCGCGCACTGGAGGGGTTTGTCCAGCACGCCGGGCCAACGAGCGCCGACGCCTTCTGGATGGCGACGATGAGCCTGGTGAACTGGGTCGCCAACGTCATTCTTCCCGTCTTCGCACTAACCCAGTTGGCTGCGATGGCCATACACATGGGCGGTGTGGTCTCGGAGATCTATCCAGGCTCGACCTGGA
>JBAVDS010000112.1:0-1941 GCA_049587335.1 Occallatibacter sp. | reverse complement strand
TTGCGGTGGATTGGAGACACCTTCCGTGGGCGGCGCGGTTGCGGGTGGCGCGGCGGCGGGAGCGGCTGGTGTATCCGGCGTAGCTGCGGGCGGCGCTGCCTCCGCTGCGGGCGCGGTGGCCGGTGGTGGTGTGGCCGCGGGCGGTGTCGCGGCAGGAGCGGTTGTGGCCGGAGGCGCATCGGGTGTTGTCGCGGGCGCTGTGGCCGCAGCAGGCGCGGGCGCCGTCAGCTTGGAAGCGTCGTAGCGCTGCAGCTTGTAGAAGACCGGCGTCAGCTCGAAGGGCATCTTGTCGCGCGGGTTCATGTACGCGTAGATCTTGGCGTTGAGCTGATGCACCTTGTCATCCCAGGGATCGGTCTTCAGCCAACTGCCCAGGGGCAGTGCCGGACGCTGGGCAAGATCTTCCCAGTTCAGCGCCGGCGCCATGTGCTGCAAATCGGCCATCCACGGCGTGCCGGTGCCATCGGTCTTGTTGAGCAGAGAGTCGCCCAGCTTGGGCGTGTTCAGGGCCTTCAGCTCCTTTTCCCGTCCGACCAACTGCGCGTAGTAGAGGCCCGCCGAGGGCAGCCTGTCCTTGTACATCGAGTTCTGCAGATACTCCATCGCGCGCTTGGAGGCCTCGGCATTGTCATGATCGGAGTGATACATATCGATGCGCTGAAAGGTCGATTCGTCGGGGAACATCAGACGGTCGTTGAAGGCGTAGCGGGTGTCGATATGATGGCCCATCACGATGTGCGCCAATTCCATGGCCACCACCGAGGCGATCGATTCCTCGTTGGGAAGAGTGTCGATCAGGCCCTTGCTGATCAAAATGGTGTTGCCCACCGTGGTCGCTTCGATCGTGGTCGTGAGCAGAATGCGGGTATGCACCTGATCGGTGAAGGCCAGGTTGTTGGGCACCTGCAGATTGATCACGATCTGGTCCAGCACCGTGTTCTCATAGCCGCCCGGAGTCAACGGCGCCACCAGACCGGCCTCCACCAGACGGTCGATCACGTTGTTCTCCGCCTGCGTCACCCAGGCGCGCGTGGCCTGCAGCGGACCCACATCCATCGCGTCGTCGCTCTTGTCGACCGCGTCGTCCACCTTCACGCTCACGTTCTCGCTCTCCCGCGTGGGCAGCTTCAAAGAGTAGCCCCAGAAGTGAGTCTGCGCCCGCAATCCAAGTGACTTCTCGCTCTCGGTGCGATTGGTCTCTTCCACGTACACCGCCACCGGAAGCCAGATCTCCGGCTGGATATTGATCCGCCAGGAATCGAAGTGAAAGTACATCCGCGAGTCGTCTTCGGCGCGCGGAGGCGTGAAGGTGCCGTTGAAGCGCACGATGTTGCCGCCCTCGTCCTCGATCCAGATGCGCCCGTAGAAACGGCCCATGCCGCTCACCTTGGGATGCACATCGTAGACCCAGGTGCGAACCGTGCCCAGAAACTCCCGCCGCACATAGCTGAAGATGTAATGCTGATTGTCAAAGCTGTGCGGATCCAGGAACATCATCTCCGTAAAGCCCAGCGGATTGTAAGTCACGTGCTGGTCCAGCTTCAGAGCCTTGCTCAATCCCCCGATCGAGGCAAGAGAACCCTTGAAGAAGCCATGCGTCGCCTTCTTGCTGCGCGGCTCATAGCTCTTGTCGAAAAAGCCCTTGCCGAAATCCACGCGGCTCAGCATATACTCGTCCGAAACCGGAACCTGATACAGCTTGATGTCCGGCTTCATGTTCTGGATGTAGGTCTCCACCAGAGGCGTGCGCTGCTGGATGTTCTTGATCAGCACCTTCTCGCGCCCGATCGCCTTTTCCACCAGCGCAGCCTGCTCCGGCGTCAACTGATGCGCAGGCGCATACTTCGATTCCTTCTTCTTCGCGTCCGCGCTGGCCACACTCAGTGTGATGAGAAGCAGAGTGAGGGAGATCTTCCGAAACGTCATGTCAGGCTCCTAAGC
>JBAVDS010000111.1:0-35765 GCA_049587335.1 Occallatibacter sp. | reverse complement strand
TCCAGGTCGAGCCTGGATAGATCTCCGAGACCACACCGCCCATGTGTATGGCCATCGCAGCCAACTGGGTTAGTGCGAAGACGGGAAGAATGACGTTGGCGACCCAGTTCACCAGGCTCATCGTCGCTATCCAGAAGGCGTCGGCGCTCGTTGGCCCGGCGTGCTGGACAAACCCCTCCAGTGCGCGCAGCATCCCTGAACACATCAGCGAAGCGAAGCCGCCATAGAGCAACTGTTCGAACTGACCGCCCTTGCTGTAGCGATAGACCGCACCCGCGAAAAATAATCCGGCCATCGTCGGCATCATGGTGTTGCCGGCCCAGGAGGCGAGGTTCGTGATTGCTCCATCGAGACTCATCCGCACATCCTCAAGCGGCCATGGCCTTGAACAGCGCCAAAAGCCCGCTTAAACTCAAAAAACCGATTGCAGCGAAGACCAGCCGCACCCACGGCCGGTGCCGCACATAGTTGATGACCGCGCCGACACACGCCAGTCCCGCCGCGGCCGGCATGATCTGACCGGCGATGTAGTTCCAGAGCGAGGTCAGCATGTCGGTCGTCGCGTATTCGCCGCCGGAGTTCCAACCTTGGAGCAACTGCATCGTTGCCGAGATCGACATCAGAAAGAGCGCGGCCAGAATCGATGCGAGTGGATTTTCTCCTCCGGCTACGTCGAGCGTCGCCTTCAGTACGAAGTAGGCCGCGATCACCGGAACCAGTCGCGCCACAACGATCTGATTCACGAAGTTCTTGAAGACCGTCTCCATGCTGGCGAGCCAACTCGTACCAACCGATCCGCTCGCCGACGGAACCTGGATGCCCTGTGCCGCAATCCACGAAAGAAGCTGGGGAAGGGTAAGCAAAACGACCGTCCACAGAATCCACTTGCCCGCGCGTCCATTGATATGGAAGTGGAGTCCGCCTTCCTGGCGCAGGCTGACTCCCGCGGCGGCCAGGGTACAGAACGCCGCGGGAACCGCCAAGTCGAACAGCAGCTGCAACAGGTCGAGAAGGAACTGCGGCACGGGCATCGCTGGCTCCTACTGAATGCCTTGTGCTTGCGTGATAAAGCCCTCGGCCATGCGCCCGAGTCCGGAGATCACCATCAGCGCTACTCCGGTGACGCCCCAGCCCATGTAGCCGCGACCGCTCTTGAAGTGCCAGCCGGCGACGCCTAGACAGGCGACGGCGATAACCGGAGCAATGACATTGCAGCCCCAGTTGACGATGTTGAGAACCGTGCCCTCGACCGTGGTCGCCTGCTGACCCTGGACCGCTTGGCCGAACTGCGGACTGGTTCCGAGATTCTGTGCGCTTGCCGCAAAGGGCGCAATGAGATTGCCCAGCAGCATGAAGCTCAGAGCAATCTTCACGGCGATATGCAGCCAGTTGATCTCCGCCGGTCGGTGGAGGACGAGTGTGGTGGACGATGCGGACGCCGGTGAGCGCCGCAGGATGCCGGGAAAATCTCTCATACGTTTTTCTCCTCAAACGCGGCTGCTCATGGCATCCGTGTCGATGGAGAGAATGAGAGCGAATCGAAATTCCGTCAAATTACCGCGCGAATACCAGCCAACAAACGCATCAATATATAGGTGCGTGGGAGAGATGGCTGAAAACACCTGTTTTCAGTAGCTCTGTATCCGTGAAAGAGCTAGAATCCTGAATTGAAGGGAGAATGAGCGTGTCGCGTCTGGACGACGCGCGACGAAAGGGGGAAGACGATGGCAGCTACCGGACAGCAAGTAGCGTACCAGTGCGACCAGTGCGGCAGCTCTGAGATCATAGCCTTGTCCGTTCTCTATGAGCAGGGCACTCGCAACTTCTCCGGCCGCTTTACTTCCGGTGTCAGCCAATCCTTTTCAGCGAAAGCTGCATCGCCGCCCTCTCTCCGAAATTACGGACGTGCATTCTTTGGTTGGGGATTCGCAATTCTCTTTTGTGTCTTTTGGGGAATCGCGGGACTCCGTGGCATGTTGCAGCATCCGCAAAAAGTTGGATCCCTCATGGGCGCAGTAGTATTCCTATTTTGCTTGGGCCTCGTATTGTTCTTGGGCATGCTGCTGAATTTCCGTAAGATCGCCCGCTACAACCGCGAGGTCTACCCGCATCTCCATTCGGACTGGGCGCACACCTTCATGTGTCGCCGCTGCGGGAAGTATTCTCTGATCCGCCAATAGCGCCTGGAGCGAGATCACTCGACGAATTTTCCTCAAACGCACAACGAGGCAACGGGATCGATAATTCCTCAAATGCGTGATGAGGAATTTGAAGCAATACGCCTCAAACGCACAATGAGGCATCCGGATCGATTATTCCTCAAGTGCGCGATGAGGAATTGAAGGCATTTTGCCTCAAACGCACATTGAGGCATCGGGATCAACAATTCCTCATCAGGGCAGCACACCATCTATTCCAGCCACAAAAATGCCCTGGCCGAAGCCAGGGCTCATAGCGACCTCCGGGAACTCTACTGGGCCGCTGAAGCGACCTTGCGCAACTCCGCAGTGTTCTCGGTGTGCTTGGCAAAGACGATATAGATCTTAGTGTCAGCGGGCATCCAATGATTACCGAACGTGCAATGCTCGCCGCCGTCCACATCAGCATTTGGACGGCCATCAAACACGACCGCAAGATCAGCCGCGACGTTGCCGACCAGCACGGAGCGCACCACGGCGCGGGCCGCTACAACAAGCAACTGCTGCGCGGCGCCGACAAACTCGATGAACTGCGCACACTGGCTGGGCAGGTGCGGCAGTACTTCTACAAGATCACGTTGCCGTGGTCCGATGAGGGATTCCGCCTGCTGCCGTCGAACCTCTACTTCGATCTGACGGCACGGATGCGCGAGTTCGAGGCCAGCTTCGAGCAAGGTGTGGAGAGCTTTCTTCATGTCTATCCGCAGTACATCGAGCAAGTCCGCCCAGAGTTGAACGGCCTGTTTCGAGAGGAGGACTATCCCGCCGCCGACAAGCTGCGCAAGAAGTTCGGTGTGAAACTCGAGATCCTGCCTATCCCGACCGGCAACGACTTTCGTGTACAGATGTCGGCCGAGGAGCAGGCGCGCGTGGCCCGCGAGATCGACGCCAATGTTCGCGAGTCCTTGACGCGCGGCACCGAGGATTTGTGGAAGAGGCTCAGGGACGTGGTTTCGCACATGGTGGATCGATTGAACGAGCCGGAGTCCCGCTTCCACGTGACGATGGTCACGAATGTCTTCGACCTGGTGGAGTTGCTGCCGCGCCTGAACGTGAATGGCGATGCCGACCTGAACCGTTTCGCCGAGCAGATCAGGCAACGGCTGTGCGGCTTTACGGCGCAGGATCTCAAGAAGCACGACCTGTTGCGCGTTGCCACGGCCAACGATGCAGCGGAGATCGTAGCCGAGATCGACAGCGTTCTGCGTGATCGCGAAGCCAGCGTGCCGGAGGAGGCGCCAGACGCTCCAACTGTCGATGACATCCTCTCCCGTATGTCTGCGTACATGGAGGCGCCTGCGCCGGCATGAGACACGAGACACCAGCATCCATTCGCATTCAGAAGGCGCGGACTACTTTGTTGCTCGATCATCCGTTTTTCGGATCGCTCCTATTTCGCTTGAAGGGGCGTGAGCATCAATCGATTCCAACCATGGCGACCGATGGCGTATCGCTCTACTACAACCCTGAGTTCGTCGATACGCTGAACTCGGCAACGCTGGCCGGGGTACTCGCGCACGAGGTCATGCACCCCGCGCTCCAGCATCATGTACGACGTTCCGGGCGCGATCCGAGACGGTGGAATGAGGCGTGCGATTACGCCATCAATCCGCTGCTGCTCGACGCGGGCCTCAGTCTGCCGGACGGCGTTCTTGTCGATCACCGTTTCCGTGGAATGAGCGCCGAGCAGATCTACAACTTGCGCGAAGCAGAAGCACAGCCACAGTCTAGCGGCCAGAACAGTTCAGATGCCGATGCCGGAACTGGCACCGACGAAACGCGAGAAAAACAAGCCAACGCAGATGAGCCAACTGCGCCAGAGACAGAGGGCGGCATCGGCCAGGTTCTTGATGCACCTCTGCCTAACGACGAAACACCCAGTGTTGAAGAACAAGCGCGAGAGTGGAGTGTTGCCGTCAACCAGGCAGTCACTCTCTCCAAGCAAGCTGGCAAGACTCCTGCGGGTCTGGTCCGAACTCTCGAAGGAGCCGCAGAGGCAACGGTGGAATGGCGCGAATTGCTGCGTCAGCTATGGTCCAATACGATCCCCGCCGATTCGAGTTGGATGCGGCCCAATAGGCGTCATATCTGGAACGGACTCTATCTGCCTGGAGTTGTGCGCGAGGGTGTCGGAGAGATTGCCATCGCTGTCGATTGCTCTGGATCAGTGAATGCTCGTCTATTGCGACTTTTTGAAGCTGAGGTTTGCTCAATCCTCGAAGGCCAACGCCCACAGTGCGTTCATGTCTTGTACTTCGACACCGAGGTTCACAAAGTTGAAACCTATCAAGCCGGAGAGCAAGTCCATCTCAAACCCGTTGGCGGCGGAGGCACAGACTTCGGTCCGTGCTTCGACTGGCTGGAGGAGCATGGTATTCAGCCGCAGACTCTGATCTTTCTGACCGACCTCTACGGGGCATTTCCCGACAATGCTCCAGCCTATCCCGTGCTCTGGGCTTCAACGGGCAGTCGCCATGCGCCATTCGGCAGCGTCATTCCTATGCACGCGGTGTAGCCAATGCGCGGTTCGTTGGAACTGACACGCTACGGAGCATCCCCATGAACAACCAATTCTTCATCTTTACCGATGGCTCGTCCATCGGCAACCCCGGCCCTGCCGGCTGGGCAGCTATCGTGCTTCACGGAACAAAGCGGCAAGAGATCGCTGGATCGGTCCCATGGTCAACAGTCTCTGAAATGGAGCTTCGCGCCGCAGTCGAGGCACTGCGCCTAACACCAACCGGCGCGCGAATCGAACTGCGCTCTGACTCCGAATTGCTGATCGAGGGAATGCGGTTTCTGGTCTTTCGGTGGCAGCGGGATGGCTGGCGCAACAGCCGTGGCTTCGATTTGCAGCACCAGGAGCTGTGGCGCGAGTTGCTCTACCTTAACGAATTGCGAACAATTCGCTGGTGGTGGATCAGAGGGCACAGCGGCCATCCGATTCAATCCCGTGCCGATGCACTTGCCTACCAAGCCGCACGCGCCCAATTCAGCAGCCTACCTATGGCTGCATAACCGTACCATCTCCCTGTCAGACACAAATCCCTATGGAGAACTCCAATGACCGATGGCAACACACTCTTTGAGATCGACCGCGAACTCGACTCGATGCTCGATCAGATCGAGGAAGAGGCGGAGGAGAATGGCACCGCCTCTCCCGAATTGCTCGAACGGTTCCGGCAGTTCTGCGAGGCCGAAAGCCAAAAGGTCGACAGAATTGGACGCTTCTTGACCTTGATGGACAGCCGACTGAAATACTGTCGCCAGCAAGCTGAGCACTTCCAGAAACGTGCACGCACCGCCGACGTGAAGGTAGCGAATACGAAAAACATGGTTATCTACTTCCTAATGTCGCGAGGACTGAAGAAGATTGAGGGCATAGAGTTCACGCTGCGGTTGCAGAAGAACAGCCAGGATTCAGTTGAGATAACCGATGCCACCCAGATTCCGATCACTTGCCGTGAACTGGAAGTTCGTATTCCTGGCCGCCTCTGGCAATCGGTAGTTGCATCCCTTCCCGAAGATACGTCTAAGGCATTGGCAAACTGTGTACGTGACGACAGACCGAGCAATGATGCGATCAAGGAAGCCGCAAGCCGTTTTGAGGAAGTCCCTGGTGCTCAGATCAAGCGAGGTGTCCACCTACGGGTGGCCTGACAGTCAATAAGATACGCCATGACACTGTATCCAGTTGTTGTGATTGCGGTTTCACGAGACTAGAATTCTTGCCAATCAGAAGGTGCATTGAACTACAATCGCTGGTGATACCCATGGCTACTGCTCCTCAAATACTAGCGACTCTACCTTCGATCTTTTCCGTCTGCAAGCCCAAGGACGACGTTCTCCAGGGCACAATGGCGGACGCGGAGTTTGCCGCTGACCTGGCACAGGTTCTCCGGGGCAATGCGCCAGTTCAGTATGCGGACCCTGCGCGCTTCTTTTCCAACACCTATCCAACCCGTGGATTGAAAGACCTGCTCTTGAACGTCTGCGGCCGGTTGGGCAACGGGCAAGGTGTGGCCTCGATCTTCCGCTTGGACACCTCCTATGGCGGTGGTAAAACGCACGGCCTGATCGCTCTGGTCCATGCAGTTCGAAGCGGCCGGACCGTTCCCAACATCAGCGAGTTCGTAGACCCGTCGCTGCTGCCCGCTGGAAACGTCCGCATTGCCGCTTACGACGGCGAGAACGCCGATCCGTCCAATGGGCGGAAGATGCCGTCCGGCATTTTGGCGTATACCCCGTGGGGAGAACTTGCAGAACAGTTGGCTGGCTCTGCGGGTTATGAGCGTATCCGCAGGAGCGATGAATCTCGTACCGCCCCCGGCTCCGAGACTCTTCAAGAGCTTTTCGGCGGAGAGCCGACGCTGATCCTTCTCGATGAACTGTCGGTATACCTGCGTAAAGTCCAGAGTATGCCGGCAGCGCGGGACCAGTTGACAGCTTTCTTGACGGCCTTGTTCAAGGCGGTTGAAAGTACACCCAATGCAGTACTTGTTTACACATTAGCGGTCGGTCGAGACGGCAAGGCGCAGGATGCCTACACCCAGGAGAACCAGTTCCTGGCAGAGAAGATGGCTGAGGCGGAGAGCGTTTCTGCCCGAAAAGCCACGCTCCTCAACCCAACGGAGGATGATGAGACCGTTCTGGTCTTGCGTCGCCGCCTCTTTGAGTCCATCGATGAGAACCTCGCCACCCAGGCCGTTGACGCTTACCGCGCGTTGTGGTCTGCCCAGCGCGATTCGATCCCTGACGAAGCCATGAAGCCAGAGATCGTCGAATCTTTTCGCCGGTCCTATCCATTTCACCCGGAGGTTCTCGACACTCTCACCGGCAAGACTGCGACGTTGGCGAATTTTCAGAGAGTGCGTGGGATGCTCCGTCTCCTCGCCCGCACAGTGGGCCATCTCTGGGAAAAGGGCAATCAGCCTTCTGATGCAACCGCGATCCACGTTCACCACATTGACCCCGGCTTCGGCCCCATTCACCAGGAGTTTGTCACCCGGCTCAACCTGCAAATCTACAACCCAGCCATCCGCAACGATATATCTGGTGAGGGCAACCGCACCGCTTTGGCCCAGGAGATCGATTCCAGCTTCTATCGCGGCCTCCCGCCCTACGCCACCTACGTGGCGCGAACCGTCTTTCTCCATTCCCTCGGATTTCCTCCTCATATCCAGGGGATTGCTCCCGACCATTTGCGATACAGCATTCTGGCTCCGTCGCTGGACATTGGATTCATAGAGGACGCTCGGAAGCGCTTCCAAGAACGCTCGGCCTACCTTGATGACAAGCCAGGCGCCCCGCTCCGTTTTCTCACGGATGCGAACCTCACGCAGATCGTCGAGCGGCAGATTCAACTCTGCGACCCCGGCGAGGTTCGATCTGAATTGTCCTCTCGGATTCGTTTTCTCTATCTCCAGGGCGAGTTTCAGCTTATCCCGTTCCCCGCGGCCCCAGTCGATGTTCCCGACGAGATTGGGAGCGGCAAGCCGCTGCTTGCCCTCATGTCGTATGACAGCGTTTCAGTCGGCACAGCAGTGGACGCTGTGCCCGAATTGATCGCCCGTATCCACAAAAACGTGGGATCTGACGGGGCGGGCTTCCGGAAATTGCGCAACAATTTGATCTTCGTCGTTGCGGAAGAAGCCAAGATCAACGAGATGCGCCGGGAAATGGCACGTTACCTGGCCTTGCAGGAGTTGATCAAGCCTCAGCGCATGAACGAACTGGCACAGCACCAGCAAAACACTTTGCTGGAGTGGTCTCGCAAGGCGGGCGGGCGGGTGAACACAGCAATCCAGCTCTGCTACCGCCACATCTTCTATCCCTCCCGCCAACCACTTTCGCCGGAGACCGAACTGGCGCATTCGGCCATCGAAGTCACCCAGAACGACACGCTTGATAATGGTCAGCGTCCCCCCACACAGGTACTTCGTGAGACGAATAAGCTGCGGCTGCCCGAAGACGCTCCTGATTCGCCCAGCTTTGTTCGTGACCGGACTCCGCTACGCAAGGGGCAGATCAGCACCTTCGATCTCCGTGCTGAATTCCGGCGCGATCCCGCTCTGCCTATTCTGGTCGGCGATATGCCTTTCACGCGAGGCATTCAAAACGGTGTCGAACGTGGCGAGTACGTCTACCGGTTCCGGGAACTGCTCTTTGGACCGGGCGACCCCTTCACCCACATCACGATCAGCGACGACGCCTTTGTCTTCACGATGACGTATGCCCGTGAGCATGGCATATGGCCGCGTCCCAAACCTGCTGCTCCTGAACCTCCTCTGCTCAAAGTACCGACCGGGCCAGTGACGCAGTTCCCCACGACCGCTGGAACAGTGCCACTGCCGTTTACGTCGGGTAATATCCCACCCCAAACCAGCGGTACGACTGCCGGACCTGGATCGTTTACCCACGAAGGCGTACTGCGCGAAGCCCTGAGAATTCTCTGGGAAAAGACGCGCTCGTCTGGGGTCAAGCAAATTCGGCTGCTAACCATCCGGCCGTTCGAGCAGGTGGACGCCTTCAAGATGCTGGCTTTGGTGGGCGGCATCCCCGGTGCCAAGGTAAAGGTCGAGTTTGAGGGTGAGTACGGCACAGAGGCCGGAGGCGAATTCAGATTCACATTCCAGGGGCCGGTCGAAGATGCCCTGCCCGTCAAAGATTTCCTTGGGCCGCAATACCGCGCCGCCACCGAGCGCGGCTTGGTTGCCACCTTCAATCTCAGCTTTGCCAACGGGCTTTCGCTGGAGGGAGACGCAGCCGATAAACTGACAGAGAGGCTCACCCAGCAGTCCATGGGCGCGGCCTACGTCACAGCATCAGCAGAGGCACAGCCATGAACAACACCGCCAGGATTCCCCGCCTTCGCTTGATCGAAACGCCGAAGTCCGTGCCGCAATACGAGGTTCGCATCCGCCATCACGGCCTGGGCGATACCGAGATCGAGGTCTGGCGTATGCCCTCGCTGGCCACGCCGCAGCTCACCACGCCCACGCGCTTGGCCGGGTTGCGTGGAGAAGCCTTGGAACTTGTCGAGCATCGCGTCTTCAAGCAGATGCAGCACGCCGGACTGCGCATCTCATCGCTTCGCCCAGCGCTCGTCCGGAAGCAGGCGGAGCGGCAGGTGCAGGGATACAACATTCCCGAGGAACTGGCCTTGACTTTGGGGTTGTTGTTCCGGGTGCTGGCGCCGATGCGCAGCCGCCCCCGGATGCGTCAGGTTGCCGAGGGCGTCGAGGCCATGGAGAAAGAGGAGGCCAGCTACTGGCTCAGCATGGCCATCCACCGCAAGAACCCGCGGCGGGTGCTGACTGCGCTGCGTTACCTGCTGACCGATCCGCTCCGGTAGTCAACGCGGCACCCGTCCTGAAATTGTTTAGTCGATTCCAGGGTTTCCGGCTTAAAATAGGGATGCTCTGGCGATAACGGCGGCGGCCTCCTTATTCTCGTGATGCGGGTTTTAATTTCAGGCTCGCCACGGAATCATTCATACACTTCCGTGCGTCTATCCAATAGAGAGGTTGAGGCTTATGGCGCGCAAGCCAAAACAATCCGGCGAGTTCCGCTTCACCATCGGCGCCTTCACGCCGAGCACCATTCCCATGGCCCGCCTCGCCGAGTACATGGCGGACTTCGCCGTGCTTCTCGGCAACGAAAAAAGCGTGCATCCCGGCGGCTTGGAGGAAGGCAGTACCGTCCTGGTTGCCAAGGTGGAATGGGAAGCTGAGCCGAAGGTACGCGAGCGCCTCCACTTGGTCAGGAACCGGAGCGCCAACGAGCGCACCATGGAAGCTGCGGCGCGGTTGGATAACCGGCTGGCCGACGACAACGCCAAGGGCACGATTGCCGATTCGTCCGGCTCCAAGGTGATTGAGTTTCCTGGCAGAGACCGCTTCCAGATGCCCGCCTTCGGACCCATCCAGCAGCCCGGCTCCTTCCAGGGGATTCCCATCAAGATCGGCGGCGAAAACGATCCTGTCCCGGTCCATCTTGAGGACGGCAAAGAGAAGTACATCATCCATGCCAAGCGGGGTCTCGCCAAGGAGATCGCCGAACACCTCTTCACGGAGGTCGTTCGCGTCGAGGGTGTTGGCAGTTGGACCAGAACCGCGAGTGGCGTATGGGAGATGAAATCCTTTGTGGCTCAGTCGATGCGCGTGATCGAAAACGCCAGCTTCCGGCAGAATATTGCCGAACTGCGCAGTATTGACTCCGGCTGGAAAAAGTCGAAGGATCCGCTGAAGCAGCTTGATCAGATCCGCCACGGCACGAAATAGAACGCAGGCAAGCACGAATGGTGGCTATCGACAACACGACTCTGGCGCTACTGCTGCATCCGAAGGCCATCCCGCCCAAAGATCCGCAGACCAAGCGCCCGCTCGAAAAGTGTAAGGAGCGCATCGAGCAGTTGATCCTCGACATCGAGGCTGAGGATGAGCGGGTGATTGTTTCCACGCCGGTGCTGAGCGAATTCCTGATTCTGGCTGGTAAAGAGGGGCAGTTGTATCTGGAGATGATTCAGAAGCTCAGGACGCTCCTCATTAAACCCTTCGACGAGATGGCGGCGATTGAGTTGGCCGGCATGGAACTGGCCGACCGCGCCAAGGGCGGGAAGAAGGGCGGATCGGATGCTCCCTACCAGAAGGTCAAGTTTGATCGCCAGATCGTTGCCGTGGCCAAGGTGAATGGCGCGCATACCATCTACTCCGACGACGACGATGTGCGGAAGTTCGCCACCAAGGCAGGAATGAAGGTCGTCTCAACTTGGGAGCTTGCAATCCCTCCAAGCAAAACCCCGCTGTTTGATGAACTCGATGATCTTCCCGAGCCAACCACAGCACCTCATGACGGGAAGAAAAAGAGCTGATGAGCGATAGACGACTGATTGAAGAATGGATGCCGATCGGGGCCTTGGGCGAAGAGAGTGTTCGTGAGCGCCGGTCGATGACATCTCTTCCTCCAACTTATTACTTGCATGTGTGGTGGGCGCGACGGCCGCTGGTCGCATCGCGAGCAGCGATCTTGGCATCCTTGCTTCCGGCTGATGCAGACCATGACAAGTTTCTTCACGCCGTTGGTATTCACGGTGATCCCGTTGCCGCTAAAGCAAGAATTGCTGCTGCCGACCGCCGCGGAGATAGATTGGGCAGCGATGCCTACGGATATAAGCGCGCATTTACCTACGCTCCGACAAACAGTGAGCTGCTGAGCATTCACGAACTCTTCTCGGACTCTGCTCCCACCATGCTCGATCCAACTGCAGGGGGTGGCAGCATTCCCTATGAATCGCTGCGCCTGGGGATTGCGACGCAGGCGAACGATCTCAACCCAGTAGCCGCATTGATTCTTGCTGCGACGATCAAGTATCCCGTGCAAATGGGCAGTACCTTGAGCCAAGAGTTCTGGAATCTCGGCTCCCGCTTCGTGACGGAAGTTCGTTCCCGACTGAGTGAAGCTTTTCCAGATGAGGCCGAAGCTAGGCGCCCTGATGCGTATTTGTACGCGAGGACAGTCAGATGCCCCTATTGCGACGGTCTCGTGCCGCTTTCACCGAATTGGAGGCTTGCATCAGATGGATCGGGAGTTCGCCTTCTGCCGAAGCTGGCGAACGGACCTCTTACACCCGGCCGAGTATGTGAATTCGAAATCGTTACTCGGACAGAAGATCATTCTTTGGGTACGGTGAGTGTTGGAGATGCGACCTGCCCATTTCCCGACTGTGGCCGCGTTGTTGACGGAGATGAGGTCAAACGACAAGCACAAGCCGGTGAGATGGGAGACCAGTTATATACCGTTGTCTACAAGGAGCTTTGGGCGGAACCAGGAAAAACGAGTGGAATCCGCTCGAAGTGGATACGCGGCTTCAGATCGCCAAATCCGAAAGATGATAATGTCGCGTTTATTGCAGCGCGACTCGCGACAAAACTCCCTGGGTGGGAATCCAACGACATTGTGCCCAGTGAGGCGTTTCCTGAGAACACCAACGACGACCGTCCGATTCAGTATGGAATGCCTTTATGGCGCGATATGTTTTCTCCGCGTCAGTTGCTCTGCCACGGCACTAGCGTAGAGGTTTACCGTGAACTGTTGGAGACTGATCGTGCCTCCGGTACTCTGACGGAATTGCGCAAGGCAGCTTACGTTTATTTGGCGCTAAGCCTGGACAAGCTACGCGATTACAACTCCCGTATGACTCATTGGCATGCCACTCGCTCGGTGATTGCGGGGACATTCGACCGCCACGATTTCGCTTTCAAATGGTCGTACGTTGAAATGGCTCCTCTCGTCGCTGGGAATGGATTTGACTGGGTAATCGAGCAAACAGCCAAGTGCATCCGCGAGTTGGTGGCGTTGGTTCGTCCCGAAGAAGCCGCAGCAGCCAAAGTTGAAGCAAAAGCCAAGAAGCGCAGCGTAAAGGGCGCAGAGCTTTTCATTACATCTCTGGCCGCAATGGACGAACCGGTCTACACGCCGCCGCCCGTGACCATCACCTGCAAGTCTGGAGACCATCTCGACCACATCGAAGACAACACCATCGACGTTGTCGTGATGGACCCGCCGTACTACGACAACGTGATGTACGCGGAACTCTCGGACTTCTTCTACGTTTGGTTGAAGCGGACGGCAGGCTACGTGGAGCCGGGTCTTTTCCGGCGTCTGCTTACCGATAAGGATCACGAAGCAGTCGCCAATCCGGCTCGTTTCAAAGGGCAGAAGGGCGCGAAGGTGCTCGCTGGCCGCGACTACCAGGAGCGCATGGCGGCGATCTTTACCGAATGCCGCCGTGTTTTGAAACCGAATGGCGTACTCACACTGATGTTCACCCACAAAGCCACCGGGGCCTGGGATGCGCTGACCACCGGCTTGATGAAGGCCGGATTTACCATCACCGCCTCATGGCCGATCAACACCGAGGCCGAGGGCAGCCTGCACATCAAAGACAAGTCTGCGGCCAACAGCACCATCTTCCTGGCTTGCCGCCCTCGACCGGAGCAGGCCGCCGCAGCAGAGAAGAAGTATTGGGAAGATGTGGAGCCGCTGGTCGCGAAGGCGGTACGCGAGCGTGTGCAGAAGTTCCAGGATGCCGGGATCACCGGCGTCGATCTCTACCTGGCGAGCTTCGGACCGGCGTTGGAGAAGTTTTCCGAGTTTTGGCCGCTGGAGCGTGGCACACCGCGTCCGCAGATAGAGCTTGAGAAAAAGCGCAAGAAGCAGGCCGAACTCTTCCCGGAGGAGATTGATCCTTACGCGGTGACGCCGGAAGATGCGCTCACAGCGGCCCGCCGCGAGGTTAAGAGCTGGCGTTTGGAGCAACTGACCCATCGCAAGGCCCGCACCGATATGGACCCAGTGACGGCGTGGTTTGTGCTGGCATGGGACGCATTTGAAGCGCCTGTCTTCCCCTATGACGAAGCTCTGCGCCTGGCGCGCGCCGTGGGCGTGGATCTGGACAAAGAGATTGTGGGCCGATTGGCAACCAAGAAGGCCAGCGACATTGTTTTGCTGGACAGCCAGCAACGGGCGGCCAAGATGTTCCTGGGGCCAGCGGATGGCTCACGGGCCATGCTCGACGTTCTCCATCACGCAGCCCACGCAGCGCGCGCTCGGAGCCTCGAAGCTGCCCGCGAATTGCTGGAGAAGGGTGGTTGGCTCACTGAACCGGGATTCCACACCGCTCTACAGGCGGTGCTGGAAGTGCTGCCGGTCTCGGCAACGTTCTCCAAGGTTGAGTTAACACCGGCGCTCTCCGGTTTCGGAAGCGACTTCGAGGCCCTTGAAAATCTGCGACGGTTGGCGTTCACAGAGCAAGTGGATGAACCGACGTTGCTGTCGAAGCTGCGTATCGAGGAGGCGCTGGTCATCTAATGAGCCTACTGCCGGATTTCAAATGGAAGCTGAAGTACACACCAGAGGATGGCAACCTGGTGCAGTGCTTCTATGTTCCGGCACTTCGATGCGCCAACCGGTACGACCGCTCCACGGGATTCTTCTCAGCAACCGCGTTGACCTTGGCGGCGCGTGGCATTGAGGGCCTTGTTCGCAACGATGGGCATATGCGCCTGATCGTCGGCTGCACCCTGCATGAAGAAGAAGTTGAGGCGATCCGCAAGGGCGAAGAGCTGCGGACGACTATCGAGGCGCACATCGGGAATATGCCGCTACAGGCGGATACTCCTGATGAACACGATGCGCTCGAACTGTTGGCATGGATGGTGGCCAAGGGAATTCTCGACGTGCGCGTGGCTGTGCCCTGCGACCTGAAACGGCAACCGATAGCCAGCAATGGAATCTTTCACGAGAAGGCCGGTATCGTTGAGGACAAGGCCGGTCATCGCCTGGCCTGGAACGGCAGCCTGAATGAAACCGTCTACGGGTGGAGGGAGAACTGGGAGAGCATCAATGTCTTTCAGTCATGGGAGCAGGATACGCGCCGGGTGGATGAGGAGGAACAGAACTTTGCGCGCATCTGGTCGGGCACCAGCCCGCGCCTCATCACATTGGATGTAACTTCGGCAATCGAGCAGAACCTGCTGCGCTTCCTGCCTGAGAATGATATGCCTGCTCGTCTGGAGAAGGCGGACGTGGTTGATCACCAGATCAAGGCTCCTATTTTTTCTCAAGACGGCGGGCTTGATCCCGCTGAACTGCGCCGTTTGTTGTGGGGTTACATCAAGTATGCGCCGTCCTTTGACGGGCCAGCGGCGGAGCGTGTGGGAGAAGCCACGGCCGCAATCGAGCCTTGGCCTCATCAGATCAAAGCCTTCGAGCGTATGTACCGCCAGTGGCCGCCCAAGCTCTTGATTGCTGACGAAGTAGGACTGGGAAAGACGATTGAAGCTGGACTATTGCTGCGTCAGGCATGGCTGTCTGGACGAGCCAAGCGGATTCTGATTCTCGCTCCGAAGGGAGTGCTGAAGCAGTGGCAACTGGAACTCCGCGAGAAGTTCAACCTGAATTGGCCGATCTATGACGGGCATCGCTTGGAATGGTATGAGTCGCCGGCGCTTCGGGGCAAGAATGTAAAGAGTGTCGATCCAGACAAGTGGCACGATGAACCCATTGTTCTGGCTTCCAGCCAACTGATGCGGCGAACCGAACGTGCGCGAGAGATTCTGGATCAAGCAATGCCTTGGGACCTGGTCATCCTCGATGAGGCGCACCACGCGCGGCGCAAGTCTCCTGGCTTGGCAAAGAGCCGGGGACCAAACGCCCTGTTGCGTCTGATGCTGGGACTACGCGGAAAAACCCAGGGGCTTGTACTTCTGACGGCGACTCCTCTGCAGGTACACCCTGTTGAGGTTTGGGATCTGTTGAACTTGCTCGGTATGCCGCCCGAGTGGACGGATCAAGCATTTGTCAGCTTCTATGATGCGCTGGCGAAGCCCTCGCCATCCCACGAAGAGTTTGAGTCGTTAGCCCGGTTGTTCCGGGTGTTTGAGGGACGGTACGGCGAGGTCACGGCTGAGACGGTCCAGGCTGCGACGCAGACCACTCGACTTACAGCCGTGCGGCTGCTGCGAAGCCTTCGCGACGAGGCAACCATGCCTCGCAGATCGCTCTCAGCAAAGGATCGCGATACGGCTCTGCGCATTCTTCGTCAGAACTCGCCGGTTGGCAGATTGATTTCCAGAAACACCCGTGACCTTCTACGCCGGTACTACAAAGAAGGCTGTATCTCCACGCCAATTGCCGACCGCGAAGTGGATGACCGCTTCCTGAATATGAGCGATGACGAGCGCCATATCTACGAATTGGTCGAGGTCTATATTCGCGAGACGTACAACAAGGCTTCGGCATCAACGAAAACCGCCGTCGGCTTTGTGATGACGATTTATCGCAAGCGTCTGGCCAGCAGCTTCTATGCCCTGACCAAGACGTTGGAGAAACGGCTGGCCGCTATCAAGAAAGGGGATGGGTCCATCTCCGGAACGACGGATGAAGATTTGCCTGACGACGATCTCGCTGAGGAACTGCTCGACACGGACGAGGTCACAGAGATGGAGCGCGAGGCGCTGAACTTCGAGGAGCGCTCTTCGATTGAAGATTTGCTTCTTCGCGTAAGCAGCCTCCCACCTGATACCAAGGCGCGTGAACTGCGAACCGTAATTGATGAACTGCGAGCCAGCGGTTACAGCCAGGTGATGGTTTTCACGCAGTTCACGGATACGATGGATTTTTTGAGGGATCAGTTGCGGACCGCGCCGGGTTTGAAGATGATGTGCTATTCGGGAAGGGGCGGGGAGATTCCGATCGGTGACTCCGAGTGGGAGCAGATACCACGGGACCAGGCAAAGCGCAAGTTCAAGAACGGAGATGCCGACGTTCTGCTGTGCACCGACGCCGCCGCCGAGGGTTTGAACTTCCAATTCTGTGGGGCGCTCATCAACTATGACCTGCCGTGGAATCCGATGCGCGTTGAACAACGGATCGGACGAATTGATCGCGTCGGACAGAAGTACCCAAAGATTCGGATCGTGAACCTTCAATACGATGACACCATCGAGACCGCTGTATACCGGGTGCTTCAGGAGCGGATAGGATTCTTCACGTCTGTTGTAGGCAAGCTCCAGCCGATTCTTTCCAGCTTGCCCCAAAGAATCGCGGCGGCTGTTTTGGGTACTGATGCGGCATCTGGCGATAACCGCCTCGTAAGCGACATTGAAGAAGCCATTGCAACTACGGAAGGGACTTCGTTCGATCTTGACAGCTTGGTAATCTCCGAGCTTGAAAATGACCAACGCCCGGAAGCTCTGTATGGTTTGGGAAATCTCCGCGACGTTCTTGCTCGCAATGCAGTATTCCTTCCCGATGCCAAAGTGGAGGCGACGCACAGCAGTGAATTCCAGTACGTTTCTCCTGGAATGAAGAAGCTTCGCATCACAGTCAGCCCGGAGTACTATGACACACACGCAGGGGATGTTGAACTCTGGTCGCCAGGCAGTCCGGCGTTTCCGGAACCAATCGACGTGGTAGATCGCGAAGCGGCTAGTGAGGTTGATCTTGCTTCACTGCTTCTGTAGGGGCAAGCCCATTAGATTCAGAAGAGTAACGAACCAGACCTACAACCTCAAGCCGAGGCCTAAGTAATTTTTAGAATACTTTACTAAAAGCGATCCTGTGTCCTCGTCTCCCGCCTAAATGATTCCTGCAGAACGATCCACCTCACTTAAACCCAATAAATCCTAATCTGGAGGAAAACTATGAGACTCCGCCGCAATCAACTGTGTCCACTTCACAGATCTTTCTTCTGCTGTGGAAGAGAGGAGATTCCAAGAGTAAAGCGCCAGCGCCAGATGGGCGTTCGGCGCATTGAAGATCAGCATCATCCCAGGGGATACCGGGAACTCCGCTCGAACGGAGAAATGCGGAAACTCCTCGACCAGAAGATTGCCGCCCAACGTGGCAAGTGCGCACTTTGTAACGAACCGTTCAATGATTATGGCGACATCGTACCCGACCATATCCAACCTCGCGGCATGGGCGGGGCATGGAGGGACGACCACCCGGAGAACATTCAGGCAGTCCACTGGTGGTGCAACGGGGAAAAGGGATCGAGCAGAGCATGATCTTCAACCGGTGCACCATTCATCTATATCTACTGCATTTACAAATAGATGAAAGCAGTGAGCTTGCCTTGCGTTCTGAATTTTCGCACGAATATAACAAGATGTGTTATATTCAATACATGACCGGCGACGAACTCAAAAACACCCGCAAGGCATCTGCTTGGACGCAAGCCCAAGCCGCCGCGAGGCTCGGCGTGACCCAGGCATATTTGTCGATGGTCGAGCGGGGAGAGCGGGCTGTCTCCTCAGAACTTGCCTCAAAAGCAGTGGAAGTCTTTGAGGTTCCGGCCACGGCGCTCCCGCTCACTGAATACAAGACGCGCGCGCGCGACGCCGGCTTCTTCCAGTCGATGCTGGGCAGCCTGGGCTATCCGGGCTTTGCCTATCTGCGCAGTTCGGTCCGATTGAATCCGGTCGAACTGCTGATGGAGGCGCTGGACTCGGACGATCTGGACTCGCGGGTCACAGAGGCGCTGGCATGGCTGCCACTGGCCTACCCGCATCTGAACTGGGATTGGCTGACCGCGAATGCAAAGCTGCGGGATCGCCAGAACCGGCTGGGGTTTGTAGTCGAACTGGCGCGGCAGGCCGCAGAGAGAGAAGGAAGCTCCCAGTTGGAAGCGGAGTTGGCCAACCGTGTCGCCAAACTGGAGCCCTCCCGCCTGGTGAAAGAAGATACTCTATGCAGAGAATCGATGACACGCGCCGAGCGTGCTTGGCTGCGCGATCATCGACCGAAGTTGGCCGAATACTGGAATCTGCTGACAGACCTTACTGTGGAGCAACTCGATCATGTCGTCCTCTAACCGGCCGCCGGAACCGGGGAACTCCTTCTTCAAGGAGTTGGACTGAGCCAATCGCCATTGGCAAAATTCCCATCGACTCGGATGATTTTCACTGAGTTACCGTTCATTCGGGATCAGTGCTTACAAGTACAGATTCGCGCCTCTGATCGGCGAATATTCTGAATCAACGCCACCAGTCTGAACGGATTTCTTCGCAGGAGACGACTTCGGACGGCATACCAGGTATAGGGGACCAGAGCTTCAGGTCTTCGACAGCAAAGATACTCTCAATGGGCTTCGTCCATCCGTGGAGCGCGAGATCAAACAACCCCCAGTGAATGGGCATCAGCAACCCGTGACCACCGAGATATCGAAAGCTGCGGACCGCGCCTTCCGGTCCCAGGTGAATGTCAGCCCACAAGGGGTCTGAAGCACCGATCTCAAGCATGGTGAGATCAAATGGTCCAAACTGCCTGCCAATATCGACGAAGCCATTCCACTCTCCCGAGTCTGCGCCGTAATAGACGCGGTGCTTGGGGCCGACGAAAGCAAAGGATGCCCACAAAGTCTCGAACCGGTTGAAGAGGCTGCGGCCGGAGAAATGGCGGGCTGGCAAGGCGGTGATCGTCACTGAGCCGACGTTTACGTTCTCGGTCCAGTTCAGCGCGGTGCAGCGGGCGTCATCGACGCCAAAGGAATGCAGAATCTTATCAACGCCGAGCGGCGTTATCCAGCAGGCATTCTGAAGTTGCGGCATTGTCGCAAGCCTGCGGATGGTGCCTGCGCCGAGATGATCGTAATGGTCGTGCGAAATCACAACGGCATCGATGGAAGGCAAATCCTGAAGTGCAAGCGGTGCGGGGAAGAAACGTTTGGGGCCGGCCCATTGCGTGGGAGCCGCGCGTTCATCCCAGACAGGATCGATGAGTAGCCGTACTCCGTCGATTTCAACCAGCGAAGTGGAGTGGCCCATCCAGGTAATGCGCAGCCCCGAGAGGGGATTCGTCGCAAAGATTTGCGGGTCAGTTTGAAAGGGGCCAAGAGAGCGTTGTGGTGATCGTGCCGCGGCTCCCAAGAAGAAACGGGGACCAATCTTGAACATCAGCGAAAGACCACCAACTTTCGTCGGTACGGGATTCAAAAACTTTTTGCCATCCCGCTTCGCAGGCATCAGGGTCATGGTTATTGGATGGTTTATCGTGCGCACGGATTCCTTAACACGAAAGCAGCTATGGGATGAAATGCCGCCGCTCTATTCCTCCGGCAGCAATGGAGAAAGCGGACAGACTTCGATCCGCTCGCGCGAGGCGCCCATCGCGATATATAAACCTGACCCAACGATCAAAACTCCACCCAGAAGCATCGAGATCGTCGGTATCTCGTGCCAAAAAAGATAAGCGATCAAAGCGCCGGTGAGAAGCTGCGTGTAGTGATATTGAGAGACGCTGGCCGCGGAGGAATGCTTCAAGGCAACATAGAAGCAGACACTTCCCAGAGCACAGAAGAATCCCGTCGCGCCGAGCGCAGCGGTGAGCTGCGCGGTCAGAGGTTCGGCGTGGCCAATCATGCGTCCGAATCCGTATGCGGCCATCACGATTCCAGAGAAGAAGACGAAGCTCTCCGACTTTTCCGTCTGCGTGATGACGCGCGACCAGACCATGTTGGCCGAGAAGCAAGCCACGCAGACCAAGCAGGCAGCAATGCCGATCCAATCTCCCTGACGTGTGGTGCCAAAGGGATCGACGGCGACTATAACTCCGGCAAAGCCAGCCAGGATGGCCAGTGATTTGCGCCAGTGAAGCCGCTCTTGAAGGAACAAAGCGGCCAGGATTGCAGTGACCATCGGAGCCATGAAGACGAGAATGTAAAACAATGTCAAAGGCAGATGACGCAAGGCAACGACCACGCACAGGTTGTTGGCCAGATCCAGGCAGGAGCGTAGGATTTGCCGTTTGGGCTTTTTCGGCCACAGCGACTTTACCTGGTTGCGCCACCAGCCATGCAACAGCAAAAACACCACAACGAAGAGGCCAAGAAATGCAACCACCTCATAGGCAGGCAGTCGCGAGCCTCCAATCATTTTGATGATGCTATCGGCCAGCACCCAACAGGTGAATCCGGCCAAAGCAAAACCAATTGCTTCGAATTCGGAATAAGAGGTCTTCATTGTTTGAAACAGGGCGCTATAGCCACTTTAGCAGAGGGACTCGCTGTTCCAGCAGTCCATGCTAGACCGAGAAGATTTCGCGAAATGACTACTTTGCGTCATCCTCATCGAATTCGCCGTCTTCCGTCTGGAGTGCAGAATAGGCTTCTCGTTCTCGCTTGTCCCTGCGAACGGTGAGGAGTTGCGAACCGATTGTGTGCTTGGGCACGAAGCAGTAGTTGTAGAAGGCCTCGAACAGCGCGACGTTGGGAATCCTTTTCTGGGTGAGCAGATCGTTGAGATGGTGCGAGTAGAGAGAGCGAAATGCCTCAGGGGCAATAGCGTAGCTGGATCGCTTGCCATGAACGCGCACCGTTGCCTCCAGCCATCCTTTCTCGATCCAAGACAGGATTTCAGTCTTGCGGATATGCAGTATCCTTGCCAGCGATTCGACCGACATCCAATCGCAGCGAATCTCCCGAACCTTCAATTCGTTTCGTTGTAGCGCGCAGCGAACCGACTTCACGCTTCGCCCCAACACCTTTGCCGTTTCCGCAACCGAATGGGTGGCAATGTGTTCGCGCAATGTGTCGAGTTCATCTTCGGTCCAGCGCCGGTGCTCGTCGCGAATCTTCAAGCCCATCTGCAAAACAAACCGCCAGCAGGCTTCTCTGGATTTACCGCTGTGTCGTTGCAGTCGGCAGACGAGTTGACCGAGCTTTTCTCCTGACAATACGCGGGCCTGAATAGCCATGGCTTTGGCTTCGTCGCTCCACGCATTGAACGCATTCTGATTTTGCGCAGCATTCATCGGGCACCTCTGGGGATGGAGATGCGGAAAACTCCTCTACATATATAGCTATCGAAAATGGCAAAAACGAACAGCGAAAGGAATTATTTTTTGCGCCTCTCACATTTTCGTCCTATACTGCGTCTTACAGGCATCGCGAGATGTTGTCGCGATGACAACCCGCACTTGTTCGGCATTGCAAGACGGGCTTCCCCTCCACCCACCTGCCGACCAGGTCCGGTCAAAAACACAATACGTTTTCAAAACATTGCTAGATTTTTGCGTCTTCTTTCGGGATTGCTTTGGGAGAGTTGTCAAAGAGCTCAGTTGTTCAGCAATCAAAGCTTGGAACTGTTACCCAATTGGCATCTGATAATTTGATCGATGAACATGGATGCCATTTATCCCATCGGAGAATGTCAACATGTTATTACCTTCCCCCTCTGAACTTTGCTGGGGCATCAAGTTACCGCCCGAGCAGAAGTGGATTGAAAAGGCGATACACTTTGCCGTATCAAATATCTGGGAGCGAGCTCACCGTATTGCACGCTCGCAGTTAGGCGATGAGTCTCAGACATTGGAGATGATCGAAATTGCTATCGGCAAGACCGTTGACCGCCTGCAGTTGAACTCTCAGGCAAGCCCTGAAGACGTTATTCAATTGCTGGAGCGACTCTACCTGCAAGAGGTAAGGCACAGGCGGAAAGCAAGCAATCGGCTCGTTTTAGTTGGGGCGAGCGAGGATATTCCCTCCAACTCAACGCATAATCCACAGTCACAGGTTGATTCCACAATCGATTTGGAGATAATCTTGCAGAATATACCGTCTGAAGTTCGTTTCGCTCTCTTGCTCCGATACAGCCAATCTCGATGGAATGAAATCGCCGCAGTTCTGGGAACCACTGAGGCGTCTATCCGCCTTCGTTGCAAGAGGGCGCTCAACAGAATCCGTCAAAAAATGGAGGACAAAAAACATGAACTTTGACTGTTGCAATTGCATACTCAATTGGAAAGGATGCCGTGGCTGAGAATCAAACATTCCCTCTCGACGACGACAACGATACGTTGCTGTTTGAAAAGTTGCAGGAACATGTTCTTGCACATTACCCCAACCCAGAGCGCAAGGGATGTCCCGATCCGGCCGTTCTAAAGAGCCTGGTCGAAGCTCCCGGCGAGGTGACGCTTGCCGCTCTCAACGACTTGCATATCTTCAAATGCGCGGAATGTACGCGCCTGCTGATGGAACTGCGGCAACAGAAGAAGCACGAAGCCTCTGAGTAGAAACCATCTTTGCAATTACCATGATCGATCCTCCCCCTCTTTATTTCGATCATGGCACAGCCATTCCGCCGAAGAATTCAGATTTGTTTCGCTGTTGGTATCAATGGAAGTCACTTGTTGTAGGGGTGTTAGGTGTTGCGCTGTAAAGTGAGCGACGCTCATTATCTTTGAAACGTCTGAATTATAATCTTAACTTTGGCTGTGGTTGAGGCCAGAACAAACAGCGCGACTTATGCACCCGCGAGCAACTTCGGCATAGCGGTTTCGTCACGAATAGATATACCCTCGGTAATCACCTTAAAACCGGCCATACGTTATCACTTCAAAACCGGCCAACGGGATAGGCCGAAGACGTGATTGTTTTACCTTGCCGGGGCGTGCATTTGCAAGGCGCGATTCGAGTCGTTGCTGTTATGGCCGGTTTTCAAGCCTTCCTGATGCGTGTTATGGTTGTAGTCGCTCCGCCGGGGTCGCGCCTTGCGGAGCGGTCCAGGGCCGATGACGCGGGGCTGGCTCCGAAGGAATCGGTATACGCATCCTTGCACGCAAATAGAATGATTCCGCGAATCAGGCTACCAAGGAGAAGGGCGGAGGCCGTACAGAATAGCAAAGTCTTCCAGACGAGAGAAATAGTGCCTAATTGACAGTTGCTGTTCGCAGGAGGCTGCCCAATTTGCCAACGACGTCCCGTTCCTGGTCGAGGATGATTTGAAGCGACTCGGCAACCTCTACACGAAGGAACAGGATTGGGGACCATTCGTCCAGGTGGATAGAAACCTCATCACAGGCCGAATCCAGGTTCTTAGGCCGCTCGTGCCACACTTGAACTTTTCAAGTCCCCGGAAGCTCTGGAGGCGATAAGCAGATAGGCGTGAAGACGCTTTCTCAAGCACAGAGCTCCGCCACAAAGCGGTCAGGAGAGGCTTCCGATTTGGGCGCGAGGCGAGGTGCTTGAGAGCCATGCTCCGGAAGGCGATCGAGGAGGACTGCTTTCAGAAGCGATTTATGAACCTGTATGCGGACGTTGTAGTCAATGAACCCGAGTTTGCGAAAGCGGTTCATGAAGAAGCTGATGCGGGAACGCGTGGTGCCGACCATCTCTGCGAGGGTCTCTTGTGTGATGGGAGGAATGAACTTTGTCGGTTCTCCAGGCTCGCCGTAATCGGCCATCAGAAGGAGGATCCTAGCTAGGCGCTTTTCGCTGGAGTTGAAGAGCTGATCGACAAGATCTGCCTGGGTTCGTATGCCGCGAGCCAGGAGGTGCGACAAGAACATGTCGGAGAATGCGTGCTCCTCGTGCATCACTCGGATCATCTCATTTCGAGCGATCTTCATCGCATAGGACGGCGTGATTGCAGTGACAGTGACAAATCGGTTTCCAACCGTTCCGGTAAGAGAATTCTCTCCAATAAAGTCGCCGGCGAAAAGCAGCGTAATCGTAGCTTCCTTGCCGGTCGCCGAAACGACGGTGACTTTTAACCGGCCGCTCTGAATATAGAAAACAGAATCGGCTGAATCGCCCTGGCAGAACAAAGTGTCTTTGGGATCGCAGTGAACAACTCGTCTGCCTATTCCGGCGCATGTAAGAAAGTGAGCAATGTCGAATATCGGTTCTCTCGATATCGAGCGAATTTCGGTAAGAGCCATAGGGATCGCCTCTTTCTGGACTGATCCTCTGCCTCGGAGCAGGGGCACAGCCTGCCTGGAAATGGGATTAACAGGTGAAAACCCAAAGGGAATCCACCGCCGGTCACGACAATCGATCCCATAGCACGAACGGATTAAGCTGGCCTAGGGAGCGTCATGATGCTCTTCGTTCGAATATCCCGCACTGCTTGCAGTACAAGTTTCCTAAGCTCGCCAGTGGAGTGTCTGTTCCGAATTGCTCACTATTTAAGGTTTTTTAAGAATGTGCATCCTTGAATTATTCAAGCATTCACAATACGCTGTTCGTTGTCTCTTGCAGCAGCTTGGACGGCAAACCTAACCTGAACCGGTTCCGCGCTATAGGCGCGAGTCCGCAAGCAGGCGACCATATAGGACTGCGCTACCCGCTTCCAAACCATAGGCCGAGCATATTGGTAGGCACGTTCACGCATCGCCTGGCGCGCCTCATCGTCGGCCAGAAGTTCGATTGCCGCTGTCGCGATTGCGGCTGGATTCTCAAACGGAACCAGCACTCCGCGTCCGTGGTCCAGCAATTCCGCGGCATGCCAATATGGCGTTGAGACGATGGCCTTTCCGACACCAATGGCATACGCCAGAGTTCCCGATACGGCCTGCGCTTCGTGACAGTAGGGCGTAATGTAAATGTCGGCCGAGCCGACCAGCGAAGCCATCTCTTCAGGGGTGACGAATCGGTTGATAAACAGAACCTGCTGTTCCACCCCAAGTTTTTTCGCCAGGGCCTGCAACTCGATCCGGTAGCGATCCCCTTCACGGGCTCGGACGTGCGGGTGAGTGGCGCCCGCAATCATGTAGACAGCGTTGCTGTGACTGGACAAGATGCGCGGCATGGCTTGAATCACGTTTTCGAACCCTTTGTTCTGAGAGAGCAGCCCAAACGTGAGAAGGACACTTTTGCCTTGGCAAGAGAAGAGTTCTTTATAAGTCTCTGGACGCTCAAAAGGCAGGTCCGGAATGCCATGAGGGATCAGATCGATCTTCTCGGCAGAAACGTTGAAAACCTCCCGCAAAACCCGCGAGGAGTATTGGCTCATCACGATAAGGCGCTCGGAGAGTGCGGCAATGTTGACCATCACAACACGTTGGTCAGGATTCGGTTCACGAAGCACAGTGTGCAGAGTTGTCAGTACCGGCATTTTAAGGAGCTTCAGCAACTCAATGATGTGGCTTCCGGATTTGCCTCCGTAGATTCCATATTCATGCTGCAAGCACACCAGATCGACATTGCTCGCGTTCAAATGGTCTGCGGCCGTTCTGTAGGACGCTATATCGCCTTCGCTGATCTCGAATCGCACCCGCTCCGGGTATGAATAGGATGAATGCCCGTCGTTGACTGCTACCACCGATAGGTAGGCTGCTCCGTATTCAGCAGCAATCGCATCACACAAATCTGTCGTGAATGTCGCAATTCCGCACTGCCTCGGAAGGTGGTTACCAATCACCGCTATCCTTACCGGTCGCTGCGGACGAGGCACCAGTTGAAGGGAGGATGTTGACTCGACTCCAAATGCTGGTCGCCAAGTCTCGGGATGGAAAAGACGCGTTGATTGTGAATTCAAAGTGATATTTGGAGCGGCCATTCCGTATGTCTCCCATGATCGTCAGGTGGTGCTTGATTGCAATCTAAGCTCTCATAGGAACTTGAATCTGCTTTGCAATCTCAAGCGTTTTTTCTGAAGCTGCCATTGAATAGTCCTGAGCCTTTGAACTCAATTCTTCGGCGGCTTCGTGATCGCCACGGTGGTGTGCGGCAGCGGCGGCAGTGTGAGCGTGCGCTGCATAGATATGCAGGTCTGCTGCATTGTCATATTCGCTCTGGGGCATTGTGTCCTCCATCTTCAAGGAAACATTCTGTCTGTTGCATTTGCAGTTTTCCACTTTGCATTTGAATGCGCTGAGCAATCGTATACATTGCTGCCAGACTGCTCCATTGCATCCAAATCCAGAATGCATGCAAATGGCGCTTGAGGCTCCACGAGAGAACAGCAGAGCCATAATCCGTCGTGAACACTATTCGTCGCACATCGCGGCATAAGAGGCTAGAGGAAACACGGGAACCGTTGTGTCTACCGGACAAGATTCCGTTTGGTGTCATCAATCAGCGCAAAATGCGGACAGACTATTCTGCAAGCAACCGAATCACATGGTTGACGATCATCAGATCCTCGGCGGGAGGAATGACCCGCACAATGACCGCTGAGTGCTCTGCCGAAATCACCGTTGAGCCATGGGTACTATTGCGCGCGGCGTCGAGCGTGATGCCCAGTGCACCCAAGCCCGCGCAGACTTCAGCGCGGGTGGCGCTGTCGTTTTCCCCGATGCCGCCAGTAAAAACAAGCATATCCAGTCCACCTAACTCCGCCACGTAACCGCCGATCCACTTGGCGATGGTCCACGTGAACATTTCCACTGCCAGTTGCGCCTTCACGTTGCCGTGCGCGATGGCGTCGCGCAGGTCGCGCATGTCGCTGGAGAGTTCACTTACGCCCAGGAGGCCGGATTTCTTGCTGACTACGGCTTCCAACAGGTCGGCGGCCTCGGTGGCGCTTTTGGCCGTCTCCGCAATTTTGCGCAGGATAAATAGGAGCACTCCAGGATCGATATCGCCGGTGCGCGAGCCGCTGATGATGCCGCCAAGGGGCGTAAGACCCATCGAGGTGTTCAGGCCTTGTCCGTTTCGTATCGCCGCAATTGAAGCGCCATTACCAAGATGTGCGACTATGAGCTTTTGCGGCACGGTGGGTTTCAGTTGGTAAGCGATCGATTCGTAAGAAAGCCCATGGGCGCCGTGGCGGCGTACGCCCATGGCGGCATATTCCTCCGGAATCGGCAAGCGGGTGACGACTTCGGGCATGTGGCGATGAAACCAGGTGTCCAGGCAAACGAAGTTCGGAATGCCGGGAAACTGCTTGATGGCCTCGCGCATGATGTAGATGGCGATGGGTGTATGCAGTGGCGCGAAGGCCTTGTAGCGCTCCATCTCTTCAAGCAATGCGGGGGTAATGCGCTGGTTTGTCTGTACTGTAGGGCCGCCCGAAACCATTCGGTGGCCGATTACCGAGGGTGTGGGGAAGTCCTTCGAGTGCAGCGCATCCGCCACCAGTTTGAAGGCAGCGGCGCGGGTAGGCAGGGCTGGAGTTTCATCGACTACTTTCTTGCCTTCGGCATCCTTGATCCAGAACTCGCCCTGATCGGTGCCGATGCCGTCGACCGCGCCCTCGTGGAGTTTCAGTGGTTCGCCGTCGCCAGTTTTATATACGGAAAACTTGATCGAGGAAGAGCCGCTATTCAAGACCAAAACAATCAAAGACGCCATGAACTTAACCCCTTCAGTTGAAACTCAACGAGTCCGCAGGTCGTAGTGCCGACTCCGTGCTGGCGGGTGTATTGTCGCCATACGTGGGATACGGCTGCGGCTCCGTACTCGTGGGCATACCAGCGAGGATTGCGAGATCGGCCTGCACCTGGGCCCACTGCGCCGGGTCCTGCTTTGTCGTGATGGGCGCGTTCGCGTCTGCGTAGTAGGCCTGGATGTCCTGCTTGATTCCGGGCGGGATGGGCTGCGTGGGCTGACGCGTGAGGCGGTGGAGGAGATCGGCATACGTTGAGTCGGTGAGCGGATAACCGCCGGGCTGTACCACTCGACCTGTGTCGAGGTCGCGATTGGGCAGCGGATGAAGCGGGTCGCGTGATAGCAGAAGTGAGTTTGGGCCGGTGATGATTACTGCCGGAATCACTTGCAGAGCATTCGCGGAAACAGGATCGCCTGCTTGGGCCGTGGATGTGGACGCATTCGCGGGAGGCGTGAACCGCGCAAGCATCCGGTGCATGATCGCCGTAGACTCCAGCACGCTGTGCAGGTATTCAGTCTCTGTTGCCAGAGTTGGGCCTTTCACGTCGATCAGCTTCAACGGGCCAAACTTGGGCAGGATAAACAAAAAGCCAGCCAGCGCGTAGGTTCCGATTCCCGCATGGCGGTCATACTTCTGCCAGTCGCTTTCCGTAGCCACCCCGGCCACTTCCCGGTCGATCTCCGCCGCATCTGGCGTCTGCGGCTCGATTGGCTCGTGGCGACGATGCAGAAGCGTGATGGCGTACGCCACGCGCGGAATGAAAATATGCACCACGAATCGGTATTCACCAACATTGAAGCGCCGCTTCCTGGGTGAGAACTCGTCGCTCAGTCCATAGGTCTTATAGTAAGCAAGCGCAAGCTGCTGCGTCGGCACTTTGAGCCCGATGTGGCGAAGGAAGCGGACCGGCGCCATGTGGTGATGCTCGATCTGGTCAATGTCAAAGGCGAACTCGGTTTGCACATGCTGGCGCTCGCCTTGGGCGTAGTTTACCTCGTGCCCGTATTTCGCACGCAACCTAGGGAACTCCACGGGGACGGAGAGATTGGTCGCTTCAGAGTGGCCGATTGAATCGCCCACGTAGTGAGACAGCGCACCCACGGCGAAGGCGAGCTCATCGGCGTTGTGCGCATTGCGAAAGAGATTCACCACAAAGTCGCCCGAGCGCACGTAGTGGGTCAGGTTTGAGAAGGTTTTATCGCCATATGGATAGTAACCCATGTCCTGAATCACGCAGCCGCCGTACGCATAGGCCCGCGCCTCTTCCAGTTGCGCTGGCGTCAGGTTGGGATAGCGGCTGAGCAGGAGCGGAACAATAGAATTCTGCCAAGTGAGATCGATGAGTTCTTCGTGCGTCAGGAGGGAATACGCGTTCGCGTGCCTGCCGAAAAGAACGGCCATTAGCAGCACAAGTGCCAGCAAGATGCGCATCTCTGCTCGGCGTCGTTTCATTTTGTGTCGACCCGATAACACACCGAGGTGCGAGCCTCGACGTACTCGTTGAGTCTGGCCTCATAAGCTCGTTCCAGATTCGCGCAGATCAAGCAATCCATGTCCACCTACTCTGGCATTCCGCCAGACCTGCGACAGATACAGTTATGATGCGTCAAGAAGGAAACCCAAAAGATTGGGTTGACTGTTGCGGCTCCCTTGGTGCGGTTCTAGCACTGGCTAAAATCCCGGTCAAGTCGATATGCAAGCCGGAGTGGGAATGTTCCAGCATGAAGTCCTCGACAAAAGTCAGTTTCTCCCTTCTCGCGCCTTCAGGCTCGATCCCAGAAAAATTGATTCTATCGGCCTTGCCTGCTGGCCTGAACGAATTATGACTCGCGCTCCGGCCAGAGGATGGACAATCTCTTGCGTCGCATTTCTTAGGGAGTCCCATTGCAGCTCCTGTCGTAGGGTTGCTTGCTTGCACTATGCTCGTCAGGAACAAAGCATCGAAGGCTCGATACGAGAAAACATTTCCCGGCGGCACTAACAGCGGAGATAGCACTCTCCTTACGGCGTGGGCGAGTCTGGGGTGAAAGCAGCCAAGGTGGGCTCGTGGTGTGCCGCCCTTTCCTTAGAAAGCGCGAAAAGGGTGGAACACCCGGCTCAGGGCTGGTTGAGTGCCGCACGATATCCTATCGGATTTTTGCGTCCCGCAGGAGCTTGGTCCGCCGCTCTTCGTATTCCTCGCTCGTGATTTCCCCGGCGGCATATCTCCTTTGCAGGAGTTGCAGAGGCGATTGCATTTGCCGATAGGTGACTCGACTCACCGGCATCAAGAAGGAAAAGAATACTATCCAGAGAAGTATCCAGAAAAACCACCAAAACTAATGCATTCCCCAAAAATAGTAATACATCGCTGAACTCCTTTCGTGTGCTGGTTATTGTTTCGCGGCTGGCCCCATGATTTATGAAGTGTCCTCATGGGGCCGCGCGAACATTGTGTGAACTACTAGATCGCGATCAGCCGATCATGCTTGGGCCGCGCTCAGTACCAATAGCCTGGAACCCATGACCAGCCCCACCAGCGCTCGTTCCAGTGGCCGGGCATCCACGAGGCCTCCGACCATGGGTTATCAAGCCAATAGCCGCCATCCCATTGCCAGTTGTCGCCGTCCCAATAGTAATCGCCCGCCACCCAGCTGGTGTTTGCGTGAGGTGCCTTGGGAATCTTCTCCAACTTCGCAGCAGGCTTCGGTTTGGCGGTCTGGTGAACAGCCACCGCCGTGGTTGACTTCTCTGGGTGGCCAGAGGTCTTCGTGGCCACCGCCGCTTTCGTTGAACTGTTGGTCTGGGCTACCAGGTTGGCTGCCGGCCAAGCAAATAGAACCGTGGCGGCGAAGAGGAAAGTTACGAACTTCTTCGACATCGTTTTGCTCCCTTTATCCCTTTTCAGATTTGTCCGAACGACTCCGTCGGCGGCCCGCCACTCCGTTGACAACTCCAGCAAGAACTCGGCAGGACTCTCCGAAATCGGATAGAACGATGGTAGGATTGGCGGAAATCAGGGGTCTGTTCAAATTTGACCGGACTCCCCTGAGCGTGCTTTTGGATAGTACTCATAGCGTAGCGCCCCGCGATAGCCTGCTAAATCCGGGCGCGCTGAGGAGTGAACATATGAACGCAACAGCCGTGAAAATAATCACGCCATTGGACAATGAGCCATCAAACCGCGTACGCCGGGTTCTTCCACCATCCATCGGATTTCTGGTTAGGTGGGGCCTCTTTGTCCTGATCGGAATTGGCGTCGTCCTCTCGGTTGTTCTTGGACTTGTTCAAAAGTGGCTCTGGATGCGGCAGCTCGACTACGCTGGCATATTCTGGACGCTTCTCTCGGTCAAGTGGGGAATCTTCGGCGTCACTTTGGTCGTTTCAGTGTTTTATCTATGGCTTAATCTTCGCTTTGCGGCGAGAAACATCGACCTGGTGGATGGAGAAAGCTTCTTCAATAAGGCCTTCAGACATCCCGCTGACGCAAGCAAGACAATCAATGTCGACATTAGCGCCAAGCTACTGGTCTTTTATATCGATTTCGCAATTGTGGTTCTTTCGCTGATCTTTGCGCTGAGCGTTTCCAGCCAATGGGACACATTTCTTCGTTTCAGGTATGGCAGCTCGTTTGGAATCGCGGACCCACTTTTTGGTGTTGACCTTGGCTTCTATGTTTTCCGCCTTCCATTTTATGAATTGTTACAGGGAAGCATTACAGTATTGACGCTGTCGGCGCTTGGGGTTCTTGCCTTCTGTTCGCTCTTCGGGATGCGACAATCGAAGTCCAGCGGCAAGATCACGCTTGGTGACGGCACACGCAAGCACTTCATGGTGCTTCTATTCATCCTCGCGGCCAACTTCGGATGGGGCTTTATCCTGGATCATTACGAACTGGTCTATTCGAACCTCGGCGTGGTCCACGGAGCAGGCTACGCGGCGGCGCACGTCACGAGAGTCGCGCTCTGGGGGATGACCGGTCTCTCGGCGCTGGCGTGTGTGCTGCTGGCCATTGGGTTCTTCCGCCCGCGCACCAAACACATTGTCGCCGGCGTTGTGGCTTACGCGGCGCTTTATCTAGTTGCCGTGATGGCGCTGCCCAGTCTCTTTGAAGTCTTCGTGGTAAAGCCCAATGAACTGAGCCTGGAGATGCCCTACCTGAACCATTACATCGCCTTCACGCGCACTGCATATAAATTGGACAACATCCAGGAAACGGCGTATCCAGCGCTCTCGGATCTAACCCCCGATGTGATCGCGAGAAATCAGGAAACGATCCAGAACATCCGTCTCTGGGACTCAAGGCCACTGCTTCAGACTTATCAGCAGACCCAGGCGATCCGCCTTTACTACGAGTTTTATAACGTGAATGTGGACCGGTACCATCTTGCGGACGGATTCCATCAGGTGATGCTCGCACCTCGTGAACTGGCGGCACAACTGCCCTCGGAAGCACAGACCTGGGTGAACGAGAATCTTGAGTTCACTCATGGCGAGGGAATGGTCATGAACTTCGTGTCGAACTCGACAGGCGGAGGTCTCCCAAATTATCTCCTTGAAAATGTGCCGGCCGAGTCGCAATACGGTCTCAAGGTAACCCAACCAGAGATTTACTTCGGAAACGTGGCTCCGGGGTACAAGATTGTGAACACTGGGATCAAGGAATTCGACTATCCCAAGGGCAATCAAAACGTCTATGCGAGCTACCAGGGAACGGGCGGAATTCCAATCGACAGCATTTGGAAGAGGTTCCTGTTCGCATGGACGCAGAAGGATATCAATATTCTGCTTACAGGCTATCTGCGACCGGAAAGCCGGATACAGATCTGGCGTGGTGTGCAGGAGCGCGTTGCACAGGTGGCGCCTTTTCTGATTCTTGATAAGGCCCCATACGCCGTCCTCAGCGAAGGAAAGCAGTATTGGATTCAGGACGCATATACAGCGTCTGATCGCTATCCGTATTCCAATGTGCAGACGGATGGATCGGCGCAAGGGATGAACTATATCCGCAATTCCGTCAAGGCCGTCGTGGATATGTACAACGGCTCAGTGTCGCTCTACATCATGGATGCGAACGATCCGCTCCTGGCGATGTACCAGCGTGCATTCCCTGGTGTATTCAAAGATCTGAGCGAACTATCACCAGACTTGAAGAGCCATCTCCGGTATCCGGAGGATATGTTCGGGATTCAGGCGGACGAATATAAGACCTTCCATATGACCGATCCGCAGGTCTTCTACAACCGGGAGGATCTCTGGGTTGCGCCGCAGGAAAAGTATGACGGCGCAGTGGCCGCGATGGACCCGTATTACATCCTCATGAAGTTGCCTGGAAGCCAGCAACTTGAGTACTTGATGATGACTCCATTCACGCCGCAGAAAAGAGACAACATGATTGCCTGGCTGGCTGCGCGGTGCGACTTTCCAGACTACGGAAAGATGCTCTTCTACGAACTTCCGAAGGACAAGCTGATCTTTGGACCGAACCAGATCAGCGCAATGATCGACCAGAGTACGACCATCTCGCAGCAACTCACGCTCTGGGATCAGAAGGGGTCAGGAGTCATTCGCGGTAAGCTCATTGTCATTCCAATTGAGAACTCATTCCTCTATGTCGTTCCTCTGTACCTCAAAGCTGAAGGCACGAACTTCCCTCAACTGAAGCGAGTGATTGTTGCGACCGGAGACAAGGTCGTCATGGAGCCAACGCTTGATGAAGCGCTCGCCTCATTGTTTGGGACAGCGCCGGGACAGCCTAACTCATTGCCCGGAAAAATAGCTCAAGCGCAGGTGCCGCTGTCGAAAGTGACGAGAGATCAGGCTGAGGCTCAACTTGCCGAGGCACAGAAAGCAATCAACGCGCTCAAACAGTTGCTGGCAAATCCGGCTCAATAGATTTCCGAGCATAAATGCCGTTGAGCGGAGAGACTCTGATATTCAAAGCCGGAACAAGAAACGAGCATGTCCAAATGAATTCGCAAGCGCTAAAAGACACCACAAATATGCTCTTTGCTGACAACAAGGGACTGCTTGCCATGGATGAGAGCAACGGGACCTGCAACAAGCGATTTGCCAAGCTCGGTATACCGCAGACCCTTGCGATGCGGCGCGATTATCGAGAGCTGATCATCACCACTCCGGGACTGGGCGAATGCATTAGTGGCGCAATTCTCTATGACGAAACAATTCGTCAAGAGAAGAGAGACGGTACTCCGTTTGTCAAAGCTCTTGAGGAAGCGGGGATCATTCCTGGAATCAAGGTCGATATAGGTGCAAAAGAGTTGGCTGGGCATCCAGGAGAAACAGTCACCGAGGGATTGGATGGATTGCGCGAACGTCTGGCAGAATACTCTCAGATGGGCGCGCGTTTTGCGAAATGGCGCGCGGTCATTGCAATTGGCCGAGGTATTCCAAGTTGGGGTTGTATGGATGCCAATGCTCACGCACTCGCGCGCTATGCGTCGCTTTGTCAGGAAGCAGGTCTAGTTCCGATCATTGAGCCGGAGGTATTGATGGATGGCGAGCATACTTTGGAGCATTGCCGCAAGGTCACAGACGAAGTGCTGCGCACTGTCTTCAGTGCATTGTTTGCGCAACGGGTTTTGTTGGAAGGAATGATTCTGAAGCCGAATATGGTTCTGCCTGGGACAGATTGCAACAAGCAAGCGGAGATAGAGGAGGTAGCCGAGGCAACAGTCGCCTGCCTGCTGCGCGCAGTCCCCGCGGCTGTTCCTGCGATTGCATTTCTCTCTGGAGGGCAATCCGCGGAATTGGCCTCAGACCGCTTGAATGCAATGAATGTGAGTTTCAAATCGCAGCTTCCCTGGGCGCTGGCATTTTCGTTTGCTCGCGCCATTCAGCAGCCGGCTTTGGAGATATGGCAGGGACAGGAGACAAATGTTTGGGCGGCACAGAAGGCTCTGTATCATCGTGTCCGCTGCAACAGGTCTGCACGCAATGGTGAATACTCATCGGATATGGAGAAGCAATGACCGGAAGCAAGCACAACCTGGAAGGAAATAGCAGCGACAGGGGTGGGCCAGATCCCGGTCCTTACTGGAGACGGATGCATCGTGACTGGCGCTTCTGGATTGGCGCAATCTTCATGGCTTCGGCACTCGCGATCTACGTGTTGAGTGGCGACCTGGCGTGGGTTCCATGGCACCAACCGCGCTAGCCAGCGTCCGCAATTACCGCGACATGGCAAACCCTATCAAATTTTCCAAATCAATGAGCCTGATGGCGGCGATCTGCCGGTTTGAACAACTTTGGTTGCGCCGCTGAAATCGATCAAACGCCAGCCGCCAGCAATGAGAACAGGGTGACAGACGATGAGTCAAATGTCTTTATATCCCTTGCGCTTCGAGCCTATCTATCAGTATCGGTTGTGGGGCGGCAGGCAGTTGTCCAACCTGCTATCCATGCCTCTTCCGGGTGACGAACCCATTGGTGAAGCATGGCTACTCAGTGATCGCGAAGATCATCAAAGCCAGATTGCCAATGGGCCGCTGAAGGGGCAAACCATCGGTGAATTGATGGAGCAGTACCGAGATCAACTGATGGGTCGGTTGGCCTCGCGCTTCAGGCGCTTTCCGCTGCTTCTCAAGTTTCTGGATGCACGCGAAATGCTCTCAGTGCAGGTGCATCCCAGTGATGCGCATCCAGAACTGATTCCTGCGGGGGAAATGGCAAAGACCGAAGCGTGGGTTGTGATTGAGGCAGAAAGTGGAAGCCGGATCTATGCGGGCCTGAAAACGGGCACGACTGCCGGCGATCTGCGACGCTCACTAGCCACCGGCACAATCGCGGATCACCTCGTGGGCATCGCTCCAAAGCCAGGCGACAGCGTATTCATTCCTGCTGGAACGGTTCACACCTTGGGCGGTGATGTTGTCGTCTTTGAGATTCAGCAGAACAGCGATGTGACATTCCGCCTCTACGATTGGGGTCATGTTGACGCAAAGACTGGGCAGCC
>JBAVDS010000110.1:0-14363 GCA_049587335.1 Occallatibacter sp. | reverse complement strand
CCACAATGCCATTTTCGAGACAGTTCCTCAGCCGTTTGAGTGCATCCGTTTTGCTGAGGCGGTCACTGGCCATACGTGATAATATATCACATAGTGACAGTTTGTCACATCGGCGGTACAAAAAAATTTCTTTATGAGGAATCGCACGTCTGCATACTAAACGTTGGCAAAAACGGGTATAACCACGGGCGGAGCTTCCATTCCCGATCTCTCCATTTACCGAATTAGCACCCGCTTTTCCACACCAAAACTTGATATATTCGTAATATGTTCGCTGTTGATGGAAGGGGACGCAGATTCCCTTATCAACTAGTACTTATACACTACTTCTGGACATTGGAGGTCGTATGGGCACCACCCATAGCGCTAGCCATGTAGATGAGAAGCGTCGGCGCACTGATCTGATCCGCCGTCTGCCGTCCCGCAACTTTCATCTAGGTATTCGGCTCGCCAAGATGCTTGGGCTGGACCTAAACCTCTTCGTCACCTTCAATTTCTCCTTGACAGCCTGTAATCCTGAACGTGCAGACTTGGCTTTCGCCAAGCTTCGCGCAACTTTCGGCAAATGGGCTACTCGCCTCAATAAGGCCCACTTTCCACCTACCTTCGTTTGGGTCATCGAGAATCCCAACGATTGTCTCAATGTGCATTGGATGGTCCACGTTCCCCGCGAGCATCATGCCGACTTCAAGGCCAATCTACAGAAGTGGCTGGAGGACGCTGTGGGCGACGTTTACAGCGAGAAGGCTATCAAGGTAAAGCGAGTGACCAATGCCGAAGGACTGAAAGCGTACCTGCTCAAAGGTCTGCATCCGAGCCTCGCTAAACTGTTCGGGATCCGTTACGAGAACCAAGGATGGGTTTACGGTCGGCGCATCGGTCACAGCAAGAACATCGGCCCCGTGCAAGTGAAGAAATGGCGCGATCTCCGCATGTTTCCACCCGCGAAGCGCTGGATTACTTATGGCGCGTAGTGATAGGCAATCAACTCGGGCCACAGGGGGTGGCGGCTTGCTCCCTTAAGTAGCGCTTTTTGTCTTGTGATAATTGGCATCCAGTTCTGGCTGGAGCAGGCAGAGGGCGGTTAGCCGCCTTGCCATCGCCTGAACCTCTTCGGCTTCGGCCAATGCCAGCGGTCGTTTCAGAAAGCTGTACTCTCGGTAGCTGAGCCACTTCTTCATGACCTGATAGCCGCCGATGTAGAGTTCCCATACTCTTTCCGGCACATTCGTCCAGGCGCAGAGGTCGTTCAAGTACACGTCCACCACTGTACTGCCCAGGCGCGTCAAGCCCTCATCCTGCGCAATGCCCAGTGCGGCCAGCCCTTGCGCCAGATCAGAGAGTTCCTTCGTTGTCCGTTCACGGCTCACGAGCTTGCCGCGTCCGGGCATAGTCACGCCCTCTTTTCCGGCGTGTCCCCAGCCTGCTGTGAGTTGCAAATCTTCCTCTGCATGGAGCGGCCTGCCGTCCATGCGGCGCAATCCGGCAACACCGCGCAACTCTGGCCGCAACGCACCCGCAGAGACGCCAGCCACGGGCTTTTCCGTCTCCAGCAAATCTGCCACGCGCTGCCCTAGCCCGGCTGAAACTTTGAATTGCTCCAGAGAGGAGGTCAGCGGAATGCGCGGCCAATCCTGCCTGATGCCGTCGGCATTCTCTTCCAGATAGGCGGGAGAATAGCCAACGGCAAGGATGTGCATCCAAAGGGATGCAGCACTCTCCGGGCTGTTGCCCAGGCCCAGAGATCGCAGATACTCGCTGGCCAACTGAGAAAGATTGCCGTCTGTCTGCTCACTGGCAAACATCGTTGTTGCCGGATGTTGCAAAAGAAACGGGACGGCTACAGCATCTGGAATGATGTAGTGGTCATCCGAAAGACACTTGCTGAAACTGATAGGGAAACCCTCTGGAGATGCCGTACAACGCATCCGCGTCAGCAGGAACGAATTCCCCTCAAAGCACTGCGCCCACAGAGCAGGCCGCGACCTGTTCCAGATTGACGAAATGTCTGTGAAATAGCACCAACGCGTATCGAAGGGCCGCACGGCATAGCGCACGATCTGTTCGCTGCGAAACCCAGCGTCTAATGCCCTCCCTCGCAACTTTCGTGCATCAAATCCCGACCAGTCGCCGGTGAGTGTGGACGATGCCAGCCTATACGCATCCCAGTCCAGACTTTTGTCATGGTAGAGGCGCATCCGCTCTTCGAGTTTTTCACGGTCACAATCAATCAACGCGCCGCCGCGCTTTTCCATCAGGCCGTTGCTCGGAGATTCCGCGCAGAGGTCTGTGATCTTCGGCCATTCGCTGTAGGCCGCGCTCACCTCTTGGGGCCAGAATGAATATCTGTTTTCAGCGGTAGGGAAAGCACTGGCATATTTTGAATCGAATGCTTTCTCGTTCAAGCTGTCGAGAAGCACTTTTCTTCGATCTTCGGCCTTGGCTTCGGTATGGTCATCGCGGAACAGAACTTTGGCCCCGGAAGAATCGCCGCTCTTAACCCAAAGTGTTGTAGCAACGCCTTGCTGAATGCCAGGAGAGAACCCGGCAACAGCAAAGACAGTCTCACTGGTGCGCCCGTCCGGCGCATACTCCGAGATTTTCCGGTTGCCGTGCAGATTCTCAATCCAGACCTTGTTAAAGGCGTTGAATAGGTGTTTCCTCAACACAACAAATGACGGCTCACGCACCCATGACATATTTGAGATAAAGCAGACCACGCCACGATGACTCTTTTCCGCGATGCGCCTCTCAGCCAGCCGGAAGAAGCGGATATAGAGATCGTCAAGATTGAATTTCTTGATGCCCCATTCCTTGATGAGTCCCTCTTTGTAGGGTTCCACCAGCCCATCCTCTTCCGTGGGACTCACTCCGGCGAAGGCGTTGTAAGGCGGATTGCCCAGCACCACTAGGATGGGCTTGTCGCGCTTGACGGTATCGGCCTCTTCGCGTTCCTCTTCAAATTCCTGAAAGGGAAGCCGTGCCTTTTGCTTGTCCGGCGGCTCCCAGCCGGTGAGCGCATTGGTGAGATAGACACTAGCGCGCTCCCGCTTGCCCGCGTGTTCTTCGGTGAGCGGCGCATTCGCCCGTTGCAAGTACATTCCAAGCTGGAGATGCGCGATAACGTAAGGCGCGGGCAGAATCTCGAATCCGAAGACGCGCTCTTTCGCGGCCTGTTTGAGATGGTGCGGCGTGAGCGCATCTTCGCCGCCCTCTTCTTTCAGTGTGCGATGGATGCGGTCTAACACTTCCACTAGATATGCGCCAGTGCCGCAGGCCGGGTCAAGGACGTAGACGTTTGGGTCCGCAAGGCCGGAGGGTAGGCCAAGATCAGTGCGCAGAACCGTGTCAACGCGCTCCACCATGTAGCGGACAATTTCGCGCGGGGTGTACCAGACGCCAAGCTGCTTGCGGAGTTCCGGGTCGAATGCCTCAAGGAATGGCTCATAGAAGTATTGGACGGCGGTGTCTTCTTCAAATCGCTGGAAGAAGGCGACGGTATCCACGCGGTTCAGCACTTCGCCGGTCAGCGAGAGCAGTTCTTCCAAGCCCAGGGAGCGAACGTGCGAGGGCGTGACCAGGCGCTCAAAGAGCGCACGAATCATGGGAACCTGTAGGGACCAGACAGCCGACTTCCACTCGAATTGATCGCCCTTGTGGCGGCCCGGTTCGCGGCTCCAGAGAACCCATGCGGAGAACAGGCCATAGAAGAGCGTTTGCACTAGCGTACTGCGGAAGAAATGCTTACCTCTGTTGTTCTCTTTCTCTGTGGACAAATCGCTTTCAAACTTGAGGCCGAGTGCCTCTTCCAGCGCCTTGCGCACGTCTTCCAGTTCCTTGAGCGAGGAGCGCGGCTCAATCTTGGCCAGCGCCTCACGGGCGTAGGAGGCAAGGAAGCTGGCCAGCACATCGGGCGAGGTGATGGGAACGGCACTGAGCAGAGCGCGAGTGAGAAACTCCTCCAGCGTCTTGCCGACTTCGTCCTCCGCCTTGCGCGGATGAGCGGCCAGCGCCCAGAATGCGGCTTCGCTCTTTGCCAATGTGAAGGTTTCCAGAGTGCGCGGCTTATCGTCCTTACCCAGCACCACCACGCGGAATTCACGGTAATTGGTCAGCAGGACTTGTCCATAGGCGCGGAGATATTTCTTCACTTGCTCAGACTGGACTGTCTTGCCGGTCTCTTCCGCGAGTCCCTTCACTTCAACCACGCCGCGATTCGGCGGCTGCACGGTGAAGTCCTCTGGCACGGCATTCTTCTTGAGCTGATCCTGAGTGAAGAGGCCGCCGTCCGGCAGGCCAGCGCCACGGTTCTTCAGTTGCAGGACTGGCGAGACGCGCGGCTTGAGCCGTTTGCCAATTTCGGCGAGCAACGCCTCAATCGCCGGATAGAAGGACGTTTCATCGGTGGCGTGGCCGGATGCGCGAATTTCCGCCAGTTTGGCGAGATAAGACTCTATGGGATGCACACTCTGATTCTGCAACAGCAAACCGGTGCGCACAATGCCCAAGGCCATGTGGGAACATGATTGGCTATTTTTACCCAACGGCCCTATTCGGTGGCCTTGGGACTACGCCTTCAACTGGGCTCACCGCGCCGAACACGATAATTATGCCCGCGTTGCGGACACAATTGTCGGGCCATTGGCCCGACAATTTCCTCTCTCGACAAAATGAATCATTTTGTCGATACTTGAAAAGCCCCCTGCCCTGTTTACGCGGGTTTCAGGGGCTTTCGACAGGGGGAACTCTCGACAAAATGATGAACGGGCGCAAAAGCAGAAACACGGGGCGGGACGACAGCGACCGGAAGCACCTCACCGGGCGCGAGGTCGAGCGGCTGATCGAGGCGACCAAGGGGAGCCGGAACGAGGCCCGCGACCGCTGCCTGTTGCTCCTCATGTTCCGGCATGGCTTGCGCGTGTCTGAGGCTTGCGGGTTGAAACTTGACCAGGTGGACACCGAAAGCCGCGTCTTGCACGTTGCCCGATTGAAGGGCGGTCTATCGACGACGCAGCCCCTACGCGGCGACGAGCTGCGGGCCGTCAGCGCATGGCTGAAAGAACGCGCTCGGATGAAGCCGACCGGCAAGGCGTTCTTTGTCAGTGAGCAGCGGAAGCCGTTGCACCGATCTACCGTGAACCTGGCCCTGCGCAAATACAGCGCCGCCGCTTCCCTACCCTTGCTTGCCCATCCGCATATGCTGCGCCACGCTTGCGGCTTCGCCCTGGCCGACCAGGGCGCGGATACAAGGCTCATTCAGGACTATCTCGGACACCGGAACATTCAGCACACCGTCAGGTACACGGCCACCAATCCGGCCCGCTTCGAGAAGCTATGGCGGTGAACGGTCAGGCCCCTACCGCTGCTGTGAGGTCTTCTATTTTGGTCCATGCAAAATGAAAAACCCGCCGATTTGAGCTTCGCCTGTTTCCAGGGAGAGGCTTGGCGGGTGTGTCAACTATCAATTTACAGGCATCGCGGCCTTTTGTCAGTCATTTTATATCCCCTTCGCCCGCCTTACGGAAGCCCGCGAACAGGCCAGGACGACCCACCACGCCCGCCGCCGCCGCGCCGGAGGCGTTGGCCGTCATGCAGGAGCGGCGGAGCCAGGGCGCAGCATTCCGCGAGATTGCCCGCCGTTTGAACCGCCTCAACATCCGGCCAAGACGAGGCCGAGAATGGCACGGAACCAGCGTCAAGGGGCAGCTTGCGGCAAACCAGGCATAAAAGCCCCCGCTCCCCAGACCCCGGTTGCTGGCAAACCCACGAGCAAGCCCCTAGAACGGTATGTCCGAATCGTGGACCAAGGCCAGTGTTTTGGCCCCGCCCACTGCTGCGCTGGGATATGATGTGGACACCGGGGGAGGACTCGAACCTCCGACCCCCACCTCGACTCGGGCCAGGTTATCTTCCTTCGTCGGGAGACTTGGCCTCTGTTGCTTGTGGCGCTCTATCCGTACTGAGCTACCCGGTGATCCTGTTGTCAAACGCTCCTGTTTCTGCCTTTTGACAAACTCTCTTTGAGATAAACCCTGTTGTGCCGCGGTTTCCAGCTTTTCGACGAGTCCTGTCAGTTCAAACTTGCGAACTTTGGGCTTCCCTTCAGCAGGCGCACTCGGTTTCAATCGCTTTATAAAACCCTTCCTCTCCAATACCTCCAGCCGCCTTTCAATGGTGCGTCGGGTGACCCCCATGCGCTGGGAGATTAATGCCGGCGAGGGGAACGGTAGGTTGTGGGGTCCCCACCAATGGAGAGAGAGATTCAACAAAATGACAACGTCCGTGGAATCAAGCCCTAGGTGCTGCTGCGCCCGGAAGAGGACGTTTGGTACGACCTGAAACCCTGCTCGGCCAGCAACGCCCCACTTTTTGAGTTGCGCGTCGTCCGGAGCAGCGGAAGGCATCACTTGCTCGACAGGCACGAATTTGGAGGTAAGCACCGACACTCCTCCACTATAAACGAAAAATGGCCAACACGTACTATGAATATTAATAATGAGACTCTGGCGTCGCACTTTATTTTTGCTCCTCGCTAGCGAGATGGGCCGCGTTACAGGCTGGGGATACCGCCACGCCAATCCTTAAGTGGGTTCACTGTTCCATTGCTCCCCAGACCCCAACCCCGTAAACCCCGTAATAAAAGTGGCTTGACTGTATTAGTTACATAATGCACAATAAATACAAATAAGCCTTTAAGGCTTACATTCATGGCAAGGGGAAAACGATGCAGCCGTTAAATATCGCCGTGGTTTCGCTAAAGGGCGGGATTGGAAAAAGCAATACATCCCTTTTGCTTTTTGAGGCTTTCCGGCACGTAGGGAAAATCGTAAGGTTGAACGATTGGGACGGGCAGGGAACCAGCACAAAAGCCCTTCGCAGCTTTTACCCGGAATACGAGAGCGAGAAGGCAGCAAGCCCGGAAATCGTTATTTGGGACACGCCGCCGAGCCTTGACCATACCGCGACCGCCGCCGCCGTCAGGTCTGCCGACATTGTTCTAGTTTTGACGACCCCCGCCCCTTCGGACGGTTGGACGGTTGCCGAAACTATGGACTTTATCAGGGGCAAGATGAAGGCCGGAGCGGTTGTTAGGGTGATCCTCAACAAGTTCAGGAAAGGAACGATCCTAAGCCGCTACGTTGACCTTTCGCAGCCTTTGGCCGGGGCTGAATTCTTGCGCGTGATGATCCAAGAGCGCGAATGCTATAAGCAAATGCCCGTGACAGGTTGGGACGGCCTAGAGGCAAGCGCAAAGCAGGAGGTTTTAGAGTTCGCGGTTTCCGTGGCCTCACTGCCCCGCCCGTCCTTGCAATAGTCACATACAACACAAACAACACAATAAGGGGTTAATACCATGAGCAGCAAAAATGACAAACTAGCCGCCGCCGCCGCCGCCTTGCGCGAGGCCATGCCGACCGCGCCGCGCCAGATCGAGGAACTAGCCCCGGCAGAGAAGCCAGAGCCAGCGCGACACGCAGCGAAGAAGCAGCGCGGCGAGAACGTGCATTTTTACCTAAACGACGAGGACAAGCGCCTAATCCGTGAATTTTCGGCCTACCTTGCAGGGCAGGGAGAACGGCCTAGCGATAGCCTGATAATCCGCGCCGTTCTACGCAGCGCAAAGACGGACAGCGGCCTGGTTAAAGCCTTCCGCACCGCTTCGCAGCAGGACGGACGGCGCAAAGAATACCGCAACGCCTAAACCAACACGAACCCCGGAGCCTGAAACCATGAAGCGCCGCCGCGACAGCGATCTAACCAAAGTCGGAGACTTGCCCCTTACAAGAAGCCTTGCGAAGCAGTACGCGCCCACGCGGGCGCGGCTGCAATTCATCGAGGCGGCGGCGGAGATCATCGAGAACCCCACCAAGCCGGAGGCGGCTTTTTTGGCGCGGCAGCTTGTCCTTTGCACCTTGCCCCACGCCGACCCCGGCGACGTTCCAATTTTCACGCGACGTTGCGGCACGGTCACGTTGACCCTTGTTCCTTACCTCGACAGGCGAACGGGAAAGACTATCGGTTATCCGTTTGGCAGCATCCCCCGCCTTTTGCTTTTCTGGATTACTACCGAGGCCGTACAGAAGAAAACGCGGCGGTTGGAGCTTGGCCGGAGCCTTGCCGACTTCATGCGGTCGATTGGATTGAACCCCGACACAGGCAGGGGGAAGCGCAGCGACGCAAAGCGCCTTGCAGAACAGGCGCGGCGGCTTTTCCGTTCGACTATCAGTTTTGAGGCCACCGAAGAAGACGGCGAGGCCATCCGCGAGGCGTGGGACGATATGCAGGTAGCGCCACGCGGTGAATTTTGGTGGAGCAAGGCCAGCCCGGAGCAGAGCGCACTTTGGGGAAGCTGGATTGAGTTAAGCGAAGGCTTTTACAACGCCATAACTGCCGCCCCTGTGCCGTTCGATATGCGGGCTTTGCGGGCTTTGAAGCGCAGCCCGTTAGCCCTCGACCTCTACGCATGGGCTTGCTACACAGCCTTTGCGATCATCGCAAAGCAGCTAGAGCCGCAATTCGTAAGCTGGAAACGCCTCTTGCGGCAATTCGGGGCAGGGTATGCCGACTCCGACGACTTCAAGAGAAAGGCAAAAGTGGGCTTGCGGAAGGTTGCCGCCGTCTATCCCGGCCTTGCGATCCAGACGAAGCGCGGAGGCTTCACGATCCACGCAAACCGCCTTGCAATGCCAACGAGGCCACTTGTTGAAAAGCCAGTGAATCGAAAAGTTATCCGGGTGAAACGGTCACCCCTAGAGGGGTGAAACGGTCACCCCTAGAGCGGGTTTAGGGGGGTGAAACGGTCACCCTATATATAGTTAAGATAATAATCTTTCTTGTAGTTGCTCACCCCGAAGCTGTGGAAACTGTGAAAATGCTCCCCCGCTGCTCCGCTTCGCTACGCAGAAAGCGGAGCGCCCTTTGGGCGGACCTGCTGCGCATACATTGGAGGGCGCTGCGCCCCTCCAAACCACCCAGCAACAAAGCGGAGCGCCCTAACGGGCGGTCAGCGAGCTTTCGCTCGCATTCAGCGGGAGGGCGCTAGCGCCCCTCCCGCACCCACCCCGCGCAAGTACAAAAACAAAAACCTGGCTGTGGATGGTGGGGGTTGGTCTAGCCTTTGCGCCTGAGTGTAGAGTCGTGCAGGATCGAACAGAAAGGCCCCAGGACGAACACGGAGCAATGCCGCCTGCCCCCGTCTATCCAAAATGCGTCTACGGTCATTCTGCCACTGAACCACGGGTTATGAATCCGGCGTTTCATTTCGTTTCGGGCCGCGTTTTTTCCGCGCCGCGCACGTTTGTGCGACAATTCCCGCGCGCGGTTGTCGCTTCTCTGCACGTGTGCATGTACGTGGGGTACGTGCGCACGGTAAGGATTCGTGTTGGATTGTCACACTCGCGTCTGGCGGAGCGGTACACGGGGGAGAACAAGCAGTCGTGTCATCAGCCGCCATTTCGATTAGGGATTCTAAGCCCAAACCGGCGGAAATTATCCGGCAACGATTCTGTTACTGTGTAACGGGGTAGCTATGGCAAGGACGGCAGCGGAACGGCAGGCGGCGTACCGGAAGAATCGGGCGACTGCGGGCGATAACGGAGAGCGCCGGATAAACGTTTGGGTCTCTACGGCTACAGCTTTGGCGCTGCAAAGGCTCGCGCGGCGTGACGCGGTAACGCAGCGATCTGTGATTGAAGAGTTAGTCCTTGCTGCGGATGAACAAGCGGCGGCTGATCTCACTGAAGAGGAATGGGCGGAATACTTTAGCGTTACACAGTAACGCACATCCACTTCCACGGGCTAGCTCACGAAACGGAAAAAATCGTGCGCTAACGTGCAAGCCCAAACCCGCGCAATTGAGCGGCAACGATTCGGTACAAAATGGGTGTTTTTGACTAAAACCGCGAAAAGTCAATTTTGGGTATGAAAATCAGCCGCGGGTGGCTGATCTTCGCCTTCCATCAAACGACCGTTTTTAGTCATGGATGCAAGCCGCCCGCGCGCCTCGGACGCCGGGGAGGTTGCTGCTTGGCCTTGGGGTCAAGCAGGCCGCGGAGTAGAAACCAGAGCTGGTCATCAAATTTACCTTGCTGGTAGCGGTTCAGCCGCTCCATGGTCTCTTCATCTGGAGTGCCATCCACCAACGCCAATACGCCTTCTACGAGATTGCGCCGTCCGGCCAGCTCTTCGGCAGTCGGTTCCGGGGGCCGGCATTCCTCCTCGGGCCAATCCTTGATACCGTTCAATCTCTCGTAGCCCTTCTGCATCCAAGAATGTAACGCGCAACCACGCCATCGATGCGATAAAACCTCTTCCCGCAGATATTCGGCGGTGATTCTTTTGACTTGCTGATTGTCTTCCAACTCGAAATCCTCCTCACCGTTGAAAGTGCGTTGCCAACTATGGTCCGAATCTCATAATGCCGAGATTCGGACCGTTTCCCAGCATGGGGGTCGCTGCGAGGCGTAAAGGCCGCTACGCGCCGCTTTCAGCGGTGGCCTACGGCCAGCCTTGACCCCTCTACGCTCCAGGAGCCTTGCGCCGGGGTGGAAGTGGGCGGTCTGCGCCAGTTGCCGGAATGACTATGTCTCGCCTACTGTTCAGTTGCTCGATGGCTGTCTTCGGGTCTCTTATCAGCGTGTCGAGCATTGCGAACAATCCGCTCGGCCTGTACTTCGGTGTTCCTTTGGCTCCGGTCATCAGGTCGTTGACGGTGTAGCCGGAGAACTCGCCCAGATAGGGGATTGAGCCGGTCTCCCACCATTGCTTGAAGGCGGGGCGAAGCAGCGGGTGAAGAGGAATAAGGGATTTCACCAAAGTCATCGATACTTTTGGTGAAATGTCCGGCATTCGCTCTTGCAGACCGGAAGCAAAAGAATTCAGGTCAATTCCGAGCCAAGTCAGTACGTCGGAACTTAGCGTGAACAGTTTTTCCTCTTCGCTCATAATCCGCTCCAGTATTTCTGATTGCGCCTATTTCTATTTCGTTCTTGGCTTTGGTTCCGGCCTTGTAGCGTCCGGCCAGAGTTCCGGGAACTTGTAGCGGTCATCGGGCAAAACAGCGGCCTTGAAGTAAGCCTCAAAGCTCTTTTTGAAATCGGCGTTAGACAACAAAGCATTCAGCGCAATTCCACCCGCGATGAACTTCCGATTACTCTGTACCGCCCGCGCCTGTTTGCTAGCCTTGTGCCATATCTGGCGTTGACGCAGCTTGATTGCCTCAGCCTTTTTTTCCAGTGCTTCCAGTTCGGCTTTTAGCTTGGGGTCTGTGATGACCGGCATGATATTCCTTTCCTTGATTTCAGAAAATGAAAACGAGTTGCAGACCATTATAGCGATTCAGACGGAAATACACACCGGAGAAGCACAGCAAAATTCCGAGTTTACGCTGGGATTTCACAGGGATTACAAGGAGTACACAAAAATGACCCTCCAGCGACACTACAAGCACCCTGTGACGACCCTGAGGTGACACTCAAGCGAACTATCCAGCGAAAATTGCTCCTCAAAGGAACAGATCTAGTATATTGTATTGAATGTCGCTTTACCTACCGGACGAAGTACGGGAGGGCGCACTTCAAGGTTTCCTTCGGAAACCGTGCGCTCTGCCGAGGGCAGAAACAACAGCAACAGCAAAAACAACGGCAACGACAACAGCAGCGGCAAGAGCAACGGAAACCGCAAAAACAAAAAACCGTAAAAGGCTATATCAGTGGCGATCTATCACTTGAATGCGAAAGTCGGCTCGCGCACCTCCGGCCAGAGTGCCGGAGCCAAGCACGATTATGTATGTAGGGAAGGTAGATATGCGAACGGAGAAGCGCGGCTGGCGAAGAGGAACGAGGCCGAGCTTGTATATAGTAACAGCGGAAATATGCCAGTGTGGGCCAAAGACACTCCCGCTCAATACTGGAAGGCAGCGGACCTGTACGAGCGGGCCAATGGGCGACTTTTTCAGTCTGTAGAAATTGCCTTGCCGGTGGAGCTTGGCAAGAATGAACAAATCGCGCTTGCGGAGAAGTTCGCAAACGAACTTGCCACAACCAAAGACGGCATTTTGCCGTATACGCTTGCCGTGCATCGCGGAAAGGGCGAAAACCCACACGCTCATATTATCTTGAGCGAGCGTGTCAATGACGGATACACACGAACCCCGGAGACGTGGTTCAAGCGGGCGGCGGTGGCCGGAAAGCAGACCCCGGAGCAGGGAGGAGCAAAAAAGACGGATGCCTATCAGCCCAAAGAGTGGTTGGACCAGGTGCGATCGGCATGGGCCGACCGGGCCAATGAGGCATTGGCTGGTATTGGCATCGAGCAAAAGATAGATTCCCGCAGTCATGCCGACCGGAAGCTGATTGTCCGGCCAACGGTTCATGAGGGACCGAATGTGCGGGCGATGGCCGAGCGCGGTCTGCCGATTGAGAGAGTCAAAATCAACGAGGAGATCAAAGCGGCCAACCAAAAGCTGGCAGCGCTTAGTCGTGAACTGGCCCAGGTCAAAACGGCAATCGGGCGTTTGACGGATGCGGTGGGGCAGATCAAGAATTTTCTATTTGAAAAGGCCAGACAGGCCGGAAAATATCTGATTGACCCGGAGCCGCAGCCAGCGCCGGAGGTGAAGCTGTCGGAGGCGGAACTGCGCGACTGGGTTCGAGGCAACATTACGCGCCACGCCTTCAGTTGGTACAACCAGGAGCAGCGCGGAGACTTTACGCAGCTGGCCAAGGCGGAGCAAGACCAGAGCCGCCAGGTGGTATTGGAAAAGTACCTCCAGAGCCAGCCGGGGCGGAAGCTCTGGCAGAAGGCGCTGCTCACCGATCCGCAGGAGAACAACAAGCTCGAATACGCCACGCTCAAGGCGGCGGAGCCGGATCGACTGGAGCTGATCGCCAGGCTGAGGCGGGATTATGACCGCGGCATGGAAGAGGTCAGGAAGTCGGTCCAGAGCCAGGAGCAGAACCGGGAGCGCGAGCTGAGGGAGCAACGGAAGGCAATCGGTGTGCCGCTGACCAGGGAGCAGGCCGGCCGTCTCATCGCCGCCGAGTATGCCGCCGATCCGAAGGTGCGGGAGGTGGCGGGCCAATTGATCGACGCGAACAAGCCCATTGCCGTTTTGGAGGGGCGGGCGCTGGTTTGGTACGACAAGGAAGACCGGCGGCTTCTCGCCCAGGTTCGCAAAGACGAGAAGCCCGATCTGGAGCGGGAATTGCCGGAGCTGAGGCCGCGCCAGCCTCAGCGCCAGAGGCAACGGACGCAGGAGAAAAAGCACGACTTCGATATTACGGACTGATTCTGAAAAAGAGCCGCTGTCGCGTCACCGGAACAGATGCCGCCCCCCTACGGCCCCGGCACCCCACCCGCGTTTCCACTGACCAAGCGGCCAGCGGAATCATGAGCGAGGGCACAGGCTATGCTGCCATTGGTTCAAGATCGTAGCTGTACTCGTGTGTTGAATTGGCTACGTCAATCCGTACTTTCTTTGCTTCCGGCGTGATGTCCTCCAACTGTTTCAGTACGCTTTCCGTTCGGCCCAGACGTGCCATTTTTTCCAGCAATTCTGGTTTGTGAATAAGCACGAGTGCCCGCACAAGACGGTCAGTTTGTCGGCTTATTCCTAGCGATTCATTTTCTACACGGGACAGGTGAGAACGATCAATGCCGAGCTTGCGGGCAAAGTGCTCAATCGTCTCATCCATAAATTTCCGCAGAAAACGAACCTCTGGACCTGTCAATTCAGATGGTTTTGCAACCATGGCAACTGCGATGGTTCTCATCAGATCATTGAGGCGCGGGATGCGTGGAACCACGCTCCCGCATTGGTTGCATACCAGCACCTCAACATCTTTGAGAATCACGTTGTCCAGCCCGGACTCTTTGAATTGGTAGTCCCTGCGGACCAACTGCATCTCCCCAGCACACGCGCGGCAGGTACGCTGTGTTTTTGGCATCCTCTCCTCGTCTCTCCCGGTATTGCGCCATTGCATCTTCCCCTCTGCTCTACATGCTCTTCAGAGCAGCAGGGCAGTGATCGCCAGGGTTTCGTCCTCCTCTGGGAACGCAATGATGAGTGCAATGGCTTGGCCTTCGGGTGTTGTCCATTCAACCCGGTATCTCCACTCCTGAAACCGTACATCCAACTCTGGTTCCCGGTAGATCATCCCTTTCTGCAGGGCGCGTTGTGCATCTTGTAAATCAATGCCGCGCTCTCGACAGCGTTTCTCGAAGTGATCGTGATATTCCACAATGCCATTTTCGAGACAGTTCCTCAGCCGTTTGAGTGCATCCGTTTTGCTGAGGCGGTCACTGGCCATACGTGATAATATATCACATAGTGACAGTTTGTCACATCGGCGGTACAAAAAAAT
>JBAVDS010000109.1:0-6041 GCA_049587335.1 Occallatibacter sp. | reverse complement strand
CACTTCGAGGTTCTGAAGTTTCACGTTCCCGCGCTGAATTGGCAGGCTATCCTTGATTATTTCGTATTGCTCCCCAGTTATCTCCACTAACCCATTATACCTCAGTTAGTGTGAACACGACCTAATTAAATGGCTCATATATCGCTCTCGCATTTGCGCAGGGCCAGACCATAGTTGAACTTGTCTGCGTTCACACTTGTCATTAGAAAATAATGTTTATGCACATATGTCAGAAGATCTTGGTTGAGATAACTCAAGTTGCGTGTGGGTTGTTCTGAGTGGTTATCATTCTGTCGCAAAGTAGAACTGGATGTCTGCATTTGCACTGTTCACGCTTCCGGCTGGAGTGCCGTTTGGTTGAGCAAGGCCGGTCCAGGTCAAGCCATTATCGATGCTGAATTGTCCGTGGCCATCGCTGAAATAGGTGCGGCCTGTAAAACCATAGCCTTGACCTTTTTCGATTCCGTAATCCTGGTATCGGGTATCTTCAGGCGCATTTAGAATTAGTTGATAGCTCTGCCCGGCAACCAGGACGTGAGCGGATGAGAATACGTACGATCCCCACGCAGGGACCACATCTTTACTGAGGGCTGCGTCCGCGGTTAGAGCGGAACCTGCAGGAAACTGGGATGCCGGGATATCACCTTGCTCGATAATGTTGCCCTCGTTTGTTGCCAGAGTGACGGTGAGGGGACTTGCCCCACTGACACGATTCACTCGCACGGAAACTCCGGTAACATTTCGGTTTGATCCGCTGGGAGTAAACAACTCACGTACTTCGGACATGCCGGAGATGTCGGCGGGTGCCTCGTTCCAGGAACCTAGATATCCTTGACCTTGAGCGGTTCCGTCGACGTAATTTAATTGGAGTATGGGTGTATCGGTGGGAATGATGTTGGCAACCACCTTCGCGCCATCATAGTAGATGCTCATGGCGGCCAAATCGGTGTCTGAAATAGTAGGCTGCCGTGGTGCGGTAGGGTGCCATACGCAATCGTCATCTACCGAGACAAAGTTTTCTCCTGGGTTGGGATCCGAATTGTGCCAGTGCAGGTGATATAAGGTGCCCGCAACCAACTCGGGTGAAACGGGAAACGTCTCCATTCGCACTACGGACCCGGTGCGCAGATTTGAAAGCCCTACGCATGCTAGGGGTTGCTGCTCCAGGCCGGTAAATTGCTGGGTCAGCGGATCTGTCGGCAGGTGGCTCGAAGTGCCGTCGTCCGGATATATGCAGGCCTCGATTGCACCGCCGGTTCCGCAACCGTATCCATCACACCCGCATTCGACGCCGCTACAACCTGCAGTAGCTCCGCCACTTACATAAACGTCATACCAGAGAAAACTACTCAAAGCTCCGGTGGCTAGAGCGCGAAACCTGTAGTCAACATCTCCCTGAGCGACTTGCAGGTTATTCAGAACATCGAATTGTACGCCCGATCCGTAGTACGCGCTGGTCCGCTGTGGGGATGGGAGCGGAGCAGAGACACTTACAGTCGCGCTGCCTGCAAGTTGATTCTCAACAACACTGGTCGCGGTGACAGACAAGACGTTTCCAGGTGAAGCTGCGGGAGCAATGTAAACCCCCGTCGCCGAGATTGTGCCAAGCGTAGAATTTCCGCCAATAATTCCATTCACTGCCCATGTCACGTCTGAATCTGCCAAGCCCGTTACGATGGCGGCAAATGACTGTGACTCGCCAACCTCGACTGTTGCGGTGGCTGGAGTAACAGTGAGTGTTATGGGAGTAACAGTGATTGGAACGGTCAGGCTTTTTGTGGGATCTGCGGCGCTAGTGGCGATTACGTCTACGGCGATACGAGCGGGCAGGCTGGCTGGCGCTACATAAAGGCCATCCTGGCTGATGGCTCCCAAACTGGCGCTGGTCGTGGTCTGCCCGCCGGCAGCAGCACCTCCGGTCTTTAAGCTCCAAGCGATTGAATGATCGCTTGTCCCGGACACGGTCGCAACAAAATGTTCGCTCTCACCCGGAGCCAGCGTAGCCTGATCGGGAGAAACCTGAATTGCGATGTTGGCCGTCTGTGAGCTCTGAATTGTCGCCATTCCGTTGCATCCAGCAATTGCGCACAGGACCGGAGCGGATGCAAACGCTATCCAGACGATCGCCCCCCGATTGCCTGCACGTACAGACTCAGCGATCGAGGTTAGGCAACTGCACCGAGTCTCATCCATCACGCTTCCTCTACGTACTCAGGGCGGAAGGCAGAGGATCGCCATCAGGTTTCAAGACACAAACCTGTGCTGCCTACCAAGGCATTTATCGGCAGCAGATGGGAGCCGGTCTATTGTTTTCAGTCGAGATAATTACCTAAGTTTCAGGTCCTTCTGATCGTGTGCCAAAAAATCCAACTTCTTTCCGGCCGGTGTAGACCAAGCGAGAAACTGGTTCGTCGCCATCTCGCAACAGTTGAAACGATGCAGGCCGCTGCATTTCAATTCACCGAACGAGTAGCGGTGCCTCTGCAACCTGAACGCTGCGCCGTCGCATAGCTCTGGTTTCTTGCAGTCGATTCCTTTGAAAATGCGCGCAGATTCGTCAAGCACTCATGTGACTTCGCCACGCTCGAAATCGGAAGCGTTGGCAAAACAAGCATGCCCACCCATGGACCAAACCGATTCAGGAGAAAGAAGAGAGGCTCAATGAACGTCAGATTCATTACTGCGGCTGCGGTGATTCTTGCAGCCAGCCTGACTGCATCCTACGGCCAAGCCCCCGATGAAACAGCGGCGAAGAAAAACACTGCAATCAAGAAGGCCCACCCAACTCGGAGGCCCACGGTCGAAGAGCAAATTCAGGCGTTCCGTCGAGAGTTGGATCAGCAGGCAAGTCAGATTAACAGTCTCAAGACTGATCTAGCAGACAAGAATGCACAGCTGAATAAAGCTCAGCAGGCGGCAGCCGAAGCGCAGGCCGCGGCAGTCGATGCGCGGGCCGCGGCAGCCAAGGCGCTAGAGGCGGCTTCAGCGCAGCAGCAGGCAGTTACCGATAACAACGCGGCCGTCGCCACCTTGCAGTCTACGGTTACCGATATGAAGGCAGTCGATCTTTCTCTCGCCACGACGGTGTCGGACGAGACAGCCAGTCTCAAGAAGGCCGTGGCCAATCCCACCACGCTGTACTACAAGGGCATAGCACTGACCCCAGGCGGCTTCACTGCGGCTGAGACCATTTACCGCACCAAGGCCACCGGCGGTGACATCCCCACCGCCTTCAGCGGAATTCCATACGCGGGCGCGGATGCTTATTCGTTGAGTGAGTTCGACGGCAGTGCTCGTCAGTCGCGTCTTTCACTGTTGGCCGAAGGCAAAGCTCGCTGGGGCACACTGCGCGGCTACTACGAAGCTGACTTTCTGGGTACCGGCATCACGTCCAACAACAACCAATCGAACAGCTACGTTATGCGCCAGCGCATCATCTACGCTCAAGCTCAGACAAACAATGATTGGACTGTTGCAGCAGGCCAGCTCTGGTCTCTCGCCTCTGAACAGAGGAAGGGCATCACCAGCACACCCGGCGACGTCGTGACACCGCAGACGATCGACCCAAATTACGTTCCGGGCTTTGTCTGGACCCGTCAGTTCGGCTTTCGTCTCGTCAAGAGCTTCAAGAACACGGCCTTCGGCGTCGCAGTGGAGAACCCGCAACTTCTCTATACCGCCGCGCTGGCCGGCAATACTCCTTATGCGGTTCTGGGCAGCGCCGGCGCCAATGGCGGCAACTATAACGCCGCCATCAGCGCTGCAGCCGCTACGACGTACATCCAAAATTACACCAATCAGACTGTGAATGGCGTCAGCACCTGGACGCCCATCTACAAAACGGTCCAGGCCAACACCAACATTGCAAATTACTCGTTCAACAAGGCGCCGGATCTGATCGTAAAAGCCGCCTTTGATCCCGGCTTCGGTCATTTTGAAATCTTCGGTATCACCGGCTTTGCCCATGAGACCGTTTATCCCGGTGTGACCACTGACAGAGTCCTCTTCGGCGGTCAAAAGGACATTACTTCCGGCTTGGGTCCATCCGCTGCTACCACTACGGCTGGTTACTACTCCAACAGCATCACGCTTGGCGGTGTGGGCGGCAGCCTGCGCCTTCCGGTGATAAAGGACAAACTCACGATCGGCGCGAAGGGACTCTTCGGACCCGGCATGGGCCGCTACGGGAATTCTACGTTGGCCGATGTCACAGCCAACGCTGCCGGGAACCTTGTCCCGATCCACAATGTCTCCAGTTTGCTTACCGTGGAAGCCTCGCCTACTTCGCGTTTGGCTGTCTACCTGAACTACGGCATCGATTATGCTGGCCGGGCGGATTATTCCAACGCCGCTGCGATCACAGCGAGCATCGATAACACTGGCCGCACGATTTACACCAATGCCGTTGCGACAACGCAGAGCATCGATTCCAAGCCTTACTTCTGCCCAGTTGGCGCTTCAGGAACCTTGGGGCTTAACCCCTGCACCAAAACCCCGTCAGCGGCGCAACTTTCCGCAGGCGGCACTTGGGGTGCCTATTACATCACGACGCCCGCAGCGATCGGTTACGGATCGCGGCTGACCAACAACTCCGGTTGCGGCGCCATCGCCACACCCGGTTACAACGGCAGTTCCACCGGTTATTATCCCGGCGGCGGCTGCGGAGCGCACACGCGCAACGTGCAGGAAGTTACTGCCGGCTACTGGTATGACCTCTACAAGGGTGATCGCGGCCGCTTGCGCCAGGGCATTCAGTATGGCTACGCAGTCCGCGAAGGCTGGTCGGGTAACCCTACGCCATGGACTCCCGGTACAATCGAGTACGGAGCCAAGGGCATCGACAATATGTTCTGGACCAGTTTCCGCTATTACCTTCCCTAGCCCGCCAAGTTCTCCAACCCTACAGACCGACGATGAACAAAGGAGGCAGCCTGCAGTATGGGCTGCCTCTTTTGTTGTCTGCACACGTGTGACAGTATGGCCGCTTAAACGAAGCGGAAGCCAGGCTCACAAGGCGCATCTTGAGTGGCCTACATCGAAGACAAAGGTAAGAGTCGGCTACCAGTCGGAATACTTGGTGCCATCAAGGGCCGTTCCCGGCGATTTAGAATGTACATCGAAAACATTCTGCCCGCCAAATGAATCCGATTGCGGGTCGTCCTGCATCGATCGCAAGGCCCATTCGGCTCGGCCTGTCATTGGATCGACAGGAATACGACGGAGGTATCTTACCTTCTTTCCCTTGATGTCGATGCCATTAACTAGTGTCTCCAGGTCAGGCGGATATCCCTCGCTCTCTACCTTATTCAAGAAGCTGCCCTGGTCGGCCGCATCCTTATAGTGGTCAATTGCACTACGGATCTCCCAAAGATCCCGATGAAGTATGCGTTCCTTCTCCCGTTTCACCTGGAAGTGCGCAATTGGCACGACCGCTGAAGCCAGGACGGTCAGGATTGCCACTGTCACAATCAGCTCGACCAGAGTCAGTCCCTTCTCTCGATTCCGGTCGATCCAAACTGGCTGTTGCAATCTCACTTTTCTATGTCCTTTTAATGCCTCGAAACAAACACCGTTGCATGAGGCCGGTCAGGGTATACCTATCGGAAAGCCTCGCTCGCGAACGGACTCTCCGCATTGGGCAAATGCGCGAATCTCCACTCCAAAACGGACAGCAGAGAATCCAATAACGTATATCCTAATCACGCGGTATCACAGTCATGTGAATTCTTGAATTCTCATCCTTTGTGTCCCGATGCCAGAAAGGTCTTCCCGTTCTCCAACTGCGAACAATGCGAAAAGCGGTTTGTTGTCACCAGCCGGCGGGCTTTGGCCCTGGGCGCGGCGAATTGAGCTTCGTGGTCTCCCATCTCTGAAAATCCAGAGATGGGCCCCCCATTCATTTTGCGTCAGTCAGACCTGGGCCACGCAATATAAAAGGGCGCCCCTTTCGTGTAAGCTGCGGTTGCTGTGCTGAGCAGTCAACCAAAGCCAACAGGGAGGAACACCCAGATGAATAGTGTGCGATATGTCGGGCTGGATGT
>JBAVDS010000108.1:0-27425 GCA_049587335.1 Occallatibacter sp. | reverse complement strand
ACCATGCGTCAGCTTGATAGGATTCCCGATTCTGCTGGAGCAAACCGTCGAGCCGGCTGCGAAAATCGGCATTGCTTAATGCGGCTTTAATTTTCTCGTGTGAAACTGTCCGCAAGATGACCCACGGATTTTGGGTGGATTCCCAGAGATCCTTGTCGAGCTTCTCCCACAACTCGTCCGCCGCATGGTTCCAGGACCAGTGGAGATTGAGCGCCAACTCAACCAGCGAATCCATACCATCAACCTTTAACCATTCGTATGGTGCCTTTGGCTCGTTCATTGTCTCCTCCCAAATGCTTCTCCACCTATCTTGCCAGAAAGCGAAAGAGGGTAACGCAGTATATTTTTCTCCGCGACTCTTCCCATCTCGGCAACCTCTTCCGGATTTCAGATGGATTCTCAGATTGTTCCGCCATTGCTGATCCCACCTGTCATCACCATGAACCCGTGTTCCCGTCAACTGCTGGTCAGTTTTGCACGCCCTTCGACCGCCGGTTGCGTGCATATTCTCATTGCCGCATCCGCCCTCAGAGCGAAGCCGCTTTTGCCCAGGAAACCAAAAATGCATCCCTTCCGGATGGCGCCATGAACCGGGAATCTACAATGGAAGTAAGAAATCATCTGTACGGGAGCGACCTATGGAAGGCAACCGAAAGCTGGCCATCGTCATCATGGCGGCGGGCAAAGGCACAAGGCTCAATTCGCAGCGCCCTAAGGTGCTGCACGAGATCGGCGGCAAGCCGCTGCTCGCTCACGTCATCAACGCGGCCAGCCGCATCGTCGCGCCCAGCGAGATCTTCGTCGTCATCGGCCATCAGGCGGAGAAGGTGCGCTCCGCCGTCGCCTCCACCGGCGTCCACTTCGTCGAGCAGACTCAGCAACTCGGCACCGGCCACGCCATTCAGTGCGCGCACTCGGCCATCGCGGATTACGAAAACATTCTCGTTCTCTCCGGCGATGTGCCTCTGATCCGCTCCGAGACCATCGAGCAGCTCTGGAACTTCCATCAATCCCAGTGCGCCGCCATGACCATCCTCACCGCCGCGCCCGCCGATCCAACCGGCTACGGACGCATCCTGCGCACTTCGCCGGATTCCTCCGAGGTCGAGGCCATCATCGAGCAGAAGGCCCTCACTCCCGCCCAGCAGAAGATCGGCGAAATCAACACCGGCATCTACGCCTTTCAGACCGCGCCCCTGCTGGCCCATCTTGACAAACTCAACGCCAATAACGCCAACAAGGAAGTGATTCTCACCGATATGGCCGCCCTCTTGCGCTCGGCTGGTGAGAGGGTTGTCGCCATTCAGGCCAGCGAGGCCGCTGAAGTTCTCGGAGCCAACACCATCGCCGAAGTAGTAGCGCTCGACGCCACCATGCGCGCCGCCGCCGCCAGCCGCCTCATGGCCGCGGGTGTCACCATCTTCCGCCCGGAGACCTGCGTTATTGACGCCACGGTCGAGGTCGCCGCCGATACCGTCATCGAACCTTTTGTGCAATTGCTCGGCGCGACCAAGATCGGCGGCAACTGCCTCATCCGTTCGTACACGGTGATCGAGAACTGCACACTTGGCGACTGCGTTCTCATTCGCCAGAGCTGCGTCCTCGCCGAGAGCACCGTGGGGAATGGCGCAAAGATCGGCCCCTTCGCGCATCTGCGCCCTTCGAGCGAGATCGGCGAAGACGCGCATGTCGGCAACTTCGTCGAGACCAAGAAGGCCAAACTGGGCAAGGGCGCAAAGGCCAACCACCTCACCTATCTCGGCGACACCGAGGTGGGCGAAAAAAGCAACATCGGCGCTGGAACAATCACCTGCAACTACGATGGCGTCAACAAGCACAAAACCATAATCGGTAGCAGCTCCTTCATCGGCAGCGATTCCACGCTCGTCGCTCCCGTTGAAGTTGGCGATGGAGCCTACGTTGGCGCCGGCTCCTGCATCACCAAAAACGTTCCCGCCGGAGCGCTTGCCGTCAGCCGCGTGCGGCAGGAGAACATCGAGGGCTGGGTTGAGGCCCGTCGCGCTCGCCGAAAACCGTAGATGCTTTCCTACTCTGTCGGCGGGATCCAGGCGCCATTGCGATAACGCCAGAACTCGCCGAACGCGAGCAATTCATTCGGAGGTCCATCGACGCCGTGCTTGATGGTGGAGGCGCGAATGTGCGCAGAGCGACGACAAAAAAATATGAAACTCGAATGCAAATTTGCAATACACTGAGCACGGATGCGAGTTGTTTCCACTGGAGTTGCGTTCCCTGGAGTCATCATGCCCTTGCTTTCCCCTACAGAGATCGCTTCCCTGCTGACGACCTGCTCCGATTGGCGAATCGAGGGCGGTGAATTGACAAAGAGCTACAAGTTCAAGGATTTCCCTGCGGCGCTGGCCTTCGTCAACCAAGTCGGTGAACAGGCAGAGAAGGCCGGGCACCATCCGGATATTGATATTCGCTATAACCAGGTTCGTCTGGCGCTGGTAACGCATGACGCTGGGGGGCTGACGATCAAGGATTTTGATCTGGCAAAGGTCATTGACCGGTTGCAATGACACAGGATCGCCGCTCCGGCGACTCATTTTAAGAGGCTTCAGGGGCGAATCAATGTTAAATATACGTAAAATTGGATTTTGATACGAATACTCCTGGTTAACAGATATGACAGCCTTTCGGGCTTCCGTTTTTTCTCTCGGATTGTCATGAACGCCGGAATCGTGAGAGTTTCTGCTTCGGAGAAGGTTTCGAGTATCATATTCATATACAACTAAATAATAAACTTACTCTGAATTTCTTCCCTGAATCCTTCCCGTGCGACCTTCGCTCCAAGCTGAATGGTTCGGCCAATCGATTCTTAAATTCCTATATAAATTCCCCTCCATCGCTCCAAAATAATTTTGTTTTTTGTATTTGACTTCTTCTTAATCTATGCTATGGTGTATATATTCCAGTTGAGAAGGCGGCAGTGGATGCCACTTCGAGGCTGGGAGTAGTTTGCGTCACTGGCCTCCCGGCACGAACAGCTAGACCGTTCGTGCCGTCTTTTTTTTGGTAAAAACAGGCTTGCGTTCCTCTCCTGTATCTCTTCGTTCTCTGCTTCTTTTGTTGCCCACTCCGGTCTAAGATAGTAGTCAAGAGGCTCTGATGATGAAAAATTGGATGAAGCGGCGTTGGGTTCTAGGTCTGGCTGTCTTTGCTGTCACACTGGCCAGCTATGCGCAGTGGTCGAATCCTGCCGACGATGTGCCCGCCTACCATCCCTCTGCGCCGCTCAGCGTGAGTGCGTTGCCGCCGATCCTACATGGCGCTCAATTGACCGGCGAGCACTTCCGCTATCCCTGGCAGGTTCACGTTTACCAGATGGCAGCCAAGGTGAGCAGCGTCATCTACCAGCTTCCCTGCAACTGCCGCTGCGACCGTGCCCTGGGCCACACCAGCCTGCGTAGTTGCTATGAGAACACGCACTCCACCGAGTGCGATACCTGCGCCAAAGAAGGCGTCTTTGCCTACCAGCAGACCAAAGCTGGCAAGACTCCGGCCCAGATTCGCGCCGCCATCGCCCGCCACGAGTACGAGAGCATCGATCTGGAGAAGCAGTAGGCTGAGGGCGAAATGGAAATTGGCGTAGAATGGAAGCAGCAGCACGAGCCAGGTGGCCCGGTGCGTACCCAGTTGGGGGCGTCACGGTTTCGACGGGATTGATTGCGGCTTAGGAGGCATGTCGGAGTGTGGGCATCCGTAATCGCCTGCAAAACAAAAGTTGCCAACGATAATCTGGCACTTGCAGCTTAATTAAATAAGCTGCCGTCTTCCACGGCTTTGCCTATGGGCCGTGAGCGGGCGTCGCACAGTAGGCTGGCTGAAGCGGCTCGGTCCGGGCGGCTGACGCGAGATCAATCGGACTAGCTTTCGGCGCACCTTGTCCGTTCTGAGCGCCGGCCGCGAAGTCAACGGAACTGGACTGAGCATGGACTCTCCTGGCTGACAGCAATTTCGGACGCGGGTTCGACTCCCGCCGCCTCCACCATAGACTAAATATTTCATATTAAACGATTTAAACTGTGGAAAATTAGACAATTCCGTAAACTGTGCCGGAATTGTACCAACCGATTTTTGGTGCTAGAGTAGCTGGCATCATGCTTACCGTCTATACGCGCCACCATCCCGATTGCCCGAAGAAAGACGATTCCACCTATCGTCGTTGCCGTTGCCCCAAGTGGCTCGACGGAACCCTTCCCGGTCGCAAGGGCCGGTTCCGTGTCTCGGCGAAGACCAAATCCTGGGAGCAGGCGGAACTCCTCGCCCGCAAATACGAACACACAGCGATTCAGGGCGAAGAGATCAAGCCCGCCAAGATGCCCACCGTCAAAGAGGCCGTCAAGGTCTTCCTCGGCGATGCCGAGGCGCGCGGGCTGGCTTCCGCCACGCTGCAAAAACTGCGCTACATCTTCGAAGTCCAGTTGCTTGGCTTTGCCGAAGAGACCGGCCTGACCTTCCTGAACGAATTCAATCCGCGCAACCTGACCGAATGGCGGCAAACTTGGCGGGAAAAGGAACTTGCCCGCAAAAAGAAGTTCGAACGCGTCATCGGCTTCTTCTGGTTCTGCGTGCGCCAGGGCTGGCTCCGCGAGAACCCAACGGCCACCATGGGCCGGGTTATCGCCAAGCATGTTCCGACGGATTACTTTACGGCGGAAGAATACAAGTGCATCATCGACGCCACCTATCGCCTGGGCGAGTACGCCGAGCGCTCCTGGGCTCCGGAGAAGCGCGGCATCCGCATCCGCGCACTGACAGAGCTGATGCGCTGGAGCGGCCTGCGCATTCGTGACGCCGCAACGCTCGAACGAGCGCGACTGATCGAAAACAAGCTCATGCTGTATCAGGCAAAGACGGGTACGCCGGTTTTTGTGCCTTTGCCGCCTCATGTGGCCGAGCTGCTGCGTTCGGTTCCTCCTGGACTGGACCCCAAACCCGAATTACTTCTTCTGGTCAGGCAACGGCCTGCCCAAGACCTACGTCGCCAACTGGCAGCGAGCCTACCGGCGTCTCTTTGCTGTAGCCAACCTGCACAAGCCGGACGGCACTCCCAAGCGCGCCCACTGCCACATGTTCCGCGACACCTTCGCCGTCGAAATGCTGCTGGCCGGAGTCCCCATCGATCAGGTCTCCATCCTGCTCGGCCACGCCAGCGTACGCGTCACAGAAAAGCACTACTCGCCCTGGGTCCGCGCCCGCCAGGATCAGCTCGAGAAAAGTGTGCAGGCGGCATGGCAACCAAGTCCAAGGGCACACGATATTCAGAGCTAACTGGAGGGAACCAGCACGATTGCAGCACACATCCTCAACAAAATGAATAATAATCTTATTCGTCTCCATGATTTGCGCCGACCGGCTACTGTACTTCAGAACGAGGTATGCCCATGTCTCAATTGCATCCTGCGCGTGACGGCTCAGTTTTAAAGGTTAACCATCAAGAGATTTCCTTTTCGCTCTGGCCTACAGTTCGTGAAACACGCCGCTTCAAACTGCAGCCGAGGATATTCACTTCTGATCCGTGGGCGTTAATGGCAGAAGGGATAGCCGATATTTGCCCCAAAAAGTCTAAGGAGGCGGCTCATGCATTCCGCGCACAAGCAGAGGATTTCTACGATGCAGCTATAGCTATGGGGTCTAGAAATCTCGGAGCTAAGCCACTCCTCCTATATTATGCATTTCTTAATCTGAGTAAGGCTTACCTATTGACATGGGGTTATAGCAATCCAAATGACAGACCCCAACACGGTATTTCGGAAAAAGCACGTGTCAGACAGGTCGAGGGAACGCGATTGTCGGCTTTTCCATCCGCCCCCAGAAAGCCTCAACTATTTGACCAATTGCTCAAGGCGTTGACTGGCCATGGGATTACAACGCGCAAAAGCTACCGCCTTGGCTACCTAATGCCGCAAATACTGTTTGGGCATCGCGTGTGGTGCTCAGCATCTCATGAGCGGGAAAGGTTTTTGTCAATAAGCGCAATTGATTACATAGATAATCGAGATACGCAAGAACTTTGGACTCGTATTCATATTAATAAAGATGAGATGTCAAAGCTCGGATTATCACAGGACGAATCTATAAAGCGAGCACTAATGAATAAGGACTGGGCCTTCGTAAAAGACCCATGCAATGACCATGCTATTTGTGTTGAAGGAAAGGAATCACTTCACTATTCAGATCGTCCGAGCGATGCTTTGATGAACGCTACTAATACCATTCGCCCATATCTTTGGACTTCTGTCTTACTTCATCCGCCCTATCGAAAATATTACTTGTATATGGCGCCTCCTGAAGAACGGGCCTCTGTACTGCCGCAATTGTTGTCAATGTACATGGTGATTTTTCTGCTTGGCTCTATTACTCGGTATCAACCCCACCAGTTTGATCGTCTTCTTGACACAAAGTATGGTGCCCATCTAATTGGGGCACTTACCGAAATCCCCACACAATACATTTACCTGATGGCTTCTGAGTTGCTCAAGCGCGAAGTTACGCGCGCCTCACTTGCTTGAACATTTTCTGTCAGCTCGCGCGTTTCCGATGAACGCGCAAAATCGCGCTTTCAGGTATACGCAACGTAATGTATCCGCGCTTGCGCCGTGTTTCCGGGCTTCCCCATTGCAGCACGCCCTCTTCGTCCTCAAACATGCGACGCACGGTCTTTTCGCTTAGAGCCCACATTTTGGCAATTTCAGAAACCGAGTAGTGACGCTCCAGACCGAGTGCGGGGTGCCGCACACTCTGCACGGGCTTCTTGATATAAAGTTCTGCGGGCATACAACACCTCCTCGGCCTATCGAAATCACAACCCTAAACTCAGTCCCTGAGAAATATCCGCGCGCATGGCCTGCGCAATCTCCTGAGCGGGCGCAGCGACATTGATTTGCGGTTGAATGGCGCTCTGGTGTGACACATCGCGGGCCAGCACGTTGGCCAGCGCTGAACGGTCATTCGTAAAAATCTGCGCATCCCATTGGCCGCGCGAAATGGCCACATACGCCATGCGGCTATTCAGCAGTCCGGTCCTGGCCAACTCCGTATCGACATGAACAAGCACGCGATCCGCCGTTTGCCCCTGGCCGGAATAGCTGGTCACGGCATAACCATGATCGAGATGAGGAAACTTTTGTGGATCGATGACGGCCTCGCGTCCGCTTTCCAGCTTCAGGCGCAATCCACCATTCGCATCGATGTTCTGTATCGTCCCCATTTCACGATTGGCAATCTTTAAATCATTGTTGGGCGCTGTCAACTGAACTCGATCCCCGACAGCAAAGGCCTTTTCCTGTTCCCGATAAACGGTGACGCCCATTTGTCGGCGTGGGTCGTAGGTCTGCTCGCTCCCGTCATGACGCGTAACCGTCAGAAGATTCTTCTGCGCATCAACATCAAGAACGCGGGTGTACTCGCCCTTGTGGATGCTGGTCTCCCGCGAACTGCGCGAATAGTGCAGAATATCGTTCACTTGATACTGCTGCGCCCATGTACGGTCAGCGCCCGTCAACTCCTGACGCGGGGCAAGCGTTCTGACCGTGTGTTCTTCGCGGCTCACCACGCCCAGCGATTGCAATTCCCCGTGAATGCGCTGATTGATCTCAGCTCTCGAGCGATTGTCCGGCGAAACCACGAGTGTCTTTTCAGGCGCGCGTGCGTACTCTTTCGCAATCGCGCTTAATCGCTCCTCGCGCCCCGTGTATTCATGCACGCGCCCCTGTAGATCGAGACTGGCAACAGCCTGCCCAACCTCTCCGCGCGTCAATTGCTCCACGGCCTGCTTCAGTGCCGGATCGCTCTGCCGGACAATCTCTTCCAGCTTCGCCGTTTTCATGCCAGCTTCCTGTAGCTGAGCAAATGGCCGCCCGGCCTCGACTGACTCGTGCTGCCGCGTGTCGCCTACCAACAAAACACGATCATTCGCATGAAGACGCTCCACGAACTCATACATCTGGCGCGTGGAATCCAGCGAAGATTCATCGAGCACGTACAGTCGCTTTTCCCCCGTATCCGGTTGCTCGCCTCGTGCGAGGTGACGTTGCAATGTCGAAGTCTCAATTCCAGCCTCAGCCAGCTTTTGCGCCGCGCGTGAGGTCGGCGCAAAACCTTCTACACGATAGCCTGCTGTTTCCGCACCCTCTCGAACCACGGCCAGCGTCGTCGTCTTGCCTGTTCCTGCCGCACCTTCAAGCCCGATGATCTTTTCGCGCGTCAGAAAGATTTCATCCACGGCTTTGAGCTGCGACTTGTTCAGTTCAGGATGCCGGTCTTCCGTCCAGATGCGAATCTGCGGCGATACCATCATCGGATTGCCATAATCTCTATGGTTTCCCTCTTGCATCCGCCTGATGATGCTCTCTTCCATGCGCACCATTTCCACCGTGGTGTATTGAGATGCAGCCCGCCCTTCCTTGTGATTCGTTGCGACGAATTCGCCGTTTGCGGTGCGACGCGCAAATTCCTCGCGGGCCTGACCATAGGTGAGCTGCCCCATGCCACGGTCGAGCATCGATTGCAGAATCGCTCGCTCGTCCTGAACCGCCGAACGCTCAAAGACATGATTGCGCGCGTATGTCGCCGATTGCTGCGCCGTTTTCTCCGGTTGCTGTTGGCGCTGCTGCGTGTGCTCTCTTGCCTTCGTAACAATCTTGTCGGCCTGGTGTCCAAACTTAGCAGCCAGCTCGCGGTGACGTTGCAGGACAACTTCCTGCGATTGAATCTCTTTCTTGTCACGGGTGCGGTGTGCGGCAACCTGTGCCGCTCCTGCTCCTTCGCGACCAATCTCCTGCAAGTGTTCCTTGATCTGCTCTCGCCGTGGGCTCGATGCATTCAGATACTCCTGCGTATATCCCTTGATCTCCGGCTGCCCGTGTTTGCCTACTTCAATTTCGTATCCTAGCTTTTGCAGACGCAACGCCAACTCTGAACGATAGACACTGGTGACATACTGCTGCGATTGGAAGAGACTGCGCTCCTGAAGCGCGTGAGATTGTCCATTCTCGCCAATCGTCATATTGAAGATCACGGCATGAGTATGAAGCTGCGGCGCAGCGTAGCCGTCAACCGGGCGAGCCGTATCGTGCTCAAAGGTTGCCGCAAGAAACTTGCCTGTATTCTCCGGTGCATGAATATTGCCGATGCGCGCTTGCGTGTATCGCTCCAGTTCGCCGAGTGCAGTTTGCACGCTTTCGCGGTGTGCTTCACGCACGCGAACATCACCGCCCACAAGCGCTGTCAGCGAAACCGACTTCGGCGCGGAAAAGGTCGCATCCCATCCTGCCCTGTGCTCAACACTCGTTATCTGCTTCCCGTATTCGTTCTCATAGGTTCGTGCTGGCTGATGCTTGACAAGTTGAATGCCACTCTCCGGGTGCTGCCCTTCACTGAGCAAGGCAAAGCGGTCTGCCTGAACAGCGCCACGCAGTCCCCATCCTTCAGCGAGCGCACCGCGCCACTCGCAGTATGCCTGCCGATCACGGCTCCAGTAGTTCTGCTGCTCTGAAGCAAATTCGCGCGCATGGTACGTTCGAGCCTGATTTGCTGAAAGAGCTTTCGAGATGGTCAGCATCGCAGATACTCCTGAAATGAAGTGACAGCATCTCGCAACTGTCACGCTGCATAGAGTAACTCAGAATCGGCCAGAATAGTCGCATAATTTACAAAATTATTTTTCGGGGATAAGTGTTTTTACCCTAATGTTTATTGGCGATTGAGCGATTGTTACCATAATCACCTGACATATCTGCTGACAATGAGCAATGCAATCCATGCTCGATACCTTGCACTATCATGACCCGATCGTCAGCATGAAACATGCCCGACACAGACGATTCAGGAGGGCATTCAACATGACTCTGAACGGTAAGAGAAGCCATGCTCAAACACGGTTGCGGACAAGACTTCGAGGGGAGTTCGCTGGCTTGTTCGCGTGGCAAATGAATGGTCTTTGATTGGTGCTTAGAATCAGTCAAGCCACTGCGATTCATCCCAAGCAACAGGCTCCTGCTGAATGCCGTTCTCGCCCCTTGCTCCGGGGAAAATTGACAGGATCGGAACAGGTTTCTTCACACTGCTTGCATGGGGTGGCTCAAAGAGGAGATTCGTGCCTGGATCAACGTGTTCATCGGCGGCAAAGTCTCGGGACTTTTCACCCATCGATAAACCCGCAAGGCCGCCCTTCTCGTTGCCTTGATTGTTACGTTCCGAAGCATGTAGTGCAGTCCACTTCGCACTGACTTTCTCACGTAAATTTCGAGGGGTGATCCTACGGAGAAGATGCCGGTCAACTCTCTCCCTTGCAAGCAATACATCCCACCCTTGATCGGGTGAGGGGAACTGCCCGGCAACCTGCTGCCAAAGCCGCCCCCATTCCTGCCACAATTCACCCCTCATCAGGAATGCCATATAGACAACTGTCAGCAGCGCCAGACTGCATCCTTCTAGAACCGGAAGCCTTAGCAGATCGGCATAAGAACGGCTGTTGTATATGTAGTTGCGCAGGAGCCCTTCCAGTTCCGCTGAGTTGATCCGATCCTGGGCAGATTTCTCCAGGCTTACCCAGCCGCTTCCGGCCGCCGACGAGGAGAGATGAATAGACAGATTCCCTGCCCATCCGATTGCCACATCAGTGGGTATTGCGAGGCGGCTCACGCGACCGGGAGCTGCCTTCATAAGCCACCGGATTTCGACCATTGAACCAGCGTCTTCAGCTCCCTTTGAAGCCTGCCGATATGCAGACAAATAGTAGCCTTCAAGCGGGTGTAATTCCCATGCAAACCACGCGGCAAAGGTCAGCACAGGCATCCCAAATAGCAAGGCCAGAAGCGTCGCTATCCGCCACGGAAAGCCAGCTCGAAGGCGCGTCATTTTCACGACTTTCCCTGCACTTTTGAGGGCGATTGGGCGCGTATCCGGGCCAGCAATACCTCAGTCTTTTGCCCCTTGATTGAGTCGGCATAAGCGGAGATTTTACGCAACGTTTCTTCGCTCAATGGTCCCTTGGAAGCGACGGCGAACAGGTTCAAAACCAGGTCGCGCAGGGCCAGAATTTCGGCCAAAAGTACGGGGTCAGTCGGCGCATTTTCCCCTGTTCTCGACTGGGTGAGAGCGGCCTCGCGCAGCCACTCGGCGACCTTTTTCCCTGTGCTATTCGCCGCCGCTTCCACCTCGGAAAACTCGGCTTCTGTCAGCCGTGTCGCGATGGATTTGGAGCGAAAATTCTCGCTTGTCGGTGCCGGAGACGGCGCAGATGGAATGGCAAAATGTGGCGCGCCATCAGAAGAAGCCATAGCGGCAAACTCCTTTCCCTGCATTTTTATGCCCCTGTTCATTGGTTGAGCGTCTTCTGCAATCATTTCAATAACTACTTACGGCAGAAGGCGTTTACGTAACCCGGCTCATGAGCGCCATGCGCCGCAGTCCGTGTTTACGCACGGAAACACGAAAAACCAAGCCAATGAAAACAAGCATGTTAACAAAATCGCGCCAAGGTATACCGACAGCTACCCATTTGGGGATGACGTGTCAACGTTCATCCGCTGCGTAAGCAGCGCGGGCATTTCAGTGCTACTGGCTATTGCCTATAAGATTCACACAGGAAACTATCGATGGCAACCAAATCCTCACGCGTAGCAAAGGCGAAAACCTCTGCCCGGTCCGTCGCCCAAGAATCGAACTGGGAGTCTGTGACCTGGGATGACGTGGCAAACTGGGCCGGGTCGCGTTCCATGACGCGCGGGCGGGCATATCAGCGAGACGGACGTGTACATGGTCTCGCGATCTCTACAGATGGCAGGTTAATCGCTTCCGTCTCAGGCACGCGGAGCTACACGACGGGTGTCTGGTGGGAAACCAAGGTTCTTCACTCCCGTTGCACTTGTCCTGTCGGTTGGAATGGCTGCAAACATGCGGTCGCCGTCCTCGCAACCTATCTCGACATGTTGGCAAAGAGCGCTGCGGTTCCCGTAGTGGATGCAGCAGATGACAAGTGGGAGGAACTGACGAATAACAGCCTCTCGGAAGCTCCCTCCGACGACTTCGACGACAGTGATGAAGCAGACGAATCGGAAGACGGCGAAAGCCCGCAGATTTCCCGGCAGCGTGCAGGCAAGGCCAGCGATGAGAAGATTCGGAAGCACATCGACGCAAAGAGCCGGGAGGAACTGGCCGAGTTGGTTTGGTCTCTTACGCAGCGCTTTCCAGAGTTGCGCGAAGAGTTCCGCGAACGCATTGCCTTGGGCGAAGGCGATACGGATCGACTGATTGACGAAGCGCGAAAAGAACTGCGCCGGGCGACCTCGGAACCGGGTTGGCGGAATTACTGGAAGGGCGAAGGCTATACCCCGGACTTTAGCCGTTTGGCGCGTTATCTTGACCGCATGGTCGAACTCGGACAGGCGGACGCCGTGGTGAAACTGAGCCGGGAAATTATGGCGCAGGGCATGGAACAAATCGGGCAATCGAACGACGAAGGCGAGACAGCGACGGCCTTTGCAGAGTGTCTGCCGCCAATTTTCCGGGCGGTAAATCAGTCGAAAATGTCGTCCGCGCAGAAGCTGCTATTTGCGATTGATGCTGATCTTAAAGACGAATACAGCGTGCTTGAAAGCGGCCTGCTCGACACCGTATTTGAGTGTAATGCCAGCCTGTCCGACTGGTCGGCAACTGCCGACGTACTGACCGGCCGCTTAAAGTCAGAGGTGCGAGCCGGGAGCAATTTTCACGACAAATATCAGCGCGAACAGATTGCCGACTGGCTCGTCAAGGCTCTTGCACACGCCGGACGCGACAGCGAAATAATCGCCGTCCGCGAACGCGAAGCGCGTATAACCGGCAGCTATGGGCGGCTGGTCCCGCTGCTAATCGAGCAAAAACGATACGATGAAGCCGAGCGCTGGGCGGCAGAAGGAATTCAGAAAACAGCCAAAGATGCTCCGGGAATTGCCGACCAGCTTGCGAAGTCGATGGCCGAACTCGCCCGGTCACGGAAGCAGTGGAAGGTAGCCGCCGCGCATGCCGCATGGGAGTTATTTGATCGTCCCGGATGCGAAAAATTCACCGCTTTGGTGGCCGCCGCCAAGCTCGCCGGTTGCCTCGCGGCGGTCAAGCAGCAGGCCCTGGAATTCCTCGAAACTGGCAGGCTTCCTTTCTCCATAACCGCGAAAAACAATGGCTCAAGTGGCGTTACTTTCCGCCCGGATTGGCCCTTACCGATGCCGGATTATTTGCTGCCTTTACTGCGTAACGGAGACCAGCTCCCGCACTACGACATACTGATCGACATGGCAATTGCCGAACACAATTCGGATGAAGTTTTGCGTTGGTACGACCTGTGGCGCACAGCAGAAAAAAGCCAGCGCACGGGTTCGTTATACGGTTTTGGCAGCTATGCCGATAGTGTCGCCGCTGCCGTTGCGGAAACGCATCCCGAGCGTGCCCTGGAGATTTATCGCGGCTGCGTCGAGGCAAATTTGAAGCAGGCAAGCGTCTCGGCGTATGAAACGGTAGCCGCCTACCTGAAGAAGATGCACCCGATTCTGAAGTTGCTCGACCGCGGCCCGGAGTGGAACGATCTGGTGGCCGAGGTACGTGTCAACTACCGCAATCGTCCCCGGCTCATGGAGGTTCTGGACCGTCTGGAGTCCCGCCCGATCCCGCAGAAGCACATGCCGGGAAATAGATGCAGCGCCTAATCAGGTAGTCGGATTGAGCCATTCTCGATTACAACTGCGCCCTTGCGTTTTAAGGAAGCAAATTCCGATTTGAGCGATTTCCGTATGAGCCTCCCAACTCTGTGGTATCCCCTGGTCTTTGCAAGCTGCCTCATAAAGTCGGGGAGCAAAGCTGTGCCTCCAAATGCTTCCAAAAGCGATACCACTTGCCCCTGTTTCGAACCGTTCTGGCTGCCAGACAAATAGCCCGTCTGAAATCCGCTCAAGCTACTCGGAAAGGTTCCGGCTTCGATTGTGGCTTCCTCCGGCAAATCAAAGTCGCCAGCCTCAAATTGCAGGTCCCCTGCATCATCAGTACTGTCAATATCCGTTAACGCTTCACCGTCTGCGTTCATGAGCGCTTCCAGTTCATAAACGAGGGTCAAGTCATTCGGAGGGGCTTCGCCATCGCTCCCGACAGGTGGAATGCCCAACTGACTCAACTTGGAGCAGACAGTCTCCATTGCGCGATCTGGATTTCTGTAAAATGCGCTTCCTCTTATCCGAACGAACTGCCAACCAAGGCGTTCAAGAATTGCTTGCCGTTCGACATCCTCGGCTAACTTCTCAATCGGATGCCATCGATCACCATCGCATTCAAGTGCCAAGCGCTTTCCATCGCCCTCAACGACCATATCGATCCTGAAGTACCCCACCTGCCATTGGGTTTTAACGCGATACCCTGCATCCAGCAGCCGCTTAAGGACCGCTTTTTCAAAAGGCGATTCTGTTCGTCGACCTTCCGTATCAAATGCGCGAATGGCCGCGAGAGGATCTCTGACATGTTGCAGTAAGCGGAGGCGCAAATCTCCGGATTTAAGGTGGAGATCCGGGTCAAAGGAGTGTACTACCCATAGCTGATCTTTCGCCCGGCTGACCGCAACGTTATAGCGCTTTTTCGTAAGCTCGAACGCTCCCTCACCTGTGATGCGCAAGGAACCTTCCTCGCTTTGGCTATCGACCATCGAAAGGAAAATAATGTCGCGTTCATCACCTTGAAACTCTGAAGAGATGCCTGCCTGGATTCTGCGTTTCTCCAATTCAACGCTTTCGATTTCCTTATGCAGCAGCGATTGAATTAACACCGCTTGGTCGTCTTTTACCATGGAGATGACGCCGATTGTTTTGCCAACATACGCAGGATGCTTTGTCATGGATTTGATTAAAGCAACGATCTTCTCGGCCTCGGGTTGATTCGTGTTTCCGTCTCGCACTCCATCCACACGGTAAGGCACACAAGCTGGCTTAATAGCAGTAGAGTTCGACTCTCTGAGGGGTTTAATCGTTCCCCCATAAGAAAGCTGGTTGCTGAAAGCTATGATCTCAGGAACGCACCTGAAATGTTCCACGAGGCGAATCGCATCCCCGAATGATTGCCTGGCAATGTCGTAGATCGATGACTGATTATCAAACAAGTGGGAATTAGGAATGTCTTGGAGCATCGACTTCTGAAGATTCTGCAACAGCGTTACATTCTTCCCTACGCCAAGAGGTGTGACCTGTTCGTGATCGCCGACAACAATTACCTGAGTACCCATATAAAGAGGAATGAGAGCATTCAAATCCGCCTGGCTCGCCTCATCAATGATGACAGCATCAAAATGACTGGTCCTTGGATCAAACTGCTCGGCGACTAAAGAAATGGGCATGATCCACACGGGTACGGCAGGCGTACAACGGGTCATTAGCTTGCGTGCCTCCGTAAGCAACGACTGCCTAAGATTTATCTGCCTGGTTGATAAAAGGCGCTTTTCGGTATCAAGCCAGCCAACGAGTGCTTGTCGAACGCTGTAATTGTGCTGCAATCGTTCAAGCTGTTTGCCCCACGCCTTTGAGTCGATTAACGACAATGTTAATTCTCGTAGTACCTCCTTATTCCTATCGATACTTTTCTGAATTTGATGTACATCAAGGCGATCCCGGTCGAGCAGGATTTCATGCAGTTGTCGCCATGTCCATGCCTTCCTATAATCTCCTGGGATCGTGCCGACATTGTGTGGAGAGGTTCGTTTAGCAATCTGCGCGGCCCACTGAGGAGCAACCGCTCGGAGTTTTACAAGAAGAGCATCTCGCTCATTTACCAAAGGCCTAATGGCATACAAACGTCGGGCGTAGTCCAGCGCGGCTGAATACGCCTCAGCATTACGCGCATTAACCGCAGAAACAATTAAGCCAACGCATCCCTGTTCGGGTGAGGTTGGGTCAATCTGCGTAGAGAGGTCGGCTACATGTCCGAAAAAAGCCTCGCACTCTTTGATTCGGCGCCGCCCTGCCTCGGCGGTGAGATACTCTGGGAGAACATCAACTGCTACGCGTTCAACTACCAAGTATTCGGAAATCTGACTCGGGGTGTTTGTGACCAGGGTGCAAAGTTCACCAAAATCCAGTCCCTCCGCTAGAAGCGCATCGGAAAGAGGAGTCCAAGTCGAGGAATACCACTCAAGGCAGCGGCGAATCTCTCCAACCAATGGCCGACAGGACAGTTCTGGCGAATCCCCTAAGGTATTAAACAGCGCCTCAATGTGTTGTCCTACGAGGCTGTTCCATGACGGCTCCAATTCAGCACGAAGGGACTGTAGCTTAGCCAGCAAGCCTATGGCTTTGAAATGTTCAGTATGGCGTGGCTTACCAGCGGATACGGAAGTCGTGTTGATGAATTGCCTCCACTGGGAATGCGTTACCAATTGAACGAACCCAAGGTTGTTGCCGGAAGATAGATACTCAACAATTTCGACTGCGATCTCACGCTGACGGGTTACTGGTAACGCCGTCGAGAGCTGTGCATTGTGATGCAGCTCCATCGCACACTTTGCATTGACCTCCACGGCAGTCTGAATCTTGGTAATTAGTCGCTCCCAGACTTCCTTTTCAACTCCGCCATGTATGCCAGCCACAATTGCATATGGTCGCCAGGCTTGGCTTCTTAGGTCGTTAGTGAACTCGCTTTGAATGGATGCGTGAAGTTGCTCTACAGCTTGGCTATCGGTGCCCCGTGTGTGCCATCGCTCGGCTCCCAGTGAAAGATCACTGACCAATAGCTGCTGATATTCAGACGTCATTGTATGGAACTGACGTTCAGAGGGAAGTTTGTCGAGTTCTGGAAGCGGATAGCGCGCGTCATGCTCTTCTGATGCTGAAAATGACTGCCCAAGCGCATAGAGTCTATTTAGCTCTTGCTCAGAGAGGGGAATTGAAGCACCAAGTTTGACAGGCGCGGGTATCCATGCTGCGTCCTCGCAACGGTCTGCGACAAAACGTGCGGCGTCCGAAGGCGAGAGCCGTTCGGTGTCAACAATGATGTCGCGATACTCATTTTCCAGGGCTTCGCGGAGCTTATGTTTCAACTCAAGACACGTATGAAGGATGTCTTTGCGTTGGCGTCCTAATCCCTCAGCTTTGTTGAGCAGCGTTGTACTTGTATCGCTTGTTAGGCGTTCGGTTATCGAGCCAATCGAGGATTCCAATTGGGTACGTGCATCCCGGTCACTTCCGAGCACTGACACGCATAATGGCTGTAAGGCTGCTGGTACATTCCGCACTACATCGCGTAATGCTTTGACGGTCTGAGCGGTTACGAGAATTGATTTTCCCTGGGATAACAAATGTCCAATGATATTCCCAATCGTGTGCGTCTTCCCCGTGCCGGGAGGTCCTTGGACAATGACCGAGGCACTTGAGTGTAGTCGGCGAACGATTTGGATCTGCTCTGCATTTGCTTCTTTGCCAAGCAGAATGTCATCGTCGCTAATAGCGGCAGTCAGATCTTGTTTTGCTGCGTCATTTGTGCTGCCATCTATTGCATTGCCACCAATACCGGAATCGAGCCACTCATCCATCGTTCCCGTAATTTGCGCCAACGCTGATGGAAACGCCACACGTGTCTCGATGTCATCGACAATCTTATCTACAGCAGTTGCAATTCCTGAGATGCGTTTTCTCAGAAACAGAACTGGGTTGCGCCACAGCACAGGCGTAGTGGACGCGCTTTTCGCCGGTGAATCCAGAAATTTGCCATCAGTGGGTGATATTGTCTGGATAACTGCTTTCAAAAAAGCTTCCGTATCCTGCCAGCCAAGCGGGTGATAACCTGCTGATTCCAGCTCATTCTTACGATTGTTGATAGCCGCAGGGGAGACTTCTTGTAGGTCAACGAATAAGCCAGTATAAAGCTCTGTATCCCGTTCGGTTTCGTGAACCGTAAACTCCGGAATATTGGCGTCGAATCGCAATTCCACAAGCTTCAACAAAATCGGATGGTTAATCGTGACCTGCCCGTCGATTGCGGATGTAGCAAGCCATGACAGTTGACCATCTCCAAGCATCAATTCGATCTCTTCACCTTCTTTCTCAAGAGTTGAATAGATGTCATAGAAGAGTTCAAAGAATCGAAGCGCTTGGCGCGCGCGCAATTCTGGAACAGACCATTCTGTACGCTGGTCATCCCAGGTTACAAAATCTGCGAACCTTTGGTCGTCGCTCTCGAACTTGGCTGTAATTGTTTCGCCAGATTCGTTCACCTCATTGCGTGTCTCGGCGTAGGCCGCAGGCTTAACGGGATCATCCCACCCTGGCAGTAGCCATGAAGCGATGGATTCGGGCGGTTTCGGGCATGGCGTTATGGATGGCCTTGTGACGCGCAGAAGAATGTCCGGGATTTCCTGCGCGTCCTGTACCTGGATAGGGCGGTACAGATGCATCGATTCGTGATGCGGCATATCAGCAATGCGCACCACTCTCGGATGCTCGCCTAGTTGTCGGACCGGGCGAAATCGAAGCTGATTCGCTTCCCGCAGGAAAGTGTAGAGTTGACGAATCCGATCTTTGATCGTTGTGCTCACAACCGAGCCCCCATCATGCTGTCAAGCGGTGCGCTCTCACGAATGCAAAAAAGGGGATTACCCGATAGGCCCCTACTGTATCCACTCGTAAATGAGCAAGTTGTCTCTTCGTTTAAATATACGTCTACACTTTACCCTTCGCGCACCATATTGGACGAGGATTTGGAGGCGCTCGCGTCTGCAAGAGTACGGCAACTGATTTTGTTTCATACAGTTATTGCCACTGCTGATTGTGGAGATTGGAAGATGGTTGAGGAAAATCTCTGCGTGTTCCTCCCGCTGACATTCCCCGGAATAGCTGAAATGATAAGCCGAGGCGATGGAGGTCCGGGTCAAGGCCGGGCCGCAGCCCGCCGCACTTGCGGTCGCAGAGCCTTGACGCGGACCGCGCCTCGGCTACGCTACCGCCATTCGGGGAATGTCCGCTCGCTGAACATGATTGGCCTGCCTATCTTGGAATTATTATTGTGCTACTGCGACTTCGATTTCGATAACCTGCGGTGCGTTTACGAGACGGTACGCCTCATCGACGACAGAAGCATTTACGTACTGTGTGCCGTCAGAATTATGCTGGCCCTGCCCGCCATGAATATGGCCAAAGACGTGAAGCCTGGGCCTGATTTGCTGGATGGCTTCTGCAAGTTCTTCGCAGCCGAGATGGACATTGTTGGGATGCGCCGTGTCCAGCACGCCATACGGCGGTCCATGCGTAATCAGAACATCGGTGCTCGCCGGAATCATCTGCCAATATCGCCGGATCGCTGCGCCGCGCGCGACATTGAAGGCCCAGTTGTTGAACTCGGGCTGGACCGGCGATCCCCAGAGTTTCAGTCCTGCCAGTTCCGTACCGGAGTTTTCGAGATAGATGGCGTTGGTCAGCAGTTCTCTGGCAGCTCCGGGGTGGCGCTCAAACATCCAATCGTGGTTTCCAGCGATGATGATCTTATGCCGGTGCGGCAGCGTGCCAAGCCACTGGTTGAAATCAATGATCTCGATTGGGGTTTCGCCGAAAGCGGCAAAATCTCCGGCATGAATCAAGATGTCGCCGTCCGGAACGCGCAATTTAGCGTGCTGGCCGTGCGTATCGCTGATGCAGACAATGCGAACCTGGGGCATGGGAACTTTACTTCGCCGCGCGCGTGAGAAGTTCCGGGTGGACTTCCTGCAACCATGCCCGCACCTGCTCCTGCAAAACTGGCAGGTCTTTCATGATTTGCGCGAGGTCGGTCGGGGAAACGCCGCCTGCCAGGTCATAGCTTGTGGTGTTTCTCTTTTGCGAATGCGACTTGATCTTGCGCACCCATTTCTCGCGTGCGGTGGCATCCTGCGTGGTCAACGTGTATTCCAGGCTTTCGATTACGCGCTGATGGTGACCCTGGCCAATCGAAACCCGATAGCCACTGGCCCGCAAAGCAATGTTCACCAGCGTAAGAATACCGTTGTACGCCGCCTGAAAGCGAAGATCGTCGGAGATGCTTTCCACCTTCGAGTCCGCCTGCGAGCGGTCCACAATGCTGAACAGGTCGGCAATCTCCTTGGAACTGCTCGGCTCAGCCTTGTACCAACCGAATTGTGCAAGCTTCTCTATACTCATTCTCGTCGCCGATCAGAAAGACCTTCTTGCTGTCCATCAATGATTGCAGAAAGTGGTTACCCTCGTGAAGCCGCTTCTTCAAATCCTCGCGGGAATAGATGGTCGGATTGACTGGCCGCCGCAACTGCTTTTCGAGCGGGCCCACGGCATCGAGTACATCGTCGAGAGTGGCCGCGCCAATCACCATCAGATCGATGTCGCTCGTTGCCTTGTCCTCGCCGCGTGCGACCGAACCGTACACAAAAGCAAAATCGATGCTGGACTTGAGAGGAGCCAGAGCGTTTTTAAGCAACTGAAAGACGCCAAGGGTCTTCGCCAACAGTACGCGCAACTCCGGGTAATCCGGGTGCTCCTGGTTGACCTGATAGAAAACTTGATTCCCCCTTTGCGAGCGATTGACAAGCCCCACCCCAGCCAGCAGCGTAAGCTCCCGCTGCACAGTGCCAACACTCGTTTCGATCTGGCGGGCAATCTCACGAATATAAAAGGATTCGTCCGGCGCGCCAAAGAGCAGCGACAAAACCCTGCCTCTGGTCTGGCCAAAGAGCAAATCACCGGTCGATGTGGAGAAAGTTCTCATAACGAGAACAATTGTACTCTAAAAAAGAACAAGAGGTAGTCGTAGATTCAAATACTGATCGGTATTCCGTTCGAAGTGTAAAACAAAATAACCCATATATAGGTATTTTATTTTTCAATCATCCTTTATATGGGTACAATAAAAGCATGGCAAGAACCAGCCGGGCCTATCAGGCATTACCCGCAGCCGCACATGACCAGCTTCTAAAGCTGGGAAAGGATATTGCTGTCGCGCGCAAGCGCAGACGCATGTCCATGGCTGAAATGGCCGAGCGGATGATGGTCAATCTGAAGACCGTGCAGCGTTTGGAAAAGGGCGACCCGGCGGTGGGAGTGGGAATCATCGCCTCAGCACTGTGGGTCTTGGGTATGCACCGACGCATCGGCGATCTCGTCGCGCCGGAAAGCGATATGACCGGCCTTCAGGCCGACATTCAAAATCTGCCGCGCGATTTCCGCAGAACTAAAAAGCAAGCCGACAAATTCGACTTCTGAGTGAGCTATGTCCACTGCCTACGTTTATGTCCATCTCGATGAAGGCCCCGTACCGGCAGGAATCCTGGAGACGGTCGGCGCTGGGCGTGAAGCGGGAGCGCGTTTCCGCTATGGCCGGCGATACCTTGAGCGCAAAGACCGGCTGCCTATCGATCCGGTGCAGTTGCCCTTGCCCGATCCAGGGATTGAACGCGAGTACAGCACAGAGGAAGGTTTTGTTCTCTTCAATGGCATTCGCGACGCCGCGCCCGATGGATGGGGGCGGCATCTGATGGAGCGCGCCGCTGGCGCACGTACGCTCTCCGAATTTGACTATCTGGTCGCGACGGGTGATTCGCGTGTCGGCGCTCTGGCATTCGGCGCAGACTTGTCCGGGCCTCGCCGCATGGTTCCCTGGACGGAAAGCGAGTTGCCGGGCGAGAACCTCGATCTGGCCGAGATGATCGACGCGGTGCGAGAGTTGGATACTGCCGAAGAGCTGCCCATCAAGCATCGCCGCTTTTTCGTTCGTGGCTCATCGCTCGGCGGAGCCAGACCGAAGTCCTCCTGTGAATACGATGGCAAGCAGTGGATCGCAAAATTTGGCCGGGCCGATGATCGCACTCCGATGTGCCGCGTCGAATACATCACCATGACGCTGGCCGCGATGGCTGGAATCAACGTGCCGCCCGTGCGGCTCGAAAAGGTATTGGGGCAAGATATTTATCTCGTTGAACGCTTCGACCGGGTGCTGAACGAAGCTGGATACCGCCGTCTCCCTTTTATCTCGGGACTGACGATTCTCGGGGCGCACGAGAGCGAATCGTCGCGACAGAGCTATCGCGGACTGGCGGAGCAGATGCGGCGCTTTGGTTCCGAGCCTCCTGCGGATGCGAAAGAGTTGTGGCGGAGAATGGTTTTCAATATTCTCTGCAACAACAACGACGACCATCTCCGCAATCACGGTTTCCTGTGGGATGGGCGCGGATGGCGGCTCTCCCCTGGCTACGATATTGTTTCCTTCCCGCAGGTGGGCACGGAACGCGACCTCGCCATCGGAGTCGGACGATATGGACGGCGGGCAACTCTGCACAACGCTCTGAGCGAAGTTGCCAGCTTTGGACTATCGCGCAGCGAGGGCATGGCTATCGCGCAAACGATGCAACAGGTTGTCAAGGCAAACTGGGAACCGCTGTGCGTACAGAATGATTTCAGCGCGCTTGAAATCGAGCGTCTGCGCAACTGCTTTCTGGCTTGCGATGAGTCGCTCCGCGATCTCGCCTAAACCACCGCGTGCTGCACGGCCACTTTCGGCCTGCGAATGGCATAGCCATTCAATAACAACGGGGGCGTAAAATAGCCGTTCAAGTCTGGGGCGTTAGTTATTTCCAACGGATTATCATACTTCCCCGATGCGCAAAAGCGAGGCACCGGGAGCACGCTTAGAGAGGTTTGGAACGGTCAACGGGATCGGTGCCACCTGCCATTTCATGATTGATTGAACCGTCTTCCTTCAGGTATGTGAGGTAATGGCCTGGAAAGTCATTCTTTAGAATCCTTCGGACTGCGCACCGCAGGAAAGGTAGCCAACGACCGATCTCCCGCACTTCATCCGGGTCGTCAACCAGAAGATATTGACCGGAATCCAAAATCCCATGGGCAATGCGGTCCCTCAGTCGACGAAGATTGCCGTCGAAGAGGGCTGTAATTTTCTTTCCATGTGTTTCTGGTGGAAAGATTTGCCCAAGCATCAATTCTGGCCATTGCCGCGGCCCAATGAAAATAGCGGTTAGCCACGTGATCTGGTCAGACACGGATGCAGGGATTATCTCTCCATGCCGGATAGGCTGGTAAGCTTTCTTATGCTTCCGCCCGAGGCGTTCCCGCCTTTTTCTGCTAGCCTCAAGAATCTTGTAGAAGCAGAGGTAACGATATACGGGGCTCTTGGAAAGCATTCCCTCTCGGTAAAGTGCGCACAAGTTGGCGAACTCTTGGTCGTAATCTACTATTGGTGCCGATGTTCCTCCTCCGAGGAATGGCGCAACGAGGGTCAAACTCCTGTTCGCTGTGCTAATCTCGGTAACCTCTATCAGGTCGGCCTGAAGCGGAATATCTAGTTGCACCGAATATTCGCTCAATAGTCCGTGAACAATGCGCACCGCTTTCGATTGCGCATCGTTTCGATTTTGCGCAAAGAATGGTTGGGTTTCTAACTTCGAAAGATACCCCTCCTCGTTCGCCGTTCCTTCAACCACAAGCGATTCGGAGCCGACGCGTAATGCCAGATGGATCTTTATCGCATCTCCCGGAGCAGGAAAAGCAGGCGCCAAGATTGCCAAGTGTGAATCTCCACGCATAAATTCTGCAAACTTGATCTCTCTTTCCGGTATCTCACTATGCTCAGGCTTTCCCATGACAAAGGAAACCTTGTATTGTCCAGGAAGTCCTTGAGGAGGGACTCGGTTGAGATGGCTATCAGGATCCTTGTAGATGTTTGTCAGGACCATTGAATACGGTTCTCCTGGAAATCCAAGAACGGGAAGCCTTATCGTCGCCTGCTGTTCGGCTACACTTTGGCTTGCAGAAGTTGCGCTAGTGTTTTCATTCATGACCTTCGTCCTCCTACTGCCATATGAGGTTCGGGGAGGCAAGTGGCTCGGCACTTATGCCACTTTTTTAATAAGATGAGGATTCCCCGATCTCGATTTTGAAACCGGGGAAACAAATAATCTCAACCTGAAGAATATTACTACTCGAAAGTCGGCTCAGGCTTATTCATGCACGCTTGCAAACTGACGAATTCCGTTGTTGCCCTGGCACTACCGGACGGAGTTCGTAGCGCGGTCTATTTCGCAAATCAGAGTTGTGGCTTCGGCGCAGGCCTGTATCGCACAGATTCGCTGGAGACGGAATTTGTAAGAAAATTGCGGCAAATTTCTTACAGATAATGCCGTGCCAAGACTGTACCAACCTTGCGGCAATGAAGGTAGCCTGAAGGCAGGCGGGAGAAAGCCGACGTGGGCGGGTTCTCCGCCGCCTCCCGAGAGGTGTACCAAAATCACCTTTGCTGAAGGCGAGCAGGACGCCCGCCGCCTCCCGCATTCGGAAGAAAAGGCGAAGATTGGCATGGAAAAACGCCTGAAAACTGTACCAAGACTGTACCAATAAACGGGCATTTTGGGCATTTTGGCAGTTTTGTAAGCAATTGAAAACATGTATGTTATTGATTCTATGCTGTGGAAAAATCGTTCGACTCCCGCCGCCTCCACCAACTTAACTCGTTGATCCTACGATATTTACATGCGCCTTAGAGTTCGTCTGTACTCGCAGTGTACTTGAGTAGCAGTTAAGCCTCAGTAAACAAGCCGCTTACGGGTTGGCTTTGAAGAATGCCTCTGTAAAGAATGGCGAATCGATACTTCGGAGATCGGTTCTTTTTTCTCAATCTGGCTCGCTCATGGGAGTCATTGTTTCGCACCCCTTCTCTTAACCACGAGTTCATTTTTGATCCGCGAACTTAGGAGGAGATCGCCGCTGACAGAGTCGGGTAGCGTGAGTCCCTCCGCGTTGGTCAGCGAATCCAGGTCGAGATTGCTGCCGACGGGATTGACGAGACCGACTCATGGAGGATCATCAAGCCGCGAGCGTGCTCTTCCCGTCTGCCAGCACACAGGATTCCTGGAGCGTTCACCTTTGTACCACTTCGTACCCATGCGGCGCATAGTTTACGCGTCGTGTTTCCTCAATGCGTCCACCGTCGCCGATCTTTCCTTCAACCAGTTCATACCCGAGCAGTGCAATGAGGCGTCCACGTACGAACAGCGGCCGTGCGTTGCCATACCAGTCAACACAAGATGCACGGCACCCGTCATTTTTTGCCCAATCCGATCTGGCTCTAAGCTCTCCGATTTCTTGGAAGCGCAATGAAGAGTTCTTGAGGAAGAGAATCGCCGCAGAATTCTCGAATAGATGCCGATAACCTGGACGGCCAGAAACGCTGATCGGTAAACCGAGTATGCCCGAGTCATTGCCATCTGGTTTGTAAAAGAACCCTTGGCTGCGCAGTTCGCCCTGCGAAGCATTCATGCGCACGTACTCATCCGCGACTGCAACCGAATTACCGAGACGCACCGATGTGAAATGCAGATCCTTTCCGTCCGTTCCGACAACCACGGCATCCGAACCCATCTGCTCGATACGGTCGACTCCGTGTGTGAGTGGAAGCTCGCGAGTCCGACCATTGTCCCAGCGCACGGCAAATAGACTCGACCGAGGCTTTGCGGACGCATAGCCCCAGCCGCTACCGGTGCCGTAAAGGAGATAGTCACCTACGAACCGGTTCTGAAAGGTGTAGCCGTCGGGCTTGGGGATGCGGCGATACATCGAGGGATCGGCGCTTGCACTTCCATCCGAGAAACTCGCCAAGGGCACTCTCATTAGCGCAACATCACCGGCCGCCACTTCAGCTCCCCACATTCCGTCGCCGGATGCTTCCGAGCGCACCAGTACGTTGAGATGGTCATCGTCGCTTTCCAAAAAAGAGAACTGGTCAACCGGGCTACCGGAAACGCGTAGCGCACTGGGTTCTGACCCATCGAGCGGCATTCGATACAACATCGACTCTGTCTCTACAGTTTGTCCCCGGTAGATTCCCCCCGTGACCCACACGTAGACCGAATTAGGCGAGACATAGAAAACGCGCCCCGGAGGTCCAACTACGGAGGTAGCCTTGCAGTCAAAGCCGCCGCCAGCCAAATCGCAAACCGTCACAGTGTGTAATGCCATTCCATCGGAATCATCGAGAGTATGCTCCGGACGGTAGACATGGTTCGCCGAAACGATGCGTCGGAATTCACCGTTGGTTGCACCTTTATGCCACTTGCGAACCGCAGGAAAACTCGCAAACGGGTCGTCAGTTCCTGGATAAATGTAGAGAGGCGAATAGAAAATGAGCTTGCTGCCGATGAGACGGCTGGCGTAGTTGCGCGATGAATAGTAGTCATTGGAGCGCAGTTGATAGGTGGCGCTATAACTCAGGTGGCCTTCCTGGTCGATTTGGAATAGGCCAACTTCCGTACCGCCCCGCTCGTAGCTATAGCCAATCACGGCGATGGTGTCGCCGGAAACGAGTATTTCATCGTACCAAGTGGATCCTGGGTTGATATCCGGTCCGAAGGCGTCAATATTGGAGACCGGAGTCAACTCGCTATCGCGGAGCAAGACCGTAAACAAGCGGCCGCGGCGAAGTATAACCAGATAATTGCCATGCAGTTTGACAATGCCACCTTCATCGACCCCGGCGTGCTGGACATTCGTGACAGATTCATCTGCCTTGGCATCGGTGGCCCTGCTTGATGATTCACTTTTGGCCGCCGCTGGCGCTGCCATGTTCGTCGACATCATGTCCATCGACTGCTGACGTAGCCTCTGCTTTTGTGCATGTTCTCTGAAGTAACTCCGCAGTTCTTGGTCCGACCCGAATGCGGGCATCACTTTGCGCGGTTCCAGTTGTGCTTCTGGACCTCGACGGTTAACCACTGGCGTAAATTTTGGGGTGTCGGTGAATCCGTCCTTGCAGCCCGACATCCCCATAGTCATTAACAATCCGCTCACCACAGCCAGCATAAATGTCTTCATATCTAAACCCTCACAGTGTAGGAACGTCGTGAGCGCTAAAACTTGCAAGAGATTCCGATGTTTTTTTCAAAATCTGAGCCATGGTTATGGGAAGCGTCGGCAAAAAGGACGCCGACAGGCCATTGAATCTTCGCGCCGGTTCCACCTAGGCTGACCGACTACATGACAGTCAGAAATCAATGCTCAGGGTTGAAGGCCTACTAACAGGACTCAGCGTGAGCCACATCACGTCGGGGAAGAGTCGGTGACGATACACTCGGGATGCGCAATTCACACCCGCGTTTGGGCTGTAAGCGGACATAGGGCTTTTGGCGAAGACACAGAAATCCGCAGAAGCTGATAAGCGGAGTCTTGGCGGTTTGTGGATACGCGCCCGAAGGAGAAACACCTGTGGCGTATGTGGTTGGCGGTACGCGACAGAAGTTATCGATGATTTCAACCGTAACTAGTCGATCCTGAAAAAGGCCGATTTCAGGCAGATGGCAAGTCGATCAGGAAGCCGGTGAAGGTCGATTGGTGCAGGAGTCGGCCCAGAATAGCCCTGATTTGGGCGACAAGTTTGCCCTCACAGGC
>JBAVDS010000107.1:0-71624 GCA_049587335.1 Occallatibacter sp. | reverse complement strand
GCCTGTGAGGGCAAACTTGTCGCCCAAATCAGGGCTATTCTGGGCCGACTCCTGCACCAATCGACCTTCACCGGCTTCCTGATCGACTTGCCATCTGCCTGAAATCGGCCTTTTTCAGGATCGACTATTTATGTTCTTTTGCAGTCCGAAGCGGCGTCATGGAAGCTAGAGCGAAATGGGGGTATTGTTGGGGGTATCCTTCGCGTACCCCCAGTTACGATACCCCCAATACTCAGGAGGCAACCATGGAACAGACGAATTCAGCGATCAGACGTTCTCGTCCCACTGAACTGCTCCAGTTGCTCCGGCGCAGGTTTGGGTGTGAAGACGCTGACCACCACCAACGCCACAATAGCCGCCAAGAGCGCCGGAAAGATGGCGTCGCGGTCGGCCAGGATTTTTGGGAAGTGGTCTCTTACTACCTGATGATCCCAGGCCAGCGTGATCGCCGTGCCGCTGGCGATGGCCGCCACCGCGCCCCATGCCGTGGCTCGCTTGGAGTAGAAGGCCGCCAGCACCACGGGGGTGAGCGCGGCGGAGTAGATTGTGTATGCCCAGAGCATCTTCTGCAGAATACTCTCGGCATAGACCGCCTGATAGAGCGCCCAGCAGCCCAGCAGCACCACACAAAGCCGCGAGACGATCAGTACGCGCTTGTTGGTCGCTCCCGGCGCGATGTAGCGAACAAAAACATCGTTGACGAGATTCGTAGCCGGAGAAAAGAGATAATTTGAGGCCGTCGAGATTACTTTGGCGAAGACCGCGCCTAGCAGCAACGCGCCCAGCACCGCAGGCAGTCCGTGGCGGGCCGTGTAGGGAATGATTTCGCGGGGATGCAGCGCCACTTCGCCGGTTGGATAAAGCGCGCGTCCGAAGACCGCAATAGCCACGATCAGCGTCTCCAGAACCACCGTGCCCAGGACCCAGCCGACGACCGAAATGCGCGCATCCCGCTCGCTGCGCGCCGAGAAAAACTTCTGGTACATCACCTGGTTGCCCAGCATCAGCAGCATCGTCGGCACCAGAAATTCGAGTGCTCGCACCACGCCCATCCCCGTAGACTGCCGCATATGCTCGGGGCTGAGCTGGTAGTTGCCCAGCACCTGGAAGTATTCAGCAGGAAGCGCATGATGCAGCCCCGCCCAGCCTCCGGCCTGCAAGAACAAGTACGGCGCGGCGAGGATGCAGATGACAGTGACCAGCGAACCGATGGCCACATCCATATATGCCACCGACGACATTCCCGCCAGCGCCGTGGTGAGGATGACGAAGGCGGCAATGATATAGGTGCCCAGCTCCGGCGTCACGGTTTCGGGAAAGATCAGATGCAGCACATCGCCGCCGCCTTTGAACTGGTAGCTCGTAATGCCGATGTAGGCGAAGAGAATGGCAATGGTGCCCAACACCCGCGCCGTCTGGTTGTAGCGGACTTCGAGCAGATCCGGCAGCGTGAAATGCGCGAACTTCCGTGCACGAGGCGCGATGAAGTAGATCAGCAAGAGGCCCAGCCATCCACCCGCCGGCTGCCACAACGCCGCAAAACCATTCTTGTAGGCATTCTCCGCCCCGGCAAAGAGACTCCCCGCACCGATCCATGAAGTCAGTAGCGTCAGCACCAGCACGACCGCCGGCAGAGAGCGCCCCGCCACCAGATAGTCGGCCTTGGTCTTCACCAGCGCGGTGCGATAGAGCGCCACCGCCAGCAGAGCGGCGACGATGACGGCCAGTACGGCAACATACAGTTGGGACATCGGTAGCTTCCTCGCCGGTGGAATCCGGATTTCCGCCAGTGTACTGGATGGAGGCGCTGCGGCGCGCGGTGGGCATGAAGCTCCAGAAAGATCCAAAGTGCGGTATGCTGGTAATGCGCGCCCGTAGCTCAGCTGGATAGAGCGAACGCCTCCGGAGCGTTAGGTCGGGAGTTCGAATCTCTCCGGGCGCACCATACAGATCAATCCTTTCCGCCATTATTCCGCATTCATTTTTGTAAATTTTCGTCAAAATGAGAGATCATGGCAAACTGGACAATCGCCTACAACTGGATGATGAACTTCGAGGATGCTCCGCGCGACTGCGCGCAGGTTCCAGACGCCTCGCCCTGCGGCGTTGATGGCCCATGCTTTGCCATCAGCGGCATCAACTCGGGCGCATGGCCGGCGGAGTTTGCGGCGATCGCCGCGCTTCCCCAAAGCGAGCGGGAGCCGCTCGTTCAGCAGTTCTATCAGAATCACTTCTGGAACAACTGGTACGCGCAGGTGGAATCCGACGACCTATGCAAGCGCGTCTTCGACTTTGCGGTGAACGGCGGCAGCGGCACGGCTGTGCGCTGTCTTCAGCGGGCCGTGAACTCTCTGGCCGGCGATGGCGCGGCGCAGTTGATCGACGACGGCGAATGGGGGCCGATGACGCTGGGCGCTGTCAATGCGGCCGATCCCGCAGCCATGACGACAGCTTTCCAAGCCGCGCGCGTCGCACACTACCAGGCCATCGTCGCCGCGAACCCGGCAGACGCGCAGTACCTGCCGCAGTGGCTGGCGCGAGCAAGAATGTAGCCCATAGGCGCTAAACTGGAAAGGGAACGGGGCGCAGCTCCCTCCACCCAGTGAAAGGGTCCATGCATTTCCATTTCGATTTTTCCGCGCGCCAGATTCTCTGGACGCTGACCTTTGCCTCACAGTTGGTCCTGCTCGTGGTTTTGATTGGCCGCGACCGTGCCCGCCGCTATCCCTGGTTTACCGCCAGTATCGCTCTCTTCGCCGTGGGACTGATGGCGGATATTCTGCTATCGGGCAGGATGGCGGCAGTTCCCTTCAACGAGACGCTGCTTACCCTGGCCAACCTTTCGGTGATTGTATCTCTGCTGGTGCTGATTGAGGTGGCATGGCAGGCCTTTGCGCAGGTGTCGCGCGCCCAGTGGATTGCAAACACTCTAGGTCTGCTTATCGTGGCTGGCGGCATTCTGGCAGTCTGGGGACCCTGGCCGGTACGGAGTCAGATGGCACTGGACACGTTGCTGGGCAAGCTGAAACTCATGCAGCTCTTGGCGCAGAAGGGCAATACTCTGGCAGATCTGCTGGCGGTGGGAGTCATGGTGCTGGTGGCGCTCTTCGGCAGCCGTTTCAAGGCCGGTTGGCGCAGCCATACGCAGATGATCGCCATCGGTCTCTCCACCGTAGCCATCTCCTCGCTGGCCGTGCAAGGCACGATACAACATATCGTCCGGACCGTGCACCCCCAGAGTCAGGCGGAGTATGAGCGCATCCTCGACCTGATCAACAAACTGGGCAACGCCAGCAAGGCAGTCTACATCGCTGTACTGGTGTGGTGGATCATCTGGCTCTGGTGCGATGAGCCGGCAGCGGAGACGACGCAACCGGAAGAGAGGCCCTAGACTGTATCGACCTGTATTGACACTGTCGTTCCCGTTTAGGTCGATATATCCTAGCTGACCGCTTTCAGTTGTCAGGATTGCCCCAGCTTCCGCAACCGGATGCTGGGGCAATTTTTGCTATAGCCGTCCGGGCGGGACGCGCATCGCGCCTTGAGGTTGATTGTTTCCAGGGCATGAAAGGCCTGACCTGGGGCACGCGCTAAGCACCCATCTTCAAATCGCAGTGAAAAATGGTAGTGGGTCAGTTTGGGATTATGCGATGCCTTACAAGCTGTACGGCGCATCCAATGAGCCTGAGACGCGCTACAGTCCTGCAAAGTGCATTGGCTGTGATATGAAGACCGTGAGCGGCGTCCCCGACCCTGCACACGTTAGCACGTCCTATGTGGAGCGCCAGAACCTCACCATGCGCATGAGCATGAGGCGGTTTACCCGGCTCACGAACGGATTCTCAAAGAAGCTGGAGAACCATGCCGCCGCGATCTCGCTGTATTTTATGTACTACAACTTTTGCCGGGTCCATCAGACACTCAGGGTCACGCCTGCGATGGAAGCCAAACTGACCGATCATGTTTGGACCGTTGAAGAACTGGTCGCACTTTTGCAGAATGCTTCATAAAACGATAAGCGTGTTACCGAATGTTACCTTTAAGGTTTCTTTGGGTAGTGTCCTAATTTGGGTTTTGGGGATGCTCGCGGTTCTCTTCTGTACTCTGGATGCTCGATGGCTTCATTCTTTCCAGTCTCCCATCGATAAATCCGCGATACAAGTCCTGAAAGTGTTGGACTTGATCCCTGTCCATGCAGTCCAAAAACTTAACATCTCCCGCGACAATGAATATCTTCCCCCACCCATCCAGCTCGCCGACATCAATCACGCACTTTCCCGTGAATGGAAACGCGCTTTCGAGGTCCCTTGTGCGCGGAGCCAAAGCAAAGTCGCAATCGACCTTAAATTTCCCAATATCGTGAATGTTCGGGATGAGTTCAAATTCGACACCTTTGATCGTTACCAGGTAATCGGTCTTGTTCAGAATTTCAAATTGCAGCGTGACCTCGCAGGGGTTTTCGAGCTTGCGCGAAATGTCTATACCCATCGGAACAACATTGACCCATTGGCGCAAGGCGGCAGACTGAAGCGTTGTTTGCCTCTCTGCGGATTGAGCAGCCCTTCTGGTTTCGACAGACTGCCAAGCAATAACCAACAGAGTCAAGAACAGCGCCCAGCCGGTCACGCCCTCTGGCCATGCGAAAGTATCGACCCAGCTTGGCGGATACTTGGGCTTCTTTGTTGGCTTTCCGCCCTTATCTGTCTCACTTGGGGTGACCGTAGCCTCTGGACCACTCGCCTGAGCATATTCCTGATTCTCTGCCTTGCGGTGTTCTGCATAGCGGGACATACCAAGAATTGCCACGATCAAGACGAGCAGCAAAACGAGTGGCCAGTATTGCAACACCAGACGTTTCAACATGATTCAAGAATTGTACCCCACAAATCCCTTGACAGGATATGATTATTGGGGTACATTAAATACATCGGGAGAGATTATGTCGAACAATCTCAACACGGATAAGCAAATCACGGTGATCGCGTCTCTGGCGGAAGGGTCAAGCATCCGCGCCATCGAACGCATGACAAGAGTTCACCGCGATACCATCATGCGCCTTGGAGTGAAAGTCGGGCAGAGATGCACAGCCCTGATGGATGAGACCATGCGTGACCTTCCTTGTACTCGTCTTGAGATGGACGAAATTTGGGGTTTTGTCGGCAAGAAAGAGCGCCACGTCAAGGTGGACGATCCGCCGGAAGTGGGCAGCGTTTGGACCTTCTGCGCCATCGACGCCGAAACTAAGCTAGTCCCTGCCTTCCGCGTTGGAGACCGTGACGCGGCTACGGCAAACGCCTTCCTTGCGGACGTTGCCGGTCGGATGAGAAACAGGGTCCAAATTTCAACTGATGGCTTGAAAGCCTATGAAGAAGCGATTGAAAGGTCCTTTGCAGGTTACGCCGATTACGGCCAGATCATCAAGACTTACGGCCCTACCACGGTAGGAGATAACCGTCGCTACAGCGCCCCGGAATTCGTCTCCGCCGAAAAGAAGATCGTTTCAGGGCGACCGAACCTCGACCTAATCTCTACAAGCTACGTCGAGCGGTTGAACGCTACAACCCGCCTTCACATGCGAAGACTTACCCGCCTGACGCTGGCCTTCAGTAAAAAGCGGGAAAACTTCGTTGCGGCAGTTGGCCTTCACTTCGCCTATTACAACTTCGTCAAGCGGCACAACACCCTGAGATGCACCCCGGCAATGGCCGCTGGCGTTGCCAAGACATTCTGGACCGTTGGAGATTTACTGGAGGCAACAGCATGACAAGCGAAGTAAGAACCACCATCCAACTCAGCGATCTCAAAGCTGTGGAGTTTGAATGCACACAATGCCATGCGCGAATCGTGCGACCCATAGGGGTATGGAGTTCCCCCCTGCTTTGCTGCCCGGAGTGCGGAATGACTTGGGAACATTACCGGGCAACTATGGACTTTCTTGCGAAAACGTCCTCTCAGATTGCCAAGACCGCTGCTATTGACGACCCAAAAAGCGACTCTCCTTTCATTGTGAGGTTTGAATTAAAAACGGACAAAAAGTCATGACCCATATCGAAGAATTGAAAGACGTAATCCGCAACCTTCACGGCGTTGAATCCACCCACCGCGAGAGCGTTCCCGTAAAAGAGGTTTTCAACGGTCACACGATTTGGGATGGAATCGTGGAAGTCTTTGACCTGCACAGCCACCCGCAAGCCAATACCGCCTACGCTTGGACCCATGAAACGGACGATCCAGACAAACCTAAGCGCCATGTGACTGTTCTACAAGTGCCCCCGGCTGTATCGCCCATAACCGCTGTCCGGGTCGCCATCATGCAAGAGTTGAAGGAGTTGAGGGCCAATGCCGACATCGAAGCCGAAGCCTCGTAAAGCCGGACGGCCTCCACTTCCCAAGGGAAGTACAAAGGCCGCAATGCTCCGAATTCGCGTTACCGTCGATGAATTGCGCGTGATTGAGACGGCGGCTAAAGCCAACAGCCAAACCAGATCAGAATTCATTCGCGGCAAGTTACTTGCCACGGCGGAAGGATAAGCCTGTGGATTTCAAATTAGGACACTACCTTTCTTTGGTATTGTTTCGCATGGGTATGCATATAGACTATAGTTGTGCCGATATAGTCGGTGAGGGTATTCACGTGGCCAATGTACATGATGTTGCTGCATTCATCCTCAAGCATTCGGGATCAATGACGGCAATGAAACTTCAAAAGCTCGTGTACTATTCACAGGCTTGGGGGCTGGTTTGGGATGAAGAGCCTCTGTTTCCTGAGCGTGTAGAAGCTTGGGCAAATGGTCCGGTCGTGAGGGAACTTTATGATGTTCATCGAGGTCAATTCCGAGTGAGTGCACATAAGCTTGGGAATCCAGATGCATTAACCGATGAAGAGAGCAACACTGTGAGAGGCGTTCTTTCGTTTTATGGGAAGTTGGCGTCGCAGCAACTCAGCGATTTGACTCATCGAGAGGCACCTTGGAGAGATGCTCGCGTGGGACTGGAGCCAGGAGAGCGGGGGAATCGCGAAATCACTCACGAATCAATGGCTGAGTATTACAGCAGCCTTCCATAGAATTCGAGTGCAATGGCTAAATATGACAAGAAACAGCCACGTTCTCTCGGAATTCCTTTAAGGGAGAAGTCTCCCAAAGCTACCCCTTCAGAGACGTTTTACCACCTTCGCCCCTCTTGGCGCGTCTCCAAGATGGAGATTGTTGATCCGTATGGTTGGCATCAAATCCCAGCCGATAAGCTACATGAAATACGTAATAAGCTAGGTGGATTTGAAGGACAAACCTGGTGCGATATTATCTCTAAAAGCCAAAATAATCATCACTTTATGCCGGTTACTAAGATTTGCGTTGATGCTCAAAATCGCTTGAATGCCTTACATCTTGAAGACACCGATGCATTATTCTCGTTGCGCCTTTCGGGCGCAGAGAGGATTTGGGGAATTCTTGATAACGGAGTTCTACTTGTTCTCTGGTGGGACCCCTTTCATTCGGTTTATCCGGTCCCTCGCGGAGGTTAGACTTAAAATTTCAAACTGACCCACTACCTGAAAAATCACTGCGCCTACTTGCCTACCTTGCTGGATCGCTTCAACTCATTCCAGTCCTTTTCCGTTTGATCGGCGTAGGCGGAGCCGAATTTGGCTAATGCCTCGGCGAAGCCGTCGCCGGAGCCGATGTAGCCGTTGAGGATGAGCGGATCGCCGGAGCGGGCATGGCCGCGGGCGAGCAGTTCACCGCAGACTTCTCCATAGGCCGCGAGGCCATCGCCAGCCAAAGCCAGCAAATCGACGGAGCCTTTGTGGTCGTTGAGCTGGCGGACGAGATAGTCGCGCCCGTCGAAGTGCGTCCAGCCGAGAAAGGGATCAGATTGCACCTGCATCGCCTTCTGACCCTCGGCGGTGCGCTGGCCGTTGTTTTGGGGCGATTGCGCATCAGGCAGATAGGGCGCGTAGCCGGAGGCCGGCTCTTCCTTGATCTGTAAGAAGAGCGGGTCGGCGGGACCGTTGCCCTCGAAGTAAATGCAGTAATCGCGCAGGCCGACCGAGCCGGTGCCGACGACCTTGAAGGCCACATCGACCGGGCGATAGAGCGAGAGCAGATGCCGGCGCTGCGGTTCGAGCATCTGACGATAGGGATCGAGGGCGGCCAGGACCGCCTCCGCCTGGTGGCCGGTGACGCGGGTGAGGGTGGGTTTGATCTCCTTGAAGCGGCGATCACCGCCGGCAACCGGCTCGGTCATCTGCTCCAGCGTGTGCATGGGCGTGGCTCGCTCGGCCTTGAGCAACGCTTTTTGAACCGGCGCGACCTGGGCCATGCGATGCACCTGAAAGCGGCCCACCTCCACGCTCGGCATCCGGGCAAAGGCGCGCATCTGCGCTGCGTAGCGGGCAACAAAGCGTTCCACGGCCAGATGCGACGAAGACTCCTTGTGTCCGGAGCCGCGACCGGCCAGCACCAGCGAGGCGGCCATGCGCTTGAGGTCCCATTCGAAGGGTCCGCGAATCGTTTCGTCGAAGTCGTTGATGTCGAAGGTGAGGCGGCCATCGGGCGCGGCGAAGGCGCCTAGATTGCGCACATGAGCGTCGCCGCAGAGCTGACAGACGATGCCGGTATTAGGCAGCGCAGCCAGGTCGGCGGCCATCACTGGAACCGCGCCACGGAAGTAGCCGAAGGGCGATGCGGCCATCAGCTGGTACTTGAGCTTGATGAGGGCCGGGACGCGCCCCTGCATCGAGCGGTCAAGCAGCTCGAGAGCGGAGGTCTTGCGCTCCGCGGGCTTGATTACGTTGTGCCGCTGGCGGCCGATCTGCTTGCGCCGCGCTTGGCCAGAGTTGCGCCGTTCCTGAGGAGTTAACGAATGCATGAAGGTGACGATATATCGCCGCAGCCCTGTGGCGCAACTCGCTGAGGCGCTGAAGGTTGAGTTTGTTGCCGGCTTCTCAACTCTGCTTCCTGTCTGATCGCTGTTTGAAGCCACGAGGCCGCTGGTTGTAGGGAGGAATCGCGATCCAAAAAAAGTTAAAATAACACTTGACACCATACACTGTGTGTACTACAGTATGCATAGTACAGTGTATGAGGTACAGCATGACGCTTAATGAGAACCTCTTCGAGAATCTTCGCCTGGAACTGCGGCGCGGCTGCCTGACTCTGGCCGTTCTGGCCGAGCTGCACCAGGAGTATTACGGATACACGCTGCGGAAAGCACTTGCCGAGCGTGGTCTGGAAATCGACGAAAGTACGCTCTATCCACTGCTGCGGCGATTGGAAGCGCAAGGGCTGCTGAGCAGCGAATGGCGCGAGGAAGAGAAGCGCAACAAGCGCTTTTACCGGCTCTCCAGCGACGGCGAAGAGATCTTCGGCCAGTTGCTCAACGAGTGGAAGACCATCAACGCCTCCATCAACAAGATTTTGTGACAGGGAAGGAAAACGCCATGGAATTACTCGATCGTTACCTCGAAGCCGTGAAGAAGCACCTGCCCTGGCAGCGACAGGACGATATTCTCGCCGAACTCAAGGCCAACCTGGAAGCGCAGCTTGAGGACAAGGAGGCGGAGCTGGGCCGTCCGCTCACACCCGGCGAAGCCGAGGATTGGCTCAAACAGCTCGGACATCCGATCCAGGTGGCCGCGCGCTATCAGCCGCAGCGGTCCCTGATCGGGCCATCCCTTTTCCCTTACTACTGGTATGTCATGAAGGTGGCATTGATTGTGACCGCGATCGTTTATGTGATCGCCACCGTGGTACAGATCGCCACACAGACTCCGGCGGAGATGAATGTGCTGGCAGTTTTGCTGCGCCTCCCCGATGGGCTGATGAGGACAGCGGCCTGGGTCACACTGGTCTTCGCGCTCATCGAGTTTGGCGCTGCGCGCTGCCCACAGAAGTTCCCCATGCTCGTTCCGCCTACGAATCACTGGCTGCCGAGCGACCTGCCGTCCTTCATGCAGCGGCATGGCGGCGGGAAGAAGCCGCGCAGCTTCGCCCATGCTGTCACCGAAGTGATCTTTGGCATTCTCTTCCTGTTGTGGTGGCTGCTGCTGCCCCAACATCCTTACCTGCTGATCGGTCCGGCTGCATTCCATATGCAGTCCTGGAGCCAGTTTGCCTCGCCCTTCCAATTGGCGCATGCCTGGGTCCAGTTCTACTGGTGGGTAGTGGCTGTGAATGCGCTACAGTTGGCCTGGCGCATCGCAGCGCTGATTAGCGGCGGCTGGCAGCGTCCGCGGAGAGCGCAGAATATCGTTATCAGCGCCATAGGACTGATCCCGGTGGGGCTTCTGCTCACGGTGCCGAATCATGCCTATATCACGCTCCAGCATCCCGCGCTCGACATGGCGCACTATGGCGCTGCCATGAACGCGATCAATCAATTGATCCATTGGAATGTGCTGGGAATCGGCATCTTTATTTGCCTGATCCTGGCGTGGGAGATTGGACGCGGCGGCGTGAATGCCTATCGCAAGCGCGCTGCTGCCATGTGATCAGCGCGACCACAATCATCCCACTCACACAAAGAGGCCCACGTTTGATCGTGGGCCTCTTGAATTGAAAGAGAAGTCATTCTGCGTTGCTTTGCTCGCTCTACGACTTGGGTTTCTCACCAGGTTTCGGCGCGGGTTTTGGCTCCGGCCTGGCCTCCGGTCTTGGTGCAGGCTTCGGTGCGGGTTTTGCTTCCGGCCTGACTTCCGGTCTAGGCGCAGGCTTGGCCATTGGCTCCGGCGCGGTTTTCGCCTCTGGCCTGGTTTCTGGTTTTACTTCCGGCCTGACCTCCGTTCTGGGCGCAGGCTTGGTTTCTGGCTTCGCCTCGGGTCTAGGCGCAGGCCTGGTTTCAGGCATTGCCTCGGTCTTGGGCGCAGGCTTGGCCATTGGCTCCGGCGCGGTTTTCCCCTCTGGCCTGGTTTCCGGCCTGGGCGCAGGCTTGGCGACCGTCGCGGTCTTCGTCGTTGCCGTCCGGGCCGCCGCAACGGTTTCTGGCGGCGCTTGAACCTTGGCCAGCTCAGTCAGTGGCTTGGACGGTGGAGGCTTGAAGCCTGCTGGAGGAGTGTGGGGTTCCGCGGCCAGCGGCTTGGAGACAGCCAGATTTGCCGGACGCCCGCCGTTGTTCTTGGCAAAATTACTCTTGTCGGAGGCAGCCGCGGCCACGTGTTGCCGCTGGAAGGTCGTCGGTGCCTGATGCTGCTCATGAACGGCGACCAGCTCACCGGAAGTGGCTTGATGCTGCACGCCGTTGGGTCCGCCGTTGTAGGAGACGTTGGTGGTGTTGATGATCGTCGTCTGTTCGACGATCGTCCGATTGACGTAGACGTTAGTCACCACACTGGCGTTCACGCGGACAACCGCGGTATTGTAGGCGAAGACGCCGCCATTCCACGAGCCGCCCGCAAAGCCGATGCCCATGTAGCCGCCGCCGTAGTTCACGCCGCCGTAGAAGCCGATATGCGGTCCCCAGTAGCCCTCATGATAGGTAAAGCGGCCACCGACCCATCCCCAGTAGCTTGGAGTCCAGAGCGCACCGGCGTACGGGGCCGGCACCCATGCGCCTGGCACCCAGTAGTAGCCAAGCAAACCCCAGCGCCAGTGGCCCGGCGTCCAAATCAAGTTTGGTGCGGGGCAAGGCGGCTGTTCATAGACCGGCAGCGGCGGCGGCGCAGTATCGACTGTGACTTCTTCATCAGAGACAATCGGCGCTGGAGGAGGAGGCGTCTCAGCGGGTATCCATCTTTCGCCATCCCAAATAAAGGTTCCTGTTCTGGTTGTGCCCACTGGAATTTGAGCACTTGCCTGATGTTGAGCGGCGACACCGAGGAGAACAAGTGCCAGCAGTATCCAGCGTGTAGAGCGGATGAATGTCATAAGTAATCCCTCTCGATCCTTATTGTGTCCACCGGATCAGTTTCAACCCGCGCATCGTGAATGAGCTGTGAACACCTGGTGATGAAATATGCTTCGTACAATCTTAACTTGAGCCCGCGCCGATTCGAATGGCATTCTATCGAAAACCTTCAAGCCCTCCATGGGAGATCGGCCACGGGTGTCGTCGATGCTCAAGATACCACGGGGGTGTGGACCTATTTGGAAGTCCGTCGTTTCGCGCAATTGCGCGGTGGGCGGTGGCGCACGGGAAGAAGCGAATCTGCGACTCTCTCAATCGCGTGCGCGGAGGTGCGCACGCATTGGTTCGATCGCATTCTGGCGCACTTTGAAGAGTATATGCATTCAGCGCTGCCGTGAGCGAATTGGAGGCCGGACCGTTATTCTGAAGAAACGATGAGTTTGCCAATCAATTCTCTTCACCGCGTGGCTGTTTATTGCGGATCGGCCGATGGAAACGATCCGTCATTTCTGGTTGAAGCGCGGTCGCTCGGCGCTGCCCTTGCCGCCGCCGGAATGGGGCTGGTCTACGGCGGCGCGAATGTGGGGCTGATGGGCGCCGTAGCCGATGCGGCGCTGGCGGGCGGAGCTGAGGTGATTGGCGTGCTGCCGGAGGTGCTGGTGGGACGCGAGATTGCGCACGATGGGCTGACGCACTTCGAGCTGGTTCCCACCATGCACGAGCGCAAGGCGCGCATGAGTGAGCTGGCCGATGCCTTTCTGGTGCTGCCCGGCGGCTACGGCACGCTGGAGGAAATGCTGGAGGCGGTGACCTGGGCGCAACTCGGCCTGCACAGCAAACCCGTCATTCTGATCAATACCGCCGGCTACTGGGACGCGCTGCTGAAGTTTCTCGATTCCGCTGTTGACGCAGGCTTTTTGAAGCAGAAGAACCGCGATCTGCTGCGCGTGGCGGCGAGCGCCAAAGAAGCGGTGGAGATGGCGAACAAGGATTAGCCGCGTTTGCATTTCGTATACTCGAAGCAGCGTATGTCTTCTCACCTCGACAAGATTTTGGCGACGACGCGAGCCACTGTGGCCGCGGCAAAGGCGCGCGTGCCGATTGCGGAGCTGGAGAGGCAGGCGGCCAATCACCAGCCGCGGGGATGGGCGGCGGCTTTGCGGCGCAAGGCTAAGAGCGCTCCCGCCGTGATTGCGGAGATCAAGAAAGCCTCGCCTTCGAAGGGGCTGATCCGCGCGGAGTTTGACGCGGCGCTGTTGGCGCGGAGTTATCTTGCCGGAGGCGCAGCGGCGCTCTCCGTGCTGACGGACGAGCCGTATTTTCAAGGCAGTCTGCGCAATCTGGATCTGGCTTCATCCGCGGCGCCGTTACCTTGCCTGCGCAAGGATTTCATGGTCGACGCATACCAGATCGCCGAGGCGCGCGCGCATTGCGCGGATGCGATTCTGCTGATTGCCGCGGCGCTGACCGATAGCGATCTTAGACGCTTCTCAGAGGCGGCGCACTCGCTTTCACTCGATGTGCTGGTCGAGGTGCATACCGCCGAAGAGCTGGAGCGTGTGCTCGCTGCGCTCGGCGAGCGCGGCGCGGATGCGATTGGTGTGAACAATCGCGATTTGAAGAGCTTCGCAGTCCGTTTGGAGACCTCGCTCGAATTGGTTGAGCGCATTCCGCCCGCAGTAGTGCGCGTGGCCGAGAGCGGCATCGCCACACACGACGACCTGCGACGATTGCGCGCTGCGGGCTTCGACGCATTCCTGATCGGCGAAAGCCTGATGCGCCAGCCTGATCCCGGCGCTGCGCTGACGGCGCTGCTGGCTGGAGTGGCGGCGCGATGAGCATCTGGATCAAAATCTGCGGCAACACCTCCCTCGACGATGCGCTTCTGGCCGCTGAAGCGGGAGCCGATGCGCTCGGCTTTGTCTTTGCGCCAAGTCCGCGACGGGTGACGGCGGAAGTGGTGGCTGCGATCACTCCACGGCTGCCGGAGAACATTGAGAAGATCGGCGTCTTTGTGAAGGCAGGAGTAGAAGAGATTGTCTCCATCGCTCAGCACTGCGGACTGACCGGTGTGCAACTGCACTTCGACGCGGAGAGTAACCTTCCATCCATGCTCCATGAACGCCTGGGAGCGTCCACACGCATTTTGCGCGTGATTCACTATGACGGGAATTTCGATGCGGATCAATTTGGCGGCTACGCGCGGGATGCGCACGTTCACGCAGTCCTGGTGGATTCGCGGACAACATCCGCTGCCGGCGGAACGGGCGTGAGCTTCGACTGGAACAAAGCGCGCAAAGATATCTTTGAAAACGCGGAGACGGGAATACGGTTGATTGCCGCGGGCGGGCTGAATCCAGAGAACGTAGCGGAGGCCGTCGCAGCGCTGCGCCCCTGGGGCGTGGACGCAGTATCAGGCGTCGAAGCGGCGCCGGGGCGCAAGAATCCGGAGAAGGTCAGAGAGTTTGTGAAACGCGCGAGGGCCGCTGCATTTCTTTGATTTGCGCGAGAGAAACGACGCCGGTTTCGCACCAGTCTCCTGCTATCATCGTGGGGTGATGGGCGCGGGCATGAATCCTGGTGGAAAGCGCGAACGATTGGCTCGCGGATTGCACCGTTGCGGGGCGCCATTTCTGCTTTCTTTGCTTCCGGCGCGCAACTCGCTCGTGGTTCTGAATTACCATCGCATCGGAGATCCGGGCGGCGATCTCTTCGATCCTGGAGTTTTTTCAGCGACCGCCGATCAGTTCGATGAACAGATCTCCTATCTGAAAACGCGCGTTTCATTGATCACATTGGAAGAAGCAATGTCATGGATTGCAGGCGCGGACACGGAGAAGGCCCGCCGCTCATGCGTGCTGATTACCTTTGACGATGGTTATCTGGATAACTATGAAATTGCTTATCCCATTCTTAAATCGCATGGAGCGCAAGGAGTCTTCTTTCTTGCCACTGGAATGGTTGGATCGTGCCATATACCCTGGTGGGATCAGATTGCTTACTCTGTAAAGACGGCGCAGAAGCGCAGGTTTTCTCTGAGTTATCCCGCCGTGCTCGCTGTCGATCTCGATCAATTCGGAGTGGAAGCGAGCTTGCAGGCTATCTTGAAACTGTATAAGAGAGCGGAGAATACCGACACGGCGCGATTCATGCAGGAGTTGGCGGCAGAGACAGAGGGTGCGGTTCCGCCCACTACGCTGCGGCGTTTTTTGAATTGGGAGGAGGCGCGGGAGATGGCTGCAGGCGGGATGGCGATCGGTTCTCATACGCATTCGCACCATCTGCTGAGCCAATTGCCGCCTGAGCAGCAATGCGAGGAGTTATCCCGCTCGCGCGCAATTCTGCGGGAAGAGCTTGGCGCGAATGTCAGTGCGCTTGCCTATCCTGTCGGCGGCAGAACGAGCTTTACGAATCAGACAAAGCAGATGGCGAGAGAGGCAGGTTACCGGGCGGCCTTTTCCTTTTACGGAGGCACAAACCTGCCGGGAAAGATCGATCCATTTGATGTTAGAAGGATCGGCATCGGCGGCCAAAGTAAAAGCCGCTTCCAGGTTCAGATGAGTATCTGCCGCGTCACGGGAAGTTACTGGCCGTAAGTGCCCGCGCCGGGCAGCAACAGATACAATGACTGTCGAGAGGCGATCCGAATGAGCAATGCTGCGCGCACAGAGCGGCCGCCCGTGGTTGTGGCTGGAGCTTATCAGACCGGCGTCGTGCTGTTGAGAAATCTGGTTCGCCGCAAGGTCGAAAGCTGCTTGATCGATTGCGATGCGGCGCAGCCCGGCTTCAAGACCGTCTATGGGAAGGCGCATCTTTGTCCCAATCCAGACACGCATCCGGATGAGTGGCTGCGATTCATGACGGAGCTGGCAAAGAGCACGGGGCGCAAGCCGGTATTGATTGCCAGCGCAGATCAGTATGTTACCGCGATTGCCGCTCATGCCGCGGCTTTGGAGCCATACTATACCTTCCGTCCCACTTCGGTCGCAACGCAGGCGCTATTGGCGACCAAGAAGCGGCAGTATGAAATTGCAGAGATGAATGGACTGCCGGTTCCGAGAACCCAATTCGTCGAATCGCTTGATGCGCTGCGCAGCTTCGCTGAGAGCGCTCAGTTTCCCTGTCTCATCAAGCCAGTGCACTTTCGCGAGTGGGAGAAGCTGCCGGCAGGACACCGGCTATTGAATCAGAAGATTGCCGTGGCCGCATCCGGAAGCGAGCTGGAAGCGATCTATCGCACGGTGGAGGGCGTTACGCCAGCATTGGTTGTGCAGGAGATCATCGAGGGGCCGGACACGGCCAAGCTGGTTTATCTCTCCTGTTATGGCCAGGGCGGACGCCGTCTTGGCGCCTGTCTGGTTCGAGAGCTGCGAACGACCCCGATCTACTTTGGATCGGCCAGCGTCGTCGAGCCAGTCAATGATCCGGAGATCGATGAGTTATGCAATCATTTTTTTCAATCCATCGGTTATGAGGGGCTTTGCGAATTGGAGTTGAAGCGGGACAGCCGGGATGGGCGCGTCAAGCTGATCGAGGCAAATCCGCGATACAGCGTTACAGCGGATGCGGCGTTTTATGCCGGTGTGGACCTGGGGTGGCTGCATTATTTAGATCTGATTGGAGAGCCGGTCGAAGAGCTTCAATGGGACGGGCGCTTCTTTCATCACATCATTCTCAAGCGCGATGTGAATTGCTTTCGCAGTTATCTCGAAGCGGGCTTGATTACCTGGCATGGCATCGCCCGCTCCTATAAGTCGGCCCGGTTTTTCGATTTTGATCTTCGCGATTGGCGCTTGACGGCGGCAACTTGCATCTATCTGGCGAAGATTCTGCTTTATCCTGCCTACCGCAAGATTGTTCCCAAGCGGAGCTGAGTCGATTTATGAATCGATGGTTCAAGAGAAGCCATCGATCAACGAAGCAAGGATTCGGCTCTTCGAGCGATCGGCCCGGGCAGCATTCCGGCCAGAATCCTGAAGCGGCTGCGGTCCTCTGGTTCCAGGATACGCAGCAGATAGAAGAGCACGAAGAGGACGGTCAGCGCCGCGCTTCCTCCGCAGAGAATGGCCCACAGCGGCGGCAGTTGCACGGCAATGAAGTGCGCGGTCAGCGCCGCCAGAGAGCTGACAAACACGATCTTGGCAATCTGCATCCAGGGGAGCTTGACGTTGTATAGACGGATCGCGATGAACCACATGATGCCGACGGCGGTTGCCTGTGCGGCTCCATTCCCGATGCAAGCGCCCACCGCACCATGCGCAGGAATGAAATACCAGGCCACGCCAACGTCGACAATTCCGGCTACCACCGTCGCCAGGATGATGTAACGCTGCCGCTCCATGCTCTCCAACAGATTTTGCGCGGGAGCGAGAAAAGCCTTGAAGATGCACAGCAGCGGAGCCAGCGCCACAACAAACGCTGCTCCTTCGAACTTATGGCCGTAGACGATCAATAGCGCGGGAACGGCGAGCGAGGCCGCGATGAAGTGCAACGGAATCGACATCAAGGCGATATAGCGCAAGGTGGAGGCGGTAATATCGGGGAGTTTGGATTGATCGCGGCCATACTGCGCGAAGATGGTGGCGCCGGCCGCTGCGCCGAAGATGGTGGCCACCAGCAGTAGTTGCTCGGCCATGGTGAAGGCCACCGAATAGTACGAGACCTGTCTGATATCCGGATAGAGATTCTTCAACAGCAGAACCTCGGAACGGCCCCAGACGATCATCGCCGCCGCCATGCTGGCGACGCTCTGCGCCGCGAATCCCATCATGCGCCGGCGTAAATCCAGCGGATGAGCATGAGTTGTCTCCCATGCGAGCACACGCCGCACCGTGGGAAATAGGCGCACCAGAAAATCGACAGACCTCATGCAGATCAGCGCCGCGCCCACGCCGGTCACGCCCCAATGCAACACCACTGTCGCAGCGATTGCGATGAGGTAGGTGAAGGCGGAAAGAATGGAGGCCGGCAGATTCTTCGAGAAGTCCTCGGTGGCCACATTCGCCTGGGCGGAGATGGAATTGATCATCGCAGGCCACATACTGAGCACCAGCAGAGCCGCGGCCAGTCTGTAATTTGCGCTCGCGTCCCTCAGCACCCAGAAGAGAAAGCCGCCAGTGGCCAAAGTCGCCAGAATCGTCTGCAGCAGCAGTGTGCGCCAATAGATATAACGCGCGGTGCCGCGATCCCCACTGCCGATAAACTCGGCCATGTACTTGCGCGTCGTTGCGGGAATGCCTAATCCTCCCAGGCCGCTGACCATCGCAGCGATCTGGGAGATATAGATCAGATAGCCATTTTTATCCGGTCCAAGATAGCGGTTGATCGCAATCGAAGAAACCAGTCCAACAATGGCATTGATGATATTTTCTATGCCGAACCAGCCGGCATTGCGAGCGATGGTTTTGGTGTTGGTCATAGACAAGGATTACTCTGATTCACAACAAATACGCCCGCGGATGAACGAACCGGTGGCAGTCTAGCCCAATCCTTGCAGCGCGGCGCGCGCATCCTTGCCCATCTGCGAATCGGGCGCCAATGAGACGGCCTTCTTCAGATGGAGGAGCGCGTTGTTCTTATCCTTCAATTTGCCGTAGACCATTCCCAGGTGATACTGCATGGCTGGGCTGTTGGGATTGACCTTGATCGCCCCTTCCAGAAGATCGCGGGCAAATCCGTAAGCTCCCTTGTAGTAGTAGGCCCAGGCGAGCGTGTCGGCGGAGTTGGGTGAGTCGGGCAGACTTTGCCGCGCCGTCTGCGCCAGCGTCAAGGCCACATCCACGTTTTCGCCGTTCTCCAGCATCATGTAGGCAAGGTTGTTGGCGGCGAGCGGTTGCTTGGGCTGGATTTGTAGAGCCTGCTTGTAATAGCTTTCCGCCTGCTGCTTGTTTCCCAGCGAATCTTCCAGCGTGCCGAGAATCGCAAACGCGTTGGCGTTGCCGGGATGAGCCTTCGACCACTGCTCCCAGGCGCCGATTGCGCTTGCGGCCTGCCCGCGCTGCACCTGAAGCTGCGCATAAATGGAGACCGCTTCACTGTCGTCGGGATTCACCTGCATGGCCTTCTGCGCGGCGGCGGCGGCCTGGTCCAGATTCCTGTTCTGGACCTGAAGCTGCGCCAGCAGATCGTAGAAGCCGCTGTTTCGCGGGAGTTTTTCGATCTGCGCGTTCAAGCGTGCCAGAGCCGCGGCGGGCTGCTTTCTCTCCAAGTCGTAGCCGATCAGAGCGCGCATGGCGGCAATCGAATTGGGATCGTACTGCAACGCTTCTTCAATCAGGGCCGCTCCCTCCGGATAACGCTTCTGCACAAATCGAATCTCACCGAGCATCAGATATGCCTGGGCGGTGCGCGGCGCGATGTCGATTGCGGTCTTCAGATCGGCCTCGGCCTTGTCGGGCGCATTGTGGGCAAGCTCCACCGATGCGCGCCAGAGGTAGCCGCCAGGGAAGCGGGGAGCGGCGGCGATCGTCTTCTCCGCCACATCGGCCAGCAGATTCATATCGCCATGCTGGCTGGCGACGCTGGCCAGCGCCTCCTGCGCCTCCAGGGCGCGGGGATTCAGTTGCGCAGCCTGGCGGAAACTGCTTTCGGCCAGACCGAGATTGCCTTTGGTCAGCGCCGCCTCGCCCAGCCAGAACTGCACAAAGGCATCTTTGGGATCGTCGTTGGCGGCGGCCTGCAAGGCGCTGATGGCTTCATCCGTCTTGCCATTGTTGAGCAGAACAATGCCGTTCAATACGGCGACCTGGGGGTCCCGGCTGTTCTTCTTCATCAGCTCGGCAATGACCGATTGAGCGGTTGTAAAATCCCTGGCTTGCAGCAGACTCCGGACGTATCCCTCCTGCACCGACAGGTTCTTGGGATACTTTTGCGCAAGGGCGGCAAACTCCGCGCGAGCCTTTTCCATCTGCCCGGAGCCTACATAATAGTCGGCCAGCAGACGCACACCCTTTGGGCTGTCGGCAAGATCGTTGGAGGCCTGGCGAAGCACCTGCTCGGCTCTGGCCTGATCGCCCTGCTTGAGAACGATCTCCGCCAGAGTCTCGCGCACGCTCAGATTCTTCGGATCGGTGGCAACCGCGGCCCAGCAGATATGTTCCGCCTCCTGCAAGCGATTGTTCTTCACATAAAATGCGGCCATCAGCAGTTTCGCGCTCACCGATTTGGGATCGAGCACGATCGCCTTTTTCAACTCATCCTCAACCACAGTGCCCTGCGTTGCATCTCCCACCTCGAGCAGCGCAAAGGTTTCATGCAGCGTCGCCTCGTTGGGAGCCAGATCCAGGGCGCGATGAATCTCGACCAGAGCAAGGTCATTTGCTCCTCGCTTGGCTGCGAGGCGGCTGAGCAAACCGTGAACGTCGGCGTTGTTCGGCTGCAACGCCAGGGCTGCAGTAGCCTGTGCCTGAGCATCCTCGGTCTTGCCCGCTGCCAGAAGCATATTGCCAAGATCGATCCGCGCCTTGCAGTTGGAGGGTTGCAGATCCACGGTCCGCCTGAGTTCGCTATACGCGGCGCTCACCGCGCCCATGCGAAGATAGCTTTGCGCCAGAGCGTAATGCGCATCGGCGAAGTTCTTGTCGATCTTCAAGGCGTTGGAAAACTGGATGGCGGCCTCACGGTCCTTGCCCTGGGCGCTATAGCGCTGCCCGCTCTCCAGATACTTTTGCTTGCGCGCATTGGGATCGCGATGGCAGCCGGTCATGAGGACGAATGGGAGAAGGAGCATCACCACCGCGATGACCGCGAAATCATGCCGTACGCCCTCGAAGCCGGATTGAAATGCGTTGCGTCTGCTATCCACTTTCTTCCATCCTTTCAGCCAGCCGTTCCAGCAACGATCCTTCGATGCCGCCCTCTGAGCCTTCATGCTATACGCTCCCATCTCTCATTCCATCACTCCGGGATAAACTGCGGCAGCAAGGGAGCAAGCCGCTGGGTAAATGCCTCGGCGCGTTTTCTGGATGCGTTTACGTCTTCATCGGGAGCGATCGGCGTAATCACGCGGATGAGCGCTCCATCGGTACGATTCAACCGGATCGCATCGACGGCCATATAAATCTTCGCCATGTATTCACTGGCAATGCTGCGTCCATGGGCCTGATACCAGTAGATAACGAAGAGCTTCGAAGCGCCATTGGCGATAATGTATTCGCCAACGCGGTGGCTCTTGCCGCCGGCGTCGGCCAGATCGACGGTTGCGGAAGACTCGAAGACCCAGCCGGCTCCGGGCAGGCAATGCTTGGGGGAATGAATGGTCTGTCCGGTCCTCTGGGTGGGGAAGTAGCCGATGAAGAGGTTGATGGGGGGCGTTCCCGCGCCGTCCGTGTAGGTGCGAGAGAGAAAGTCGCCATCCCCGAGTACATCGCGGGTCTCGCGGTCGATCTGCTGATCGGCGCCGGTCCATCCGTCCAGCACGGCGGGCAATTGGGAGAGCGGCAGGCTGGGCGGGTTCCGGTCCGTATCGGCGCGCAGATGCAGCAGCAGCGCCGTTCCGGCAAGCAGCAGCACCGCGATCCAGAAGCGAAGGCTCTTCATGCCCGCCGCCTTTTGATTGGGAAGAGAGTGAGCGCGCGATGGATGATGTATAGACACACCAGCGAGACCAGAAAGATCACCCATCCAGAGAACTCGTGAAAGAAGCCGAGAGCTTTTTCGGGGTTCCAATACTGAACGCACAATCCTGTGCCGAGAATGCGCACCGCGTTGGCCGCAATCGCAATCGGAATGCTCGCCACAATCAGCACCATCCGCCGCCAGACGGATTTCTCCAGAAAGTAGCCATAAAAGATGGAGAGCGTAAAGAGGCTCATCAGCGAGCGAATGCCGCTGCAGGCCTCGGCCACCTCCAGCTTCATCAGGGGAAGCTCGATGACATTGCCCTCACGCAGAACGGGCACGCCAAAGTATGGCAGCAGTCCGCTGGCCAGCTTGGAGGCCAGAATCTGTAGCGGAAAGGTGATCTGATTGAAGACGATGGCCGGTAGGGGAATGGCCAGCAGAAGAACCAGCAGAGCAAAGCGCAGCTCCCGCAAGAGCTTCCATCCACCGAAGCAAAGCGTCAGACCAGCAAGCAGAAGAATCAGCGAGATGCGCGAGAGAAAGAGTTCAGAGCCATAAACCCCCAGCACCAGCAGGAGAAGCCCCAGGGCAATCACTGCAAGCCCGCTCCAGGTGGGGAGGATTTTTGTGGCGCGCAGCGTGCTTCGCTTCTCCCAGACCAGATACCCGGCGAAGAAGGGAATCAGAAAGCCGTGGGAGAAATCCGGAATCTGCCACCAATCCAAGACCAGCTTGCCCAGCACCCGGTAATAGGCTGCCCCGATCAGCAAGCCGATCAGCGCCGCTCCCCATGCGGATTGAGCGCTGCGGAAGGGCCAGCGGTCCAGGGATGCTTCTGGAACTGGCGCGTCTTGAGCTGCTTTTTCCGTGACAAAATCCTCGATTGGATCGATTTGTTCCACTTTACACTAGCAATCAGGGTGCCGAAAGGGAAAGCTGCAATCACGGCGGAATTCGTGGTTTTCTCATTTTTCGAGAAGTAATCTTCTTGAGTTTGTGGAAAATGATTTCCACTATTATGGATACATCAGGGCAACAATCTTCCCATAGATGGGAAAATGATTGTCCAATTTTTCAACACTTTATTCAAAATGCTTCCGCAAATGCCGTGATCTAGCAGAGATTGAAGGCTTGCCGCTCGATCGCCGGTTTGGAAGCCGCATTGCTATGAAAGCTGTGAAGGCTGCTCGACTTATGGCAACTACTACTGTATCCATTCCCAATGCGAAGCGGCGAAGCCAGCCGGTCCCGGCCGTTGAGGCACGGATGCGCCGCGCGATCGCCGGCATCGCGGAGTGCGACTGCCCGGTTCTGATTCTGGGGGAGCATGGCGCCGGCAAGCGAACCACGGCAGCGCAGATTCATGCGCAGTCGAGCCAGCCGCGCGGCTCCTTCACCGAGATTCGCTGCATTGACGCGACCGCCGAGTCTCTGCAATCCGCGCTTGCCGCCAAGGGAAGCGTTTATCTTGACGAAGTATCCGACCTGACTCTCACTTTGCAAGAGTTGATCGTCCACGCCTATCTGCGCGGTGCACAGCAGCCGCCCGCCCGCCTGCTGTGCGGTTCGTGCCGCGAACTTCCGCAGGAAGTCAAATCGTGGCGAATGCGCGAGGATTTTTACTACTTTGTCTCTGCCATCTCGCTGCGGATTCCTCCGCTGCGCTACAGGAAATACGAGATCCTTTCGATTGCCGACGAGTTGATGACGCAATACGCCAAGCAGTTCGACCGTCCCAAGCCGGTTCTCTGCAAGGAGATCGTCGGCCATCTTCTGGAGCACTCCTGGCCCGGCAATCTAGCCGAACTTCAGACCGCGATGAAGACCTTTGTCGCCATCGGAGACCAGGCCATCTCGCTGGCCGCGATCAAGGCGGCTGCGCCCGCGGGCCGGACAAATGGCAACCGCAGGCACCTGCTGCTCAAGGAAGCCACACGGGCCTCATCGATTCAGCTCGAACGCCAGTTGATCTCCGAGGTTCTGGTTTCGACCGGCGGCAACCGCAAACGCGCCGCCATCGACCTGGGAATCAGCTATAAAGCCCTGCTCTACAAGCTCAAGCAAATCGAATCGGACAATCCACCAGCATTCTGCAAGAATGGAGAAGCATGATGAAGCCGGGAAGCCTCCTCGCTGTGATGATTTTTGCAACGGCGCTTTTCAGCCGTGCACAAGACAAGCCTGCCGCTGACACGGCGGCCGCGCCCGCAACCCAGGAGAACGACGCATCGGCAAAACCTGCGGCCCCTCCCGCCATGACCGACAGCTATGTCATTGGCGCCTCCGACGTGATCGCCGTGACCGTGCTGAAGGAGACAACCCTCTCCGGCTCACTGCTGGTCCGGCCCGACGGCATGATCTCGATGCCGCTGCTGGGCGATGTGAAGGCAGCCGGCAAGACGCCTTTGCATCTGGCGGAAGAGATCACGGAAGGGCTGAAGAAGTACATCCAAGACCCCAACGTCACGGTCGTGCTGAATCAGATGAACAGCAAGAAGGTGTATCTCATCGGGGAGATCGGCAAGACCGGGCCGGTCGACATGACGCCCGGCATGACCTTGCTGGAGGCAATCTCTACCGCCGGCGGATTGACGCCGTACGCCAACGCGAAGAAGATTTACATCCTGCGCAGCGAAGCGGGCAAACAGCAGAAGATTCCCGTGCAATACAAGCTGGCATTGAAGGGCAATAACACATTCAATTTGGTTTTGAATCCCGGCGACACGATTGTAGTTCCCTAAGAGCCTATTATGAGATTCACTTTCATGCTGCCGGCAATCATGATTCTCGCCTGTGCAGCAAGCAGAGCGCAGGTAGTTCCCGCGGCCGCCGGACCGGCTGCTGCGGGCGGCCAAGCCGGGGTGCAGGCCAGCGGCACGCTGCGTTATGCTCTGCGCTATACGCAGATTGCGCAGTTTTATAACGGTCCGCAAGGCAATGCTGAGAGCAGCACGCTCTCCGGAGATGCCTCCTACCAGAACGCCAACCCGGTCCGCCCATTCAGCTTGACATATGTGGGCGGCCGTATGTGGAACAACTCCGGCGGTTCCTATGGTCTGGGATACTTTCAGCATTTACTCGTTTCACAAGGTATTTTGAAGCGCCACTGGTCGCTCAATTTGAGCAACGATGTCAGCTTGATGCCGGAAGCGCCGATCACCGGCTTCGCGGGCATTCCCGGAGTGAGCGGCCCTCCCAGCGTACCCGGCCAGCCAAGCCAGCAGATACTGACGCTGAATACGCGCAGCGTCGATAACATGAGCACGGTGAATTTCACGCGCAGCATCGATCATGCCACCAGTCTGAGCGCCACCGGCAGCTATGGGATTCTGCGCTTTCCCGACGGCAATGGTTTGCAAGTCAATCAATTGCTGATTACTCCACAAATCATCCGGCGTTTGAATGCGCTGAATTCGATCTTCTGCAGTTATTCACTTTCGCGCTTCAGTTATCCAGGTTACGCGGTGGATACGGACACTCAATCCTTTCCCTGCGGCTATCTGCGCATTTGGAACCGGCGCTTCAGCACCAGCATCTCCGCCGGCCCCGAGCGGGTTTCCACCTCAGGCGGCACAGCAACGCCGCCGACTATCGGACTGTTTTTGAGTGCGGGCGTGAACTATCAGCAAAGGTCGACTTCAGCCGCGCTGAGTTATACTCAAACCACCACCGGAAATGGCGGAGCACTGATCGCGTTCGGCTCACGCAACCATGACGTCAACGCGAATTTCTCGCGCCAGTTCGGAAAGAACCTGACCATCAGCGCCTTCGGCGCCTATATGCGCACGCAGGCTTTGATAGAGATCGGCGCACTCAATTTAAATCTTGGCGGCGTGACCAACTCAAAGTTTGGCGGCGCTTCGGCTTCACGGCCATTGGGCCGGTATCTCAACATCAACGCCAGTTACACCGCGGTTCAGCAATCTTCAAGCGCCACGCTCTTATCCAACGCCATCCTCGGGCTGTCGCAAACCGTCAGCTTCGGCATCGGATATACTCCGCGGGAGAAGCATTTCAAATAGGCACGAATCAAGGAGGAGTATGCTCGGGCATCGTGAACTGACCCTGCATGACTATGCGGCAATCTTGAAGCGGCGATCCTGGCTGATTGCCTCTTGCGCCGCAGTATTGCTGGGCGCCGGCATCGTCATCAGTCATACTCTGCCTCCGCAGTACGTTTCCAGGACGCAGGTTCTGATCGAGCAGCAGAAGGTTCCTGAAGATTATGTGAAGCCCGTCGTCAGCGAGGATTTGAACGAGCGGCTGGCATCAATGAAGGAGCAGATTTTAAGCCGTTCGAGCATTCTGCCGATTGTCCAGAAGTTCAATCTGTATCCGGGCGGCAAGTACAACATGGACGATCGCGTGGATCTTACCCGCAAGGCAATTGGCATTTATCCCATGCGCTCGGAGCTTTCGCATGGAATGCCGGGATTTGCTCTGGAGTTCAAGGCGCAGGACGCGCACACGGCTCAGCAGGTATGCAGCGAGATTACCTCGCTTTTTGTCAGCGCGAATCTCAATGCGCGCCAGGCATCCGCCGAAGGAACCACTGATTTTCTGAAGCAGCAACTCGACGAAGCAAAACGGAATCTCGACGAACAGGACGCTAAGCTCGCGGCCTTTGAACAAAAGAATATCGGCAAGCTGCCCGGACAGACGGTTCATCTCGGAGATATGAGTCTGTCCATGGGAAGCGCCAATGAAAGCACGCTGCAGGCGCTCACAACTCAGTTGGACGCCTCGACACAGACGATGAGCCGCTTGCAGCAGGATGAAACCTTTCTTGAAACCATGATTGCGCAGCAGGCGCAGGATTCCTCGCTGAATCCGGCCACCGGCGCCTCGCAGGATACGCTCAGCACGCAGTTGAAAGATGCCCTCACGCAGCAGCAGGAGCTGGAGGCGCTCTATACGCCGGACCATCCCGACGTCATTGCAATCAAGCGCCGGATCGCGAATCTGCGCGCCGAGATTGCGCGCGCCCCGGAAGCGCCGTCTAAATCCGGAGCCGCTGTCAGCGTCCATGATTCGCCGCAGCTTCAGCAGCTCAAGGCGCAGCTTCGAGCGACGAAGCAATCCCTGGCCGCCGCCAAGCAGGAGCAGACGCGGTTGGAAGAGCAGGTTCGCGGTTATGAGGCGAAGATCGAGGCCAGCCCGATGCTCGAAGAGGAGTATAAGCAAGTTACTCGCGATCATGAAACGGCCCTTCAGTTCTATAACACTCTGCTGTCCAAGATGAATGAGTCTTCGATGGCAACCGCGCTGGAACAACGCCAGCAGGGTGAACAGTTCCGCGTGATGGACGCCGCCAATCTTCCCGATGAGCCATCCTTTCCCAATCATCGCGTCTTCGCTCTGGGCGGACTCGCGGCAGGTCTGGCTTTGGGCCTGCTTCTCTCTGCGCTGCTTGAGTACCGCGATACTTCCCTGCACAATGAGAGCGATATTTGGGCCTTTACCAAGCTGCCAACTTTGGCAATTGTCTCCTACATCGACGAATTGGCGGATTCCGCCCCTGGCCGCAAACGATGGAAGTTTTTTGCGCGAAAGCCTCAGACCACTGAAAGAGTGCGCGGATAGTTATGTATAAAACCTTCTTCGGCCTGCGCGAACTTCCCTTTGCTGCGACTCCCGATCCGCGGTTTCTTTTTCTTCGACCGCAGATCAGGGAGGCGCTTGCCTGTCTGCAATATGGCATTGCGGCGCGCAAGGGATCGGTGGTGCTGACAGGAGAAGTAGGGACCGGAAAGACGACGCTTCTCAAGACGGTCCTGAGCACCTTTCAAAAAGGACGCGTCGCCACCGCCTTCGTCTTCAATCCTCGCCTGGATGTGCTCGACTTCTTTGAATTTGTGCTGACCGACTTCGGCATACCGCCCAAGGCGCGGACCAAGTCGGGGATGCTACTGCAGTTGAACAGTTGGCTGATCGAGCGCTATCGCGCCCATCAGTTGTGCGCCATCGTCGTGGATGAAGCACAGAACCTTTCCTGGGAGCTGCTGGAAGAGATTCGCTTGCTGACCAATCTGGAAACCGACTCGGAAAAGCTGTTGCAGATTGTCCTCTCCGGCCAGCCGGAGTTTGAACAGATGCTGCACGATCCCAGCGTTCGCCAACTTCGCCAGCGCATTGCGCTGTGGTGCAAGACACAGCCGCTTACGGTGGAAGAGACGCACGCTTACATCGCCGAACGGCTGCGCATTGCCGGCGCCACCCAGCCTGTGCTGCTGCCGGAGTCGATGGATCTTGTCTACTCGTACTCGAAGGGAATCCCGCGCATTATCAATTTGATTTGCGAAAATGCTTTGGTCACCGCGTATGCTGAACAGGTCAAGCCGGTTCCCGCTTACATTGTGGAGGCGGTCGGGCTGGAACTTGACATTGTTCAGCACCCTTTCGCAATCTCTCCCTCGGCCATGGAGGGACTGATGGAGCGGACGCAGCGATCCAGTCAGGCCGTCACTGCCGAGCCACTTGCGGAGACAGCGGAAGGAATGAAGGAGCGTGATATATGAGCAGAATCTATGATGCGCTGCAAAGGGCTGACATGGAGCGGAGGAGTACGCAAGAGAGCGAATCCGCTGGAGTTGCCGAGCCGGATTTTCTTTCCGGCGCCGCGCAGATGCCCGCGATCCATCCCGGCATCGTACTGGATCAGATCACCCGTTATCCATGGCATCCATCCGCCCTTGCTCTTCCAACGCTGGGTGATCGCGGAGAAAGCATCGAACAGTTTCGCGCCCTTCGATCGCAGATCTATCAGCAAGGCAGCCAGGCTTCGCTCAAGACGATTCTCGTCAGCAGCGGAATGCCCGCCGAGGGCAAGACCTTTGTTGCGGCGAATCTGGCGATGAGTCTGGCGCGCAATCAAGACAATACCGTTCTTCTCATCGATGCCGATCTGCGCTTTCCCGCGCTGCACGCGATATTAGGCGCGCCCAATCTGCCGGGGCTTTCGGAGTTTCTTGCCGGAACCGCGCAGGTCAACGACATTCTCCAGCGCAGTCAGAGTTCCCAGTTCATTGAATCGGGATTTGTGCGCGAGATTCCAAATCTGACCTTTATTCCCGCCGGCGCGGGCGGAGACAGTTCTTCGGAACTTGTAACCAATCACCGCATCGAGGAGCTTATCGAGCTTCTTTCGCCGCACTTTGACTGGATCGTGATCGACTCTCCGCCGGTTCTTGCCTTTGCCGACGCCATCGACCTTGCTCGCGCCGCTGATGCGGTGCTGCTGGTTGCGCGCGGCGGAGTAACCTCTTTCGAAGTCGCACAGCGTTCTCAAACCGCCTTCAGCAACTCGCGCATTCTCGGCTTTGTATTGAACGCGGTTCGGGAGACGCCTCGCAACGATTCCTATTATTACTACTATCAGAAGGAAGAGGCAGGAAGCGGTTTGCATGGTCACAAGAACATGGGGCGTAAAGGATGATCAGGCTTTTCAACGTCTACTATCCAACACGGATGCTGGTGCTGCTTCTGTGTGAAGTGCTCCTGGTGGCAGGTTCGTTTCTGCTGGCCACAATTGGCCTCAGCCTGATGGAGCCGGATGGATTCATTGTTCTTAAAGACGCGCTGATCATAGAAAATGGCTTGTTGAAAATCGCTGGCATCACCTTATTTACCATGTTACTGACATATTATTTCGACTTATACGGTCCGCAGCGCAGTTCGGAAGGATGGGAGATCTACTTTCGTCTTCTGCTGGTTCTCAGCGTCTTGTCTTTTTCTCTTGCTGGAGTGGTCTATCTTTTTCCCGATCTTGACATCGGCCCATACGTTCTTGTCGCGGGCATCTCAATACTTACTATTTGTCTTGTACTCTGGCGCTGGATCTATCGATGGATCATTGGCCTTCCGATGTTCTGCGAACGGGTTTATGTTCTGGGCAGCGGCCATCGGGCGCGCACCGTGGTCGAAATGCTGCGCGCCAACCGCGATGCGGGCATGGTCGTCGTCGGCTGGAATGACGAGAGCAAGGCGCATGGCCGCCAGGAGCGCTTTGCCTCGGAGCTTCGCGCCTTTCGCGGCGCCAGACCCGCAGTCGACCGCATTATTGTCGCCATGGAGGACCGGCGCGCATCGATGCCGGTGCGGGAGCTGCTGGACCTTCGCATAAGCGGTGTCGTCATTGAAAACTCCAGCTCGCTCCTGGAGAGGCTCTCCGGAAAATTGCCGCTGGACGGCTTGAATCCCAGCGCGCTGATTTTTACCGAGGGATTTCGAATGAGCGCATCGCAGCAATTGTTCCGGCGTCTGCTTTCGCTGGCTGTCTCCTTTGTCGCACTGCTCATCTGCCTGCCGTTTATTCCCTTGATCGTTCTTGCCGTCCGGCTTTCTTCTCCAGGCCCTATTTTTTTCAGCCAGACGCGTGTCGGTCAGCGCGGCCGCCCATTCACGGCTTACAAATTTCGCACCATGCGCAAGGACGCTGAAGCGCAGGGAGCGGTCTGGGCAAGCAAAGACGACCCACGCGTCACGTCCGTCGGTCGATTGATGCGCAACACCAGACTCGACGAGATTCCTCAACTGTGGAATGTTCTTCGCGGCGATATGGCCTTTGTCGGTCCGCGCCCGGAGCGCCCCGAGTTTGTGCAGTGGCTGAGCCAGGACATTCCCTTTTACGATTTGCGGCACATGATTCGTCCTGGGATTACAGGCTGGGCGCAGGTGCGCTATCGCTACGGCGCAAGCCTGGAGGAGACAAAGCGAAAGCTGGAATACGATCTCTACTATGTCAAGCATCAATCAATCGGCCTCGACCTCCTCATCATGTTCGAGACAATTAAAACAATTATTCTGCGGCGAGGCGCCCAGTGAGAATCATCTTTTGGCTCTCGATGGCTGGCATCCTATATACCTATGCCGGTTATCCCGCGGTGATGTGGATGCTGGCGCGGTTGCGGCCGCGGCCCTGGGTTGCCGGAGCAATCACTCCCAGTGTAAGCATCGTGCTGGCCGTGCATAACGGCGAAGCTCTGCTTCCCCGCAAGATTGAGCACTTACTAAGCCTTGATTATCCCAACATCATTGAAATTATTCTTGTCTCCGATGGTTCGACGGATGGAACAGCGGAGTTGCTCACCCGCTTGCAGCATCCTCGTCTGAAAACAATTCTGCTCAAGGAACACGCCGGCAAAGCCGTCGCGATCAATGCCGGCGCGGCAATTGCAACCGCCGAGGTGATTCTCTTTGTGGACATTCGTCCGGAGGTCGCGCCTGGCGCGATCCAAAAGCTGGTCAGCAACTTTGCCGACGCGAAGGTTGGCTGCGTGGCGGGCGAATTGATTTTGCGCACGGATTCGCACGACCCTACCTCCGCGGCAGTCAGCGGAATTTACTGGCGCTATGAGAATTGGATTCGAAACTGTGAATCGGTCGTCGCTTCTCCCGTCGGCGTTTATGGAGGATTTTTCGCAGTCCGGCGCGCGCTCTTTACGGAGCAGCCCGCCGGAATCATTCTCGATGATATGTTTCAGCCCCTCTCGATCATCCGCCAGGGCTATCGATCGGTTCTCGATCCGGCGGCATATGTTTATGACTCTTGGCCGGCTAAGTACGAAGACGAGTTTCATCGCAAAGTTCGGACTTTGGCCGGTAACTATCAGCTTTTTTATCTCGCGCCCTGGACATTGTCCTGGCACAATCCGGTTTTGTTCCAACTTGTTTCACATAAGATCATGCGTCTGATTGTTCCTTATCAGATTCTTCTGCTGCTGATTTCCACGCTGGCGCTTTCCGGTGCGTCGCCGTATTTTGCGGTCTTTGCCGCCATGCAAATCTGCTTCTGGTTCATTGCGATTGTTGCCTTGCGCTACCGAATTCCGGTTTTGCACCGCATTGCGGCGCCGGCCAGTGCGCTCTTGGTGCTGAAGGCCGCTGCCGTCGTCGGTCTTTATCGATTTCTCTTTACACGCGGCCCGCTTTGGAAGATATGGCATTCCAATTCGGAAGTGATTCCCGCAGAAGATTGTTCCACCCCGGCAGAGTCTCTGGCGGCCGCATCCTTCCATGACAAGGTGTAGACTTCTCTTGAATGTGTTCTTTGGCGAAAGGAGCATCAAACTGTCATGAGCTACTCGAGGATACTGATCGTCTCCGCGCTAGGAATCGGAGTTATCATCACCGGCTACGGCCTTCACAGCCACATCGTCAAAGTCAAGGCGGCTAAGTTGGAACATATCGCCGCGCCCGCGCCTTACTTTCCTGCCGGCGCCATTTGGACACAGGAGATCAGTCATGCGCCGCTCGATCCACAATCCTCTGCGATGATCGATTGGCTTGCCGGTGCGGGCGGATGGGGACATGGAAGGATGCAGGTCGATTTCAGTCTTCGCGTCTTGCAGGCGGATGCCGCCACTCCGCGCGTTCCCTTTCGCAAGGCTCCGGGATTTTTTATAGACGATTCCGATTCGCTCTCCACGTTTCCACTTCCTGCTGGCGGTGGAATCGAAGGGCAGACAGGTTATCAGTGCAACATCGATCAGGATGACTGTCATCTTCTTGTGGCTGACCGCGCCCAGGGCAAGTTGTATGAAGCCTATCAAGCGAACTACTCGGGGGGCGCTCTCAGCGCTCTTTTTGTCGCGGTATGGGATCTGCATCGCGTCTATCCGCCCTCGGGGCGCGGAGATCAATGCACTAGCGCCGATGCAGCGGGCCTTCCCATCACTCCGTTGCTATTTAATGCCGACGAACTCGCTTCCGGCAGCATTAATCATGCCATTCGCTTCATTCTTCCCAATCCGCGGATTCGCGCGCACTTTTTTGTGCACCCGGCCACGCACGCCGGTGCGCCGCGCGGACCGCTTGAAGCGCCGCCGATGGGAGCGCGCTTTCGCTTGAAGGCCTCTTTCGATATGTCGAAGCTCACTCCGGCCGCGCAAGTTGTCGCGCGCGCCATGCAAAAGTATGGAATGTTCCTTGCCGACGGCGGCAATATCGCTCTAACCGCGCAGAGCGACGCGGACACGAAGGCGAAGTATGCCGACATGGACTTCGATTCCCATGATTTGCAGGATTTGAAGGTCACCGATTTTGAAGTTGTCGATATGGGAACTCCCATTCGCCTCACTGATAGTTGCGTTCTCAACCACTGACAATCGAGATTGAGAATCTCATTGCGCGGGGATCGTGCATTATCTTTTCGCTCGTCTGGCGCGCGCCGTATTGCGATATAGATCCATGTAAGCGTCGGTCATGATTTGCAGCGTAAAGCCTGAGTTGAAGGCTTCTGCTGCGTTAGCCGAATACTGCGCACTTTCACTGTCGTTGGCTGCCAGCTGCACAATCGCACCGGCCATTGCGGCGGAGTCGTCCGCGGGCACAATCACTCCCGCCTTTGCCCCGCGCACAATCTCCGCCATGCCTCCCACGTCAGTTACAACTGCCGGCAATCCTAGTGAGAACGCCTGCAAGAGCGAGATGGGAAGCCCTTCGGAGTTTGATGACATGATGAAGGCATCGGCTGCGGAAAGGAAGGGAGCGACGTCGAGCTGCTGTCCCCAGAATGTGACCTGCGCGGCAATACCCAACTCCGTTACAAGATTCTCCATGGCTTTGCGCTCGCTTCCGTCGCCAACCATCCAAAGCCGCAGCTCCGGCATCGACTGAAGCGCCACGCGAAATGCATTCAACAACAGCGCGTGATTTTTGACGGGCGCGAGACGGCCAACGTAGACCAGTGTATAGCCAGTCTTCGCCGGCCAGAGATTTTGTGCCGTCCGGCTCAGAGGAACCGCGCCGTTGTAGATGCGCACAATCTTCCGCGCAGGAATGCTGTGAATGCTTTTCAAATTCGCCGTCGTTGCATCGCAGATGCCGACAACCCAATCGCAGGCGCAGGCCGCAACGGCGTACTTCGCTTCCACGATCAGCCGGCGCGGGCGCGCCACCAGGCTATGCCGCGTCGATACAATGCTGGGCACTCCCGCCATTCGTGCGGCGATGCCCGCGTATACGGTCGGCGTCGGGTTATGAAGATGGACCACATCCGGATGCCAGTCCCGGAAGATGCGAAGGTAATTCCGCGCCGCATCTGCAAGGTTGCGTCCGATGCGTGCTTGTACGATGAAACCTTCCTCCTTCATCTGTGCGCCGAGCGGGCCAAGCGATCCCACCGGATAGATGCGGGGATCGTGGCCCATCTGCCGCTGTAGACGGCAGATCTGCGAGACCAGCGTCTCGGCGCCGCCAATCTCCATGCTGTCCGTCACGTGCGCAATTCTCATTGCATTGCCCAAACCCTTCGTAGCGCAGCGCTCCGCCGCCATCATTGCATCCGATTCGTGACCCTGAGCAGAGCGTACATCAGCAGGATCAGGAAAACCGCCAAGGCTCCGGCATATGGTAACAATCGCGCAAGCCGCAAGCGAGGAGCAACCATCCCTTGTCGCAGAGCCACCTCATAAATCACTTCCACGATCGCACCCAATGAAAACAGCGTCATGACAAAGGCGCGCGATAGAAACCATCCTGCAACCAGGAATCCAGTGAGCGACAAGAGCAGCAATCGGCCCAGACGGCGAATCTCTTCATCGTCGATGATTTCAATCTCTCCGGAAAACTGCGCAACTCGCCCCACCCCGGTATCTTCAGGAATCCCTTCACTTGGCTTGGTGCGCGAAGCGATGGTCAAGACATCCCGCATGGTTGGAAAGAGAAACAGACACCAGAAGAACAAACCGACTGAGCCGAGTTCAGCCGCGCAGACCATCACCGAATTATGCGATGTATGGCCCAGATAATCCGGCAAATTTCCGAAGCCGACGCCAAAGAAAGGATGCGTCTTCAGCACCTGAAGACTCTCGCTCCATAACTCGGTGCGGTCCGCGCCAGCTTCTGCGGAGATGTCGCGCCCGCCGGTAAAGTGCAGACTCATCGCCGCTGCAAAGAGCGCGCCGGCCATCAACAGCGCAGGCAAGAGGCCAATGCGCCGCCGCGCAGCCACCACCGCCATCGCCATCAGGGCCAGCAGCGCGCCGCGCGAGTGCGTCAGAAACGCGCCATACAGCAGCAGGCAGACCGGCGCAATCACCCACACGAGATTGTGAAGCATCTTCCGCGTGCGCCAAAAGATAAAGACAAGCGGAATCACGCAAACGATCAACTGGCCAAAATCGTTGGGGTCGTTGATAAGTCCCAAACCACGTAGACGGTAGACCGTTTCTTCCGTACTGTTGCTCATGCCCATCAGATATGGACTTTCGCTGCCATCCGCTTGAAGCGCCATTTCCGCCCGCGCAACGCGGTGAAGATCAATCGATCCGCGAACAATGACAAACGCGCAGACAAAAATCAGCATGGCAATAAATATCTGTATTCTTTTTCTGGTATTGCAGTGCAAGCACACAAAAAAGTAGGCGAGTGTATTGGGTATGAATTCCAAAAACATCTGCGCGGCACCGCTGGCCCAGTGCACTCCGATCAGCACGGACAGCGATGCGGCAAAGAGCAGTCCAATCATCGCCAGCGACTGCGGAGATTTCAGGACGAAGGAATTCATCAGCCGCGGGATCGATAGGATCATCAGCAGCAATGCAAGGATCAACTCAATGCGAATTGCCGCAAGCGGCCCGAAGATAACCGGAGGCGTAAGATAGTACGTTACGAAATAGAGAATGCTGAGTGCGAAGCCCATTGTGCGCATCACTGGGCCAAACCGGCAGCCTTAAGCAGAATACCTTATGCGCCAACGCCTGAGAAGCTGGATTCCCGATTTACTTCACTCATCTGACTGACTTATCGCATTGGTGCGAACTCGGCCATTCAAATAAGGTGCGTTAGAATGAGGAAATGGTGGCAGCATGGAATCGAACTTTCCTCCAATCACTCCGGTAGATTTCCAAAGTGCCGCCGGTTCAAGAGCCGCGAAAAGTGCCGCGACGAAACATTTCTACGCGCTGTTTGTGGTTTTATTGATTGTCAGTATCCCCTATTTGCACCTGACTCAGGCTTACTTTCTCGGTTACGACGATTTTAATGAAGTTCATCGCGCGGCATTTGAAGATACTCAGCACCCGTCGCGGATTTTTACAACCAGACATTTTCAAGCACCTAAATACCGGCCTCTGAATCGCGGAATCAACTATCTCACTTACCGTCTAAGTAACGGGAATCCCATCGTTTTCCGGACGCGAAATCTGGTTTTTCATCTGTTGAACTGCGCAATCTTGTATGCACTCGGTATTCTCTTGTTTGATTCGATCTTTGCCGCGGCGCTGGGAGCCGCTCTCTTTGGGCTGAATCCCCTGGCCCATCAGGCTGTGGCCGGCGCGGTGATGACAAACAGCGCGGGAGCCACGATGGCGCTGATCGCAGTTCTGTTCGGCCTCTGGTCCTATCGCGCGCGCAGACATGAACTTCGATGGCTGGTATTGGCGATCGTTGTTGCATGGATCGGTGTCCTGATTTATGAAGCGGATGTGGTGGCGCCGGGAATCATCTTTCTCTACTTTGCGCTGGACTATCTTCTTTTGCGCCGCATCATGGTGAGAAAATCCTGGATTTGGACGCTATTGCTTCTATCTGCCGCGCTCGTTCTTTCGATCTTTGTTTTGCGCGCATGGGTGATGCCCGGAGCGCATTTGCCGATGGCGCCGCTTTCGGCGATTGCCAGGAATGCGGCAATGTATGTCATCGCTCTTTTGCTTCCCGTGGATTCCCTGCTCGCTAATCAATGGCTGGGAACGCCCCTCGTCTCTGAACTTCCGCTGGATGGCGTGATGACTGCGGTCGGAATCTGCGGCGCGTGTTTGATTATTCTTGTCTTGTTCGCATTCAGGCATTCGATCATGAGGCGCTGCGCTTCACCGAGTTTCATGCGCTGCGTCTTTCTGGCGGGCGCGGCGGTCTTTTCCATTCTTCCGCTTCTGGTTTTCAACGAGCATCCCTCGGAAACCTACTTATACTTGCCGGTGGCCTTCACCATGTTATTAGTTGCCCGCATCCTTCTGGCTCTGCGGAATTCTCATGCGGCAATCGCTTACGGCGCGGCTGTTTTGCTGCTGGTGTCGTTTGCTTGCGCCACCTGGGGGCGAAGCCAGCGCGTCTGTCGATCCGCGGATATTGCGCAGAGAATCCTGAAGAATTTGCCGACAGGGGATTGGCGGCAAGGAGAATGGTATATCCGACTCGCCAATGCTCCGGGATTCACGCTTCCGCAGCGCTACGGACTTTATACCTATCGCGGCTTGGATACGATTTGCATCGGAGACGGCATGGGCGCCATCCAGAGCGCGCTGCAAGTGAAGTCCGGCAATGAGCACGGCCTCTTCGCCAAAGCGCTTTCTGCCGGTGAGATGGCTCAGAGTTGCAGAGCCGGATCGGCATTGCAGGATCCATGCTTCTGGGTGTATCCCGATGGACGTGTAGAACAGTATTCGGGCGCGGCAGCTGCGCAACCCTCCGCGCTCCGCTGAATCACGTTCGCGGGCGTAGCATTTGTTGTTGCAGAGTTATGTGCTCTCAGGCCGCTTGCCTGGCGCGGGAACTTTGAAGAGTATTTGCTCAATGCGTGCGCGCGACTTCAGGATCGGTTCCTCCATCCATCGGTATGAGGCCGCGGCAATAGCCAGGGTAGCAGCGGTATAGATTAGTGCGCTCAGTGGAGTCTTATCGAAGTCCTGATATCCCAGCCGGCTCACGAAGCTCTTGATCACATAGGCGACAGGTCCGTGCAGCAGGTAGATGCCATACGATATTTTTCCCGCCCAGCAGAGCGGCCGGAAGCGCAGGAATTTTGACGATGGCTTGCCGGCATTGAGAACGGTCCAGGAGACGATCATCATGGAGGTCAAGCCAATGATGGAAAAGCCGATCGTTCCCATCGGAAGCGTATGCCACGACGGTCCAGCGTAGTACACGACCAGTGAAAGCAGCGCCACGCCCAGAACTGCAAGCCATAGCATCGTCTTCGCCCGCAGCGGCCACTTTGACTCCCTCGCGTAGACGGCAATCAGTGCGCCCATCGCCAGATTGTCCATCCGGCAAGGCATCAAGCAGAATTGAAGCCACCAATGACCCGGCAGGGCCAGCGCCAGAGCAGTGCGAATGACGAGCGCCGCCAGAACCCCGCCGGCCAGCACCTTGCGCAGGTGTTTTGTGGGCACCAGCGCAATCAGCAGTGGATACAAGAGATAGAACTGCTCCTCAACCTGCACCGACCAGAGCAACGACAAGCTGAAGTTTGGCGGCCATGCATTGATGATCGCGGTGCGGATGTTTCCCGCATAAAACCATAGCCAAAGGGTTGAACCCCATTGATGCACCAGCTCCTGATAAGCTGCTCCCGCCGACGCCAGTTTTGTATACAGTAGAATGCTGCCAACCAGCAGATAGTAGAGCGGCAGGATGCGCAGAGCGCGGCGCATATAAAAGCAGCGGTAATAGTATGGCTCGCCGCGCGCCGAAAGCAGAATTGTGGTGATGAAATAGCCGCTCAGCACGAAAAACAGATCCACGCCCATCCAGCCCATCTTCGCCGCAAATCCCGGAAGATAGTGATGGCTCAGGACCGCGAAGACCGCGAAGGCGCGCAATGTGTCCAGTTCAGGAATCCGAGCTGTGGACGCTTGCAACTCGCGGGTTGGCGGGGTTGGCCTGCTCATCTTCATTCAGGAGGACGCTCCTCGCATACATACTGGTAGTTGCCGTCTTCTTGCGCATTTGGTCCGGCTTCTCCCGCGCCAATCTTCAACTTCTGTGCATTTCTACTTCGTATCCGGCGCTGCCAGTTCGTAGACCTTCAGGTCGCCATAGTAGGCATCGGGATAGCTGCCAACCAGCCTGCTTTGGGCAATGACTTCGCTCAGATCGTGACGCAGGCTCACGTAGAAGGCCTCGTCTCCCGGCAATCCATTGGTCATCACGCGGTCGCCCACAATGAAATACCGGACGTGAAATTGCCGGGCCGCCATCCAGGGATCGGTGCGCTCGTAGGAGATGTAGGGATGATCGTGCATCGCCAGCCAGAATGTGACGGTGCCGTAAGCGGTCTGGTCGGGCGGAATCAAGCGATGCAGCTCCACTGCAACTTTGGTGTAATCCGCGCTGCGCGCCGCGCGCAACAGAAGAAAGTTCGCCGACATCTGCGCCACGATAACCACGCACGACAGCAGCAGAAGGATGCGATGCACTCTCCGGTCTTTGCTGGCCGCAACCGCTGCGCCGATCGTCCATGCAAAGACTGGAGCAATCAGGGCGAGATAGCGCGACATCTTGTCCGGCGTGTAAACCAGCCATAGCGCGGTAGGAAGCAGCAAAAGCAATTCCAGATAGAACCAGCGCCGGCGCATCTTCCAGAGAAGCGCGCTGCACGCCAAAATGAAGAGGGGAATGGGAAGCCGGACGGGGATCGATTCCAAACCATGCCCGTGCATCATATTGAAGCCGAGCAGATCGGAGTAGCGATGGCTTTCCTGCACGAGTCTTGACCAGATCGGGCTGCCCGCAGCGCGCTTCAAGTACTCTTCGCGGAAGCCGGCGCGACCCAGCGGAGCCGTCAGAATCCAAGCGGCGAAGGGCGCGAGACCGAGGCCGTATCCAACCGCATAGACGATTGCGCCCCGCAGCGGAAAGCTGCCGCGCCTGCGGTCTATCACAATCGCCAGGATACCCAGGGTCACAATATACCCCAGCACCGTGACGTGGAACATGGTTCCCATCGCGATCAAAAGCCCGCACAAAAAAGCCCAGATCATCGCGCCCTTCCGGGCATACCGGTTCATCGCCATCAGCGCGGCCATCACGGCCATCGCCGTCAGCGCTTCAGGCCGCGCGGATCGCGAGGTGAGCACGATGATGTTATCGGTGGCCACAATCAAGGTTGCAAGAATTGCGCCCTCTTCTCCAATCACATCGCGCGCCAGCCGGAAGGTGAAGAAGATAATCAGCACTCCGGCCAGGATCGATCCCAGCCGGGCTGTGACCGCGCTGGTTCCAAAGAGCCGGAAGGCGGCAGCAATCACCATCGCGGTGCCCGGCGGATGCGTGTCGCAGCGGCTCACCAGATAATTCGAGCCGAAGGCGGGATTCGCGATTCCATGACCCTGCGCAATCGAGTAACCCGTTCCGGAAAACCAGCTCTCGTCTGTAACCCAGCGGTAGGAAAGATAAGGAAGTGTCTGCAAGAAAAACAGCAGAAAGGCGAAACCCAACCATCCACACTCTGCGGTGCGAGACAATGTTCTGACCGGACGCGGCGCTTCCACACCTTCCGTGCGACCCGGCAAACTGGATGAAGAGGACATACCTTCCACCTCGGCTTCAGCCGCCTCGGCCGAATCACAGCGCACTCCAATCGACCAATGGCAGGAGCGGGTGCGGCTGTCTCAAACATCATAACGCCTGGGATTGCGGCGCACTGCATCCTCCGCGCGATGGCCGCGCCTCGGCGCAGCAGATGGAATGAGCCTCGCTGCAACTGTTCGCGGTGGCTTTGACAGCGAAAGCAAGCATCCTCGATACTCTGAAGTGGCCTTTTCGCCCGCAACGCTTGCATGGCGGCCGATGCAACGCACAAAGGAACCTCCCATCGAATGAAGCTCCCTCGACACGCGGAAATCTGGCTTGCGCCGTATCTGAGGGACCGGCTGCGAAAGATCGCGCATCCTGCGAATCCCAAACGCGCATGGGTCGCCATCACCGATCACTTTGAGCCTCTGGGTGGCGGGGCATCCCTGCAAACAGCGCTGGGCCGCGTGGCGCAATGGCGTGACAAATGGCCGCGCATTGCCGGCGAGGCTCCGCGCGACTCCGTCGGCCAGCGCCCCCAGTACAGCTTTTTTTATCCGCAGGAGGAGTATCGCCGCGAACTGCTTGACGTTGTTGCGGAAATTGCGCGCCTCGGCATCGCCGACGTCGAGGTGCATCTGCACCATGAGAGCGAAGAGCGCGACTCCTTTATTCGCAAACTGACGGAATTTTGCCGCCGCCTGACGGACGATCATGGCCTGCTCCGCCAGGAGAACGGACGCACCATCTTCGGCTTCATTCACGGCAACTGGGCGCTGGATAACTCGCGTCCCGATGGCAGATGCTGCGGCCTGACTGGCGAAATCGCCCTGCTGCGCGATCTGGGCTGCTACGCCGATTTCACCATGCCCTCGGCTCCCTCGGCGACACAAGGGCGCGTCGTTAATCGGATCTACTGGTGTACCCAGCACTCCAACGGCCAGCCAAAGTCCTTCGATCACGGCATCGAGGCCGCAATCGGCGGCGGCAGAAAGGGCGACCTGCTGATGATTGCCGGACCGATCGGGCTGCGCTATGGCGAACGGCTGATGCCGCGGCTGGAGACCGGCGAGATTGCCGGTTACGATCTGCCGTCGCCCGCGCGGGTGCGCCGCTGGTTCGATCTGGCCCCCGTCATCGGCGAAGATTTGTTTCTCAAGCTCTACACGCACGGCGCTCCGGAGAGAAACCTTGAACCGCTGCTCGACGGCGGACTGTCCAATCTCTTCCGCTGGCTCGCCGAAGAAGCGGAGCGGCGAGGCATGGAGATCCGCTGGGTCACGGCCTATGGCATCTATCGTGCAATCGACCGCATCATTTATTCGAAGTAGCTCTCTTCAGATTCTTCGCAATTTACTTCGCCGCAAGCGCAGCCGCCAGAACGCAATCGACGCCGGGCCACTTCGATGCATCGTGAAAGAGCTGCACCTTCGCGCCAATCGGCCTCCAGGCCGCGTCGGAGTGCGGCCCATAGAGGCTGATCAGCCGCGCCCCCACCGCCGCCGCCAAATGGCCGGGGCCGGTGTCATTGGCCACCACGCACCGCGACAACTCCTGCAATGCGCCGTAGACTCCCAGCTTCACGCCCGCAATGCAATGGATCTTTGTGGACAATCCTGCCGCGGCATCTTCCTCGCCGGGTCCGGGACAAACGGCAACCGGCACGTTTGCCGCAATCAAGGCTTCTGTCAGCTTCGAGAAACCCGGCCAAACCTTGCGATTCTCGTTGTCATCCGCGCCGGAGAATGGACAGAGCAGAACAAAGGAATGGGGCGCAATACCGTGCTGACTCAGGAGCGCACGCGCCTGCGCGCGCTGGCTCTCGCTCGGAGTCCATTCCAACGATGCGGGAAAACTCTCTTGCCTGCCCAGAAAACAGCCGGCCAGATGCCAGTACGATTCGCCCGCATGATCGAACTCCGGCAGCGGATAGGCATGGCGAAGCAGCAGGCTGCGGCCCTCGCGGGCATAGCCTGTGGGCTTAAAGCCCGCCAGGCGCATCTCCAGCGCGGATGAAAACGAGTTGGTCATCAAGAGCGCCGCTTCACTTCCATGCAGGGAGCGCCGCACTTCGCGGAGTTGTGCAATCGCCGCATTCCATCCGCCGCGGCGCACACTCACCGGCCAGCCTGTGCTCTCAAAGAGCGACGGCGCCCAGCCTCTTCCGTAAAGATGCAGTTCGTAGCCAGCCTGCTCCAGACGCCGCAACGCCGGCAGCGAGAGCACCGCTTCACCCACCCAATTGCAGAGCCGGATTAGTAGAACGCCCGCGGGCGCATTGGGGGAAGCGGCGGATCGGTAGTCGCTGGACATTCACTCCGAGTATAAGGGAGGCACAGGTCCAGCCGCCTGCGCCACCGCATCGGCAATCCGCGCCGCCTCGACCGCCGCGCGCACCGCATGAACGCGAATGATCGACGCGCCATGCAGAATCGCCGCCGTGAGCGCCGCAACGCTGGCCGTCTCGCGCGCGTTCACCGGCGCATCGCTGCCGCCAAAGAGCGGGGCCAGCCTCCGTCCCAGAAAGGATTTGCGGCTGACTCCAGCCAGTAGCGGCCTTTCCAGCGCGAGCAGCTCCGCCTGCCGCGCCAGCAGCACATAATTCTCATCAAAGCTCTTGCCGAAGCCGTATCCGGGATCAAGCACGATCGCCTCCCTCGCAATCCCCGCCGCCGTCGCCACCGCCAAGCTCGCCGCAAGCCCTGCGCGCACCGTCTCCAGCACCTCATCGGCGGTCAGCGGCGGCAGCGAGCGCCACTCTTCAGGCCGCCCCCTCGTGTGCATCAGGATGACGCCACAACCAGCCTCCGCGCAGAGCTGCGCCATCTCCGCATCCCACAGAAGGCCGCTCACATCGTTGATAATCTCCGCGCCTGCCTTCACAACTGCGCGCGCCGTCGCCGCCTTGTAGGTGTCCACCGAAACAACTGCGTTCGGCTGCGCCTTGAGGATTCCTTCCAACACCGGCAAGAGCCGCGCCTGCTCCTCCTCCGCGCTCACAACGGCTCCAGAGGCGGAAACGCTGCTGCCGGGCCGCGTGCTCTCCGCGCCCAGATCGAGAATTTCGGCTCCATCATCCAGCAATTGCAGCGCGTGCGCCACCGCCGCCTCAGGCTCAAGAAAGGCCCCGCCATCGCTGAAGGAATCCGGGGTGATGTTGACGATACCCATCACCAGCGTCCGCCGTCCCACATCCAGCGAGCGCGTACGCAATTGCCATGAATAAATTGTGCGAGTAGTCAGGCTCATACGGTGTTTCCTGCTGCTTCATGGTATGGGTCCGGTTCCCATGCGCGCAACTCTACCCAAGAGAATTCATCCGGGACAATCCCTCTGTGATAATCTCTACCCAACCAGTGGCTACCGACAAAAACCTGCTTTATTACGGCGACAATCTTGAAGTCCTTCAGCGATATCTGAAGGATGAGTCGGTTGACCTCGTCTATCTTGACCCTCCCTTCAACTCGCGTCAGGACTACAACGTACTTTTCGCCGAGAAGGACGGCTCGCAGTCCAGCTCTCAGATTCACGCATTTGAGGATACCTGGGAGTGGAATATCGAGGCCGAGCGAACCCTGCAAGAAGTCATCGAAAAGGGCGGACGTATTGCCGATGCGCTACGCTCCTTCCGCACCTTCCTCGGAGGCTCGGACATGATGGCGTATCTGGCAATGATGGCTCCACGCCTCGTCGAATTGCGCCGAGTGCTGAAAGAGACTGGCTCCATCTATCTGCACTGCGATCCCACCGCCAGCCATTACCTCAAGATTTTGATGGATGCGGTCTTCGGGCCGCAGTTCTTCAAAAACGAGATTATCTGGAAGCGAACCAGTGCACACAATAGCGCGAAACGATGGGGGCCGGTTCACGACCTCATCCTCTTCTACTCCAAGAGCGAGAGTTCGACATGGAATCGCGTCTATCAGGGATATACCCCGGAATACCTCGAGAGATTCTACCGGCACGAGGATGAGGGTGGGCGATACAGACTTGGAGATTTGACCGGTGCCGGCAAGCGAAACGGGGAATCTGGATTGCCCTGGCGAGGTGTTGATCCGACAAAAGTGGGCAGGCATTGGGCGGTTCCACGCCCGCGTCAGGCCGGCCTAAGTTGGGATGAACTCAGTGTTCAGCAAAGGCTCGACCAGCTTGATCTTGCAGGATTGATTGTCTGGCCCGCAAAAGGCGGTGTTCCACAATTCAAGCGGTACCATGACGTTGATCGTGGTGTTGTTGTGCAGGATGTGATTACGGATATTGATCCGCTCTCGCCGCACGCCAAGGAGCGTCTCGGCTACCCCACCCAAAAGCCCGAAGCCCTTCTCGAACGCATTATTCAATCCAGTTCCAATGCGGGCGATTTAATTTTGGATCCCTTCTGCGGCTGCGGCACAACTGTGCAAGTTGCTCAGCGACTCAACCGCCGCTGGATCGGCATCGACATCACCCACCTTGCCATCGGCCTCATCAAGAAGCGTCTCTTGGACGCCTTTGGCCCTGAGATCAAGACCACCTACGACGTAATCGGCGAGCCGACCGACTACGCTGGTGCAGCGCAACTGGCCGCTGAAAACAAGTTCCAGTTTCAAGCCTGGGCACTCGGACTCTGTAATGCGCGAGTCGCAGAAAGCAGCAAGAAGGGCGCGGATCGCGGCATCGACGGCCGCCTCTACTTCCACGATGACGAATCGGGAAAGTCCAAGCAGATTATTTTTTCGGTCAAGGGTGGCGGTGTCACCGTCTCGCAGGTGCGTGATCTTGTCGGTGTTCTCGACCGCGAGAAGGCGCAGATCGGCGTTTTTCTCTGCTTCGAGGAGCCGACAAAACCGATGCTCCGCGAGGCTGCCGAAGCAGGTCTCTACAAGTCTGCCGACGGCACTACTTATGCGCGGATGCAAATCCTCACCATCGAGCAAATTCTGAAGGGTGCGCAGCCCGAGTATCCTCTCCACCGTCGTGACGCCACCTTCAAGAAAGCTCCGCGCAGCCGTCCTCAGGCAGCCACAAATATGACTCTGCCGCTGGAATAGTAGCCATCGCAGCAGCGATACAACCCTGTATCATCAGAGCCAGATGCGCACTCGTTCTATCGCTTTTTCACTTGCCGTTCTGTCACCCGCGCTGGCTCTCGCCGCTCTGCTGGCTGTCGCGCTCAGCGGCTGCCGTTCGCTGCCCGCCTCCAAGCCGGAGGCCCTTTGGACCATCGAAGAAGCGCGCGGTGCGCAGGTCTTTCATCAGAAGTGCGCCCGCTGCCATCACCCCACCACCACACGTTCTCTGAACGGGCCGGGCTTGCAGGCCATCACCAAGATCAAGGCCATGCCCTCCGGCACGCCGCCCACGGACGAGCGGCTTACCTATACAATCCTGCATGGACGCGGCATGATGCCTGCCACGCAACTCACCGACGATGAGCTCAGCGATCTGCTCGCCTACCTGCACACACTATGACACTTCCTCCAGAGCACGAAAAAATCAAGATCGCAGAACGCCTGCCGCTCCCTGGCCTCGCGGCCATCAGCCTCTATCTGCTCGCGCTCGCCGGCGTCATCATTCTCGGCGTAGTCGGCGGACGCCACTATCCGCCCCTCTTCCTTATCTTTGCTGCGGCCTTCATCGCCGCCGCTGCGGGATTGATCCTGCTCCTCCGCTGGGCCTGGGCGCTGGCTCTCGGCGCGGTCTCGCTGCTCGCTGCCTACGACCTATGGATCTTCGCCAGTCAGCATCAATTCCCCACACTCGTCCAGGGATTGCTGAATCTGGTTTTCTTTCTCTATCTGGTTCGCACCGAAGTACGAGAGAAGCTGCGATAAGCAGCTACCATCGCACCTTACATACATTCGATTCATGAATTTTGCGGTCAGCAGTGATGAGCGTGCGCCCTTCTACGCGTGCCGTGGCAGCAATCAGACGGTCGATCGGGTCGCCGTGAAATGGATCAGGGAGCGCGGCGGCCTCAACAGCAATCGTCGCAGTGATTGGAATGAGTTCAAACCACTCCCGCATCCGCTCCAGAATCGCCGCATCCGTAAGGTGAAGTTGAATGCGCCCCCGTCTTTTCAAGTAAAACAGTTCGTACATCGTGGCTGCCGAGATGCCGGGAAGCATCCCTTCCGTGCCAGCCTTCTCGATTGCTTTAGCCGCGCGCTTTGAAACGAGATCCGGCGATGTCATCAGCCAAATCACAACGTGGGTATCGAGAAGGATCATTCCGGCGGAAAGGGAGACCAGTCATCCTTCAAATGGTCCCACTCCTCGGCCGGAAAGACCGGCTCAACCAGATCGCCCGCATCGCCGGATACCGTAATCAAGCCGCGCAACGAGTTAAAGATCGAATCGACATTCACTTTTCGCACAGATTCCTCGCCGGGTTCTGTCAATCGCGCCACCGGCTTGCCACGCTTGGTAATCAACACGGCCTGACCGGTGGCATTGACTTCGGCCACCACTCCCAGGCACTTGGCCTTGAACTCGCCGATTGGCATCGTCTTCATCGCACCCCCCCCGCAGTTTCAGTATATATCTGACCATAGTCATCTGACTATGGTCAGACTGGCGCGCTTTTTCGCCATCGTCCCTATCACCGGAGTCTCATTCGGTAGGCCAATACACACAGAGTGATTCCGCCGAGAAATCCGGCCAAGTAAGAAGCGCCATGCGCCCACATATCCGCGACGAAATATCGATGCGAGGCGACAGGAAGAGTTACGGCTACGACCTCTGGAACCGGTCCCCAAAAATAGCCGATCAGGCCAGAAACCAGTGCACAGACAGCCATGACGCCCAACAGGATCAAAATCGGGCGTAGCAGATCGCGCAGTGTCAGCTTGGGATGTGAACCCGAGCGGCTCATTAGCGCCAGCGGCGCACCGATGATCCCGCCGGCCCACCATGTGGCGATCACACCCCAGCCCAATGCGAGTAAAGTCGGCGAATCTGTGTGAAAGACGGGAGGATGAAAGACCGAAAAGTATTCGACACACAAGTGGGCGGTAATCAGATCGTGCAGGATGCCATAAAAAACTGCTGCCAGAATGCACGCGAAGAATATCTTCAATGCTTCCAGAAACGGAATTCTCATCGGATTTCCTTTCATCACACTCCGACTGGATCATTCTTGGCGGATTCAGCGGCAAATGCTCTGCAACTTCTCCATCGGCTTGGGCAAAAACGGCGGGTATGGCAAGTGCCGCGAGTCCATGAACTGATCGGGTAAAGTGCCGCCGTACTTGAGCGCGGCATCGGGATCCAGGGCATAAGCGGCATTCTTCTCCACCTGTGGCAGCGAGTCAAATCGGAAGCCGGCTTTGCGCAACAGGTGAAGCAAGTCGGGCAGCATCAGCGTGGTGAAGGCCGTGGCGTGCAGCAGCAGCACATTCGAAATCTCATGACCAAAGGCGATGTGCTCTTCCTCGCGGCCCAGCTTGATGTACTCCGTGGCGTTCTCCAGATAACTTTGCTTGAGCCAAGCAATCGCTTCGGCATCCGGTTTGGCCGAGCAGCGCCCGTAGGCGTCGTTCCAGGCGTAATCTTCAAAGTCGAGCGTAACCTGGGCGACGCGGTAGCCGTGTTCATGAAGATAACTCCGCACGGCATGGCGCTTTTCCAGGGTGTCACCCTCCCACAAATATGGGTATCGAAACCAGTGCCAATCGCGCGTTCCGCCGTACTGAGCCAGTGCCGGTTCATCGAGAGCGATCTCATTCTCGAAGGCCTCCGCGGTGTTGCGAGTCAGTGCGATATGCGACCAGGTGTGATTGCCGATATTCATCCCCGCGTCGATCCAGATCCGCAAAGCCTGCTGGGCGTCAGGATCGTTTTCGAGCTTGATCGCGTTCACAAAGCCGTAAGTGCCTTCGAGATGGTTGGCCTTCAATTCAGCAGTGAGCGCCGTGGCAATCTTTGTACGATTTTGTCCTGGCGGTAAACTTCCCGCCGCGGGCAGATCGTCAAAGGTCAACGCGACGACCGGGTGCGGGTCGAGCGTCCCGGTGAAGGGATGGCTGGTTGCCGGTGTGGCTGGCTGATAGGAAGACTGGGAAGCTGCAAGTGGCGCCATCTCATGAAAAGCCAGCGCGATTCCAAGCAACACAAACAAACGCCTCATCCGGCACTCCTCGATCGGACTTCCTTGTGGATTCTACCAACCCACGCGAACCTTGCCGATCACCAAAATCGATGCCCTCCATTCCCGCTACAATAAAACCGTATGGAACTGGTGCAGATCTCCCCAACCCGCACCGCTCCGGCTCCCAAGCCGGAGTGGCTCAAGGCACGTGCGCCCGTGGGCGAAAACTACCACGATCTCAAACGTCTGGCTCGCTCGCTCGCGCTCAACACCGTCTGCGAGAGCGCCCACTGCCCCAACATCGGCGAGTGCTGGCACCACAAGACCGCAACCTTCATGATGCTCGGCAACCTCTGCACCCGCCGCTGCGGCTTTTGCGCCGTTCCCAAGGGCCGCCCCGAACCGATCGACTTCGACGAGCCTCGCAGGGTTGCGGAGGCAGTGGCTAATTTAGGGCTGCTCCACGCAGTGGTCACCAGCGTCAACCGCGACGACGATCTCCTTGGTGGCGCGCGCGCCTTCGCTCTGGTGATCGAGGAGATTCGCCGCCAGGCCCCCGGCTGCCGCGTCGAAGTGCTGATCCCCGACTTTCAGGGCAATGAGCAAGCCATCCGCGCCGTCGTCGATGCCTCTCCCGATGTGCTCAACCACAACATCGAGTCCGTTCCACGCCTCTATCGCGCCGTCCGCTCCGGCGCACGCTACGAGCGTTCTCTCGAGCTGTTGCGCTACTCCAAAACGCTAAACCCCGGAGGGATCACTAAATCCGGCGTCATGGCCGGCCTCGGCGAAGAGACCGCCGAACTGCTTGCAGTCTTCCGCGATCTGGCCTCTGCCGGCTGCGACATTCTTACCATCGGCCAATATCTGCGCCCTTCGCGCGAGCATCTTCCCATGGCCCGCCTTTACACCCCGCGCGAGTTCGCTGAGCTGAAGACCGAAGCACTGAAGATGGGCTTCCGTCACGTCGAATCAGGCCCGCTCGTCCGTTCCAGCTATCACGCCCACGAGCAAGCCGCATCGACCGGGATGGCGATGCTGGCGTAACAGGTTAACGTTGGTAGAGACCGTGGATCACTCCACCTTCAGCATCGAAGCATTTTTCAATGATTTCGAAATATTGAGAGTCATTGTGTTCGAAATGCCGAAATACAGCATAGGCGACCATATCAGCCAATTGAATCAACCGCGACGCTTTGGAATCGAGAAAGACTGGAACTTCTGCATAGTTCCGGGTCACCCCATATTGGTGACCAGTGTATTTGAAATCTCGAGCAAGCGATTGGATTCTTGCTTCAGTATTAGACTTGTCCAGAATGATCAATCCGCGCTGTTTATCATTTTTACTTCGGTATAAACGCATCAGGTATTGGTCAAAGCGACTGCAAATCTGAGTAAATGCTACTTCCGCAATATCTTGGCCAGAAAAATTTTGTTTCTCCAGTACTGCGGCAAAAAGGCGAATATCGCGCGGATGATGACGCTGAAGCGTTGAAAGTGCATCCTTGATTGCTTGAATTCGATCGGGAACGTGATGTGCGTCCCATCCATCTCTGCCCGTACGCATCGGCGAACTGTGAAGTTCAACATCGTATGGACAATTGAGATCCCGCGCAAAGCGTAATGCGATTTGATTGAGTTCTTGTTCAATCCAATGTGTCGAACGTTCAAAGATGCTTAACCCACCGAGAACAAAATGCCGTTGTTGCGGGTCGGCAACAGAACCGGATTCGTCGAGATAAAGGAGATGCATGGCCCTCCCTGAGTGAAAATCTTTTCTTGAAACTTCCGACAAAATTAAAGGGGCCATACAAGATGGCCCCCGAGAGGTCGGCCGGGAGGGTATAAACCCTAAGCACCGAAAAAATCGGCACACCCAACCGCGGTTTTAGTTTACATCAATAGCCAAAGTTGTCAACGGTTTTTTACAGATAGCTGATGTTTCGATTATGTGTATGTATTATGTATAACTTACTGCGCGAACCTTCCTTTCAACCGTAATTCGTTCGCACCAAATCGTCTACCCGCAGCCGCGATTCGTTAATATAATGTTTTGGATGTAAGAGGACGAACCCAATGGCAGCTTCCTATATGGCCGGTATTCCGGCGCTCAAAGAACTCAATGCCGATCTGCGCCGCCGCATGGATGGCGCGGTGGCTACCTTCCAGGCCAGTCTCGCCTCCACCCGCACCGGCCGCGCCAGTGTGCATATGCTCGACCAGGTCAAGGTGGACTACTATGGCACCCCCATGCCCATTAACCAAGTCGCTCAAGTCTCCTCGCCCGAGGCGCAGATGATTCTGATCGCCCCCTGGGAACCCAGCATGGTCAAGGAGATTGAAAAGGCTGTCCGCAACTCCGATCTTGGCTTCAACCCCATCTCCGATGGCAAGGTGATCCGCGTCCCTGTTCCGCCCATGACCGAGGAGCGCCGCCGCGAGGTCTGCAAACACATCAACCGCGACCTCGAAGAGCACCGCACCGCCGTCCGCAACGTTCGCCGCGACGGCAACGATGCCCTCAAAAAACTCGCCAAGGACAAGAAGATCAGCGAGGACGAAGAGAAGCGCGCCCTCGAAGAAGTCCAAAAGATGACCGACGAAGAGATCCGCCGCATGGAAGAGCTCTCCCACAAAAAGGAAGCCGAAGTGATGCAGGTCTGACGTCCGAATGGCTTGCTTTCGCCCAGAAGGGATTTTAGGAGGAGTTCATGTCTCTGAGCACGCGCAGTGCTGCGGTTACTCGCACTATTCTGATCTCACGCATCGCCGGATTTTGTATTTATGTTGCGGCGTTTTTCCTGCCCGCGTGCAGAGAGGCGGCCACGCCGATCAATAGCAATCCGGATGTCCTGCTCGGCTCGCGCTGCGCATGGATTACGCTGGTGAACACATGGAATCCGGAGATGTGGCACTCGCAGTATTTTCTTGCCATCCTGAGCGGCTGGATCAATCCGCTGCTGTTGCTCTATATGATTTTTTTGTTCTTTCCCAAGCTCATCTGGCTGCGCCGCATCATGGCTGGAATCATCCTCCTCTTCATTGCGGGAACCTGGATTCTGTTTGGCATGATTCCACTGGTTCCGCTGATCGGCCACGTGCTGTGGATCGCGGGCATTCTGATGATTCTCGCCGGAGAGGTTTTCACACGGAAAGAGGCCGGGCCAACAGGCGTTTGATCGCACAAGACTACCAGTCCGCCGGTTGGGGCTGACTTGTTCCCGGCGGCTTACTTTCCCGCCAACTGCTCCAGTAGCGTGTCGAAGTCTTCCAGACGCGCGTACTCGATGATGACTTTGCCGCGGCCGCTGTGGTCTTCAATGTGAACCTTGAGGCCGAGGGCGCGCTGCAACTGCTCCTGAACCTCGCGGACATTGGGATCGATGGGAGGCTCGGGTTTAGCTTCTTTCTTGGCGCTCCGCTCCGGATGAATGAGGTTTTGCACGTAGCTCTCTGTCTGACGAACAGAAAGCGAAAGCGCCAAAATGCGCTGTGCCGCCTTCTCGATCTCCTCGGCGTGCTCGAAGCCCAGCAGCGTTCGCGCATGGCCAAAACTCAGCTCTCCAGACTCGACTCGTGCCTGTACGGATTCCGGTAACCTCAACAAACGCAAAAAGTTAGCCACCGTGGCGCGATCTTTGCCGGTGCGCACAGCCATCTGCTCCTGCGTCATGTGAAACTCGCGAGAGAGCCGCTCGAAGGCCCGCGCCTGCTCCATCGGGTTCAGGTCGGCGCGCTGCAAGTTCTCGACGATGGTGATCTCCATCGCCTGCTCGTCGGAGACCTGGCGGAGAATCGCCGGAATCGTCTTTTTGCCGGCCAGCTCCGAGGCGCGCCAACGCCGCTCGCCGGCAATCAGCTGGTAGCGGCCATTGGCCAGCGGACGCACCAGAATCGGCTGTACGACTCCATTAGCAGTGATCGACGCGGCCAACTCGCCCAACTGCTCCTGGTTCATCTGCGAGCGTGTCTGGAAGGGATTGCGATCGATCAGTTCGAGGGAGACTTCCAGAGGCTTCCCCCCCTCCGTCTCCGCGGCGGAGGGCACAGGTGCGGCTGGCACGCGCGGCAGCAGAGAATCCAACCCCTTGCCCAGTGCGCGGCGTTTGTTGTCAGGTACGGTGGCTGTCATAGTTGAACTTCCTCGATTCCGGCACGATCTCCAGAGCTTTTCTTCTCCGCATCTTCGGTGTTGCTGCCCGGCCTGCGGGGGGGAATTTCTATCCGATTGCGGGCGATGAACTCCCCGGCCAATTCGAAGTAACTCTCCGTGCCGCGCGATCGAGAGTCGTAAAGCGCCACCGGCTTCCCGTGGCTGGGCGCCTCCGCCAGCCGCACATTGCGCGGGATCACGGTTCGATAAAGGCGCTCTTTGAAGTATTCGCGCAGAGTCTCGGTCACCTGCTGAGCCAGATTCGTGCGGTCGTCATACATCGTCAGCAGGACACCCTCGATCGTCAAATCGGGGTTGTAGGCGGCGCGCACACGCTCCAGCGTCGAGATCAGCTCGGAGACGCCCTCCAACGCAAAGTATTCAGCCTGCATCGGGACGATCAGCGTATCGGCGGCGGCCAGCGCGTTGAGGGTGAGCAGGTCCAGCGCCGGCGGGCAGTCCAAAATCACCAGATCGTAATTGCACTGGATCGGCGCCAGCGCCGTGCGCAGACGAATCGCGCGATTCTCGGCCCCGGCCAGCTCGATATTGGCGCCGGTGAGATTCTTTGAGCCTGGCAGCAACGAGAGCAGATCGATCTCCGTGGGCAGAATGACCTGATCTGCCGGGGAGTCTCCCATCAGCACGTCGTAGATCGAATGGCGATTGTCGTCGCGCTGAAATCCGAGGCCGGAGGAACAATTGGCCTGGGGATCGCAATCCACCAGGAGGATCTTGAGACCCTCCAGTGCCAAGCATGCAGCCAAGTTGATCGCGGTTGTGGTTTTGCCAACTCCGCCCTTCTGGTTGACAATTCCGAGTATCTTGCCCATGGCTCTTCAGAGTATAGGGAAGGCCGGATTTCAGGCCAGCCGCTTGCGTTGTGGAGAACCGGGCAAAGCTGTGGAAACCTCCCGCGGCTGTGCGGATCTCTGGATGAATAACCCTATATAGGGCAATACCTTCACTGGGATGTTGCCGGCAGCATTCAAAAGAGCCGAAAACCGGCGGATCGGTGGAAAACTTTTGTGATTTCGGGTAGAAAAAGGAGGTTTCTGGGGGCGAGGTTTGGTTTGATTCTGCGCCCATTTTGGGATTTTCGGAGATTTGTTCCACGTGGAACTTCGCCCGATTTGGCACGATTCCCAAAATGTTTCACGTGGAACAAATCTACTCCACGCTGCCTCGTTCCACACTTACGAATTACAATTCCTCCCAGCCACTTCAATAAACTTCTTCGGCTTCTGTCACATCTGGCGTTATAAACTGGTCCCGGAAAAAAGGAAGCAAGATGGAAAACCCAAACGCATTCATCGGACAAGCAACAGCGCCTACGGCAGATGAACTCGCCTCTGCCCTGGGTCCAGCAGCCGTGGTTTGGCAGGAACTCATCGCTTGGTTTGCGGAGCAGAAGGTTGTTGTGCAGGAGTGGAACTCTTACTCGATCAAGGCTGGCTGGGCGCTGCGCCTCAAAGTCAAGAAGAGAAATATCATCTATCTGGCTCCTTCCCTGGGCTGCTTCCGCGTCGCGCTGGTCTTCGGCGACAAGGCGGTTGCTGCCGCGCGGCAGGCCAATCTCTCTCAAAGCACTCTCAAACTGCTCGATGAAGCGCCGCGCTACCCGGAGGGAACCGGCTTGCGCATGGTGGTGAAGACTCAGAAGGATCTGGCTGCAATCAAGAAGCTGGCTCTCATCAAACTGGCAAACTGAGCGCCCAAGCGTTCAGTAGTTACAAGCGTCTTTTATGCAACGATCCTACCGGGTTTCAGCCGTAAATATGTGCTGAGTCTCATGCCCTTTCAGCTTGAAATCCTTGCCGGCGTCCGCATCCGCCGGACCAATCTCTTTGATAACCAAATGCATGACCAGCTCTCCGCTCTGGAACACATCAATCTGACGTGATAGCTCAACGCCGTCATAAACACTCGCCTCTTTGAATCGTAGATCGAATCCGGCAGTATTACTTCTCAGTAGATGACCGGACTCGTCAAACCAGTAACACGGCCATTTTGCTTGGACCATCTCGGTCTCGGAGCGGTCTGGTCCCCGATCAACACGAATTGCCGGCACCCCTTCAAACACATCTCTGCGAATGTGCCAGTCAGACTCTGTCATAGTCTCGGCAGATGGAATCGGTTCTATGAATTGCATGACAAGCCTCAACAGTGCTGCATCTGGCCCTTCGGCGATCAGATAATACTTCTCGCCTGTCTGGGTTCGAACCAGATGGCTCGAACCAATCCAAGCCTCGCGCTTCCACTCCGTCGCGCCCATCCAAGTATCTACATAGCGGCCGGTTTGAGGACCGTCCTGAGTGGGTGCCTGAAACTCCGCGCGCAGAATGTATGGCGCACTCGCCCCTGCCGACAAATAGCTTGCCTTCCGGCCTCGTTCAAAGTAATTGCGCGCACTGTCAAATGTTTCAATACCGAGCGGACGCACCGTCTTGAAGTGCAGGGAGACCCGTCCAACGGCTTGTACTGGGAGTCCGTTACGCAGGACGGGCTGAAATCGCATGGCACGAAAGACCTGATCCGCCGCGACCTCTAGCCCTGGATTATCTGAGATTGGCCAATGAATATCCCGAATATGCCCCGACCTGTCAATCTCCACGTCGGTCCAGACGACGCCTTCGAGCGGGCCATCGAGAAGCGGCGGCCAGACGATAGGATTGCCTGGCAGCAGATTCTTGCTCAATTCCGCTTCATCCAGAACGACAGAATCAATTGCTTGTGCGTCGCCCCCAGGTGCGTTCACGTCGAAAAATCCATTCGGAGTTGAGCCCAGGTCTTCGAGAACACTCACATTGGCGGTCAATTCAAGAAATCCAGAAGCTACTGTCCGAGCGATCATTCGCCCTTGAAATACCCTGAAATCGCGATATTGCCCGCCCCATCCCGGTCCGCCTGCGTACAACAATTCGCCTGACTGGTCCTTCAAGGCCAAATTCCCCTTGCCGTTGCTCCGCGCATCTCCTGGCCCACTGATCGGATCCCAATCTAAAATCGTCAGCCCCATAATACTGCGCACCTTCGCTGTCTTCACCCGCTGGAGCAACACCTCTGTTGGCAGCGGTACGGGTCGAACGATGGCCACAGCAAGCTCATCCAACCATTGCGGGAAGTAGTCACCGTCATTCTTCTGCCACTCTCTCTCCCCGTCCACTACCATAATTTGGTGGAACTCCGGCGAGCGCACTTCACGCCGCCACTGCGTCGGGGATTCCCACCAAATTTCGATGACACCATTGCGATTTGTTCCGTTGTCCCGTTCATGGCTGGGAGCGAACTCGGCCCTCAAATGAAAAGGCTTTGTTGCGGGTTGATCAAGGGTACTTTCTTCCACCGCTTTCTTGACCAACTTGGTCAAGTTGTCAGCCTGCGCGATCACAGTCCCCAAAAAAACAAAAAATAGCACTGATCCAGCCAGTCTTAACATCGTTCGCATACATTAACCCTCAATCAGACGACATATTCGATCACCAAACAGCTTAAACCTATCTGCAATTTGAAAACACACTCTGCCCCAACACGATCACCCTCTCCTCGCTGCCCGGCAGCGGCAGAGCTTCCTTCCAGGTGAACTCTGAACCGGCGGCGGATTGGAGTGTTGGAAGGTCGGTAATGGTCGTCATCGGCGCCAGCCAGCCTCCAGGTCTGACGAGCTGCGCCGCCGCCTGGACGGCGACTTCCATCTTGTCGACGGCCCGCATGGCCACGCAGTCAAAGGTCGAGCTGAGCGTTTCAGCGCGGGCGGAGTGGATGGTAGCGGAGAGTTCGAGGACTCTTACGGCCTCACGTAGAAACGCGGCCTTCTTGCCTTGCGACTCAGCCACTGTCACGGCAATCTCCGGACGACAGAGCGCAATGGGAATTCCAGGAAAGCCTGCTCCTGAGCCGAAGTCCAGCAGCGTCACGATTCCAGCTGGAAGGGCGCGGGCGCAGGCGATCGACTCGACAAAATGCCGGCGAAGAATCTCTTCTTCCTCACGAATCGCTGTCAGGTTGACGCGCATATTCCAGCGAATAATAAGCGAAAGATAGACCTCAAAGAGGCGGGCGATCCCGATCTCCAACGGCTCCAGTCCAGCCTCGATCAGCAAAGCATTGAGCCGCGAGTGGTCTGAATCCGCTTCCGCGCTCAAGCCCTCGCCACCAAGTCGGCGATCCGCCGCGGCTGCCAGACCACAGCAGCTTGCACAAAGGCAGCGAAGATCGCGCGCGAAAATGCGCTGCGCGTGTAGGTTCGCTCCGGATGCCATTGCACGCCCAGAACGAAGTGCTCACGCGAATCCAGTTCCACCGCTTCCACAACACCGTCCACGGAAGAGACCGCACTCACCCGCAGATTGTCCCCGGGAGTCCGTATGGCCTGGTGGTGACTGGAGTTGACCTCTGGCTCGCCGGGATAGCCTTGAGGAACCAACCCGGCCAGCATCGATCCAGGCGCGATGCGCACTGGATGCGCCTGCACCACATCGCGGCCGGGATGGTGATCGACGGCGGTCTTCAAATCCTGCACCAGCGAGCCGTTCAGCCAGACGTTCAGGCTCTGCGCGCCTCCGCAGATGGCCAGAATGGGTTTATGCAGGTTGAAGGCATCCTGGAGGAGCAGCTCATCGACGGCCGTCCGCTCAGGATCGGCTTCACTGCACTCCGGCACCGGATCTTCACCGTAGCGCTGCGGGTCCACATCAAAGCGGCTGCCCGGCAGCAGGATTCCCTGCACCCCCGCCAGCAGCCGCGCAACGCGATCCTGGCGCTCATGCAGTGGAACAAGAATTGGAGTTGCCCCGGCGGAACGCAAAGCAACAAGGTAGGCAGGCAGCGAGCGCTGATTGTAAGTTGAATCGGCGCCGGTAGGCTCAGGAATTGCAACATGAACGCACATGGCAGCAACAAGTGTAATCACAAAAGCGCCCCATGCGATAGTGGCTCCTGAATAATCTTTCAAACCTCCGTACCAACAGCCTCAACTTCAAGCCGGTCCGCGGACTCCCCGCCCTCCGGTTGACGCAGCTTTTCGATAGCCGCGCGCAGTTGCGCCGTCAGTTCATCGGAGTGCCGCAAACTCATTCCCACTGTCTCAATCGGCGAGCCAACCGTGAGCGTCAGCTCTCCGGGATAGAAATGACGGGTATGAATCGGCAGCAGCTCGTAGACTCCGCTCAGCGCCATCGGCACCAGGGGAAGCTGTGCGCGAATCGCCAGATAGGCGGCTCCGGAAAGAAAGGGACGCAGCTCGCCATCTGCCGTGCGTCGGCCCTCGGGAAAGACAAAGAGCGCCATGCCGGCACGCAGCGCCCGGGCTGCTTCGCTCAGGCTGGAGAGCGAGGCGCGCGGATTATTGGTATCGATCGGCATCTGCCCTGATCGATTTAAATACCATCCTATGAATGGAATAGACCATAATTCCTTGCGCGCCAAAATGCGAAATTGAAAGGGAAGGGCGGAAAAAATGACGGGCGTATCCATGTAAGACGTGTGGTTTGAGGCATATACGGCCACTGGATGTTTGCGAAGATTTTCCCCGCCAATCACGGTGAGCTTTGAGCCAGAAATCCAAATGCAACTGCGCGCCCAAAGCCGCGCAATCCTATGCTGCACATTGCCTTTCTTGTCCACCAGCGAGACCAGCAGCGCCAGACTTCCGAAGAATGCGGTAAACAACCCGAAGAGCGGCGTCTGGATCAGGTTGGTGCGCCAGCGGCAGATCCAGGGCAGCGGATTGGGGCGCAGACGCGTCATGCTCGCCCCCCTCCGAGCAACAGCGAACGCGCTTCGCCCACCAGGTAGACCGAACCGGAGAGAACCACCATTCCTCCCTGCTCACGCGCCTCAGCCAACTGCAAGGCCTCGCGCACCGACCCCGCGCTGATAGCCTCCGTTCCTGTTTCTCGGGCTGCCACTTCCAGTTCCTCGATCGCAATCGCCCGCGATGAGTGAATCGGCGCAAAGATCACCGTCTGAAAGAGGGGAAAGAGAATCCGAGCGATCTCGACAACCGGCTTGTCACGCAGACAACTGAAGATCAGCGTCCTGACGGGAAGGCCGCCAAGCCCGTCGCGTAGCGCGCTTGCCCCGGCAGGGTTATGCGCCACATCCAAAATCCATTCCGTGTCGCCGCGCCGGATGCGCTCCAGCCTTGCCGGCCAGCGCGTCCGCCTGATTCCTTCGGCGATCTTCGCCGGCGTAACCGGAAAACTGTTAGCCTCAGCCAACTCAACGGCAGCGGCAATGGCCAGCGCCACATTGCGCTTCTGATGGGCGCCCGTCAGCGGCGATGCAACCTCGACCAGTGCTCCCAGCGCCTCGATCGTGTAGGTACCCTCGGCGCTGCTCTCCGGCAGATATGCCGCAGCATTCACCGTTCGCACGCCCAGCGCGGCCGCTGTCTCCTCCAAGACCTGATTCGCCTCCGGATGCTGCGGCAGCGTGATCAGAGTCCCGCCCTGCCGCAGAATTCCAGCTTTTTCCCGCGCAATCGCAGCGATCGTCGTGCCTAGCCACTCCGTGTGGTCGAGCGAGATGTCAGTCATCACCGAGAGGAGGGGATCGACGATATTGGTTGCGTCCAGCCGTCCACCCATGCCCACCTCCAGCACCGCCGCTTCAACCTCTTCTTCGGCAAAGTAAAGCATGGCCTGCGCCGTCAGAATCTCAAAGAAACTGGGAAGTTGTGGCAGTGTTCCCTCCAGCACCAGCCTCTGCGCTACATCATGAACGCGAAAGTAGAAGGCGGCAAAGGCTTCGTCGCCAATCTCATCCTCGCCGATGCGAATCCGCTCATTGACGCGCTCCAAATGCGGTGAAGTATAGAGGCCCACACGCATTCCGGAGAGACGCAGAATCGAGGCCAGCGTCGCAGCCGTCGAGCCTTTGCCGTTGGTTCCGGCAATCAGCACCGAGGGAAAGCGGCGCTCAGGGTTGCCCAGCGCGGCCAGCAGAATGCGCACCTCGTCGAGGGAGAACTTCCGCCGCGGCTGACCGCTGGCGGTATACAACTCTGGCGTCATGGAGTTCAATTGATCGATGGCCGCTGCATAAGACATTGGAATTATCAGTATAAAAGGCGCATCTCATCCAGCGCTCTGCGTTATTATCTCCGCAGCAGCAGTTGCAGCGACTGGCGGGCATTTTGCAGGCAGCCGCGCGCCTCATCCTCCGACAAGAGGCCCTGATGCACCGCTTTTCTGCCAATGTCGTTCACCAGATTGGCCACGCGGGGAAAATCCGCATCGAAGCCGGTCATCAGCAGATTGTTGTTGACCTCATGCAGCAGGTTGCCCAGGGTTGCCGTATTGCGATAGCGAGTGCGAATCTGCCGCGTCAGCGCCGCCGGCAGCTTCTGCTTGATCGCCTCTTCCAGAACCGAGCGGCACATCACGGCGCAGGCGGTGAACAAGCCATAAAAGTAGCAGCGTGTCGCCTCATCCAGATAGCGGTCGGCCTCTTCTGAACTGGGCGCCTCCACCACACACTCGCGCAGTTGCGTGGCGCGCATCACCGCCGGCTCCACAAGCTCCAGCAGCTCCAGAGCAATCGCCGTCCGCAGCAGATCGTTTTGATGTCCGTCAAGGGCGCGCTGAATCTCCTGCCAGGCGGGCGTCGCGCCGCCATTGCCGGCCTGCTGCAGCCGCGTCAGCGAGGTCAGCCTCTGCCGCGCGTGCTGGATGAAGCCCTGGCGCATCTCCTGCGCCAGCATCCGCCAGCCGGCCACGAAAGCCTCTGCATCCTGCTCGTAGCGCGCCCAAAGCTCGTCATAAACAATGCCGGGCAGCACCTCGCGCAGTTGCTCGAAGCGCCCGGTTCGAGCCAACTCTGAAATCGCCTCGCAGAACTCCCGGCCTGGAGTCTCCGCAGACGACATCAGCAGAAGCTCATCCTCCAGCCGTCCGACATCAATGCTCATCCCCCAAGCTCCCCTGCGCAAAGTGTACGTCGCTTCCTCGTCAATCCTCGATCGAAAGAAGATACTTCCCTTTTGCGCGATGCTGGAATGGGAAGCATATTCCTCAGTTGCCAACGTCGGGAATCGCCTTGTCGAGCAGCGCTTCAACCCGCCTGGAAACCCTCCCGGCATTCTTGCCATCTTCGCCCGCTGTGGATAGCCCGACGTTTCAAAGATCAACAATCAAGCGGCTCCGGTCACGCTTTTCACACAAAGTATCGGCTTTACACAGCCCTTTTCGCACCCTCTGTGGGAGTCGTGGGAAAGACAGGCCGTATAGCAGCGCTCCTGCCCTGATTTCCAATTGCCCTCAATTCCACAGCCACGATTTAGAAAACTCGACCCGGCTTCAACCCCTTCACTGCCAATTCCTTCCGCCAAATTTCCACTTTTCCGACCTGAACGACGGGTACTACTGTCTTATTTCTTTATCTACACTCTGTTTTCCTCCTCCGTCGCGCAGCGTGCATCGCATGGAGAAAAGCGCAGCTCATGCGAGGCCGGGGTGCAGCCCTTGCGCATCGTATTCCGCCGCCGTATCAAAGCCCTGGAATCCAGAGATGCGCCCCTGTTTTCCACGCGCACGGGAACTCCAGGATGAATACAATCAAGAAGTAGAAAAGAAAGCCATTTCCGCCGGGCCGTCCGTTGTTGTACAGTGTGGCCAGTGCGGAATCTACTTCAAACGGGTTTTTCGCTCCAAGCAAAGCGAGGGTGGATTCATGTCAAACGTCGAAACGGAAGAAGTTGAGAAGCCGATCGCGCAGGAGGCAGCCATGGAGATTACCGTAAGCCGTCAGGAGCTGGTAAAAGAGCTCACCGCTACGCAGAGCGTCGTTGAGCGCAAGACCACGATTCCCATTCTCTCCAACTTCCTCATCGAGGCCGAGGGCGACCGCCTGAGCATCACCGCGACTGATCTCGACCAGGCCATCCGCACCAGCGCGCCCGCCAAGATCAAAAAGCCTGGAGCCTGCACGATCCCCGCACGCAAGCTGTACGACTACATCAAGCTGCTTCCCGATGGCGACATCTCCATCAAGCTGCTCGACAATCACTGGGTCCAGATCCGCAGCGGCCGCTCCAACACCAAGATGGTCGGCATGGCGCGCGCCAACTACCCGCAGGTTCCCGATTTTCCCGCCGTCGCAGCTACCGGCATCTCGGCTAGTGCGCTGAAGACGCTGATCAACCGCACCATCTTCGCCATCTCCAACGAAGAATCGCGGTACACGCTGAATGGCGCCTTGCTGGTCCTCAAGGCCGAATCGCTGGCCATGGTTGCCACCGACGGCCATCGCCTCTCCTACGTCGAAAAGCCCAACGAAACACTCGATGGCATCAGCGGCGAAAAGCGCGTGCTGATTCCGCGCAAGGCGCTGCAAGAGCTGCAACAACTGCTCTCCGTCACCGAGGCGGAGAAGGTCGAGTTTGCCGACGACGAACATACACTCTTCTTCCGCGTCGGCCATCGCACCTTGAGCACCCGCAAGCTCTCCGGCCAGTTCCCCAACTTCGAGGCGGTGATGCCGCGCGACAACAACAAATTCGCGGTTGTCCGCTCCAGCGAACTGGCCGCGGCGATCCAACGCGTCGCGCAATTTGCCGACGAGCGCTCCGGCGCCATCCGCATACGCCTGGAGAGCAATGAGCTGAAGATCAGCTCCAGCTCCACCGAATCCGGCGAGAGCGAAGACACCATCGATACGCCCTACGCGAGCGACCCGATCGCCGTCGGCTTCAACTCCGGCTATATTCTGGAATTCCTCAAGGCGCTCAACAACGAAGGCGAGGTGCGGCTGGAGTTCAAGGACTCGCAATCGGCTGGGCAGATGCGCCCCGAAGACCCCGAAGCCGAGTACAAGTACCGCTACGTGCTGATGCCGATGCGGATCTGAGGGCTTGCAGCGGGGCAGAGCATTTTCCGGGCCGGCAGCTCCGCCCGCTCATTACTTCATTGCTGCGCATCTTCCTTCGGTCCGAGCAGAATCTGCACGCCCAGATACGCAATCCAATTTGGCTCGCTGTTCTGCCGCGTGACCGCCTGTATGCCGCGACCGCCCATGAACAGCAGCCGCAGATGACCGCCGCGGTCCAGCGTCCGGCGGCCGCCCATGTCCAGCGTCAACGTCCGTTGCTTGGGCGTGCCGTCAATGCGATTGGCGTCCTGCAAGTCGTAGATCTCGCCGTAGAGTTCCAGCCGCTCGTTGAATTCATGCCCTGCAATCAGCCCGCGCCCCCATCGGCTGGGAACAAGTTTGTTGCCGAACCAGCGCCCTACCTCGCCATCAAAGCCAACTGGTCCTAATTTGGCTGTGAACTCTATCGGCAGATAATACTGCGGACCATTCTCCACAATTCCGCGGCGAACGGCGCTGGTGGGATTGTTGATCGAAGCCTGCGGATAAGTGCCGAGCGAGAAGGTCATGTTTTCATCGGATTTTGGTTCACCCGCGGTGTGATGCTCGTAGGGCCGCCACTTGATGCCCAGCAGCGACTCGCCGAGACTGGCGCGCGTGGTGTTGTGCTGATCGGTAGCCGCGGCCAGCGGCAGCTCGTACTTGAGCTGAATGCGGTCGCCCCAGCCGTAGTTCATATCGATGTCGGGCAGTTGATAGTAGGCATTGCCGGGGTTGTGGTTGGCGATCCAGCCGAGGTTGACCTCCCAGTGGTGGTTGCCGGGCGTGCCAGGATCGTCAGTGATGAAAGGCGGACCGCCTTGCGCCCGCGCTCCAGTAAAGCCAGAGGCGAAGAGAAAGAGCAGAAACAAGGGAATGAGCTTGAGATTTCTGATGACCGGGATTCTCCGCGAAAGGGAATTCATCTGCCTATAAGGTTAAATCGATTCAGAGAGGCAACTCAATCTTGATACCGGCATGAACCGTGCCTGCGCATCCTGTTCATCCAGTCTATGGTCACAACCAGACCAGTGCATGAACAAGAATCATCTTACAAACGTCGAGTCGATTCCAGCCTGCACCGCCTGTTGAAATGCGCTCCACGTGCAGGAGCCATCCGCCTGGCCGCATCCGGGAACAAAGACGGGCACGCGTTCGGGAGGATTCTGAAGGCTGAGCGGGGTTGCATTGCGCATCTGATCGAGGGTTTGCGCCGTGTAAAAGGTTCGTACCGAAAACGCTCCCGTAGCGCGGCTCTTCCACAGTTCAAAGGTCAGTGCCCCGCCCGGCGGCGTATCGTCGCGGCGTCCATCGATCAGCCAGTTGAGACCGAGCGCGCCGGCGATGTTGGCGAGGTTGGTATCGTGGCCGACGAGAATCAGGAGCTTATCGTCAGATTTGGTAAGCGCGCCGGTCACGGGCTGCGCGTCGCCCGCCTGCCGCATGGACTGAAGAATGTGGAAGAGCAGATTCGAGGATTGCGCGCGAGCAATGTAGCCGGTACGCCCGGAGATGTCTTCGCTGGCAGTATGGAGTTGCAACAGCTCTCGCAGGTTGTGAATGTCCACGTGGCCCCACCCGACATTCGCCGCGTCCATGCCTTCCGTGTATTCGAGCAGAAGATTTTCCGCCATGGTGGAGGCCATTCCGAGTGGCGAGCGCAGCTCGACCATATGATCGCCATTCCCAGGCGCAATGGAGGAAGGAAGATCGAAGAGCGACTTGGGCAACTCCGGTTTCGTGCAGGCGGCGCCAGAATTGCATCCGCGCAGCACCTCTTCAAGCGCTTCGAGTTGTGGACGGTAAGCCTCGGCGAGTCCTTGCGGATTCGCGCCGATGCGGCCAGAGATGGCTGCTGTAGCCAGCAACTTATCCGGATCTCCTACTCCCGCACCGAGAGAATGAAAGAGCGGATCGGCGCTTCCCTCCGGAAGGGCGCTGACTTCCAGCGCACAACCCGGCTCCAGTCCGGCTGCCAGCGCCTTGCCGGTTTCGCGTGTGCGCTGGTCGGAGTCGGCGATCACACGGATGCGTGTAGCATCCGTGCAACCATCGGGTGCAAGCAGTCCTTCTGCGGCCAATTCTTCGCGGTCATAAACGCCAAAGAGAGTCATGAGGTGCGCGCCATGCGCGGTCAGGTAGCCGGCAGGAACACTCCACGCCGGCCAGGGCTGAGCGGCGAATTGATTCAACTGCTCCGTCTTGCCTGTGGGCGAACGCACTCCGTGGCGGCTGACAAGGACAACGAACTTGAGTTCGTTGTCCTCCTGCGCAATAGGGCCAGCCGTCGGCGCTGCATCGGCCGCTTGCGCGGTTGCCGTTGAGTAAATGCGAATCTCCGCCGGATGCCCGCCCGCGCTTGGCACGCCGACATACAGCAGATTCCGCGCTGGAACAAACAATGCCGTCTTAGCTCCGGAAGCCGTATGCACCACATCCAGCGGATGCAGATTCTTTGCTTGGTCCACCTGGTACGTATCCACTTCACCAGCTCCGCTGATCACATACACACGGTGCAGCGCAGGATCGTAGAAGAGATCGTCTGCTCCGCCCGCCGCCGATAGGCTGGCTACCTCTTTTCCGGTGGCGGCGTCGATCGCAATCACCGTTCCGGGCGTACGGCAGGCAATATAAATCAAGTTGTTGCCGCCATCGAAGGCTATCGGCACATTGTCCGCGGCCTTAGTCACCTTCCACTGTGCCGCAATTGTCTTGGTGCCGGTTCCAATCACCGCGATTTCAGCGGAATCTGCGATATTAGCAAAAACTCGCCCGCTCTGCGGATCGATGTCGAGGGCCTCCGGGTGGGCGGCCGTGGGGAGATTCGCAATCAAGCTGAAATGCGCTGTGTCCACAATCGCGACTCGCGCGGGATTAGCTGCGTCCGATCCGCCATGGCCCACGAAGAGCTGTTGGTTGGCGCTGTCATAGACCATGTCGTCCGCGTCGTCGGAGAGTTTGATCTTCCCCGCCAGCGCGAGCGGCGTTCCCTTGTAGACCCTGAGTTCGCCGAGCGCTCCATCGGCCACATAAAGGCTGGCGTTCGCCGCAATCCATGCCAGCCCATGCGGTTTTCCCAGTCCGGTGATGCTCTGTTGCACCTTGTCGGTGTTCAGGTCGATCACTTCAACCGAATGATTGGTGGTGGCGGCAATAAAGAGGCGATTGCCCGCCTCATCCAGGGCTAGGTGGTCGAATTTGCCGTTGACGCCCGCGAGAACGATGGTTTTGGTAAGTTGCAGTGATGGCGCGGGCTTTTGCGCCTGTACCGTTGTCGACATAAGGCCGGCTGCCAACGCAATGGCAGCGCTAAAAAAGATGCGGCCCGTCAGGATGCTGGCAACGGGACGGAAGGCGCGAAGACAAGAAAAGCTCTGATTCATCGTGAATTTCCTCATTTCAGATTGTGAAAGCGATCCGCGGCCAGTCTCGCACCATAATAGCGAGGCTGGCCGCGTCTTTGAAGGGTAGCTCGTGATGCGACTACTTATCGTGGCGTGAGGTCCAGCGAATTCCCGCGCCATAAGTGGGATGATAGTACTCCCGCTGAACAACATACTGCGGGCTTCCGTAGTAGAAGCCGAAGACCTCATTGGTTAGATTGAGTCCCTGCACGTAGCCTTCAAATCCCTTGCCAATGCGGTAGCTTGCCTGGGCATCGACTTGAAGGTGGGCATACAGATAGTTATCGCCAAATGGGCCTTTTACTCCGCCAACCTGCGGGCTGGGTTGCTTGATCGGATTGCCGTTGCTATCGAGAATCAGATTGCCGGATGAATCGGTCTCATACGACTCATTCGTATATTGGTACGAGTAGATGCTGGCGCCGTTGTACTCAAAGCCCATATGAACGGAAAGCCGCTTTCGATCGTAACTGGGACCGATATTCCAGGTGTTGGGCGTCTGACGCAGAAGTGCGGGATTATCGGTGCGCAGCGGGTTCACATTCTGCGCCTGGGAGTTGCTGTAGGTGTAATTCCCATCGAAGCCAAGCCCGCCGAGCGCGCCGGGAAGGAAGGAAAGATGCTGTTGATAGTCAAGCTCAATACCATAGACCCAGGCGCTGCCCGCATTGGTCGGCTGCGTAACAATCGTCGGACCATATTTGGGCGAATTGATTTGAGTCGTCTCCGATGCCAGCGGGTCATTCAGTGACTTATAAAAGAATCCAGCCTGAAGGATGCCGAGTGGATTCAGATAGTGCTCATAGAGAAGATCGAAGCTGTTTGCGTGTTCGGCAACCAACTTCGGATTTCCTATGCCTTCAGCGGTGGGAGTCTGCGATGAGTCCACCGTGACGTATGGGATCAAATCTTGCGGATCTGGCCGCGCAATGCCACGGCCGTAAGATGCGCGAATGTCGGAGTTGCTATTGAGAGCATATTTGGCCTGTACGCTGGGAAGAAGATCAAGATACGACTTTGATCCGTTCACCGGCGTCGTTCCGTCCCATGTATAGCCATCCGAATCTTGTGTAACCTGATACCCGGTGGTTTTGATATTCGTTTGTTCAAGCCGTAATCCGGCCTGCAGATGCAGCTTGCCGAATTGCGAGGTATTCATGATGTAGGCGGCTGTAATCCGCTGCTCCAGATTGAAGTTGCTGGCATCGGAGCCGATGCGGGTTTGGTTGAAATCGAGGGGAAACTTGCCGGGGTTTGCATTGAAATAGGCGACGATTGAGTCGAAGTCGGTCAGCGGTCCCAGCTTGTAGCTTCCGTCATAATAATTGTCATTATGGAGGGGGCTGATGAACTGGCTCATCAAAATTCCGTGTGGAATCACGATGATATTATTCGGATCTTTCATATCATAGGTAGGCGAATAGGCATCCTGGCCCTTATGTTGATTGCGAACCTTTACGCCGAATTCCAGCGTCGAGAAGTGTCCGCCGGGATTGTAGTTGAAGGCATACGCGGCAGAGCCTTGCAGGTTGAGTTGCTCGGTTTGACCGCTGGTAAGGTCAAGCTCGGTCAGCTCATAATTCGCTGGATCGTAGACTGGCGATCCGGGCGCCGTGCAGGCCGGGTTCCACTGCGGCCGGTACTTGCTCGGATTCGCGCTCGCGGTGTATGCGCAGTTATTCACGGCAAATGTATAGAGAGGATCATTGTTATCCTGCGTACCGGTATTGTCATACTTGAAAGTCGCTCCCGGATTTCCGGCTGCCGCCAACTGACGTGCGCGCGATACAGCAGCCTCCCACTTGAACCAGGAGTTAGTGTAGAGATGATTGCCGCCGATCGTCAGCAGTCCCAACCCATAGTCGGGAAGACGTTTTGAGGTTGAGTACTTCGGAAGATCTCCGGTGATGGTCGCTGGATCGCCGGATGGATCATTCGGATTGGGTGTAATGTCGTCATTAAGGGTATAAACCCACTTATCGCCGTAGTCCTTGAAGTCGGAGTAGAAGACTTTGGCAAACAGAAGTGAGTTATCCGACATCTTGTAGTCGAAGCTGCCAGCCACGCCCCAGCGGGTGCGGTCATAGCGGTATTCGCGCAGGTCGATGCTGTCATAACTTGGCGTCAGAGTTCCGGGATCAGGCGAGGGCTCAATGTCGTCGATTCCCCGGCCATTGTAGTCATAAGTGAAGTTGCCCAGGATGCCGAGCTTCTTGCCGGGCAGGAAGCGCTTGCCCGCTGTAATACCGTATTGGCTGGCATGGCGGCCATCCATGATATGCGTATAGCCGCCATTGCCAAAGGCGGTAATCGTCGGCTCTTCGCCGGCGGTCTTTGTCACCAGATTGACCGATCCGCCGATGGCGTCGCCATCCTGATTTGCCGAGAGAGACTTGTTGATTTCGACCGACTCGACCAGATCCGCAGGAATGGTATCGAGCTTGATTTGGTTGACCGTTGATTCCGGTGCCGGAGCTTCGACACCGTCAATGGTGGTGTTGCTCAGGCGCGGCTCGGTGCCGCGAATCTGCACGTACTTGCCTTCGCCCTCGTCGCGCTCCAGCGTCACGCCGAGCATACGGCCCAGCGCATCGGCCACGTCCGCGTTGGGCAGGCTCATGATCTGATCGTTGGTGATGACGTTGAGAATGTTCTCCGAGCTGTCAATGCGGTTGATTGCTTCGGCGTCTCCGTGAACATCGGTAGCTGTAACCACAATATCCTGCGAAGCCGATGCAACTTGCAATACCGCATCCAGACGCGACGGCTGGCCAGATAGGATGGTCACGGTTTTTGTTACGGGCGCGAAGCCCACAAAGGTAATCTTCAGTTCGTAAGAGCCGGGCGCAAGATTGGGAATGATAAGCTCGCCCTGCTTGTCGGAAACAAACGAAGCGGAACTTTGAATCAGCTGAATCTGGGCACCCTGAAGTACAGCGCCAGCCGCATCGGTTACGCGCACGGTCAAGGTTCCCCTGGTTGACTGGCTAAATCCAATCTGTGTTATAAGAAACAACAGCAGAGCGGACAATAAGGATAAGCGTCTCATTTGATCTCCTCGCGCAGCCGGAGGTATGGGTTGGCAAAACATTGTATTTTCTCTGGCCGGCTATAAGCAGGACTTTAGCCCGCATTATTAAAGATCCGTTAACAGCGCAGTGAATTCTTCCTAAGGTTAAGTGCCAGATTTCCACGCGATTGTGAATGTGTGATGAATTCGGAAGTACAGCGGCACGGTTTGATTCACTTCGCATATATCCTTATATGTGCGGCGCCAATGCGAATTCTAGTTGTCGAAGACGAGCCACGAATGCTGGAGTTGTTGCGCATGGGGCTCTATGAGCGAGGATTTGCCGTCATGACAGCCACGGACGGCGAAGCCGGACTGCAGATTGCTACGGCTCACGAATTCGACGCGATTGTGCTGGATATTGGGCTGCCGAAGTTGGACGGGTATGCTCTGATGCAAGCGCTGCGGACGACCGCTCGAACCACCCCGGTGCTGATGCTGACTGCCCGCGACAAAGAGGATGAGATCATTCGCGGTCTGGACGCGGGCGCGGATGATTATCTGACCAAGCCCTTCTCTTTTCCGGAACTGGTTGCGCGATTGCAGTCCATCACGCGGCATCACCGCGAAGAAGGAGATGGCACGATCAAGGCCGAAGACGTTGTGCTCGGTACGACGCGGCACGCGGTTTCGCGCAGCAGCCAGAGTATTGATCTTACCCGGCTGGAGTATCAGCTTCTCCTCTGCCTGATGCGCAGGGCCGGCCATTGTGTCTCACGCGAGGAACTAGTCGAGCATCTCTGGGGCGCGGATCATCGGGTCGGGCCGAGCGCTCTCGTTGTTCTGGTGAACTCTTTACGCGCGAAGATCGACGCTCCCTTTCGCACCAAGCTGATCGGAACCGTGCGCGGTTTGGGTTATATCTTCAAAGCCACGGCGTACGCGGAAGAGGATAAGAAATGAAGTCTTTGCCTATCCGAGTCCGGCTGACGCTCTGGTACTTCGCCATGTTTGCCTCTGCCGCGGTCTTGCTGAGCACGGCAAGTTTGTGGATGCTACAACGCAGCGTAGATGCAGCCGAATACCATGACTTGCAAGAGCGCGTCGACGATGTGCGGGAACTGCTGAGTCACGAGGATGCCTCACGAAGCCTCGATCAAATAAGCAGCGACTTTGCGGCCATCTATAACTTCAAGGACGACGGCAAGTATCTGCAAGTGCGGGATGAATCCGGTAACTGGATCTTCCGCTCGAAGCGCATGATCGCGCAGAATCCCAATCTGCCGGCGCCGGATCGCATTCCCACAGCGGGCTTGATTGCGGAGTTCCAGCAAGGTGCGCGCCACGTACGCATCCTCAATTCCTCAATCGTTGCGCGGGGAAAACGCTATTCGGTACAAACAGGCGTCGCGATGAATCGATCGCTCGCTCTTTTGGCCAGCTTCCGCACCAGTCTGCTGCTGCTTACGCCGCTGGTAATTCTGCTGGCTGCGGCGGGCGGGCACGTGATGAGTCGAAAGGCGCTCCGGCCTGTTGCGGTATTGGCGGCTGAGGCTCGCCGCATCAACGATCGCAACCTCGATATCCGGCTGCCCGTGCCCAGCGCCAGGGATGAGATCCACGATCTCTCGCAAACGTTGAACCAGATGCTGGAGCGCATCGACAAGGCCTTCGCCAGCGTGCGCACCTTCACCGGCAACGCCTCCCATGAGTTGCGCACGCCCATCTCGCTGTTGCGCGCCGAGATTGAAGTGGCCCTCTATCGTCCGCGTAGCAGCGAGGAGTACCGTGCCATCCTCGGCCGGCTGCATGAAGAGACTGTGCGGATGACCGGCCTAGTGGAGAACCTGCTTTCATTGGCGCGGGCCGATGGCGGCGCAGAGACCATCAGCCTTCGCACCATTCGCGTCAGTTCTCTTTTCAGTCAGGTTGCAGAGACTTGGAAGGGTGCATTTCATCAGGCTTCGCTCGACTTCAGAATAGAAATGCCGGAAGAGGATCCGGTCTTGTTGGGCGACGCGTATGCCATTCCGCGCTTGTTGTCGATTCTGCTTGAGAACGCAAGCAAATACACGCGCCCTGGCGGCAGGGTTACATTGAGCGCTGCAGTTGATGGAGAGCGGATTATCCTCTCTGTCCGCGATACCGGCATTGGAATCGCCCCCGAACACCGGCCCAGGATTTTCGATCGTTTTTACCGTGTCATGCCTGCGGACGGAGCAGCCGCCTCTGGCTCCGGACTGGGACTCGCACTTGCAAAGTGGATTGCGGAATGTCATGGCACGGAGTTGTGCGTTGAAAGCGCACCGGAAAGCGGAAGCTGTTTTTCATTTTCGCTGCGCAGATGTACTCCAACTCCTGCCGCCGCTCCAACCTCTCAGCAGGCAGAATATAGCGGCGCTTTGCAGTAAACGCGAGAATCGCCTCCCCGTTACCTGCGGGTTCCCCGTTCTATTTCAGCCGGATCTCTGAACTCATATATTGATGGGACCGAGATAGCGATAACATTTTTTGGATGGCGATCTTACACTCCCATGGGAGTTCATATATCATAGTTCGTCATGAACTGTTGGCGAATGCTCCGGCAGCTCTAAATTCGCTGGCAGAACGCTGACTCCCAAATTGCCGTAGTACACAAGCCACGCGGAAATTCTGACTGAACGAGAGGAGACACCATGCTGACAGAGACAGCAAGAGCAAACATAGCGGAAATAGCAGAACTGAAAGCGTCCGCGATGGGAAGGGTGTTCATGATCCGCCCCGTCATCTTCACGTTAACCATGATCGCGGCTGTTGGGTTGCTTCAAAGCAGCCTTTTGGTCGCTCAAAAGGCAATCCAGCCGGCGAGCCAAGCCACGGTGACGACGGGACAGGAGTCCAATTCCGGCGCTGGAGATCTGGCAACCATCATTCAATCCGGTTCCACCAACACGGATGGCTACAGCGTTGTAATACACAAGGACGGCAGCGCCACGGCGGTGATGACTGCCACCACAAGCTCGTTAGTGGAGAAGCAACAGTTTCCCGCCGGAACCATCGACACACAAACGCTGCAAAGCCTGCTCACGCAGATTGGCGATGTCAGCACAATTCCGGTGCGAAAGTTCTGCCCGAAACCGGTGTCCTTCGCAACGACCACCGCGATTTCCTATGCGGGCAAGGTCAGCGGAGATTTGCAATGCATCCAGCAAATCGGATCGGGCGGCGATCAGGCGCTGCTGCAAGAATCCGAGGAGTTGGCAAGATTCGTGCTGACATCCCTGATCCAATTGAAAGTCGATGACAGGCGCTTCGTTCCGAAGCAGTAGAATCTCAAGAGCGCAAGATTCTGAGCTGCGGTGTGCGGAAAGGGCAATCAGACGACGACGTACTCTTATGACACGGCGAGTAACGTGGCCGAGGTCACTTATCCCAACAACCTGACCTCGAAGTTCACCTATGACGCGCTCAACCGGCTCACCGCGCTCTCCACATCAACTTCCCCGGTGTCGAGTTATAACT
>JBAVDS010000106.1:0-14164 GCA_049587335.1 Occallatibacter sp. | reverse complement strand
CACTTCGAGGTTCTGAAGTTTCACGTTCCCGCGCTGAATTGGCAGGCTATCCTTGATTATTTCGTATTGCTCCCCAGTTATCTCCACTAACCCATTATACCTCAGTTAGTGTGAACACGACCTAATTGGTGATTAGAATCCATAGTTCTTCTTTCGCAAGGCATTTTTGTATGCGTCGCGCGCCTTCTTGGCCGTCAGCTCGGCATCGTGAAGTTGGAACCCTGCGTCATCCCACTTCTCCATCTGGACCATGGAGTGGTCTTCTGTGGCGAGCGATTCCTCGGCGCGAATCGCTCCTACCCAGGCATCCACGGCTTGCCTATAGCAGCGAAGCAACTTGTCAAAGTCCTGATCATCCATGATTGCGAATGCCCCCTGTTCTTCCTGAATTCATTTCACGGGTTCTATTGATGGTGTCCTCTGTCGTTAACCGCCTCATTCACCCTGCCTGCAGACCTCAATCAGCTTCCCCCAATCTCGTTTCTGCTAGATTGCCATCTTGTTTCGCGCTGGCTAATTCTTCTTCTGTTTGCCAACACCAGAGCGAGCAGATACTCATCTATGCGCTCGGCGTTCGTGCGTCGCAGCGCCTTTGGCGGCAGCCGCTTTTTTGTTCTTTCGAGGATGAATGCCCAGGTCGTGCCAGGACGTCTCCGCGAGGTTGATGCCATAATGGCTCGCAGCCTTCTCGATGTTCGCAAACGCCAAAGCTCGTTCGGCATCCGATACGTCGATGACCTGATCGAACCGCGCCACCGCGTTGCGCACATGTTGTGCGTCAGTCAGGGGCTCTTTACGTTGTATTGGAAACGCAAAGACGCTGTCGGGTAAGTCGCTTTGCATCGTCAGCCGTTCGTGTTTCTCGTGAGCTTTCCAGGTGGCTTCCGGCAATTCTCCACCATCCTTTCTTCAGAGACTTCGCTATAGGCCGACCACGAGCTCGCCTTTCCGACCGGACCTGCCGCGATGGAGCGATTACACCCGCGCTGCTCCGCCGAATCAATTGGACGATGGTATTGGCGATACCTTGGTATTGCCCCGCGGAACAGAGTAGACGTCGCTCTGTGCACATGAGTTCAATCCGAACTTCGGCGGAAATCGATACGTTCGTCTAATAGATTTGTCGCCCCGATTCTGGCGTAATTGGGGTGGGGGTAGCGATGAGCACAGACAAAGTCCCAAGCAACGACGCCTCAGGCATCGCGAAAATAGACACGAAATTCGAGGTCGTCGTCATCCCGGTCGCCGATGCCGACCGCTCGAAGGAGTTCTACAGCAAGCCGGGATGGCGGCTCGACGCCGACTTCCCGTTCGATAACGGCTTTCGCGTTGTCCAGTTCACGCCGCCCGGCTCAGGGTGCTCGGTTCAGTTTGGCACGAAGATGACGCCCGCCGCGCCAGGATCGGCCCAGGGCCTCTACCTGATCGTCTCCGACATTGAGGCCGTGCGGAGCGATCTTATCGCGCGCGGCATTGAGGTGAGTGAAGTATTTCACCCCGGAACGCCAGGCTCTCAGTTCCAGCTCGACGGCAGCGGTCGCATCAGCGGGCCAGCACCGGAGCATGCCACCTACGGCTCATTCGCCACGTTTCGTGACCCCGACGGCAATGGATGGCTGTTTCAGGAAGTCACAACCCGGCTGCCAGGCCGAGGCCTTAGTAATCTGGATGTCGCGACGCTGACCGAACTCTTGCAAGAGGCTGAGAAATATCACGGTGAATACGAGCCTGCCGCTCCGAAGCACCACTGGTCTGGTTGGTACGCCGCGTATATTGTCGCGCGTCAGGACGGCAAGACGCCCGAAGAGGCAGCCAAAGACGGCAAGATCCACATAGAGGGGGCACGTTGAACCCAACGATGAAGCATTTCGACACAATCATCATCGGGACGGGCCAGGCGGGTCCGTCCCTGGCAGCGCGGTTCGCGAATGCGGGGAAAACTGTCGCGATTATCGAACGCAATAAGTTTGGCGGCACATGCGTGAATACGGGATGCATCCCGACAAAGACGCTTGTGGCAAGCGCCTATGCGATGCATGTTGCCGGCCGAGGCGCGGAATATGGCTTCTCCGTTGGTGATGTACGCGCCGATATGACGCGGGTCAAAGCCCGAAAGGATGCAGCCTCCGCGAGGTCAAGCAAGGGAGTGGAAGAATGGCTCCGAGGAACGACAAACTGTACGGTCATCCAGGGCCACGCCCGCTTTCAGTCGTCGAACACCGTCGTGGTCAACGATGAAGTTCTCGAAGCCGACAAGATCTATATCAACGTGGGCGGGCGCGCATCGGTTCCTGAAATGCCGGGGATTCACGACGTCCCATTCCTCAACAACTCATCGATGATGGACATTGATTTCTTGCCAGAGCACCTCATCATCGTCGGCGGAAGCTATGTTGGGCTGGAGTTCGCCCAAATTTATCGCCGCTTCGGGAGCGAAGTCACGGTTGTGGAGATGGGGCCACGCTTGATTGCACGGGAGGACGAAGACATTTCCCAAGCGGTGCGCGGAATCCTGGAGGCGGAAGGAATTCACATCCGGCTGAACGCGAAATGTATCTCGCTGGCGAAATGCGAAGGCGGCGTCGCTGTCGGCCTCTCATGTGAAGAGGGTCCGCCAGAGGTAGTGGGAACTGACGTTCTTCTGGCCGTCGGACGTACCCCCAACACGAGCGACCTGGGGCTAGAGCAGGCCGGGGTTGCCATCGACCATCGGGGCTACATCATCGTCGATGATCAACTGCAAACGAACGTGCCCGGCATCTGGGCACTGGGGGACTGCAACGGCCGCGGCGCATTCACCCACACGTCCTATAACGACTACGAGATCGTCGCGGACAATCTTTTCAACGACGACCATCGCCGGGTTTCCGACCGGATCCAAGCCTACGCCCTGTATATTGATCCTCCGCTTGGGCGATGCGGCATGACGGATGCGGAGATAAGGAAATCCGGACGTCGTGTGCTCGCGGTGAAATATCCGATGAGCAAAGTGAGCCGGGCCTACGAAAAAGGCGAGACACAGGGTTTCATCAAAATCAGCGTCGATGCGGAGACGAAACAGATTCTGAGTGCCGCGATTCTTGGCGTCGGAGGCGATGAGGTGGTTCACGTTCTGCTGGACATCATGTATGCCAAGGCGGCGTACACGGTCATCGAACGCGCAATGCACATTCATCCGACAGTTGCGGAATACCTGCCGACCATCCTCGCCAAACTGGAGCCGTTCGTGTAGCAGGGAAGAACACGACCACTCTGAAGATCGAGAAAAGACTTCAAGAGTCGATACCAACGTATTGCCGATACCATGGTCCAATTGTCTCGTTTTGACGGCTCTGCTTTTATGAACCCAGCATGTGCGATTCGATTCGGCGTAGAGGACTGAAAACAGTCGAGGAGGAGATCATGGCACAAATCGGCGCTATTGAAACGCGATGCCAAGGGGAGGCTATAGAATCTGCTCTCTGTAGCATCGGAAGCGATGTGCTGGACACCGCCGTCCGCTCCAGGTACAAGGCCGTGCGGTCCGCGACTAGTGCGATGGCTGCGAATTTTTCGGCCGAGGATCAGATGGTCCAGTCGTGTCCGGAAGCCAGCCCGATGAAATGGCATCAGGCTCATACCACATGGTTTTTCGAAACGTTTGTGTTGCGTCCCTTCCTCAAGGACTACAAGCCCATTCGGGAAGAGTTTCATTGGCTTTTCAACAGCTATTACAATTCGCTCGGCCAGGAGATCCCGGATAAAGGCCTTCGCTCGGTCTTCTCACGACCGTCGCTCGATGAAGTTCTTGCGTTCCGCGCACACGTTGACGAGGAGATGGATCGATTCCTTGCAAGCGGTGTCGATGAGGAAGCAACGCGACGCATTGTGATGGGCTTGAATCATGAGCAACAACACCAGGAACTCGCACTGACGGACATCAAGCACGCCTTTTTTTCCAATCCACTGTGTCTGTCGTATATGGCGAGCCCACTTCAAGACGAAAACGACGATCGAGTTTCCAAATTAACTTGGCACAGCTTTGACGGAGAATTAGGGGAGATTGGTTACCCCCTTCGAACAGAGGATCCACTCGACTTTTGTTTCGATAACGAAACTCCGCGTCACAACGTCTTTTTGGAAGCCTTCCAGATTGCAGACCGCGAAGTCACCTGTCGTGAATACCTGGAATTCATGTCGGACAACGCATACACGCGCCATGAGTTGTGGCTATCCGAGGGCTGGGAGAACGTAATGCGATCTGCCTGGCAGGCACCCCTTTACTGGCGACGCGACGACGGCGATGAGACGGGATGGCGCGTATTCACGTTGGCGGGATGGCGCGGGCTTTCGGCATTGCTTGAAACGGCCGTATGCCACATAAGTTGCTTCGAGGCTGATGCGTTTGCACGTTGGAAAGGTTGCCGACTTCCGACTGAGGCGGAATGGGAACACGTCGCGAGCAACGTAACGGTCGACGGAAACCTGCTCGAGTCCGGAAGACTCCATCCCGCTGCAGCACGAGGTGCGGGCATTCAGCAATTGTTCGGTAATTGCTGGGAATGGACAGCGAGCGCCTACACCGGCTATCCGGGATACAAGCCTCTGCCTGGTGCGCTCGGCGAGTACAACGGCAAGTTCATGTCCGGCCAAATGATTCTGCGTGGGGGATCGTGCGTCACTCCTGCGAGTCATATTCGGGCGACATATCGTAATTTCTTTTCACCAACAACCAGGTGGCAGTTCACCGGGATTCGCTTGGCAGCCTGAAAGGACTCGTGTACATGGCAACCTACCTTGAGACAATTGAGCTCGAGCACCTCGCAACGGCGGATGAGCGCGAAGCACTGACTCGCGAAGTTCGGCGCGGTTTGATCGCACGACCACGCTCGTTGTCACCCTGGATGTTCTACGATGCAGAGGGCTCACGACTTTTTGAGCGAATCACGACTCTTCCCGAATACTACCCCACTCGCACAGAAAGAGCGATCCTGGCGGGAAACGCAGATGCGATTGTTTCCCGTGCTCACCTCGATAGATCGTTGCCACTGCGCCTCGTCGAGTTGGGTGCCGGCACCGCCTCGAAAACCTGCATTCTGCTCGAAGCAGCTTTGCGCTTTTCCGACGACGTCGCTTATATGCCAGTCGACGTCTGTCCCAACGCTCTCGAGTTGGCATGCGAAAAAGTTGAATGCGCGTTGCCGGAAGTGCGGGTACAGCCGATCGTCCGGAACTACGTGACTCACCCGCTCGAGCTCGACCGCTTCGACGGCACCACACTCGGGGTCTACATCGGCACAAGCATCGGCAATTTTTCGCCTGAAGAAGCGCGACTCATCCTGCGAAAGTTAGGTGTTCAGCTCCAAACGGGCGACGCGATGTTGCTCGGCACAGACATGGTAAAGGACGAAGCGACTCTCCTGGCTGCATATGACGACAGGGATGGAATCACCGCCGCGTTCAACCTGAACATCTTGCATCGCCTCAATAGGGAACTGGGGGCGAACTTTGACGCCGCTCGCTTCCGTCATCGCGTGCTCTGGAATTCCATTGAATCTCGGATCGAGATGCACCTTGAGAGCACGCGAGAGCAGCATGTAAGTATCGAGGACGCGGACCTTGATCTTCACTTCATGCCACGCGAAACCATTCACACCGAGAATAGCTACAAGTTCACAGACCAGGGGATTCGAAGCCTTCTCGACGAGAGTGGCTTTGATACAAGAGGGGCTTGGAAAGACAGTCGCGGGTGGTACGCCCTCACACTTGCGTGCCTCCGATAGTGCTTGTGAGTAGGGCGCAGTTCCGTGTTGTCTTGGTGATGGGAGATCGACGAGAAACGAGGGCAGCACCCGGAAATCGAGAACAGAGGAGAAGAAAGTTTATGTCACACCATTATTCCGGCCCGCAACTCGGCTTTCCCCACGGGGACGCCCGCCTCGATCTTACCGACTTGTATGCCTTCCCCAAGTCCGGGGACGCAGGCAAGTCGATCTTCATTATGAACGTACATCCGTCGGTAGGCCTGAGCCCACCCGGAGCCACGACGGAGGTTCCCTTTGCGACCGAGGCGGTCTATGAGCTCAAGATTGACACCGACGGCGATCTCGTTGCCGATATCGCGTACCGAGTGCGCTTCACCGAAGACAAGAACGGAGCGCAGACTGCGACTTTGCGCCGTGTCGAAGGCGAGCGAGCCGCAGGCATCGGCGACGACGGACAGACGATCATTGAGGGGGCGCCGGTCTCGACTGCGCATGAGGCGTTGGTGACGGAGAACGGAGACTACCGCTTCTTCGCCGGCTGGCGGAGCGATCCTTTCTTCTTCGACACGATGGGCGCGCTGAACAATCTCCAGTTCACCGGGGAAGATTTCTTCACCGACAAGGACGTGTGCAGCATCGTGCTGGAGATACCCAACTCCGCTCTGGGCTCAAGAAAAATGGGCCTGTGGCATCGCACTGTGGACGGCGCAAGCGGCAAATGGGTTCAAGCAGACCGCGGCGCGTTGGCATCGCAATCCGTATTCCTTACTGGCGACGGGATAGGCGCCTACCAGACTGGGCAGCCATTAGACGATGCTCGTTTCATCGATATCTTTGCGCATTCGCTGGAGCATACGGGCGGCTATACGCCGGAGGCAGCAAAGCGGGCCGCTGAGATTCTTCTGCCGGATATCCTCCCTTACGATCCAAGTAAACCGGCGTCCTACTCGGCAAATGGCCGGACACTTACCGACGACGCCATCGATGTCTTTCTTCCCATCCTCACAAACGGCAAGGTGACTCGAGATAACGTGGGGCACCACACGGACCTGCTCGGCTCGTTCCCTTATGTTGGCGCGCCGCATAAGGTGCGATCTGTCAAACTGGGGGCCGCCTGAGCTGAGAAAAGGGCACTTGAATGGTGGCGCTCTGGCTCGGGGTTGGTGGGACATAGAAGGATTTCAGCGACGGACTGGTCCTCAACGAGGTATGCATGGCGCGATTGCTTTCAGTGAACGTCGGGCTTCCACGCGAGGTGATGTGGAACGGTAAGACCGTTCGCACCGCGATTTGGAAGAGTCCAGTTACGGGCCGGCAGCTGGTGTGCAAGCTCAATGTTGCTGGTGACGGCCAAGCCGATCTGGCGGGTCACGGAGGGGAGAACCGCGCCGTATTCGTTTACCAGATGGATTCTTATCATTACTGGGAGCACTTTTTGGGCCGCAGCGATTTTACTTTCGGCCAGTTCGGAGAAAACTTCACCGTTGAGGGACTTCCAGATAACGAGGTGTGCATCGGCGATCGATACCGCATCGGTGGTGCTGAATTTGAAGTTACGCAGCCACGCGTGACGTGCTATCGCGTCGGCATCCGCATGAATGAACCTCGGATGCCTGCCCTCCTCGTAGAACATCACAGACCCGGATTCTACTTTCGCGTATTGCAGGAGGGAGAAGTCGGCGCAAACGACGAAATTGTAAAAACCTCTGATGGTCCAGAGCGAATCAGCGTGGCGGATGTTGACGCGCTCCTTTATTTGCCAGGACATTCGAGCGATCAACTGCAACGGGCGCTGCGGATTCCTGCACTCAGCAAGGGTTGGCAGAGTTCGTTTCAGGCAATGCTCGAACAGGACTTGAGCTCCAAAACTCCGGAGGGGAATCCAGGACTGGCCACTGAGGAACGAGCGCCAGCGTGGCCCGGATTTCGAAAGATGCGAGTGGCGCGTATCCGAAAGGAAAGCGATGAAGTAACTTCCTTCGTTCTGGCACCGACCGACGGGAAGACTATTCCCGACTTCCAGGCAGGTCAATTTGTGGTTTTGCGGCTGCTCGTCGATCCGGACAAACCGCCCGTCCTTCGCAGCTATTCGTTGTCTGATCTGCCAGCTGCCGATCACCTGCGCATCAGCGTGAAGAAGGAGTTGAATGGGATTGGAAGTTCCTTTCTGTGCAGCCGGACGCAAGAGGGGGATCTACTGGAAGTGAGCGCGCCGCGGGGAAGCTTTGCCCTGAGTCCCAGCCAGAATCCCGTGGTTCTGTTGAGCGCCGGAGTGGGCGCAACGCCCGTGATGTCGATGCTGCACGCACTGGCTGTCGAAGGATCGCAACGCGAGATCTGGTGGATCTATGGAGCGCGCAATAGCGCTGAGCATCCATTCGCGCAAGAATCGCGATCATTGGTAAAGCGTCTAACCCGCGGAAGGGGATACATCGTATACAGCAGGCCCGCCACAAAGGACCTACTCGGGGCAGAATTTGATGCTACCGGGCACATTGACACCGCTTTGCTGGGGAGAATTGGAATCTCAAAAGGTAGTGACTTCTATCTGTGTGGTCCGCCTGGATTCTTGCAGAATATGCGCGATGGGCTGCGAAGCTGGGGCGTGCTCGCAGAGAATATCCACACCGAGGCGTTTGGTTCGCTCGAAGCCATTACTCCAGGTGTGACGCAGGTTGTTCACGCTCCTCATCTGCCACAAGGTCTGCCCGGAGCTGGCCCCCCAGTTTCATTTGCGCGTAGCGGGATTACTGCTGCCTGGGATCCGAAATTCGGGAGCTTACTTGAACTGGCTGAAGCGTGCGAGGTCCCGGTCAGATGGTCGTGCCGGAGTGGGGTGTGTCATACGTGCATGACTGGTCTGATTGACGGTTCGATTGTCTATAACCCCGAGCCGCTGGAGGCGCCCGCACCAGGGAACCTGCTCGTATGCTGTTCCCAACCAAGCGCGGGTGTCACGCTGGATCTTTGAGTGAAATAGGAGGAACCGAACCATGCGACCCGATATTGTGCCCGGAGGCATTTTCCCCAATTACGAGCTGCCCGATCACACGGGGAAACTACGCAAGCTGAGTGAGCTACAAGGCGACGATCCGCTAATTCTAACGCTATCGCGAGGCCACTATTGCCCGAAGGAACACCAGCAGCATTTGGAACTCGCAGCGTTCTATCCGAAAATCGCGGTGGCGTACACTCAGATCGCCACGATCGCCACAGACGATCATCACACTCTTCAGGAGTTCCGTGCATCACTCGGAGCCGAGTGGACCTTCTTTTCGGACCCCGACCGAACCGTTCAAAAGGACCTCGACATCCAGGAGTACACCGACCCCGAGCACAATCCGATGATCCCGCATACGCTCGTGCTCAAGCCGGGCCTCCTGATTTACAGCATCTACAACGGGTACTGGTTCTGGGGCCGTCCTTCGGTCATCGATCTTTGGCACGATCTACGCGCCGTGACTAGTGAGATTCGACCAGACTGGGATCTGAGCACCCCTGGACTCCGGGAGACGTGGAATGCAGGTGACTTCTCGCGTTTCCACGGGTGGAACAGGCGGGCCAGTATGGAAGATGCCTCGATTGTACGGAAGAAATAGCACAGCCACCAAACGACGAAGCTTGGAGCGTAACTTCTACGATCAGACACATGAGGATGGCAAGGAATGTCACTGACTGAATTAGCGACGAAGGAGAAGCCGGCAGGTGGTTTCGCAGCGTCCCCTGAGGAAAGTGACATTCAGGCGGGATATCCGCTTCCGATCGGGGGTACACACCAGCAAGGAGACGGAGTCAATTTCGTTCTGTTCAGCCGTCACGCGACGCGCGTTCGCTTGGAGTTTTACAAAGAGCCCGATGATTCCTCTCCGACGAGGACCATTGATTTGGACCCGATATGTCATCGGACCGGCGACGTTTGGCATATTTGGGTGCGAGGCATTGAGGGGGGACAACTCTATGGCTATCGACTCGAAGGACCCTATCAACCGGAAGAAGGTCATCGCTTCAATCCACGGAAGTTGCTTCTAGATCCGTACGCAAGAGCAATTGCGGGCGGAAAGATCTGGGATTTTTCAGCCGCACGCGGGTACGATTCCTCGAGCAGACTAACTGATTTAAGCATTTCGACTGTTGATAACGCCGGCACTGCGCCGAAATGCATCTATACTCGCGACCACTTCGACTGGGAGATGGATTCTTCTCCGAAGCATTCCGCCTCGGATACGGTCATCTACGAGACACACGTTCGCGGCTTCACAATCCATAACAGTTCGAAGACAGAGTGTCCCGGAACCTTCGCCGGCTTGACCGAAAAAATCCCCTACCTCCAAGACCTGGGGATAACCGCGATTGAGCTGATGCCTGTTCTCGAGTTCAACGAGAATGAGTCGCAACTGCTCAATCCAACAACAGGAGAAAAACTCAAGAACTACTGGGGCTATAATCCTGTCGCCTATTTTGCTCCCAAGCAGTCCTACAGCTTTGATGGACCGCAATGGCGGCAGACCACGGAATTCCGAGAGATGGTGAAGGCCTTTCACCGCGCCGGCATTGAAGTGATCCTGGACATCGTCTTGAACCATACAGCGGAGAGCAATGAAATGGGCCCGACGATCTGCCTGCGAGGCATTGAGAACTCGATCTTCTACATGTTGCAAGAGAAGCAACTCCGGTATTACAAGGATTTCACCGGCGTGGGCAATACGCTGAACGCCAACCACCCTGTCGTGAGAGAGTTCGTCACGAGTGTGCTCCGTTACTGGGTCATGAACATGCATGTTGACGGATTTCGCTTCGACCTCGCTTCAGTCCTGGGCCGAGATGTGCATGGGAACATTCTGCGCGAAGCTCCGCTTCTTGAAGGCATTGCCGAGGATCCAATTCTGCGTGATGTAAAAATAATCGCCGAAGCCTGGGACGCAGGCGGTGCCTATCAGGTAGGAGATTTTTCTTCCACGCGCTGGACGGAATGGAATGGCCGTTTCCGTGACGATGTACGCCGCTTCTGGGCCGGCGACGGGGGTATGATCGGATCGTTCGCACGCCGAATCTGCGGAAGCTCTGATTTGTATCAAAGCTCGGGCAAGGGACCCACAAGGAGCGTCAACTTCGTCACTTGTCACGATGGCTTCACGCTGAACGACCTGGTCAGCTACAAGCAAAAACACAATGACGAAAATGGCGAGTTCAGCCGCGATGGAGCCGACGCCAACAATAGCGACAATTGCGGGGTGGAAGGACCGAGCCAGGATCCCGGTGTCGAGGGCATGCGCAACCGCTTGATCAAGAATTTCCTCTTGACCCTGTTCATCTCTCGCGGGGTTCCCATGTTACTTGGCGGCGACGAGTTTCGCCGAACCCAGCGCGGCAATAACAATGCCTACTGTCAAGATAACGAGGTGAGTTGGTTCGACTGGAGCCTGCTCGAAAAGCACGAGGAGATCCATCGCTTCACTCGGGGAATGATCGCCTTTCGCCGAGCCCATCCTGTTTTACGGAGAGAAGAGTTCTACACGGATGCCGAGATAAAGTGGTTCGCGCCCAACAGCGCCACTCCCGACTGGGGGGACCAGTGGCAGAAATCTTTCGCGTGCCTGATTCTGGGACAGACAGAACCTGACTTATTCCTGCTGTTTAACGCCGGCACGCGTGCAATAGATTTCTTTATTCCCGCGCTGTCGGCCGGTAAGATATGGCGTTTGGCGGTAGATACTTCCCGGACAGCCCCTGAGGATCTTTTCGACGCAGGGAAAGAGCCTCTCGTACAGGGCCAGAACGGTTTTCGACTCGAACCACGATCAAGTGCAATTCTCTTAACGGACGACGCCGAGGTGCTTCGTGACAATTAATCCTTCTGCTGGGAAGCCGGCCGATCCATCCATTCTTGTGAACGTCCCGAAGCTGGTCACGGCCTATTACGAACTGCGACCGGATCCGAGCGATCCCGGACAGAGGGTTGTTTTCGGTACGTCCGGCCATCGTGGCTCCGCTTTCGACGTGGCGTTCAACGAGGGTCATATACTGGCCATCACTCAAGCAATTTGCGATTACCGCAAAGCCCAGAAGATCGATGGTCCGTTGTTCCTTGGGATGGATATCCGAGCAGAATCGTCCGCCCCACGCCGCCATTGGTGTACAGTGCTTCCGAGACAGCCACCAGGTGCCGCACAGGATGCTTCCGGTCCGACAAGCTCACGGCTCCTTTGTAGCAGGAGGCGTGTTCGCCGAGTGAGACCTCCTTCACTTCGCCGTCCGGGAAAGTCAGCGTGAACGTGGCCTTCTCGTGAACCGCTGCGGTGATCGCGCCCACGTCGGAGTCGTTGCCGAAAACGCTGATAAGGTGCGCCTGTTCGTCTTCGCCAACATAGCGGTCCACCTGCAGTCGAATCCGCGTCGAGGTCTTTTCCGTCATGCGGTGATATTCAAGCAACCCGAGCCTCAGGTGCGCATTCTGCATCTTCTTCTCCTTCCGGCTTTGCCGGCGTCTCGGTCAGCTTCAGGGTTCTTCCGTCGGCATAGACCAATCGCAGTTCGTTCGCCCACCGTTCCCGGTGATGGATGATCTGCTCATCGCCGTCCTCCTCGACAAATGTGGTCACATGCTTGACCGACCTCCATCGCGCGATGTGCCGGTCATCGCCCTGGCCGAAGACTCCATTCAGCAGGCCCGCCGTGCAGAGCAACCCCACATGGCCTCCATGCAGCGGCGTGATCGGACGCCCGGTAGCCACGTCCTCGCGCGGCATCAGAAACGGCAATGTCTGCTTCCATGCACCCGACAGCGGGAGCAAGTCTTCCAGCAGGTCATATGGCAACCCGCGATAACTCAGAGCTGCCTCTCCTGTTGTAGGCACGCGATACGGCTCACACGCGTCCGGCGCCAACTCCGGCAGAGCCTGAAAACTTCCATACGGGCTAATGCGCTGAATCTGCCGCCTGGCCTCCTCGACAGCAACTCCGCGCACATTACGACGAACTCCAAGGACAGCGATCTGCCGGAAGCGGACCGATTCATCGTCGGTCATGCGAAAGATATTTAGTCTGGCGAAATGCGAACTGAGTACCCCTGCGCACTCGTGCAGGCGCTCGAAGGGAATGACCAACACCAGTACGCCATCCATCACCAGCCAGCGGAAGGTGTGGTCCAGAAACAGGCGCTCCATGCGGCAGTTTCCAATTGAGCCGATCTCAGAGTCATAGGGCGGATTGAGGTACAACAGCGAGAAGGACTCCGGCTTGGCCACTGCGTCAAACGTGTTACCCTGGATCGTCTCGATACCCGTGGCGCTTGCGGCCAGTGCCCGCTCGGCATCAAGTTCCACGCCATAGCGGCGCACATCGGCGCCGCGGGTAATCAAGTTGAGAGCCACGCCTTGCCCCACGCAAGGATCGACCGCCGATGCCGGTCCATTGAAGCTGAGAAGTTGACGAAGATTGGCGCCTTCACTCACTGAGAGCGGGTAGAAGCCCATCTTCAATTTAGCGACACTTCGAGCCATCGGGCCCCCTTTCTGTCGGGTTTTGATTGAAATGACTGGCGACAATGCAACGCGCCAGATGACACAGCATGGCAAGGTTGGGTGCCAACCAGTCGGTCCATCACTTATCCTGCTTGGGGAGGTGTGGACCGCACCATGACGATATCCATTCTTTTCGAGATCGATGCCCAGATTGCTCTTCTCAGGCAAGCCAAGGCACTTTTGAGTTCCGCAGGAACGACCGCAATCAAGCGCAAGCCGGGCAGGCCGTCCAAGACAGCAGCCATTGTCGTTCCGGTTGCCCAGAAGGTGAAGAAGCGCAACAAGATGAGCGCAGAAGGCCGCGAACGCGTCCGTCAAGCGCAAATCAAGCGCTGGGCCGCAGTGAAAGACGCTTCCAAGGCGAACTTGAATGCTACGATTGCGCCGCTGCCAAAGGCAAAGAAGAAGGCTGCAAAGGCTGCTTGATGTGACAGGTCTTCAATTCCCGACCCGGCTGCGGTCTGCACATAAAAATGCAGATGGCTACTGCCACTTAATTTTCTCTGCAATCTCTTGAGTGGATTTTCGCGATACCTCTGCCTGCTCAGCATGGCGGCGCCAGTCGGCCACAGCCGCTTTTACCTTTGCCAGAATCTCCGGCGCGTTCTTTATCCGATGCTGTTTTCCCAATGCCTGAAGTTGAACCGCGCCGGGATTCTTTCCCTCTCCCATGACGAGCATGCTTTGCTCCCCGCCCGGACCATAGGAAAAGGTCAGGTCATAGGCAGGCGCAAAGATCCACTCGTTTCTTGCATTCAGCAGAAACGAAAAGTTCTTTGCGTGATCGTCGCGGTTATGGGCAAGCACGTTGAAGCAAGCCAGCGCATAGACCTTTTCCGCTTCCTGAATATTCCTGGTCAACGCCATCGTCACGCGCAGAACCATCTCGTAGTCGAGGCT
>JBAVDS010000105.1:0-57559 GCA_049587335.1 Occallatibacter sp. | reverse complement strand
CAAGAACCAAAGATGCTCTGGAAACAGCGATCACCGAAGCCATACAGATGATTACTCCAGAGAACGCAAGGGCATGGTTTCATCACTGTATTGACGGTCTACAGTAATTACTAAAATGCTCTAAATTGCCGTTGCAGACGCGATTCCGCCCCTCGTGCTTGGCTTTGTAGAGCGCCAGATCAGCAACCTCAACCAGCTCTGGGGCGTGCTTTCCGAACTTGGGAATCACGGTTGCGCAGCCGGCGGAGATGGTGACGATACCGGGAAGATTGCCGCTGTGCGGAAGTCTGCGGTTGCGCAGTGCCTCGCAAATCTGCTCGGCGACCTGCATGGCGCCGTCGTTTTCGGTATTGGGCAGAATCACAACAAACTCTTCTCCGCCGAAGCGTGCAACCAGATCGCCGGGGCGCGCCACCACATCCATGCAGGCCTCGGCAATCTGTTTGAGACAACTGTCTCCGCGCTGGTGTCCATAGGTATCGTTGTAATCCTTGAACTTGTCCACATCGAGCATAATCAGCGAGAGCGGCTGGCGGTCGCGCATACTGCGGCGCCACTCGGTGCTGAGATACTGATCGAATTGCCGCCGGTTCGCCAGCCCCGTCAATGCATCGGTCACAGCGAGCGCCTCGACGGCATGATAGGCCTCCTGGAGTTTCTGCTCGGCCTTCTTGCGCTCGGAGACATCGCGGACGACATTGAGAATTCCCGTGGGTTGTCCGGAATCCGAATCGCGCACCAGCCGCAGGCTGGCCTCTACCCAAACATACTCGCCGGAGGGCTTTTGTACGCGGCACTCGATCATGGCGACTTCGCAGCCGGTGCTCAATTCGTTCATGATCGACTGCGCTCGCAGTTGATCGTCGGGATGGATGATTTGGATGCCGTTTTGCGTCAGAAGGTCTTCGGGCCTCCAGCCGAGATTTTCGACAGCGGAGGTGACGTAGCTGCGCTGACCGTTGAGATCGGCAAGGATGATTGCATCGCGGGAGTATTTGCTCACCAGGGCATTCAGTGCCGCAGCCTTTTCAAACTGGTGCAGGATCTCCTGCTCTCTCTCCAGCAGGATGGAGATGATGTATAGCAGCAGCACAGCCGAGCCGACAAAGAACTGCAATTGGATCACCGGTTCAAAATGGCTGGGGAAATGCGACTGAGCGAAGGGGCCGAGGCCATGCAGTGTTTGCCAGCTTACCAGTACGGCGACCATCAGCGTGGAAAGCGCCGCCCAACCCATGCCCAGGCGGATCAGAATCAGGGCCAGCAGAGGATACACGATAAACAGCAGCGGCAGCTTATCTTGCGAGAAGGCAGCCAGGGTAACGGCGGTCAGCAAGAGCAGGAGGCTCCAGTGCCTTTTGAAGCAGCGCCAGCTTCTGAAATCTCCGCGAAGGATTGCCACGCTGACGGGAGTGACAATGCCCATGCCGAGGCAGTTGGCGGCAATCCATTCCAGGGCCGAACTGCCCAGCCGAAGATGCGGCCAAAACGCCAGAAGCAGTGCAACCAGAGAGCCGGAGACCAGCGGAGCCGTCAGAATGGCGAAGATCAGAAAGCGAATGAGATAGGATCTGTCGGTAAAATGAGGCGGCGGACTGATGCGCTTGCGCAACAACAGCGCGGCGATCAGAACCTCCAGGAGGTTGAGTGCCGTCAGCAGAAGAACAATCCGTGCAGCAATGCCGGCGAGCAGCATGGCCGAAAGCTGAGCCGCAAAACCGGCGGCGAAGTACGCCTGCCAGCGCCGGCGCGATGCCAAAAGCAGGAAGGCAAGCAGAACGCCGTTTGCCAGCCAGATCAGGTTGGCTACCGAGACGGAGCAGATCACTCCGGTGGCCAATGCGACGGAGAGAAAACAGACCGCCAGACGCACACGGAAGCCATGCTTCTGTAGCCACGGATGTTGGCGACGGCTGGTGATGGATGCTGCGCCTACGCGCATCTTGTCCCCTCATCCCTGTTTATCGGTGAAATAAAGACAGGGAATAGCCGAAACAGGCGCTCTCCGCGCTCTTGCAATGGTTTCGACGTAAATAAGAACAGTCTAATCCCACTTGAACAGTATCATGGTTGCGCTGTCAGTTGGGGGTGGAACTCGACTTTGCCACCGGGAAGCAGCACGACTTCAACACTGCCCCCTTCGCGTTCGGCGAGCGTCGGGCCTTCAGTTTGTATCTGCCGCCCGTCGCTTGCGGTATATGCGACCTTCAGCGGTCCGCTGCCGCGCACCTGAATGCGATAGGGCAACGTCGCGCCAGCGGCCAGCGAGTTGGCTCCGTAGCTGGCGCTGGGATAATCGACCTCCAGCAGTTGAATTGCGCCGCCGGTGCGGTTTTCTATTGTCATTTCAATGTGATAGGAATGGCAACCGGAGACCGGTGCGAGCGCCAGAGCCAATACGGCGCCGAGTATTCTTCCGCGTGATCTTCGCCTCGCCATCAGCTTCGCTTCCCCTCGACGTTCGTTGGGTCCTGTGCAGCCAGTCTTTTTTCCATCCGATCCAGGCGCTTGATCAGCTCCGGCAGTCGCTGAAAGATCGTTACCGCGCGGAGCCAGACGCGATTGTCAAAGCCCGGCGAGCCGGAGATCATCTTGCCTGCGGGAATATCGTGCGAGATGCCGCTCTGCGCGGTCAGAATCACGCCGTCGCCAACTGTGCAGTGGCCCGCGACGCCGGCCTGCCCAGCCAGAATCACGTTGCTGCCCACCATCGACGAGCCGGCCAGGCCCGTCTGCGCGCAGATCAGCGTATTCTCCCCAACCTGCGATCCGTGGCCGATCTGCACCAGATTGTCCACCTTGGTTCCGTCGCCGATCCTGGTTGCACCGACCGTTGCTCGATCAATCGTTGCGTTGGCCTGCACGTCTACGCGATTGCCAATGCGCACCGGCCCCGACTGCGGAATCTTCTCCCAGTCTCCCAGATCGTTTTTGGCAAAGCCGAAGCCGTCAGCGCCAATGACGACACCGTTTTCAAGAGTCACATGGTCGCCGAGAATGCAGTTCTCGCGCACAACGGCATGAGCGTGAGCGAAGAAATGGCTTCCAGCTTCAACCCCCGGATAGAGCACCACGTGCGGCAGCAGGGTCGCGTGATCGCCCAGCTTGACACCCGCGCTAATCACCACATAGGCGCCAATATGCGCGCCTTCGCCGATAACCGCCGCCGGGTCGATCACTGCCGTCGGATGAATTCCCGGCGCATAAGCTGGCGGCTGATAGAAGAAGCCCAGTGTCCGCGAGAAGGCGAAATATGGATTCTTGATCCTGAGTGTTGCGGTCCCGATCTCCGGAAACTCCGGCTCGACGAGCACGGCTGCCGCACGAGTGGTTCGCGCCAGCCCCGCATACTTGGGATTGGCGACGAATGTGACCTCGGTAGGGCCTGCTTCCTCAATCCCTTTCACACCTGTCACTTCCAGCTCCGCATCGCCGCGCAGCTCCGCTCCCAGCCTCGTTGCCAATTCGCCTAACTTCATGGTTGGAATTGTAGCGGAATGGAGCGAAGCCCGCTGGCATCGGAGGCACCCTTGGTGTGGTTGTTAGGGCATCGAGTCCACGGCACCCGCTAACTGGATCAAGGCAAGCCCATATTTCGATACCATTCAATTTTCCTATTGACAAAATTTTTTAGAATCAATAAATTGCGGGACGGAGAAGTAAACCCTTTTCAGAGTTGATTGAGTATGAGAAGGGCGCGCTCTCGATCCGGCATCAAATCAACATCATCCTGACCGCACGGGAATGCACAAGCAGACCGCTATCGATCTGTTCGATAGCGGTTACATTTCCTAAGGTTATCCCCCAAACTCGGAAATATTCACTTGCCTGGAAAGGAATACCATGCATTCGATTTTGAACTCTCCCGATAGCCCCCACGTGTGGGCTTGTGTTGGCCACCTGAAGAAGTACATGACCGTATTGGCCGCTTTTCTGCTTCCCCTTGCCGCGCCCAGCGCGCACGCTCAAAAACCCGCCGCACCTCAGGTCGTGGTGGCTGGCGGCTTCACGCTTACGCCTTCCACCCCGGCACTCGCTGTAGCGCAGGGAGCGAGCGCACTGGACACGATTACGATCAACGACCTCAATGGATTCACTGGCAGCGTGAACTTGGCAGCCACGGGTCTGCCCAGCGGGGTCTTTGCCACGTTCTTTACCAATCCCGCAACGAGCAGCAGCGAGGTCGCCTTCACGGCTCTCGCTTCGGCCACCGCCGGAACGTACATCATCGCCATCACCGGAACCAGCGCCACCGCGACACCGTTGACGGCAACCATCCCCATCAGCCTCACCGTGGCCGGCCCCGGCAGCTTCACGGTTGCCTCTCTTTTGCCGTCTCTGACCGTTGCTCGTGGCAACAGCAGCGGCGACGACGCCTTCATCGTAACGGTCATGCATGAATTCGCCAGCGCCGTAACGCTGACCGGCTCCATCGCGCCCAGCAGCAGCGGCGTAACCTGCTCCGTTGCGCCCACCCCATCCCCCTGGGTCGGCATCCTGAGCTGCACTGCTTCAAGCGCGGCCGTACCCGGAAGTTATGAGTTAACCGTCACCGCAACCTCCGGATCGCTGACTGCTTCCTCCGCACCCATCCCGCTGACGGTTACCGCGCTTCCGGCGATTGGCGCCACCGTTTCAGTCAACACGGAAACACTTGGTCCGGCTATCTCCGACGATCTGCTCGGAATGAACCTGGGTGCCTGGTGGGATGTCTCCACCAACAAATCCACGATTGTCAATGCCTTCAAGTCTGCCGGCATCAAGGCCGTTCGCTGGCCGGGGGGATCGTGGGCAGATGTCTATCACTGGGCAGCCAACAGCAATTGCTTGACCTCGACTTGGGGCTTTCCCAATGCTAATGACACCTTCAACAACCTCGTCAATGATGTCATCACTCCTGGCAAGCTGAATGTGGCGCTCACGGCGAATTATGGAAGCAACGAGGCCTGCGACGGCGGCGGAGACCCAACCGAAGCGGCCGCTTGGGCGGCCAAGGCGCTCGCTCTCAAGGCCAACGTCAGCCACATCACCGTCGGCAATGAAGAGTATGGAACTTGGGAAACGGATCTGCACGCCGCTCCACATGACCCGGCGACCTATGCCAATGCAGTAGCAACGGGCTACTATCCGGAGATCAAGGCAGTCGATCCAAAGGTGAAGGTTGGTGTCGTTGTCGAGCCGAATTACTGGCCTTGGGATCCGATCGTGCTCGCCAGCACCAAGTATGATTTTGTCGAGTATCACTACTATCCCGAGACACCTGGACAAGAAAACGACAACGCCCTGATCCAGTTAGGCCCGTTGACTTTGACCATGTATCTTGATGCGATCAAGGCTGAACTGGCGGCTGCAGGCAAGCCTAATACACCGATTTACGTTGGCGAGATCGGAGGGCCGTACACCGAACCGGGCAAGCAAAGCTGGTCAATCACCCAGGGCTTGTATGCTGGCGAGGTGTTGGGCGAGATGATGAAAGATGGAGTCTCGCGCCTGACCTGGTTCAATGGCTTCGGCACCTGCAATGGCCAGTCCGGAAACGTCAGCAATTCTGTTTATGGATGGCAGAACTTCGGCGCCTACAATGTCTTCTCCGATGGTCCTGACGATCCGACCTGCCCGGCAGGCAGCATTGCGCCAAACTCGGGTCCAGCAGGCACCCTGTCACCCACCGCTCGCGCCTTCCAACTTCTCAGCCAGGTTGCCGTCAACGGCGAGCACGTTCTGACCTCGACGGTCACCGGCGACACCACGGACGTTCGCGCTTACTCGGCAACCAACAGAGACGGCACGGCGCTGGTTCTCTTCAATCTCAACGAGACCAGCAGCGAGCCGGTCAAGATCGAATTGAGCGGCCAGAGATACGCAAGATCGGTCACCGTCACCACCTACGACAAGGCCATCTACGACCAGACGGACGCAACTACGCCGGTTTGGGCTGCGCCGACCACCACTGAACTCGGCGCACAGCGCCTTCCGCTGACGCTGACCCTGACCCCCTGGAGCATGAACGTTGTAATCCTCCACTAGGCATCGCTGCATTACGCCACGAACTGGTAGCCCCAGGTCTCGCAAGATCTGGGGCTATCGCACATTCCCGGATGGGATAACGGCAATACGGTTTGTCCGTTATCGAGTTTCCAGGATTACTCCACGAAATATCGCCAAGAATTTTGGTATTTGTCAGACGAGACCAATGCGACGGAACTCGTTCATTTATGCAGTTTCCGAAGCGGCGGGAAAGAGGCCGGGCTGCTCGGCTGCCTGGGCCGTGGCCTCGCTCCGCTTGCGGCCGGGCGCGCCGATCAGGCCAACGACTTCAAGGGTTTGAATGGCCTGGCGCGGGATGTAGATGCGTTGGGTGTTGGAGCGGGTGTCGGGCGGGGTGAGCAGCAAGCCGGCGCCATCGACCAGAGAGCGGTCGTTGGCGGCAAGGCCCTCCAATTCCTCGCCATCGGTGAGCGTCATGCGCAGCCAGAGGCCGGGAGTGCGGGGGCGGATGGCGAAGCGCTTGTGCAGAAGCCGCTCCGGGTTGACCTGGTCAGTTGTCGAGGTGGGGGAAGGGAAGTCGCGCACGTAGCAGACCCACTTGACCTGCTCCCAGGCGAAGACGAGCACTTTGCCGCTCAGGTCGAGTATCTCCAAATCAGCCGAGTCCTGACCAAACCAGGCTCCCGCATAGCCCGCGCACCAGCCGCGAGAGAAGGTGCGTACGATCACCGGTTTGCGTTGTGTGGCCATTGCTCTGGATTGTCGCACGAAGGGGGGCAAAGGCGGAAAACGAAAAAGCAGCCAATTCAGCGCACAGAGGTCTAGCCAATGGCGTCAAGTTGTGATAAGGTACTGGTTTGCAACCATAGTCAACGAAATATGTAAAAGCAACAGCATCAGGTATTTGGCTGTGGAAATCAAGGTGGAAGCAGGAAAAGGAATGCCCGACTACATCTATCTTCTGGAGAACCGGCTCTCGGCTGACCAACAGAGCGCTCTTCGCCACCTGCGTCAGGCGGCTCAGGAGGCGGGAACGATTCTGTTTCTGACCGGTGATGCGGTGCGCGATCTGACCAGTGGCCATGCGGTGCGCGATCTTGAGGTGATGGTTCATGGAAACGCTCTCAAACTAAAGAAAACAATTGAGAAGCTCGGCGGGAAGGTCTGGGGGGAAGATGAATCCTTGCAGGCGCTTTACCTCTGTTTTCCCGGCACAGTGCGCGTCGATCTGGTGAGCACGCACCGCGTCGAATATGTGAAACCGGGCAAGCTGGTCTATCATCCCGCTTCGATTCAGGAGGACCTACGCCGCCGCGATTTTACGGTCAATGCGATGGCCCTTTCCTTGAATGAGGGGTCATTCGGGCTGCTGATGGATCCGATGAACGGCGCTGCCGACATCGAGTCGCGGAGTCTGAGGCTGGTGTCAAACTATGGATTTTTGGAAGAGCCTTCGCTGTTGATTCGGGCAACGCGCTATCAGTCGCGCCTGGGTTGGGAGATGGAACCCAAGACTCTCACACGGTATACAAATGCGAAGGAAGAGGGTGTGATCGAGCACCTTTCAGCGCACGCCCGGCGCTATGAACTTGAACAGATCGGACATGAAGAAGATGGACTTAAAGTACTGAAATCGCTGGAGTCCGAGGGATGGATGGAACATCTCTTTCCTGCGTGGACGGGCGTCAAAGCTGATGAAGAGCAGTTGGCGGCGTTGCACGAGCTGGCGGTGGAGTTGCTCGTGCAAGGCGTCCATGCCGATATGTCGGCGGCGCAGATGCGTCTGCTGACAGCCAAGCTGGCTCCCAAGGATTTGATCGCGCTGAAGAAGCAGATGCTGCGTCCGGGATTTGTCGAGGAGTGGCATAGCCTGGACACTCTGGCGGCGGGTTTTGCCAAGGCGCTACTGGCCAAAGAGAATGCTGTTCCCTCGGCCTGCTTCAAGCTCTTTCTGCGATATGATCCGGAAGCTATTCTTTGGCTTGGATTTACCACAAAAGACGAAGCTGTCAAGGAACGCTTTAACCTTTTCCTCAAAGTCTGGCCGGAGCTTCGTCAGCGGATTCCTCACGCCTTGATGCTGGAGATGCGGATCACCTCGGAGTTGCCCGCATATAAAGAGATTGTGGAAGCCGTTTTTCTGGAGTTGCTGGACGGCAAGTTGGAGACGCCGGAGGAAGCGCGCGCCTTCCTCGAACCGCATTCGCCTCCTGCGCCACCGCCCCAGGTCACCATCAAGCGCCCGCGCGTCAAGCGCGGCTCCGAGCCGAAGATCAAGGACGATTCGTTCGACGACGAGGAGTCCGAGGAGGCTTTGGATGATGAGGAAGATCTGGACGATATTGGCGGAGAGGACGATGAGATCGATCTGGGCATGAACCTGCCCAAGATCGATGTGGATGTCGATCTGATGGATGACTCGGATGAAGGCGCTGAGGATGAGGACGAGGAGGAGCATCCGAAGCCGGCGAAGACTCAAACGGAACGGGAAGCGAAGTCCTCCACCAAGTCGAAGGCTGTAACTCCACCCGCTCCGGTGGCGGCAGGGAAGCCGCAACCACCTCTCAAAGTGAAAGAGCAGCCGAAGCCTGCAATGGCGGCTCCTGCCAAACCCAAAGTTGATTCGAAAAATGAATCGAAGGCCAAGCCGCCGGTTTCGGTAAAACCTGCTGTGAAAGCAGTCAAGCCACCCGCTTCACCCGCTCGCTCCAGTTCCAAGCCACAGGCGGCAAAGGCTCTGCCTCCTGCCAAGAAGGCTGCCTCAAAACCAGATCCCAAGAAGGTTGTGGCAAAGGTTTCCGCCAAGCCGCAGGCGAAAGTTCAGGCAAAGGCAACGAATAAGACAGCACCGGCTAAGAAGAAGCCTGTCTCCAGCTCGACCAGCAAACCGGCCCAAAGCGCCAAGGCTTCAGGAAAGCGGCCCGTAGCCAAGCCAGCGAAAAAGCGGTAAGCCGGCAAATAAATTTTGGGCGAAACTCTCTCTTCAGAGCCAGTCACAAGCAATGAGAGCCGAATTGGCCATTGCCGGGGAGCGCCAAAGCAGTCAGTCCAGATGAAGACGGGTCCGGGGCGCGAGCGCTTCCGGACCCGAATCTATTACCGGCCGCGTCCGCGCGAGCTTCCGCCGCCGCTGCCCTTGCGCGCCTGATAGCAATCCCGGCAAAAGACCGGACGGTCTCCACGCGGTTCAAAGGGCACTGTTGTAGGCTGCCCGCAACCTGAACAAATCACAGGTGTTCCCTGTGATGGAGCCGAGCGGTAGCCGGAGCCCCCCTGATCGTTCTTCTTTGCCTGACGGCAATTCTTGCAACGTTTCGGGGTCGAGTAACCACGTTCCTGAAAGAACGTCTGATCCGCAGCGGTGAAGGTAAAGTCCTGCCCGCAATCGCTGCACGTAAGTTGCATATCTCCGGCCATGTGTCTCCTCGTGGAGATTGTACAGCGCAATCTGTCTTTTGCGTACAAAGATTCTTTCTGGATGGAAGAAACCAGCTCTGGAGCAGGATTCTGCTACCGAAACGAGCCGTCAACGAATGCCAGCCAAGCTGTCATCAGCCCGGCAGCATACGCGGATAGGACACCCCTCTTTGTATAATCAACTTCGCGCGAGCAGCGCAGATCGTGGTAAAGGAAAAGTGATTATGAAGCCACTCCGGATAGTGATTGTCGGCGTATCCGTCTTTCTGGTTCTTTGTTCAATATATGCACTGGTCGTGCTATCCCCCAATCCATGGATTCGTGACCATCGGATGATGCTTGGGGCTTCGTCAGTCGCTCCGGCAGATTTGGCTGCCGAGCGGCAATCTTTTCAGACCGCAATTGTTGCCAACACACTTCAGCCAGATGGCCCAGCGGCTCCGCCGCCAGCGAAGGTCTTTGCACTGGTTCATTATTCAGCGCCAGACGGATTGCTGGCAGCATACATAACGCCAGACCCGCATGATGGAAAAAGGCATCCTGCCGTGTTATGGGCGCATGGCGGTTATGGCGGCATCGGCTCGTTTCTTTGGGAAAAACAATCCCCACTGAACGATCAGAGCGCTCGCGCATTCCGCGAAGCCGGCATCGTGATGATGGCGCCGTCCTGGCGCGGCGAAAATGACAACCCTGGCCGCTTCGAGATGTTCTATGGCGAAGTGGACGACCTGTTGGCAGCCCGCGACTATCTTGCCAAATTGCCGTATGTCGATCCAGACCGCATCTATCTGGCCGGTCACAGTACAGGTGGAACCATGGTGCTGCTTGCTGCCGAAAAAGGCGGTGGTTTCCGCGATGTCTTCTCGCTGGGCGGAGTCTCCGACCTTAAACGGCGACTAGCCGCCGGCTCAACCTCAACCGCTCCGCCCTTCGACACGCAGTCTGCCAAGGAACTGCGGCTGCGGTCGCCAATCTACTTTATCTCTTCGCTGAAATCGCCGGCTTTCTATTTTGAAGGGGAGAATGAGTTTACGGGGAAGGAGGCTTTGCGGATGCGCACTGTTGCCGAACAGCAAAAAGCTCCATTGCAGGTCTTCCTGATTCCCGGCGCCAATCATTTTTCCGAAGTGCTCCCGACAACACGGCTGATCGCCAAGAAGATACTGGAAGACAATGGCCCTAAAACAACGATTTCCTTTACTCAGGAGGAAGTGGAGGAGGCCTTCCACACACTGAATCAGCCTTGATAGCTATGGCTGCCACCAGTCCAGCAGAAGCATACGCGGATAGTAGAGTCCGGCGAAGATAGGTGTCTCCGAGCCGTGCAACTTACGCAGGAGTTCGGCATAGGCCTCGACCTGGGGAGCAAAGATCTCGCGGAGTTGAGGCAAGACCGCCTCCGGGGCAAGATTGTCGGCGTAAGCGGTTTTGTAATCAATAATCCACCAGCAATCTTCTCCTTCGCTAGCGGGCTTGGGTCCAGCCCGGAAGACTCGGTCCACGCGGACCGAGCGCAGGCTGCCGCCAACGATGCCGGCCCAAGCGGCTTCGCTGGCCGCGTCTTCGTGGGGCGAGAGAAGCCAGGCACCGAGTGGATCGTGAGTGGTTTGGATCGCCAGTTGGAGGGCCTCGCGGGCGATCTGTGCTGCCTGGGAGCGGCCGATTCCTATGCCTCGCGCCTGCGCTGCGATGGATGGCTCAACGAGCAGAAGAGCGGCACGGGAGGCCTCCCAGTCAAGCGTTGTGCGCAGCCGCGCCAGCTCTTCAAGGAGCGCGTGAACGGCGGTGCCGAGGGCGCGCGAGAGCAGGCCGCCCTCGTGGCGAGAGTAGTAGCTTCGTTCCCAACTCTCAATATCTAGCCCCGTAGCTCCCGGCTTCGCGGCTTTGAACGGCTCAGGCCGGTACTCCGGCGGCAGGCGGCGAAGCGGGGCTGGCCGGATCGGAGCGGCCATCAAAAGCAGATTGGACCCGGCTGCGGCGATGGAATCGAGGACTTGATCCTCGTGAGCTTGCGAAGGTGCATTGGCCGTCTTCCATTCTTCAAAGCGTGTGCGCACCTCCTCTTCGAGCGCGGGCCATGCCGTGGCGAGCAGGCTGTTGGTTGGGTTGACGAGAATCAGACCGCCGTCGGCCTCCGATTTATAAGCTGGGCGCGCAAAGAGATGCAACTGCTCGCGGGCGCGGGTGCTGGCAACGTAGAGAATGCGCCGGTTCTCCTGCTCTTCGCGCTCGTGATAGACGCTGTCGACCCAATTCTTGGCGCTGCCCTTGCCGGTTCCCTTGCGCTGGAAGGGAGCAATCAGAAACTCGGTGATGGCGCCCGAATCGTCCGGCTCGGCGAGGCCGCGTTCGAGCCAAGAGAGCATCTTTCGGCTGCCGCCCCTGGTGCGGGCTTGTAGATCGGGCACGAGAACGACTTCAAACTCCAGCCCTTTGGATTTATGGATGGTCATCAACTGCACGCCGCAATCGCTGCCGGCCTTGGGATCGGGCAGGGCGGTGAGTTTGCCGAGCGCCGCGTCAAGGCCGGGACCGAGTAGATCCTCTTCGCCATTGGGCAGATGGTCGAGACAGCTCCAAAGAAGGTCGAGATTGGCGCGGGCGGCAGCATCCGCGCAGGCCGCGCCGCCCAGCAGAAGCCAGACCGCTTCAAGCCAGCTTCCCAACGAGGCCGCGGGTTGAGCAGCACGCAGAACGGAGGACTCGGTCATCGCGTCGAGCACGCGCGCGGCTGCCAGACGGCCCGCTTCACTGAGTTGCGAGAGCCGCTCGGCGAGCAGCTCCGGCACAGGACGGGCGAGCAGCTCCGGTGCGCCATCGCCGGCCAGCGTGTGCAGATCTTCGAGCGAGAGGCCGCACCAGGGCGCGCGCAAGAGGCCCAGCCAGGCGACGCGGTCCTGAGGATTGAGGAGGGCACGGGCGAGGGCGAGGGCGTCGAGAACTTCAGGGCGGTCAGCGAGCCTCTCCAATTCGATGGCGCGGAAGGGAATTCCGGCATCGCGCAATGCTTGTGCGATAGGAACCAGTTGATTCTTGGCGCGGCCTAGCACGGCAATGCGATATGGCTCTCCGGATGCGCGGGCTTGCAGGATGCGGCTCATCTGACCGCGAATCAGGGAGACGATCTCTTGAAGCTGCTCGGCGCGAGCGGTCTCTTTTTCGTCCATGCGATCGGCGGAGTTGCCAAGCGTGGTCTGAGGCACAAACTTCAGATGCAGCGTGAAGGGCGTGGCGGCGCCGGACTTTTCTTTGCGCGCCGGAATTGCCGGTGAAAACGCGACGCCGCTGCCGTCGTCCGCAGAGAAGATCCGCGCGAAGGCTTGATTCAGCCGTTCCACCAGACCGGGCGCGGTGCGGAAGTTCGCCGTGAGTGAAACGGGGTCGAAGTGCAGAGGCTCTTCGTGGGGCAGTTCCAAACCAAAATCTCTGACGCGAGGAAAAAGCTCCGCATCGGCATCGCGGAAGAAGTAGATCGACTGCATGGGGTCGCCGACGACAAAGCAGGTGCGGCCCTCGCGCTCCGGCCAGGCGGCAATGAGGCTGGAGAGCAACTGATGCTGGCGGCGGCTGGTGTCCTGGAACTCGTCGACGAGCAGATGGCGAATTTTGTCGGCGACGGCGAGAGCAGCGTCGGTGGGCTGGCCGTCTTCGCCGCGCAGCACGCGTTGAGCGATCTGCGCAATCTCGGTGTAGTCTACCCGGCCAGCTTCGGCAAAGACGATTTGCAGCTCTCCCGCCGCGTGGCGCAGCAGCGTGAAACAGGCGCGGATGATCCGCCAATCGTCTTCGGAGTAGCGGGCTGGCGGCAGTGTTCGGACGGCGGCCAGCGCGGCTTCAAGGCCGGGAATGGCGTTGAGCGCTGCGATCAATTCGAGAATGCGGCCTTTTTCCCTCTTGAAGTCAGCAGGAAAGCCCAGGCGCTTATCAATCTGTTTGCGGAAAGTCCCGCCGCCCGTGAGTAAAAGTTCGGCAAGAGAGAGATGAGCCTCACGAGCCTCATCCAGGTCAGCAAAGGGAGCAGAGGGGAAGTCGACCAACTCGGCAAGCTCTCGATGAAGCTCTCCGCCACTTTGTTCGCAGGCAAAGCGCGCCAGTTTCAGCGCCTCTTCCCGCGTGCCGGGAAGCTGATCGAGAAGCCGGCTCAGCTTATCCAGCGCCTCTTGCACGGCACGGGCCAAGGGCCGCTCCAGCCGCTCGCGCAGCGCCACCCAATTTGGCTCTCGCTCCAAGACAATGTTGTGCATCCAGCGGTCGCGGCTCGATAGCATCTCGACCAGCAGCTCCTCCATCTCCTGCCAGCCGTTGTCGCGCCACAGGAGCAGCTCTTCGATCGCCGCGCTGAGTTCCGTGCCGCTCTGGTCGATTTTGCGGAGGGTTTCGCGGGCCGCGCGGCGATAGAGTTCTTCAGGTTGCTCGGCGATCTCCAGACTGCCACCGAAGCTGGAGAGCAATGGCTGCTGAAGAGCGAGTTCGCGGCAAAATGAATCGATGGTGCGAATGCGTAACAGTGCGGGAAGGTCGAGCAGTTGCCAGCCGAGTGATTGGGAGCGCAAGAGAACTCGTGCGGCGAAGGAACTGGGTTCGGTCTTTCCCAGCTCGTCAAGAACCCGATTGCGCATCTCGGCGGCGGCGGCGTTGGTGAAGGTAATGGCGACGACCTGGCCGGGTTCATCCACCTCGCCCAGCAGTTGAAGAAAGCGGCGGGTGAGCAGTTCGGTCTTGCCGGAGCCTGCCGGAGCCTGCACCAGGATCGACAGGTCAGGCTCAAGGGCACGCTGGCGTTCCGGCTGGTCGGGGGGAGGCGGGGATGGGAGCATTGGCTTACTCAACTGCGGCCTCCTCGCCTGTAGAATCATCCTCTGCCAACGGTGATGCTGTTTCCTGAATCCGGCAGAGGCTTTGCAGGCCGCAACGTTCGCAGGTCTTGGGAGCTTCGCGTGGGTCCACTTCGGCATGGCCGGCGAGGAAATCCCACGCAAGCTGCTCGATGCAATCGCGCCAGCCTTGCAGTTGCTCAGATGTGAAGGGATTCTTCACCAGAGGATTCGTGCCTTTGAGGCCGGCAAAGAGTGTGCCAGAGGCGTTGCTCACATGGCCAGAGAACTTCATCTCGCCCGGACGCACTTTGGCGAAGACCAGCCCGCCCAGGCGTTCGTTGGCATCGAGGGCGAAGCCGGCATAGAGCGGCAGTTGCACGTCGTCGGGGCGTGGCAGCTCCCACGCGCTGGTCGAGAGGTCGCCGGACTTGTAGTCGATGACCAGCAGCGCGCCGTCGCTGAGACGGTCGAGGCGGTCAAGGCGCAGATCGAAGTCGAGTCCGTCGATTTGAATGGTGCGTTTGGCCTCGGTTTCGACGACATTGAATTCAACCCGTGCGGCCTCATATTCCAGCCATTCGGTGAGAAGGCCGGTGAGCCGTTGCTCTTCGAGTTCGAGGTAGCGGCTGGGCAGCAGCTTACGCAGATGGGTAGGCAACTTTTGCGCGAAAGTGCGTTGCACGTGACTGGCTGCGAAGGCCTCCCGGTCGCTCAGGCCCAATAGATCCGCATGGCTGCGAATCCCTTGCTGGGGGCCATCCCAGATGGCGCGTAGTACGGCGTGGAGGAGATTGCCGCGCTGCGAAGGGGTAAGAAAGGGTTGGGCCTGCTCCCAGCTCTGCGCGCCCAGGCGCACCGTGGCGAAGGCTTTGAAGGGACACTGGGACTGGGCTGTGAGGATGGCCGCGCCGCCTTTGACTTTGCCGGGAGGGAAGGGAATGCGACTGCGATCCTCATAGGAAACAGTCAGCGGCTCGGGAGCGGCAGGCGCAGTAAGCTCCGGCGGCAACGGCAGAGCGGGTCCGGCAAAGTGAAGAATCAGGCGCGACGGTCGAGCTTCGGCGTCCTGGTTCTGCCGGGCATAGCTGAAGTGAATCTGATTTGCTGAGGCCAGCAGGCGGCGCGTAACGGCGGCGGCCAGCTCCCAATCGAGCTGGGCTGTTGCGTGCGGCATTCCCGCCTCGCGCTGAACTTCGACCGGCAGCAGCGGATGGGTCGTGCCGCTGGCGGGCCATGAGTCCTCCTCTGCTCCGAGGAACCAGACCGCGTCGGCGGTGAGGGCGGCCGACTCGGCGGGACCGGCGATCAGAATGGATGCGTCGCTCGATTCCGGGGCGTAGAGAGTCTCATCCAGCGCGCGGCTGAGTTCGGAGAGGAAATCCATCCAACTGATGCGGCGGCCATCAAAGCCGAGCGAGCCGCAGGATTCCACGGTCTGACGCCAGCGGCGCAAGGCCTGAAATTCATAGCTGGTCAGCGAATGCGCTTTGGCAAAGTGCAGTTCGTCGAGCAGGCGCGGGAGCAGCTCGGCCCAATCGAGCGGAGTTTGCGGGCGGCGGGTAAAGCCTGTCAGCAGGAGTTGAGCCTGCTTGACCCGCTCGGCCCAGGGAAGCGGCAGCAACTCGGCGGTGCATCGCTCGCCGAGAAAGTCCGCCAGGGTCCAGTGGGTCCGTTCCAGGCCGAAACGGCGCAAGGCACGCATTACGGCTTGCAGCGCCGCGCACTCCTGCGGGGAGGCCCCGGCATAACCGGTGGAGAGCAGCCAGTCGAGTTCGTGCTCGGCAAGCGGGCCGGTGAGCCATCGAAGGAGAAGATGCGCAGCCCGCGTCAGAGCAATCTGGCTGAGCGGCACTCCCAGCGAGAACTCGAAGTCCGCGCCGCAGTGCCGCCGGAAGGCGCGTGCGATTTCGCCGCGGCGTGTGCTGGCTGCTTGCGTGATGACGAGAAGCCGGGCAGCGGGATTGGCGGCCAACTGACGGCTGCACCAGATTGCGCAGGCCGCGAGTTCGGATGGGGCGTCCTCCGCGGCATAGAAGCTGACGGCGGTCGCTGGGACATTTTGAGCGGTCTCGCGCCACTCGCCCCAAGCGTTCAGAAGGCTGCGCTGTGCGGGCAGGATACGGTCAAAACCGGCCAGCAGTAAAGGCGGGCGCTGGGCAGGCTCCGAGGCGAGGCAGGGAATCAGCTCACGGGAGAGGCGACTGGCGCTGAGCAGGCTCTCGGTCCGGCAAAGCTCGTCAAAGGCCGTCAGCCAGCCGCTGAAGGCCGCCGCATCCTGCTGCCATGCGATGCGAGCGGAGGGAAGCAGAAACTGTGGAGCGTGGGAGCAGAGCAACTCATGAGCCTGCATGGCCAGCGTGGCAAGGCGATGGCGCGGGCCGGGGAGCAGCGTGGCCAAGGAGCGGTTACGACCGGCAATCTCGCCCCAGAGAGCCTCCTCCTGTGCGGCATTGAGCACGAGGCGGGCATCGGCGGCTCGCTCGTGCCAGCTTCTTTGCAGAAAGCTCTTCCAGTCGAGGATATGAGGCGCGGGCCATGCGGTAAACCCCTCCGAGCGGCGGGTGCGATGAAAGGCGGCGGCGATGGCGCGGGCGGCGCGGTCGCTGGCCGTGACGACCATTCCACCCGAATGCAGCCATCTGTCGATCTCCGCAGCCGCCAACTCTCCCATTTCTGCTTTATACGCTGTCGGGCCGGGGCTGTGCCATTTTGAAGCTCAATGCGCACCTGGGGCAGCGTGCTTAATTACTGTTGCCGATTTTGAGTCCTAATCAATGAGGTTCGGCGGGAATGGCAGCAGCGGCAGAATCGATTGCAGGCGCGGATAATTGGAGCGTGGGGACCACGCACAATTTGACGCTGTTGAGCGATTACCAGGCCTATCTGCGCGTGGAAAAGGGCTTGCGTCCGCTGACCTGCGAGGCCTATGACGGCGACCTGAAGACCTTTGCCGAGTTCATCGAGGGGCGAAACGGCGTGCTGTTGACGGCGATGCAGGAGGATGTGGCGGCCTTCCTGGAGCATCTGCGCAATCATGGGATCGATCAGCGCTCGGCGGCGCGCAAACTGAGCTGTCTGCGCGGATTTTTCAAGTGGCTGCTTCTAGATCGCCGTATCCATCACGATCCAACCGTGAAGATCGAGTCGCCCAAGGCCTGGAAAGTGCTGCCCAAGTCTCTGGCCGAGCCGGAGGTGGTGGAGATGCTGGAGCGGGCGCGGCTCAACTCCGAGCATCCACAGGCGCGGGCCACGGCCTTGCGCGACCGCGCGATTTTGGAGCTGCTCTATGCCGGCGGCCTGCGCGTCTCTGAGGTGACGGCGCTTTCTACTGGCGATTTGGCGCTGGAACTGGGACGCGTCCACGTTCTGGGCAAGGGCGATAAGGAACGCATTGTGCCGTTGGGACGCTCCGCGCTGCTGGCTTTGGAGGAGTATCTGCAAAATGGCAGGCCGCATCTTGCCCGTGTCCCATCCGCTCACAGCGGCCAGACGCGCAAGGCGCAGGCGGCGCGGCAGGAGTCGACGCGGCTGTTTCTTTCGCTGCGCGGGATGCCGCTGACACGGCAATGGATCTGGCATCTGGTCAAGGCGGCCGGCTCGAAGGCCAGCCCGCACCGGCTGAGGCACAGTTGCGCCACGCACATGGTGGAGCACGGCGCCGACCTGCGCAGCGTGCAGTTGCTGCTGGGCCATGCGGATATCTCCACCACACAGGTCTATACCCATCTGGCGCTGGAGCGGCTGAAGGAGGTTCATCGCCAACATCATCCCCGCGCCCAGCGGCAGCGGCTTGAGATCGAGCCAGCTTCAGTTGCAGGCAAGGGTTCGCGCAGCGGGCTGCATCTGGTGGCGAAGACCAAAGAGAAGATTGCGCCTGGCGAGGAGACGGCATGAGCACTGCGACTGTTCCCGTCCCTGCCGCTTCGCTGGATTCGCTGGTTGCGGAGTATCTGCGTGCGATGGCCAATGAGCGCGGGGCCTCCGTGCATACGCTGCGAGCTTACCGGCGGGAGTTGCAGGGATTCACGGCTTATCTCGCGGAGCATGGTGGAGAAGAGCTGGGACCGGAGGGCGTGGAGCACACGCAGATTCGCGCATTTTTGGGCACGCTCTACGACCGGGGCCTGTCCAAGGCCTCGGCGGCAAGGGCGCTGGCGGCGGTTCGCAGTTGGTTCAAGTGGCTGGCTCGCACCGGGCGCGTGGAGCAGAATGCGGCTTCACTGGTCGCGACGCCGCGGCTGCCCAGGCACCTGCCGCGTGTGCCATCGATCGAGCAGATCAACCGCGCAGTCGATTCCGTAGGCGAGGATGCGGCCAGTTGGCCGGCGCGCGACACGGCGATTCTGGAGCTGCTCTATGGCTGCGGTATTCGCAACGCGGAGCTGACCGGGCTGAATCTGGAGGACATTCACTGGGCCAATGAGGCGATTCTGATTCGCGGCAAAGGCCAGAAGGAGCGTTACGTTCCCCTGGGGAACGCGGCGGCGCAGGCGTTGCGGAGCTATCTGGCTGAGCGTGCTGCCAGGCTGGCGGCGGGGAGGGAGAATGCCCTCGAGACGCCGGCCCTCTTTCTCAATCTGCGACTGCGCGGCCTCGCTAACCGCAGCCAGGCCCGGCTGACCACACGCAGTGTCGCACGCATCGTCAAGCGCATTGCGATTCTGCGCGGGCTGTCGGCGGATGTGCACCCGCACACGCTGCGTCACGCCTTTGGAACGCATCTGCTGGAAGAAGGCGCTGATCTGCGCGCCATTCAGGAGCTGCTCGGCCACGAGCGGCTCTCGACGACCCAACGGTATACCCAATTGACGACCGCGCAGTTGACGGTGGTTTACGACCGGACCCATCCACGGGCAAAATAGACCGCTTGAATCCGGAATGAACTCTTCGATGCCAACTTAGAACTCCGCCGCATGGATGGGACCGGTTTTTCCACAAACATTGAAACGATTCCCATCGGCTATGCACTATCCCCTGTGCGGCAGCTCTGGGTTCTGGCGTTCTCCCCTGAAAGCCGATCAATCCAGCACCACAACGGGTTTGCCGTTTCAACTTGCGCGTCTCTCTGTAATTTGCTCAGACGCGGGGTGAAAAAGGCTTCACAGATCAAGGGGTATGTTAATGGCTTCCCGAAACGAGAAGTTTGAAGCGAAGGAAGATTCCGGCCAGGGGGGGAATCGTCCTTTCATTCACGCCATTTTGCCGACCAAGACGCCTGTGGCGGATTCTTCCTGCGGGAACCCTGCTTGGGGAGATCTTCCGAGGGCGCAGAATCAGGACGACGGCTTCGATCTCTATTCACACACCATCCAAAAATTCAAACTGGCGGTCGATGCGGAGAAATTGATCCTGTCGGCCAAGCCGCAGAGGCTGAACCCAGCCGAACTTCACCGGCTCTACGCCGACACCCCGGTTCCGCAGCATCGCTATCTGGCGCCCTCGCTGAATGCCGCGGTGAACTCGTCGTCCATCGCCCATGATCCGGCAAAGTGGCTAACGGGCATTCCGGAGGTCGATCTGACCAGCGTCGTGGATGCGTGGCTGAACACCAATCACAGCACCGATTATGAACAATTGAATGAAGTCGGACTGGATTTGGATTCCGGTCAGTTGACGTGTTTGGTGCGAGTCAAGCAGGGACACGGTTACTCCGGAGGACCTTCCACGGCAGGCAGCCGGGAGTATGTTGCCTTCTGGGCCGACTGGGGTTCGGGCTTCCAGTACCAGGGAACTGCTTCGGTGACGGTGCATGATTTCAGTCATCTTCCGCCCGCCGGATTGGAGTACAAAGTTCTTTTGCCGGTTGATTTTGACTCTTGGTTGCAGCCTTTCAACGAGACGGTAAGGACGGTCAAGGTGCGGGCGGTGCTTTCCTGGAATACGCCGCCATCGGCCACCGATCCGAACCCTCCGCTGGTCTGGGGCAACAGCGTCGAGAGTGTGATCTCAGTTCCGGCAGGTTACAGGCTGCGCGCGTGTAGCCCGGTTCCTCATGCCGCTGTTGTAGACACCACCGAGATCGATCTGGTCGGTGCCGGCGGGCGGATCATTGCCGCTGCCATCAGATCCTTGTCCGATCTGACGTTTGGTCCAGATGCGGGGCTTACGGTCGTGCCGGATCGTGCCGTGGCTGGTATGTCGGCATGGGATCGTATCCATCCTAGCAATCAGGAAAGTTTGGAGGAGTGCAGCTCATCGTTCACGCTCTATGTATGGGATCGCCGCAGAGCCGGCAGGGGAGGGGTATTGAGATCGCGGTTTACACCAGCCGCATCCTGAGTGCCGGTGAGGGGTTAGCAGTATGGACGGTCTTCCCCCAGAAGCAGGTGGAATTCGCCTCTTAGCGGGTTCCACCTGCTGCCACAACAGAACGGAGCAACACTGAAATGATTGCAGTCAATTTTGCCTGGTGTTTTTCTCTTTGTGCACTTGCGATTTGGCGGGTTGCACATTTGGTGACGCGGGAGAATGGTCCCTGGAATTCGATTGCGCATCTGCGCGGCGCTCTGGGTTCCGGCATTCTCGGCCGCATCATGGACAACTTCTACTGTTTGAGTCTGTTGGTCGCTTTGCCTCCCGCCCTCTGGATGAGTGGCAGCCGGCGCGGCTTTCTCATGCAGTGGATGGCGCTCTCGGTTATCGCTTGCTTGCTGGAGAAGGTTACGCAGCGTCCGCACAAGCATCTCCGAGCCGGTCTCATTACTAGTTCGCATCTGGATAAAGTCATCAATGGAGTATGAAGGCGATGGGGCAGAATACGCAGGTATCCGAGGTGCACGGAGCCGGCTCCGACTGGAGGACGATGCCGGAGGAGTTTGCCGATGAGCGGGAGTTTCTGCAAGCGGAAAGCTCCCCTGCTTTGCCCGGAAACCGCGTTAATTTCCAGATTCCCTGGAGAACGCCCTGGCTGTACCTGTCCTTTCTTTTGCTGTTTTGGTTGCTTTTGTTCTGAGAAAGTTGCCTGAGGCGCAGTATGCGTCATTGCTTTCTGCGCCTCTGGTTCTCTCGCAGAATCTTGCACGTGGAGGAGGTCAACTCATGTTCACTCATCTCAAACAAGGGGAAGGGTGCGCAACCGTCGCAACCCCGCAGAATGCTGCGCTGAATCTGCAATATACCGGGCAGCCGCAAATGAATGTGCGCGGTCCGGTCACGGGAAGCGCATACAGGTTTTCACCTACAACCCCGGTGCAGCCTGTCGATATGCGCGATGCGCGGTTTCTGTTGGCCAGCCCGCTCTTCCGGCTCTCCCGGTAATCGTCTTCCGAGATTCGAAGGGTCATCGAGGGCACTCGTTACTACTCTGAGATCGATTCACAACCACGAGATCGTAATTTCATACGTTTGCACCCTCTGCGATGCTATACTTTGCTCCACTTAGCTTTGCGGGGTCAGCATTGCAATTTCATTCATTTGATGCAAGTTACGTCAGTAATCTCTGCTCCGGTGACTTCCGGACGCAGGAGCATTTTGTCGCATATTTTACCGAATTACTGCACCTGAAGCTGCGCTCCCGGCTGCAAAGCGCTTCAGCCATCGAGGATGTGCGTCAGGAGACCTTTGCCCGTGTTTTTTCAACACTTGGCAAGGAAGGAGGATTGCGCCAGCCAGAGCGCCTGGGGGCCTTCGTCAATATGGTTTGCAATCATGTGCTGAGCGAGCACTTCCGCTCTGGCAGTGACGGCGAATCGCTGGATGTGGAAGGACGGCCCGAGTTGCCGGACCGGTGCGCGAATGCTCTGGAGATCGCTTCCGTGGGACAACTCAAGGATAAGGTTCGAGAGATTCTTGTCGATCTCGATCCGCGCGACAGCTCCCTGCTGAAGGCGGTTTTCATCGATGAGCGCGACCGCGACGAGGTTTGCCGGGAGTTTGGTGTGGACCGGGATTATCTGCGGGTGCTGCTGCATCGCGCCAAGCAGGAGTTCAAGGCCGAATACATGAAGCGCATCGGTGATCCGCTGGCATTCAGCGTGAATTCTTGAGTGGGATGAAACGTTTTGCGGGCCGCAGTCACTATTAGGGGTTGGACCGTGGTGGAGAAAGAAAGATGGATCACAGCGAAGCAATACGACAGAAGGCCGCGGAAGGTTATCTCCTGAATGAGCTGACGCCGGAAGTGCGCGCAGCCTTTGAGGAGCATTACTTTGGTTGTACCGAGTGCGCCCTGGATCTGCGCGCGGGATCAGCATTTATAGAGGAGGCTAAGGTGCAGTTGCCGAAGCTGGCCTCGCCTTTACCGGTCCAGTCCAAGCCCAGAGTCAAGCGCAGTTGGCGGCTCAGCTGGCTTCAGCCGGCCTTTGCGGCTCCCGCTTTTGCCACCTTGCTGCTGGTTTTGGGTTATCAAAATCTTGTCACTCTTCCAAGACTGCAAGCCGCGGCGAACCAGCCACGCCTGCTGTCACAGATTCCGCTGCACGGAGCGATGCGCGGTGCTCCTCTATCGATCACAGCAAGCCGCAAACAGGGCATTGCTTTGCCGATCGATCTTCCCGTGCAGGTCAGCGATGGCACCTATGCCTCCTACTCACTGAATCTGATCGATCCACATGGACAGCTTGTCTGGACCGGCTCGGTGGCCGCCTCGCGCGCAAGCGAGGATGACGGACAGCAGATTTCGCTGGTGCTTCCCGGCGCGATGCTGCAAGACGGCTCATACAGCATGACGGTATCGGGCGTGACCGCCAGCGGCGAGCGCAGCGGCATCGATCAATATATCTTCAACCTTCATGTTATCGATTGACGTGTCTGTTTAGACACCGTAGAATTCCCCCGGTTGCAAATACAACGAAAGGTACACGTGCGAATGCCCGAAGAGAACAAGAGAAAGCACATCTATGATGCGGAAGCCACGGTCCTTACGGGCCATCTTAAGCTTCCAGTTTCCCAGAAGATAGAACCACAGGCCCACTCCAAACTGGTTAAAGAGGGTGGCTATTTCAGTCAGGTTTCGGATGGTTATCAACTGGAGTCGGTTCTCTCCTTTCGCTCCGCCTACTCTCATGTCGCAGGTAACCGCGATCTGAAACCGGGCAGGGGCTGGAATACTCTGACCACTACGGTGGTGGAAGGACTGAATGTATTGGAAGTGCTCACTGCCGACCGCGTCGTAGGGCAGATCATCACCGAGCATCCTCTGGAAGGCCACGTGCCGACGATCTCCTTTCTGGGCACGCGCTTTGAGAATCTGCGTATCGCCGGTCACCCGGTCGAACTGGAGCTGGATCACCAAATCATCGGTCCGAAGCCGGCCAAAGACGCAGGCTACGCCCGGGATGCGGGTTTTGTCAGCCGCGTTTCCAGCCAGTATGAGCGCATCCGCAAAAGCAAGGAGTTACCCAAGGAGCTGCAAGAACGGTACAATCAACTTTCCTCGACTTTGGGCTCTGCGGAGGCAGTTGAATGTTCCTTGGTCAACCAGGCGGCTGGGGGCTACCCTGGAATGAGCTTTGGGCACGTGATCAGAATTCCAGGTTTTGGAATCATCACGCTGGCCAAAGTGACCGTGAAGCACGAAGAACTGCACGCGAAGACGAAGGTTCCCAAGAAGACGACCGTCTCGCTGACAATGATCGATCTGAAGCTGGGCTGCGCCATACACGGGACCGTGCCGATCGGTGGGGGCAGGCAAAACGGCGAATCTGGCTGATCATCCGGCCAGGGTTTTGGAATACCCGCTGGACGATGAATTCCTCTCCACGTCCGGCGGGTATTCCAAGCCGTTTCGCCAGCCTTGAAGACAATCCTCGATCTTGGGTATCACCCTGCATAGCGGCCCTCCTGCTGGTTTTACTGATTCCTCTCAAAGACAATAATCCCGTTGGCGCCCAAGCTGTGTATGAACACGCCTGGGGACTCTTTCAACAGGGCAGACTGACCGACAGCCAGCAACTGGCTGCGCAGGGATTTGAAGTATACAGGCTCTCCAATCCCCCAGCTGCGATTCAATTTCAGCTTCTTGAAGCCGAAGCCCTGGCTTGGCGCGGAATGTATGACCAAGCCATGCGCATCCTCGACGAGTGCAACCCGGATTCCGTTCATCCGGAAGAGAGAGTCCGCAAGCTGGCGATCGAGGCCAATGTTCTGATTCACCAACAGCAATATTCTGCCGCTGGGCAAAGACTTACTCATGCGGATATCCTTTGCAATCCAGCTGATTATCCATCCTGCGGCATGGTGCTGCGGATGCGCGGCATTCTGGCCGTCAGGCAGGAGGAATTCCCATCCGCATGGCAGTACTTCTTGAAAAGCATCACGTTTTCCCAACTCCATCATGACCGGTATCTGGAAGCAAGTACCTACTTAGGCATGGGGTGGGCAGCGCTGCAGATCAATCATTATGATGAAGCCGCAGAATGGTCGAGGTCCTCGTACAGAATCGCAAGCGAGCTGGGCGCCGAGAATATAGCCCAGGCAGCATCCGGCAATCTGGGCTGGTCCTACTACCAGTTGGGAGATGCGGAAAGAGCGCTCGATGTATTTCTGGCCGCTGAAGGCCAAGCAGCAAAGCTCGGCAACCTCCACGACGAGCTCAAATGGATTAGTAATGCAGGCTATGTCTATCATGACAGCGGCGATTCGAGCCATGCCGCGGAGTCGTATCGTCAAGCGCTTCAATTGGCGCGGCAGATTGGCAGCCGGGAAGACATCGTCATTGCTCTGGAAGACCTGGCTCGAGTCTCGGTGGAGGCCTACAAACTGGACGATGCAAGCGCCTACATCGATCAAGTGGCTCCGATGGAGATGGCCACGGAGAATCGCCTGAGTGCGAATATCATGTTGACGCAGGGAATGCTGGCCGCTGCACGGCATCAGGATCAGCAGGCGGAGAAGCTGTTTCGCGCGGTGCAGGAGGACGCGGATAGTCTGACCACAATACGGCTGGATGCCGGGGACGAGTTAGCCAAATTATATGAACAGGAGGGCAACAGGCGGAGTGCGGAAGATGAGTACAAGAGCACGCTGACGGCATTCGAGTCGGCGCGGGCGCAGCTCAAGCAGGAAGACTCGCGGCTTCCCTTTGCCGCCAATGCGACTGGAATCTACGATGACTACATCCATCTTTTGATTGAAGAAGGCCGGAGCGAAGAGGCTCTGGCCGCAGCCGACAGCAGCCGTGCGCGCACGCTGGCGCAGGGTTTGGGATTGGTGGAGGAGAAACCCGTCTTTCAGCCTGGAGTTTTGAATCCATGCCGGATTGCGAAAAGTTCAGGAGCGACGCTGCTCTTTTATTGGCTTGACAATCAGTCCTCCTATCTCTGGGTGATCACTCCAGCGAAGATTACACTCCTGCAGCTTCCTGCTCAGGATGAGATTGTCGAACACATCGCGCGTTATCGAAAAGCGATGCTGGAGATGGAAGATCTGCAGCGCGACGGCAATCAGGACGGGCAGGCGCTTTACGCGTTATTGGTTGCCCCTGCCGCACGGCTCATCCGGCTAAAATCGCCCGTGATGGTCCTGGCCGATGGAGCGCTCAGCCGGCTGAATTTTGAAACGCTGCTGGCTCCTGGAGCTGGTGAGGGAGAGAAGCCGGACGCGGCATCCCGCCGAGTGACGCATTACTGGATTGAAGATGTAACCGTGCTTTCGGCTCCATCGCTGGACTTGCTGGCCGCGGCCAAGCCGGCACGGAGCGGAGATCGCAAGCTGCTCTTGTTGGGCAATCCGGTGTCGCGCAGCGCGGACTATCCCAGCCTGCCACTGTTCGGGGCGGAGATGAGCCAGATCGCAAGGCACTTTGCAGCACAGCATGAGACCGTCTTTACCGGTTCGCTTGCCACACCCTCTGCATATCTAAGCAGCAAGCCGGCGCAGTATGCATATATTCATTTTGTTTCTCATGCGACTGCCAGCCGAACCGATCCGCTGGATTCAGCGATCATTCTTTCGGATTCCACGCAGCCGGGCGGCCAGGAAAGCGAGGCAACCTTCAAGCTCTACGCACGCGAGATCATACAGCATCCGATCGATGCAAGGCTGGTGACCATCTCAGCCTGTTATGGCAGCGGATCGCGTTCCTACGCTGGAGAGGGACTGGTGGGTCTCTCCTGGGCCTTTCTTCGCGCTGGCGCGCATAGCGTGATCGGGGCACTGTGGGAGGTGAGCGACGAATCTACGCCGCGGCTGATGGACAGCCTCTATCAGGGACTGGAAGATGGCAAGAATCCAGGTGCAGCACTGCGCAATGCAAAGCTCAACCTGCTGCATTCGCGGGAGAGATTCCGGCTTCCGTTTTATTGGGCGCCGTTCCAGATGTATACCAGGCAGTGACTTCATTGATTCTGGAAGCGGCGTCTATCGGCTCATCCACTGAACAAGAGCGGAGATAAGGCCGGAGATGTCGGAGGGATTAGCTTCGGCGGCGGGCGGCCAGCCCAGATCGCGGAGGGTCTGGCTGGTGATGGGGCCGATGGAGATTGCGGGGAGGTTTGCGAAGGGCCAGGCTAGTCCTGCTGCGCGGGCGGCGGCGGCCAGATTCGTGACGCTGGAGGAACTGGTGAAGGTGGCTGCATCGAGGCCTTCTTGGAGCGCGCGGCGCAGTTGCTCCGGCGCGGCTGCCGGAAGGATGTTGCGGTATGCTTCCACGACATCGACCTCAGCGCCAGCGGCACGCAGGGCATCGGGAATCACGTCGCGGGCCTGAGCGGCGCGGACGAGCAAAATTCGTTGAGCGGAGGCTTGATTTTCAAGCGAGTGCAAGAGACCTTCGACGAGGGATTCGGGGACGTAGGCCTCAGGGACGAAAGCGATCTGAAAGCCTGATTGACGAGCGGCTGCAGCGGTTGCTTCACCGATTACGGCCACCTGCAACGGGGCCAAAGTTTTCAGTGAGAAGCCCAGGAAGTCAGCGCGTTCAGAGAGAGTGCGCACGGCGTTTGCGCTGGTGAGGATCAGCCAATCGTAGTGGTCAAGTTGGCGGAGGGCTACGTCGAGTGGATCGTAAGTGGCGGGCGGATGAATCTCGATGACGGGAAGCTCGACTGGCTCAGCGCCCAGAGCGCGGAGGCCTTCACTGAGCTTGCCAGCCTGGTGTGCGGCGCGGGTGACGAGCACGCGACGGCCAGCCAAAGGAAGAGCATTCACCGCGAGCCTCCGTTGGCGGCAAGCAGCGGGGCTGCTCCGGCTTCGAGGAGCTTTTGCGCGACGAGGCGGCCCAATTCGACGGGGCCAGCGCCGAGATGTGGCTCGCGGTGAAAGATTCGCACTGCCTTGCCGGTAACGGGATCGGCGACAACGGCAAAGACCTCATCGGCTTCGCTGTCCTCGACTCGGATCAGACTGGGACGGCAGTAAACGCCGATGGGAACCTGACATCCGCCGCCGAGGGCCGCAAGCGCCGCGCGTTCGACAGTGATGGCAAAACGCGTGGCGGGATCGTCGAGAAATGCGACTGCCGCATTCGTCGCCGCGTCATCCTTGCGCGTCTCAATGCCGAGCGCACCCTGACCAGCCGCCGGACAGAATTCGGAAGGCTCCAGCCGCTCGCGCACCCACTCGGATTTGTCCAGGCGATCTACGCCGGCAGCGGCCAGGAGAATCGCCTCCAGCTCTCTTCCGATCAGCTTGCTTATTCGGGTATCGATGTTGCCGCGAAACTCGACGGCTTGCAGATCGGGGTAAAGCGCCTTCAACTGCGCGCGCCGGCGCGGGCTGCTGGTGCCGACGCGCGCGCCGGGAGGCAATGTGGCGAGACTCAGGTAGTTCACTGCGATCGAGACGTCGCGGGGATCTACGCGCGGAGGCGTGGCGGCGAGGGTGAAGGACGCGGGCAGCTCGGTGGGCAGGTCTTTGAGCGAGTGAACGGCCAGATCTACGCGACCGTCGGCGAGCGCCTCTTCGATCTCCTTGGTGAACATTCCTTTGGAGCCGACCTGAGCGAAGGTGACTTCCTGAAGACGGTCGCCGGTGGTTTTGATGATCTGGATTTCGACGGAGTGGCCCTGCGCACGCAAGAGAGCGGCAATATGGTTGGCCTGCCAGAGGGCGAGTTGCGAGCCGCGGCTTCCGATGCGCAGGTTCATGGGCGGCCTGCTTGAGTGTTCTCATTCACTTGTGGAATCTCAACTTTCCCGGTTTCAGGATTTGCGGTTGCCGGCAGTGACCAGGTCTCGCAAAGAGCGTCGAGACGAACGGCATCGTTTTCGCGAGCTGCTTGTTTAAGAGCCTGCATTGGCGGGTGAAGCAGCTTGTTGACCAGGCCGCGGGTGAGGGCATCGACGGCTGCAATCTGGTCGGCGGTGAGCGAAGCCATGCGGGCCTGAAGGCGCTTGAGTTCGGCCTGTCGAATCTCCTCGGCCTGATTCTGCAACGCGACGATTGCGGGGGCAACATTGACGGCGAGCTGACGCTGATGAAAACGCTCGACCTCCGCGGCGATCAGCGCTTCGGCATCGATAGCCGAGCGGCTGCGTTCGGAAAGATGTGAGGCGGCGACCTGTTGCAGGTCGTCGATGTCGTAGACGAAGATGCCTTCGAGCTTGCCCATCGCCGGATCAACGTCGCGGGGCACAGCGATGTCGATGAAGAACATGGGGCGGTTGCGACGGCGATGCAGAAAAGCCTGACCGTGCTCGGTACGGAAGATGGGATGGGGCGCGCCGGTGGAGCTGATGACGATGTCAGCCTGACTGGCTGTTTCGTAGAGCTGCTCGAAGGGGATGGTTTTGCCTTGAAATGCTTCGGCCATGCGGCGGGCGCGGTCGAGAGTGCGGTTGGTGACGAGAATGGCGCCTGCCCCTTGCTGGACGAGATGGCGGGCGGCGAGTTCGCTCATCTTGCCTGCGCCGACGAGGAAGACGGTGCGGCCCTGGAGGGAGCCGAAGATCTTTTGCGCAAGATCGACAGCGACCGAAGCGATAGAGACGGAGTTTGATCCGATCTCTGTTTCGGTGCGAACTTTTTTTGCCGAGGCGAAGGCGCTCTGCAAGAGGTGTTCAAGCTGGCCGCCGACGGTGCCGGATGCGCGGGCGACGGCGAAGGCCTCCTTGACCTGACCAAGAATCTGCGGTTCGCCGATGACCATGGAGTCGAGACTGGCGGCGACGCGGAAGAGATGGCGCACAGCCTCTCGATCCTGATGCGTGTAGAGATGCGGAGCAAGGAGTGCCGGGTCGAGGCCGAAGTGGCGGTGCAGAAATGCTGTCAGTTCAGCGTCGGATGCCGGCGCATCCGCGGGATTAACGACGGCAAGAAGCTCCACGCGGTTGCAGGTAGAGACGATCATGCACTCGGCGACACCGGGCACGGCAGCGAGCGAGCGCGTGGTTTCCGGAAGGTCGTCGCGGGAGATGGCGATGCGCTCGCGCAGCGCGATGGGCGCGGTCTTGTGGTTGACGCCGATCAGCACCAGACTCATTGCGGACCGTACCTATGCACATGGCTGAAGGCATTGGCGACGAGCACGGCCAGCATCACGAGAAAAACCACTCCAGAGAGATAGGCGGCGCGACGTCCGCGCAGGCCCGCGCTGCGGCGAACAAAGAGCAGGGCGACGTAAACGGCCCAGAGGAGAAAAGAGAGGATGACTTTGGGGTCGAAGAAATAGGCGGCGCCGCCGACCTCCTGGGCAAGCACCGAGCCGATGACAAGGCCGACGGTCATGCAGGGAAAGCCGAATTCCAGCGTGGCGTGGGCGATGCGCTCCAGGGTGTCGAGTGGCGGTAGCCAGTCGAAGGGAAGCCACCAGGAGTCCTCGCCGGGCACAGAGGCGAATTTGCTCTTGATGCGCCGCTCCTGGAGGAGATAGAGTACCGAGGCCAGCAGACTGAAGCCAAGCGCGACATAGGCGGCGAGCAGCGCTGCGATATGAGCGACGAGCCAACTGATGCGCACGCCCGCCGATGGGAAAGTGTAACGTTCCGGCGCGAGCGCGGGAACAAAAACAGCAAAAAATGTGATGGGAAGGATGAAGATACCCAGTGCGATGGCGTCGTAGAGCCACCAGAGGAGAAGGAAGACTGCGGCTACGGCAAAGCCCAGCAGAGACTCGACCTCGCGCACGCCCACTGGCATCCAGCGGTGAGCCTGCACCAGCATTTCAACGCACGAGACGAAGTGAAAGAAGAAGGCGAGACCGGCAAGATGAATGCAGCTCTTGCGCCAGCGGATCCGGTTGTAGAGCACGGCAGGAAAGACGGCAATCGAGGCCGCCGCATAGAGAATCGCCGCAACTCGGAGCCAAAGCAGGTCCATTGGAGTCTCACCTTACGGATGCAAGAATCAGTATACTGTGATGCGAATCAGCGGCGGCGCGGCTCGTCAGGGTATCTGTGCCATCGGCAATTCCATTACTGGAGTCTGCTTGCCATCCTTGACGGTATAGGCCCAGAGTCCGTGAAAGCTCTTTCTCAGCTCCGGTTGCGTTTTCAGAAATGCGCTCAAGACAGCGATGGCTTCAGTGCGCTGGGCTGCTGGATCGGTCACTCCGATCGATTCAAAGATGACGGCAAGATCGGCGTGCAGCAGTGTCGGGTCAATGTGCACGGCATCGACCTTCCAACTGCGCGGCCCCTCGGAGAGGGTAAGGGGAAATGCGTTTTGGGGCGAATTCTTGATGGCCTCCTGTTCAGCTATTAGCTTTTCCAGGTTGGGAGAAGAGAGGAAATCCACAGGAAGCACGAGCATCCGCGCGGTTTCATAGCTATACCAGGCAGGCCAGCTTTCAGCCTGATCGGACTTGAGCAGCTCACGGGCGTGTGTCCACCACCAAAGACCGTCGTGGCCGTCGAGGATGCCAGGACGAATGGTAAGACCGCCCAGCTTCCATCCTGATGCCGGCCCATCCCAGACCAGAAGGAAGGACAATTGACCCGCATAGGGTGCTCCAGCAGCTTCAGCCAGTACCACCGCATAGCGGCCCGGCGGCAGCGCACGCATGGCGAGAGTGACGGTTAGAGAGCCATCCGCATTCGAGCAGAAGAACTGCGTGTCGGCGGGCGCGGACAGGGTTGTTGCGTCGAGCAGATAGAGATTTCGCAGTTGGATCTGTCCGCCTTTGAGCAGAGGCGCCGCCTGCTCGGCCTCATTGCGAATTCCATCCCAATCCTGAGCAATGGCAGGCAGCAGCGCACCCTTCAGCGTTGCAATATCCTGATCGGCAACAGCGGCAGCAAGCCTTCCACCGGCCGCCGCCAGCGCATCGCGATCCTGTGGCAGCAGTTCAGCTTGCATGGTGCAGCTCGTGGCGCGGCTTGGAGCCGCAGCCGCCAAAATCGCAACCAGTACCGCCGGGACGGTAAAACTCTTCCAGAAATGGCGCATCGTCTGATTCCTCTCCGGCCCGTGAAATCGCATTGTGAGCGTCCGCGGGTCACTGTTAGTCTAGTACAGTAGAGCGGCAACGGAATGCAGCGTTCCAGGCACAGTTGGCGTATTGACCTTTACAGCCGAAGGACAGTTTCAGGAGCAGGAATCGATTTTATGCGCGGAGCCATCCAGCACAACTCGCAGGCCTATTCTTTGATGCTATGCATCCGCGTAGGAGTTGCGTTGGCGGCTCTTGCCGTCACTCTCGGCGGAGCGCGGCTGGCGGCGGCGCAACTATATTCTGCCGCATCTTATCCTGATCCAAGCACCATCAAGAATCCGGCAGAGTTCAACACCTATCAAATGGCATCTACACAGGCCGATCCCAAGGCCAAGGCAGCGGCTCTGGAGAGCTTCTCGACGGCTTATCCGCAGAGTGTTGTCAAACCGGCGGTTCTGGATTCGCTGATCGATATTTACCAGAGGTTGCAGGATGCCAATCAGACGCTGAGCGCGGCCACCCGGCTGCTTCAGATGGACCCCAGTAACATGAAGGCTCTTTTCATGTCAGTTCTCATCAAGAAGAGCCAGTGCGCCAAGACCAGCGATAGAACGACCTGTGACGATGCTGGTGCGCTGGCCCAGCGTGGCCTCTCGGTAAAGAAACCGGATTCGACCACCGATGCGGATTGGAAGAAACTGACCAGCGGAACCTATCCGGTCTTCCACTCAGCCATCGCTTTGGACGATATCGTCTCCAAGAAGGATGTCAGAGGAGGAATCTCCGAGTATCGCACCGAACTGATACTCTATCCGCCGGAACAAACCACTGCCTGGCCGTCGCCAGGGCTGTGGGATACGCTGCAATTAGCCGAGGCCTATACGAAATCCGATGCTCCCGATCATCTGGTTCAGGCAGTCTGGTTCTATGCGCGCGCCTGGAACTTTGCCACTCCCATCAAGGTGCAGATTGAAAACAAGTTGGAGTATTACTATAAGAAGTACCACGGTAGTCTGGACGGATTGGACGCTGTGAAGACACAGGCGGCCACAACGCTCTTTCCGCCAGGAACTTTTGTCATCTCTCCCGTTGAGATGTCGCGCAAACCGCGCATACCTGTTTCGGTGAATCCTTCTACTTCGCCGTCCCTTCCAGATGCATCCGTTCCCGATCCATCTATTCCGGATGCATCTGCTGAAAATCCTACTCTTCCGGACACTTCTGTTTCGGAAGAGTCTTTTCCAGAAATACCTCCTCCAGCAATGCCTCTTTCTGAGATGCCCTTTGCGGCAAAGCCCTCCGCGCCCGAACTTCCCCAATGGCCGGTTAACGAGAAGCCTGTTGAAGCAGTAATCACATGGAACAGCCAGGGCTTGCGCATCGATGCGGCTAACTCCAGTTTGCAGCAGATTATGAACGATGTGGCTGCGACCACCGGTGCAACAGTGGATGGACTGCAAAGTGATGAGCGCGTTTTTGGCACCTATGGTCCTGGCAATGCCCGTGACGTCCTCACCCAGTTGCTGCACGGCTTCAACTACAACATTGTCATGGTTGGAGACCAGGGGGAGGGAACACCGCGCGAGATACTGCTCAGCACCCGCCATGCCGAGACAGCATCGCAAACCGGCCATCCACAGCAACCTGCCGACGAAGATGCCGATGTTGATGAACCGCAACTGCCGCAGCCACCAGTTGTCCGCCCAGGCTTCGGCTATGGCGGTCCTCCGCGCAATCCGCAGCAATTCATGCAACAACGCCAGTTGATGCAACAGCAACAGCAGCCCGACAATCTGCCAGTTCCGCCAAGTTAGACGCGCTGCGCCTTTATTGATCGGCAACTGAATACTGTGTGGGTACCCGATGTATTCCAGCGTTTATCGTGGAAATGGGTAGGAATATATATCGATCTTTTCTCCTCGGATCAATAGCCGCGATTTCTGCTGGCAGTGCTCCCGATTCAAAGTGAAATTGCGATCTTCGCCTCGTGAGGAAATTCGCGTTTGGAGGCATCTTCGCGTTTGTGCTATATTCATTCAAGCAGCAAAGGGGAATCTCTGCGATGATCCTCTACGTGCGCAATGCCTGCCGCACGATATTTTCTGAAGGCCTGGACGCGTAGCTCAACTGGCAGAGCATTCGGCTCTTAACCGACAGGTTGTAGGTTCGATTCCTACCGCGTCCACCAAATAAAATCAACAACTTAGAGCGCTTCGGAGCAATCCAAAAACACCCCAAAAACAGCGACTGTGCCCATTTTTGTGCCCACCCTGTTTCAAAACGGATACCCTCCGATAGCAATCCAGCTCAAAGTTGTTTCTTTTGGATAGCGGCTCAAATCCCACCTCCCAATCTGCCGATTGACTGAACTCCGCCTCGCCAATTTGCACGAATCCACCTCCTGCTTCACCCTCCACTTGCGCCGACCACGTTCGGGCCGGCGCCTTGCGCGGAAACAGGAGGCCAGGATGGCTGTCTTCAAAAGAGGAGAAGTTTGGTGGTACAAGTTTTACTTCGCAGGTCGCCTGATCCGGGAGACTTCAAAATCCACGTCGAAAACGGTAGCCAAGTCGGCGGAGCAACAGCGCCGGCGGGAACTGGAAGCTGGATTCCACAATATAAGCGAAGTCCGTCAACAGCGAATCCGCAGCCTGAAAGAGATCATCGATGAATACCTGGTGGGTTACCGGCTTCGGTTTCGCGCGGCCAGGTTTGCCGAGTATGCTCTTGGGCATGTGTCACGTCTTCTCGGGACCAAGCTGACAGTAGATATTGACGCATCTTCTGTCCTCGGATTTCAGGAGGATCGCCTGCGGGAGGGCGCGGCACCGAAATCGGTCAATGAAGAGGTCCGGTTTCTGTTGAAGATGCTTGGTGACCCTGGCGAGATCGTTCGCGCGCAACTGCGAAAGAAGAAACAACTCAAACTTCCCGTCCAGAACGCCATCGGCAAGGCGTTCAACGACACGGAGACGAAAAGTCTTACTGTTGAGGCCGGAAAGTCGAAGAGTCCGCACATCTATACGGCATTCATGCTGGCTCGAAACGCTGCTCTGCGAGACAACGAAATCAAGACTCTCACATGGGCGCAAATCGACCTTGAAGCCAAGTTCCTCCGCGTCGGAAAAGCAAAAACAGATGCGGGCGAGGGCCGGACGATCCCTTTGAACGCGGAGCTTTACGAAGCGCTTCTCCACTATCGTGCATGGTACGAGGAGAGGTTTGGCAAAGCTCAGGATGAGTGGTACTTGTTTGCCTTTGGCCGGCCCATGCCATTCGATCCTACACGCCACGTGACATCTCTCAAGACCGCCTGGAAGAGCGTTCGGAAAAATGCCAACGTGAAAGGCCGCTGGCACGATAACCGGCACACGCTGATCACTGAACTGGCGGAGAGCGGCGCTGGGGACGAAACCATCATGCAGATTGCAGGACACGTCTCGCGGCAGATGCTGCGGCACTACAGCCACATCCGAATGAGCGCCAAGCGAGATGCACTCGATGCGGTCCTCGCACAGCGCGGCAAGCGCAATAAATCTACCAACTCATGAATCGCCAGTTCGTGAGGCGACAGCGTTTGACCGAAACATCAGGTTCGCATAAGGTCTCGGTCAATCGAACGATCAATCCAATGAATGGAGGAAAACATGAACGCACTTCTAACGGAAACCCAGGTTTCTGAACAATTGCAGGTAACCCACGACTCACGCGACAAGAGAAGGCAGCGACGGCAAGTCCGGCATCGAGAAGAGCAAGCTGATTATGCTTGGCGGTGGCTTACTGGCTGCCGTCCTCTTCCTTGCTCTCACAAGCCTCGTCAACCACTCGTCCACAACAAAAAAGGCCGCCGAGAAGCAGCCAAGCCATCCAGCGCAGCAACAAACGCCAACCCAATCCAAGGGGAGCGTCACGCCCCTGATGGAGACCGTTCAGACTAACCCTCAGGAGAACACCTCCGGGCAAGTGCATCCAGGCGACATCAAGCGCACCAGCACTCCGGCATCGGGAACGGGCGATAACTTGGGCGCGGCGTCGCCGACAAAGCCACATGCAGGGAGCGCGGCGGGCGCAAACACATTGGGCGCCATCCCATCGTTCTCCGACACGCAGCAGAAGTGGGAGGAGCCGCAACCGTATGGCGACGCCGGCCACGCATCGCCCGTTCAGACGCAGCAAACGCAGAATGCTTTGAAGGAGGCATCGCTGGTCTTTGTGCGTGCGCCTGCGCAGTCGCAACCGGCAGGCACTGTGACTCACGCGTCCGCGGATGCGGGGCCGGTGCTGGAGATGACGCCTGGTTCGCGGATTGAGGCGAAGTTGGAGACGCAGATTTCGAGCGCGGTGCTGGCTCCGGTTGTGGCCGTGGTCGAGTACACCTATGCGATCGGCGACCGCATCGTTGTGCCCGCCGGCACGCGCGTCTACGGGCAGTTGCAGCAGGCGGACAGGTCTGGGTTTGTTGGCGTGAAGTTCGATGAGATCGAGTTGCTGGATGGGCAGCGAGAGAAGATCGAAGCCATCGGCGCGGGGCTTGATCTCGGGCCGATCAAAGGAACCGTGTACGGGAAGAACACCGGAAAGAACTTCCTGATTAAGGCTGCGTCGGGTGTTGGATCGTTGGCCGCAACGCTGGTCGGCAACAACTCCAGCGCGGCGTTCTCTGAGGGCGATCTTCTGCGCGAGCGGGTAGCAGATAACGTGGGCAACGCGGGCGACTCCGAACTGATGAGTTTGAACGCGACCAGCAGGATAATCGTTTCGGTCCCGGCTGACACGAAGATCTACATCGTCTTTACCAAGCCTGAAGAGAGCCAGACTGGGCTGCACAGAGTGGCTGGCCAATAGACCCACACTATCTGCATTCATTGCCCCGGCGTCAGAACCGGGGCATTTTTGTGCCTGTAGACGGGCCTGCCAGATTGTGTACAGTTGCCGCCGCGAGCCAGCATGATGGGCACTATTCAGATTTCATTCGTGGCCCTGGTCGCGAGGCCTACCGAGCGGACGTTTGACTAATTGTCGGTCCGATTATGTCATTGTGCGTTTGACATAAAACCGTTCCAGATATGTCACTGTGCGTTTGACCAATCATCGGTCCCGATGTGTCAATGTGCGTTTGACATAAACTCTTGCGAATTCGTCTGGACGGGCTGAATCAGTATTGAGCCGCCGTCTGTTGAAGGGGACACGGTTGGAGGACGACGCATTTTCTAAAGCATTCCGTGTTCCTTCAGGAGTTCCTCTGTCTTTGCCCACGGTTCTCCGGGCAACATCACGACAAGCTGGTTGAATACTGCTAAGAAGGCTTGTTGGGTCGATTCATCTCCGAAGTGATGCAGGGCAGCGGCTGGCAGCAGAGGTTTCATGTCGTCGAGAAAGCGCGGCCGCCGCAGCTTCGCCAGCATCCGCTGTTCTGCCTCAGCTCGCAGGATCTTCACGTTGGCTCTTTCCAGATAGCGATTGAAACATTCAAGCAGGCGTGCTCGATTAAGGTTTTTGAAAACCTCCAGCGCATGGGCAAGGTCGAAAAGATCGCGCCCTTTTTCCCGCTGCAGCAGCGCGCGCAGTTTTGTCGCCAGCATCTCTTCCGTTGTAAACGTCATGACCTCTGCCGAACCAGTGAACCAGGGATTCTCGATGCGAAAGGGCACGCTGCGAGGCGGATCGTAGGCCTGCGTCTCCGAAGTATTGATTTCAAGTTTGAGGCGTATTGGCGCGGACGAGGCTGCATCTTCCGCCGGAACCTTGAAGCGCAACTTCGGCGCAACGGGACTCTGGTCGAAGTTCGCTCTGCCGAGCCAGGGCTCCAGAACATCGCGTAGGCGGTCAAGGACAGGACCGATGGGGCCGGACTCTGTGCGAACAAGATCAATATCTTCTGAATAACGAAAGGGCTGAGGAAAGTGCAATTTGTTGAGAGCCGTTCCACCGCGAAAACGAAGTTGTTTCCGAAGATGCTCATCGGAGAAGATCGCGACGATGGCACGGCTGATGATCAGATCCTGCTCGATCTGGCGCATCTCTGGCCAGGGCGCTCGATGGCTCCAGGCAATAATGTTCATCATCGGAATCATTCATCAACCTCCGGCTTGCGGCGAACGACGATGTTCCATCGTTTATCTCTCTCAATGGATTTTGGCGCAAGTTGAGGCTCGGCAACTTCTTCTGGATCGAGTTCAACCCAGGGAGGCAGTTGCTCGCGGAGGAGTTCGCGCAGCATCGGTTGCGTTGCGTGCGCGTGGCCAAGTTGATCCAACAGATGCCCCAGGCGCTGAACAATAGATTTTGGAAACGACACCGACACGGATGCCAGCTTTTCAGAATCGATCTTCTCTCCAAGGTCGGCAAGAATCGTGACTATATTGTCGAGGCCAGCGGATGCCTGCGGGTATCGCAACAGGTCCAGGGCAGTTAGTTCAACGGAGGAGACTTTCATCAATCCCGTCTCCGTCTTGTGGTCCGTTATTGCTTGCGAGACGGGAGCAATCTGCTTCCGATAGTAGAAGGAGAGCATCGACCGCCCGACTTGTATGTTGGGCACGCGCTTCTCGGTAATGACCTGGAACTCCAGCACTGCCTGGTGGGTTGCACCGTGGATCTCTGCGGCCTTCAGCAAGCCAACATAATAGGGCGACGACTCATGCCGCATTAGGGCATCAATGTACCAGGATGGAGGCGGCGCGCCCCACGAACCGAATTGCGGCGGAACGACCACGTAGTTGCCGCGGCGGAGCCGGACGAGCTTTTTCTGCTTTTGGAGACGCTCCGCAGCGTCGAGGAATGCGCCGTGGCCAATCCCGAGGCTCTGCTCCGCCTCTTGGCTGGAGAAGATGACCTCACCACGTGCAAGCAGTTCCGAAAGGTGAGAGGAGAGTTCGGTGTTCATAATGCCTCATGTATATAATTCCGCAACATGAGCGGATTTGTCAACATACGACTGATATTCTTTGATTCTCTATATCCGCCTTTCTTGCGGATATAGAGACATGAGATTAGATAGAAACGTGACTCCTCAGCAGCTTTATCATGGGGATGTACTTTAGGTTCAATAGAATACACCTCACCGTTGACGAGCGAAGCGCGCCTGGCTGCGAGCAGGCAGTGTGGCTCACTTAGCCGGCCTCGGTCTCTTGCAATGGAAGACGCCGCCGAACAGCGATCAAGATCGGGCTGGGAGAGTTGACCGAGTTCGAGTTGGGCTTCATGTTCTCATTCGACGCGGGGGCCCAGAGCTGCTGCGTCCAGGAGAGACTCATGACAATCGAACTGGCTGTCTGGCGGGGCCTGGCTGTGCCCGTCACACCCCGACCAACCTATCTGCGCCAACTCTTCACGCGATGCTGCCTGATGAGCGCAGCCATTCTCTGCCTCTTCGCCTTCCAGCACAAGGCAGCAGCGCAGACTGTTACCACGCAATGCACCAACCCCGTTTGCAAACCGGGCAGGCCCTGCGCGCTACTTCGCTGCCCAATTCCGCGACCTTGCTTGGACTGCGCTCCACCGCCTTCCACCGGCTCAGGCTGCGTAGTGGGATACGCGCTGGGAAATGACGCAGACTTTGCCGGCGGTGATGTCCCGGATGTCCTGATTGAGTCCACGGATTCCTGCATCATCTGCGTGGACCAGAGCGCAATCTGCAGGCGCGTGCAGTCGTGCAGGGTCTCTTGGAGGTGATTGCGTCATGCGCGTCCGCGTAATCAGCTTCGGAACGAACTGGTGGGCTGCGTGCTCACGCGACTTGAGCGATCCCATGTGCTTTCGGCGCCACGCAGCCTGGTTCAACTCTGCCGGCCTCAAGCAAGGTCGGCGTCTTCGTTTCTGCTGGGTGTTTCCCGGCCAGATTCGCTTCAATCGCACCAGCGGGTTTAATCCGGAGTTTCCTCTGCGCTCAGTTGGCAAGTCATTTCACTGCTCCGGGCCGAATGTTCTGCGCGGACGGACGCATCTTCTGTTTTACGCTCCGGCCAAAGATGCCGTACCCGATTGGTTCCTGGTCACAATCAATGAACGAATGCACGGACCGATTTCGTTTGCATCTCGGGCATGGATATCCGATGCAGTCCATCCAATCTCAGTCAGCCTGCGCGGGCAACGCTACGAAGCAATGGTGCTGATGACCTCCGAGGACTGGATCGATACGGGTCTCGGGCGATGGATCGTCGGAGAGGATTGCCGGAGTCTGGTGCTTGATGTTGCACACCAGGGAGGACAGTCATGAGGTATTACAAGGGATATATTGCCATCTCTGATGAGCGGGATATTCCCGCCCTGCTGCATATTCGCAATGCCCGCGCGGTCACATTCGATCAACTGTGCGGCCTTCTGGCGCACGACAATCTTGAGAGTGTGCGGCGCTCGGTGCACTGGCGTGTCTCAAGACTGGCGAAGGCGAAGCTGATCGAGCGCTTTGAACTGGAGCGTCTTTACGGACAACCGGTGTATGCCATTACCACTCTCGGTCTGACGCTTCTTGAATCTCGCGGTCATTCGTTGGTCGCTTTGCCTTCTACCGTTGAGCGTGTCAGCGATGCCGAGCTTGAAGACGGGCAACTGGTCGTAACCGTCGAATGTGGTGGATCAGGCTATTTCAAGATCGGACCGGCGCTCGATGCACTGGAGGCAGAAGCGGAGGAGTTGGGTGCGGCGTTCTATTGGGCGCTGACCTTGGCACTTTATCGCGTGATGCGGATTTACAACCATGACGATGCGCTCATGTACGAAGAGCGGATGGACGCTGATACCGTCTCTGAGACGAACTGTGTGCGCCAGCCTTTCTCAGTCTCCGACATCGGACAGTACAAGGCGAACGTCCTCATCAATCGCATCAACCTATTCTGGGGAACGCGGTGGCGGGCCGAACCAACTTACTTCGGCGAGCACACCTTCGACCGGATCAATGACAGGTCCATCGATCTACTGATTGGATGCGTGGACACTAGAGTGGCGCGAAGCATCATTGCGCGCGCACTGACCAAGGCCAGGAACCGCACCACCTATTGGCTTGATCTCGGCAACAATGCGGCCAGCGGCCAGTTCGTTCTCGGCCAGCCTTTGAACTCGCGCAATCGCAGGAAGGCCGGCCGGCTGCGTACGGTCAGTGAGCTGTACCCCGAGATCATCGACGCTAAGGCTGGTGAAGACCCGCTGCCCAGTTGCTCCGCAGTCGAGGCGCTAGACCGGCAAGAGCCGTTCATCAATCAGACTTTGGCGTCGAGCGCGCTCGCCATGCTGGCCCGTCTCTTCCGCTATGGAAAGCTATCGCACCACGGCGGATTCTTCAATGCGCAGAGTGGCCAAATGAGCGCTTTGCCGGTTGATCCGCAACTCTGGTCGAAGACGAAAAGGCGGGGCCGGTTCGCGCAAACGCGATTCAAGATGAATTGATGTTTCATTCCCGCCCTGGGCGTATGGTTGGAGGGTATTGGAGGCTCTCCATGAAGATGACTCTCGACCATACTCTCGCACTGGAAGCAAAAGCGATAGTCGCATTAGCCTTTCGAAACGGCCCCATTGAAGCCTTGCACGCGGGAAAACTGTGCACTGTTTGCAGCGGCAATCCGGCTGTATCTCACATCACTGACGAAGAAATGAAGACCATCATGAAGTCTGCCGTAGATACGCTCTACCGCCTACTGTGGCAGCGAGAGAACGATTCAAAGCATTATCTGGAAAACCTGGCGCTCGGGGAGCGTTATACCGCGCGCTGGGATGATCCAGAAATCAAGGAGCTCCAAAGAAAGGGTTTACCAACTGAAAGTCAAAATCCATGAGGAGAACTATTCATGTTCAAAGAACTTCTACCTGTCCTGCGGGATCGTGCTGTATTGCTGACGGTCACGCTTATCGATACAGATCAGATCCGGGTGAACATTGTGCCGAAGAAACTCAAAGACGGCGACAATGACGCTCTCACCACGCCACTCAGCGTTACCGGCACTGCCGAGGATCTCGATGCCGAGTTGTCCACGACCATCATCAGCTTCGTTGGCTCCCATCTACAGATGAAGAATACCCTGGAGAAGGCGAAGGCCGAGATGGATGCGGCATCCAAGGCGGCTCAGGCAGAGGCGCGCGCGAAGTCCAAGACGCCGGCCAAAACTGCGCTGCCGAATACGGAAGTCACTCAGTACGTTCCGACCGCCAAGCCCGCCGAGCCAGCGAAACCCGCACCCCAGAAGCCCGCAAGCCTCTTCGATATGCCGGCGCCGGCGGCCACAACCATTGCCACGCCAGCCGACTCCGACGACGACCCTGGATTCGCTGAAATCGACGATGACGATTCCCCCGAAGAATTCGAAGAACTGGATGAGGTGGCCTGACGGCCACTATTCCTCTCTTCAAGAGAGATGTGGATAGCCAGCCATGCGTCGGAACCTGTGGGGAAATGCCGATAGTGTTGATAATGACCGCAACAGGCTGTTGGCAATACTTGACCGGCCGCCGATTCGGACACCTGCTCGAATTGCCGTTCCCAAGCGGAAAGTTGCCCGTTTAGAAGAATCCTTCTTACCGCGCGATCCAATCGGGAACAAACTGAGGCTGCAGGGACGTAATTGACTCGGGTAGTCCTGATTCGCATGTGATGCCCAAATACGTCGCAGCTCGTGTTGCACCGACGTATAGATACCGTGCAAAATCATCAGGCAATTGTCTGGCTAGCAAATCGATTCCGACAAAGAACGCCGCTTCAAATTCGAGTCCTTTAACGTGTCGAATGTCAAACACCCTAACGTCCGTGTCCTGTCCCATAATCTGCCCTCTCACGCAGGCAACAGCGTGAAGGTTGTCGTTCGCGAACTGACGATTGAGTTCTTGTGTCAATGGTTCGACATCGGATTCATCCGAGACAAATACCGCCAGTGTAGGAACCTGACCAAGCGACGCTTCAATTTCGCGAATTCGGTCTGTCAACCATTCGGCTTGCCGCGCCCTACTTCCGTGAGATTCAAGCAGAACAGGAGCTACCTCATCGCCTACGGTATCTGCACTCGTTTCTGAGAGCACAGGTTCATGCTCAAAAGTGTTCAAAATGGAGTTGGCCAATTGTTGCAGTCGATGGCTCTGCCGAAATATAGCTGTTATCTCGCGGTGGGAAATGCGCGGTGCCACCCAGAGCAGTTCATCGATATTAGCAACCCCATTGCTGCTAAGTCGTTGATTGAAGTCGCCGGCCACAAAAAACGACTTAAGGCTAGGGTGGGTCAACGCCATCATGGAAGCAAGCTGAATTGGGGAGAAGTCCGTGGCCTCATCTGCAAGGACCTGATTCCGATAAAGGGAGAAAACTGGCTGCAGGTATGTCCAAGATCGGTCATTAAGGTTGGAGCGCACCTCAATGCTCCCAAGCAGGTCGGAAGATGCTCGCAAAGATGCAAGCAAGATTGAATCCAATTCAAGCTCGTTAATGTCGCTAGTTAAAGGCATGTCGCTGCGAAACCAGCGCGCTTCCTTTTGCCGGGTGCGTCGGAAGATGCGATACCTCTTGGGTGTATCAAATATGAATCGCCTGCCCATTGCGAGCAACCCGCGCGCGTGCCCGAGCATTATGAGGGCATCTCCGATGCGCACAAGGTTCTGCTGTTCAAGATCGTTACTTCCGACGTTTTCCAAAACCAGTGCGATTCTTGATCCTGCACGAATCCGCTTCTTTGTTATCTGCGACCGGGCAAGTGCTCGTAATGCGGACTTATATGCGTTGATGGTGGCCAATAGGCCCACTGCGCTCTCTTCGTCGTCTTCATCCTCATCTTCGGTAAGTTCGTCGAGTTCACCTTCGTCCACTGGTGCCGCTTGTTGGAGGACAGTAGCCAAATTCTGCACGAACTGACGATCTCGATTCATACGCTGATTCAACGCGCCTTCTATCGGCACATTGATGGATTCTCGAAGCTGCTCCGCAAATGTCCGTAGTTCGCCGGAGTGCCGGTTAATCAGAAGTATCAAGTCGGCAAGGGTTTCGACAGTGCCCTTCTCGGAAGCGATTCTTATTTGCTTAGCCACCTCGACCGGGCCTCCAGCATTGACCGACTCCAATGCAACTGCCGAACTACGGATCACATCGAGCAAGTGTTGCCGTTGCCACAAATCGAAGTCGTCAAAGAAAGTTCTTTGCTCGGCGGAGGCAATTGAAGCTGTTGTCGGGATCTTTGGGGGGAAGACTAGTCCCTTCTTCTTGACGGCACTACGAAGTATGCTGAAGGTGTTACGGGCCGCATCACGCCTAAATTCCTCCCAAGTTCTGATATGAGAGTCCGATGCGGGTATACGTTCTCGGATAAACGCTTCCTTGACATACTGCCGAAGTAGTTCGGTCGGAGTAAACATGATCCAACTGCTCGAATGATCAATTGTTGATGAGAAAGTTGCGCTCTGGACTTTATAAGATTCATCCTCTGTCAAATAACGTGAATCCAATTTTTGACCAAGTCGTCGAATGAGGGTTGTCGTTTTCCCTGTACCCGGAGGGCCAGACAAGAATACCTGTTCGTCGATGGGCAGGCGAAATATCTCATCTTGATGCGCGTCAAGGATCGCTTGGTCCCTGAGTTGCATGGAAGTCAATATGGCGCGCTTCTGACCCTCACGGATGATGTCCTTCTGGCTTTCCTCCGCAACAAGTTGAGAAAGTAGATCTTGAACGACTGCTACTGTTGTACCGAGCAGTCCTGCCAAAGACTCGATGGTGATTGGTCGTTTTCCAGGAAGTCGATAGACGTTGTTCTCAGAATCCCATCCACTAGCAACGCGATGGGGATGAATTTCAAGCCGATTTAGTATTTTGAGTTTCTTGCCATTTTGCAGAGTGACGGTCTGACCGACTTCGAGCGCGGCGAGCCGTCCTTTTGGAGCCCGTTGGCTTACGACTGCGAGTCCCGGAATGATGGGAGGTGTTGCTCTGCAGACATATTCGACCGGAGCCACGGCCAATCAACTGATCCAGACGAACAACACGTATCAGGTTACTGACACCTTTTCCAAGGTGATTGGGAATCACACAATCAAATTTGGCGCGGAGTTTCATGCCGACCAGGTCAACGCTCATGCGATTGCGCAGTTCAACGGCAGCTTTGTCTTCACGGGAACGGAAACAGGTGTGGACTTCGCCGATTTTCTGATCGGCGTACCCAGCCAATACAACCAGAGCCAGCTCAATCCGTTCTACGCACGCAACAAATACGCCGGCGCGTTCGCGCAGGATAGCTGGCATGCGCGGCCCAACCTGACGCTAAACTATGGCCTTCGCTGGGATCGGGTCGCTCCCTGGTCGGAAAAATACAATCAGATTTCGACCTTCGTGGCGGGCGCACAGTCGGACGTTTTTCCTGGCGCGCCGGCGGGCATCCTCTATCCGGGTGATCCCGGGGTTCCCAATACGCTGGCTCCGATCGGCAACCTTAGCTTTGCGCCACGTGTGGGTCTGGCATGGTCTCCGCAGGCAGCGTCAGGCAGTTGGGCCGAGAAGGTTCTGGGCGCGCCGGGAACGACCAGCATTCGCTCGAGCTTTGGCAATTTCTATACGGCAATCGACGCGCTTTCGATCGGCGTGCTGGCCGCGAATGCGCCTTACGGCACGACGTATACCAGTCCGGCTCCGCCGCTGTTTGCAACGCCTTTTGTCACTGCGGCAAATGGACAGAGTTATGGCCAACCGTTTCCATATACGTTCGCCCCCTTGAATTCTTCACGGAGCAATCCCGACGCCAGCTTCGACTGGAGCAACTTTGAGCCGATCAGCGGCATTCCGGGATATGACATCCACAACCGCGCGCCCTATACCGAGGAGTGGATGCTCTCGATCGAGCGCCAGGCTGGGCCGAACACCGTTCTGAGCGCCAGCTACGTCGGCACCGCGAGTCACCGCCAGCGCGTTCTCGTCGAGTCAAATCCGGGCAACCCGGCGCTTTGTTTAGGCCTTAGTCAAACAAGCGAGGTGCAACCGGGAACACTGACTTGTGGCGCTTATGGCGAGGACACTGTCTACTATTCGATCGGCGGCGAGCAGGTGAACGGAACGCGCGGGCCGTTGGGGCCGAACTTCGGAAGCAATGCGCTTCAGTCGAATATCGGTCACGCCAATTACAACGCGCTTGAACTCAGCGCCCGCCATACCAGCGGACGGCTGGAGTTCTCGGGTGCCTATACTTATGGCAAATCCCTGGATCAGTCCTCGAACATCGGCGAGGAAGTGAATCCCTTCAACCCCGCGCTCAGCTATGCGGTTTCCTCCTTCGACGTAAAGCAGAACTTCGTCCTCAGTTACGAGGTTCAGCTTCCCATTGACCGGTATCTGCACCCGAACCGACTGACGCGCGGCTGGTCGCTCTCCGGAATTACCCGCTTCGCGACCGGGTTTCCCATCACCATGATCTACAACGGAGATAACTCACTAATCGGATCAAACCCGAATGGGGTCAATAACAGCAGCATTGACGAACCGGATTACAGCGGCGGGCCTCTTCATCTGAATCACAACCCGCGTACGAATGGGAATAACTATTTCGACGCCGCGGAGTTCAGCATGAATGCACTCGGGAGTCCAGGCACTTCCAAGCGCCGGTTCTTCTACGGCCCCGGTGCGGACAACTATGACATGGCGGTCGCAAAGAAATTATCGCTCACTGACTCAAGGTCGCTGCTTTTCCGCGTCGAAGCCTTCAACGTTTTCAACCACACACAGTTCAACGGACCAAGCTCAGTCGATGGCAACATCGGCAGCTCGACATTCGGCAATGCGATCAGCGCGGCACCGCCCCGCATTCTACAGGGAGCACTGAAGTTCAACTTCTGACATTGAAGAGAATGCGAGCCAGAACCTTTCACTTCTTTGCCCCACTTTGGAGGGAATCCGGCTCAAGTCCGCTGCAACCGGATTGTTCGTCTCGATTGGCATGAGTAACAAGCAACCCAGAGGCTATCAGCATCAGTTAGTGCCCAACTCGTTCCCAGGATCACGTCCGCCGCCTTACTACTTGATTTGCAGAGGATAGTAATAAGAAGCTTGGTCCTGTTCATGTGTCGTCGATAGGAAGTAGGCACCAGGCTTGGAATTCCGCAGATCCAGATCTACGGAGACCTCTTCCCGGTCGCTATTACCGATTGAGGTTGCATTACCGTGAACCAGCGGGTCGTTGACCGTCTGATCGCGTGTGACAGCGACCGCGTATTGCCCGGCTCTGCTGTAGCGGGGCAGGATGATCGTCACCTTGACCAATGCTCGTGGTAGCGACACTGACTGCAACGGGCTGAGTTCGGCTGAGTTGGATGGAAGGCCCCGAAGCGTCCCGGCGTTCGATAGGTCTATGGTCTCAGGAATTGCAGCCATATTGTCGCCCAAGTGCTGCGTGTTCGATCCGCGCCATGACACCACGACGAATGCGGCGACAATCAAGAGACAACAACCAACGGCGGCCGTGAAAACCAGTCTTCGCCGGCGCGACTGATGTTGGGACCGCAGTTCGAGCAGTCTTCTCATGCAGACAGGACAATTCGCTGCATGATCCACTCTCGGATCCGACAGGGCGATCTGTTTGGATTGTTGAGCAACGCTCTCCAAGAACGCTTCATCAGGACAGGGGCCGACAGGCGCAGTTTTCCCGTCAAGGACACGTTCCTGATGTTGCCTTGTGACCCAATCATCAAGGCGATCTTCCGCACGAGAGAACCAAAGCAATTTCATCAACATTGAGACAATTCTCCAGGCTGGGAGAGATTACGGAGCAACAACTCCATCTCCCGGATATAGGCTCGCCGAACGGCAGTGTGGTCCATTTCGAGATCCTCAGCAATCTTCCGCCACGAATACCCCAAGGCGCGCCATTTTACAATCGATTGGGCAAGGGGTGAAAGGCGCTCCAATAGCTCTCTTCCATAGACCCTCTGCTCTGCCTCTGGTTGACCAATATACAACTTTTCCATATCGATCAACGACCCATATGGAATCTCCAGACGCCGCTTTGCGGATTGCTGCTGCGCACGGCGTTTAATGACGCTCTTGATGCGCGCCGTCAACTTCATCTCCGGGCACTCCGCATGCCGGAGGATGTAGCTCGCCGCATTCTCTACCGCGTGATCCATGAGGTCATAAGCGGCGGCGTGATCGTAGAGATATGTCCAGGCGCAGCGGATCGCATAAGGCCAAGCTGCCTTTGCAGCGGCCTCCAGTTTTTCATTTGAAACCGGGCTTCCAGTCGAATGTGCCCAGCTCCATGTTGGCTCTTTCCAGTTGCTGCCTTGTGGCTGCATATGAGAGCGTCCGTCACACTTGGGGATAACCACCACACATCTTGAGATGTTTGGACCGGCGCCAGATTGTTACGGTAGCAATAAAACTTCACCTGCCTGCCCCAAACACCCGACGAAAGTGCCTTTAGTAGTTACAGGGAAAGATGCGACGAAACGTCCCGCGGCAATCAAGACATCGTTTCGCTGTTGAGCCACGGTGAAGCATGATCCAGATTCTGCCACAACAGGAGGCGCATTTCAAGTAGGAATCGATGGAGTTCGCCGCCGTACGTTTGCGAACAGGAGACGATAGCTATCCGTTGGAGATAGAGACTTGCCAAGCTAACTGCGACTGCGGTGGCGCGGCGAATCCATGTAATTGTTGCCTTCAATCAACCTGACTCAAGGAGAAAGAAGATAAGGCGGGGCATGACTCCGCATCTCGCTGTTCGCTTCAGAAATGATCAATTGGGATAGGGGTTTCTCTGCATCTCCCCATTGCCGAGGTGTCCCCATGACTGCTGAACACAGACCGAGGTCGTCTGATGTTTGGGGCCCAGATGCCGTAGCTTTGGCAAACCAGGCCCGTGTGCTTTCAGGCCATAAACTCGACCAACTGGTTCGTCGCCTGCAACGGCAAACCGGCCGGTCCAGAGAGGCGTGTTGGCGATTTGTGCTCCAGGCTGGTTTGAACAGCCGTGACGAGCACCGGCGCTGGACCGAGGAAGAGGTTGAGTCACTACGCGAGCAACTGGCCTCGCATTCGGTCGAGGAGACCGCAAACATCCTTGGCCGCAGCGCGAATGCCATTCGATGCAAATTGCGCAGGCATGATTTGAAGGTCAAGGAAATCCGTTGCGACTGCTTTTCGGTCGAGGCGCTGGCGCGGACTCTTCACGTGAGAAAGTCCGAAATCCACGCCTGGATCAAGGATGGTTGGCTGGAGGCAACTGCGAAACTCGCCGGCAAGCGGTTGACGCACATCATCACGCCAGAGGCATTCCGCGCCCTTTACACGCATCATCTCCGCGATCTCTTGGAGCAAAAGAGGGTTCCAAACATCGCGCTGTTCGAGGCGTTCTACAACTATTGCTTCGTACCGAAGCACACCATTGGAACGCAACTGCTTACCGTTCGCAGGGACAAACGAGAGAGGGAAGCATTCGCGGCAACGCAGGAAGGCAGCGAACTTGATGAGGAGGAGGATGAGATCGAAGAAGGATACTGCGTCAGTCTTGGCGGTGGCGCCCAATCCGCAGAGTGAATGGATCCCTATTCGGAATGAATGATTTATGCAACGCCGCTCCATGTTGATGAGGGCACTCCTCGTGTGCGGCACTGGCGGTGCCTTTGGATCTTATTTCACGCGTCCAACAGCACGAACTTGGTCTCTCTTTGGTCACAACGCCCCCACCGAATACGCAGGTTGGTGAGCGGATATGTCCGTCTGGGGAACCCTCTGTTTGCTCGCGGACAATTATCCAGTGCCTCGGGCAGAGGCTCTGGAGTTCATCCGCGGAGCTCGTGAACTAGCGATCCGGCCGCAGATATTGGAGTTTGTCGCGAGGGTTCAACCCCGATCAACACTTTTGCGGGATCTCTGCCTCAATTCATTGTTCTCTCAATCCAACATTTCAGAGAATGATCCAGAAAAAGCCATTGAGCTCCTCGCAAGGGATTTTCCAGGAGATTTAGCTGTGCGGGATGCATTGGAGGCACGGCTGCAAAGAGACTTCCAGATGCACGAACACCGTGCTATGTGGGCGCTTTGTGAGCTCGCTCCTGATGATCCTATCCTCACTGACGAGATGGCACGGATTCGTCCTCACCTCTTCAACAATGGTGAATGGTTGATACAAAGCTCTTTCGATATGGCGATAGTTTGCCTCAAGGGCACACGCCGAGAAGTTCTGTCGATCATTCAATTCATATTGCGAGGTTGTCGCCCTAACTACCGGTATTTCGCAAAAGGATTCCAGCGCCCTATCGTTCGTCGCGTAGCAGCGGACACCGAACTCCAGGCCATGCTGTGGGATGAGTTGCAGGGAACGGAGAATCCGAGTGAACGTGGCAGTTTCCTCTCGCTGTTGGCGTCGGCGTCAGGGATTACCCCTGAACTGCGAGAGCTGTGTCGGTCCACGTGCGAACCCGAGCCCGATAAACTTTTAGCTTGCGCCGGGATGGATCTCGTCACGGGGTTAATACAGCCTGTCCGTGAATTTGCTGCAACTTGCCTACTTGAAGCGTTGCCAGAATGAGTGTGATCCAGCATTGGACTCTGGCTGGCTACCAACGACCCAAAGCGTTCTTCAATTCAGTACGAACACTCCCGCGTATTTCGTCTGTCATGGGCTCATCGACCAACAGGAATGCGGAATGTGCAGAGAAGTCCTGCTGCCCATGCTGACGTAGTCCATAGCTCAGCAGAGCTTCGCTATCATGTCGTTGCACGATCTCTATCCATGTCTCATCGGCTCCCGAGAACCAGACGCGGCCTAGATCATCTGTGGCCAACCTGGATCGGGCCTCACCTTCAGACATGCCCCGTTCGCCAACATGGCCAACCCGCAAGGCGACATCGCTGAATATCCTGCCGTTGAATATCCGCCCTACGTGAACCTTTTGCACAATCCTGTATTGGGTTTGATTACTATGTCCCTCGATAAACTTTCTGAGCGACAGTTCGCTTTCCTTAAGGTCTCCTCGCAGATCTCGAATCCAGTCGAGAGCGGAGCTCAAGGTCGGCCACAAGCCGTGTCGCACAAGCAGTGGCAACGCCTCCTCAAGCAGCAACAGCAACTGAGCTTTTGTGTCGAGCATTTGCGGATCTCCGGGGTCCGCAACCAGTATGCGGGCGCGTGTCTCGCGAGTTTGATCCTTACCAGGCAGCGATATAACTAGGGAGATGGTCGCAAAGTTTGGCTTTGAAGCTGCCTTTATCGAAAGATTCTGGAGTAACTCAAGGCCCTTTTCACCCTTCCGGTATTTCGCCCAGCCTGTGCGAGCTTTGACCTCAAGCTGGACCTGATATCCACTCGGGCTCAGTGCCGCGACGTTGCCGCCGCTGGAGGAAGCAAGTTCAGCAGCAGAAATTCGAACGCGGAAGTCGGGGCGCGAGCCGGCAGCATCGATGAAGAAAAAGCGATCGATCGAGATGCCAAGTAGCTTTGCGACGAAGTGAACCGATAAGCCGTATCCAAACTGCTCGGTATGCGCCCTGAGCGCCTCTGGGTGAAACGTTCCCTGAGTTGAGTGCTTGAGGGATGATCTCGAATTTTCCTCAAATGCCATCCCCCATTGATACCTAGTCGAAAACAGAACATCTATATATTCGGCAGGCGAAAATAGTCGCACAGTGCCGGACCGATAAAACCGCAGTGCAGCCTCCGAGATGTCTTCCAAACTCGCTTGATGAATCCGGGAGATTTTCGAGAGCGGACCAGCCAAGAGGGTCGGGGCCTGCAAACTGAATTTGGAGCCGTCCTTTCGCGTGAACGATCCGCAGACAGATTTGTCGACTTTGACCTCAAAGTCAAGTTTCTTCGTGTAGAAAGTTTCAGGTCGAGGTAGCTCAAGATCGTGCCGAAGCTGCATGGTGATATAGCCTCTGATCTGTAATCCCAATCATAAATAGGTAAGCCTCTGGCGAAGAATCGGACTAGCGAGTTTCTTAAGAGCCTCGTTACGCCCTCCGTCCGAGCCTCCGAGCGCACCCGTCTTGCTATTATAGGTTCAGAAAGCCGTCTATGAAAGGTAGCTCGATGAGTAGCCCTACCTCGACGGGACCAGCCGGAGAACATTTCGAAGGAAAAGTTGCCGCCCACTACTTGCTTTCGATGCTGGTGGGGGCTCAGCCTCGCGGCTTGCCCGGAATGGCCATCGATCGAATCGAACTGCAGCGGGCTTCGCAGGGAATGTATCTGGATGACGTGATCGTCCGCGCACATGACCGCGCCGGTAATGCCGCTGTGCTCGAAATCCAGGTGAAACGCACCGTCACCTTCGCGCCAAAGGACAAAGTCTTTCGGTCGGTGGTCGAGCAGATTGCCAAAACCTCCTCGAAACCCGAATTCTGGACCACGAACCACCAGTTGGCGATAGCCACCTCGGCAGGTTCCCGCAAGATCAATGGCGCCTACCAGGATGTGCTTACCTGGGCGCGCCAGATCGGCGACGCAAAGACCTTCATGGAGCAACTCACTCGCTCAGGTTCCTCCAATCCAGACATGCGCACCTTCGTGGACACGTTCCGGTCGCACCTTCGCGATTTTGGTGTGTCGGATGGCGACGAGATCATTTGGAAACTGCTTCGCCGTTTGCAGATACTTGTCTTCGACTTCACCGCGCAGGGTTCCGCAACAGAGGAACTCGAGCGGGAAAGGTGCGCCCGCGCGCTTGAGCCGGCGGAGGCTTCGAGGGCCGGGGAGCTTTGGATTGTGCTTACGGAACTGGCGATTTATATTGCGGCGTCTGCGGGTGACCGCGACCGGATCCGGTTGCTGGAGAACCTCCAGAAATTCTCGTACGGTCTCGCCGCTCTTCCCAGCAATGAAGCCGCGCTCCGTTCGCTTGCGGAGTTGTCGCGGAACGCGCTGGCTGACATCGAAGACCGCGTCTGTGGAGTGAAGCTGAGCCGTCTGGGTCCGCTCGCAGCGTTACGTTCCGCGCTCGACTCTGGCCGTTACGTCGAGCTGCGAGGGGATGCTGGAGTTGGAAAGTCCGGAATACTGAAGCATCTGTCGGAGCAAATTGCCATCGAGTCAGAGGTATTGGTGCTGACGCCGGATCGCACGCCGGCCGGAGGCTGGTTCGAATTAAAAAGTAAGCTGGGATTCAACGGAGAATGCAGGGATTTTCTTGCAGACCTTGCCCGCAATGGTGCGGCGGTTCTCTTTATAGACAACCTCGATCTTTTCCGGCCCGAAGCGCGCCAGACCGTGATTGATGTCGTGCGTCAGGCCGAAGGGGTCTCGGGGCTTTCGATCGTAGCGACCGCCCGGCGAGATTTCGGCCAGTTTGAGCCGAGCTGGCTTCCCCGCGAGAGCATCGCTGCCATGAATCCAGCCACCCCCGTGTATCTCGAAGAGTTAACAAACGGGGAAATTGCTGAGCTGCAGCAGGCGGCCCCGCGGATCGCATGGCTTCTAAGCGACAGCCACCCGGCGCGGAACGTGACGCGGAACCTTTATAGGTTGGCCCGACTATCGTCTTTGTCACCGAACGAGTCAGTGCCTCTTTCCGAAGCGGAGATGGCGATTCGCTGGTGGGAAGTCGCGGACGGAAAGAAGGACGATGGGTATATCGACCGTGCTCGGCTACTACGAAATCTAGCGCTTCAAGTGATTCGTCGGGCGGATCATCTGGACACCAGCGCGAGCCCTGCAAGTGCGATCAACGCGCTGATTCAGAGTGAGACTCTGCGCATGCTCGGAATTGACCGCGTCGCCTTTCGCCATGATGTGCTTCGAGAATGGGCTGCCGCGAATCTGCTTTTGGCGGAGCCGTCCACCGCCGACCAGCTTCCCCTTCATGATGTACCACCGGCCGATCTTGCTCGCGCTGTCGAGCTCTGTGCCAGGATGAGTATCGAGCGTAGTGAGGACAGCGCGAAGTGGGTGGCTTTCTTGCAGAAAATGAGCGTGGAAGGAGCAGGATGAGTGCGCAAGCCACGAACCCGCTATGGCGCCGGGCTGTTGTGCTCTCTCTGGCGCGTTCTGAGCTCGCTCGGGACGAGTTCACGAAGGCCTGTCGTGTCCTTTTCGAGAATGACGGCGCTTTGCTGCAAGAGCTCATTCGGACTGTCATGGCTGTAGACTCGGAGCCCGCATCGCGCTTCCTTACCGTGCAGGATCCGTCCTATCTGAAGATGACGGAGGGGTTCTATGTCCCAGGTAGCCCGTCATGGTCGAGACTGGTTCGCTGGCTCTTGATGGCGGTCGAGTATCTGCCCGTGCCTGCTCTTCCCGAGGTCGCCAAATTCTTTAAGGCATGGTGCCTGGGATTGATGGGTCAAGATCCTCTGACTCCGGCAATCCTGCGCCAGGTCTACGCCTGGCTCATCGAGATTGAGATGCCGGAAGAACACGAGGATGGCAAGCTTCGGAAGGAACTCTCGCAGGAGGAAGTGACTGCTCTAGCGTCGGAACTCCGGGAAACTTTCCTCTGGTTCTGTCATCGCACGCCAGAGCTCGCCTCGGACTATCTCCACTCCTTCGAGGGCAGGAGACATCGAGAGCGGTCCATGCTGACGATCCTGAAGCTTCAAAGCTCCCTTGCACATGCCGCCCCAAAGGATTACGCCGATTTCACCATCAAGGCGCTCATTCCCGAGCGCAGACCTCGCCGATCTAGGTCTTCTGGCATGGAAAGAGAGGAAGTTTTCGAATCCTCACGTACCGAATTTCTTCCGGTATCGCCTGCTCAAGGTCCGTTCTTCAGTTTGCTGACGAGCGATTCTGCTGAAGGATTGCGCTTGATCCGGAGGCTCGTGGATCACGCCGTGTCGTTTTTCAGCCGCGGTCGAGAGCCCGGAGACGATGTGGTCACGATTCAGTTTCCCGATGGCCCTCGCACCTTTCCATGGACGATGTCGTACGCATGGTCGAGAGAATACACGAATGCGCCATACGTAGTGACCTCGGCATTGATGGCGCTTGAAGCATGGGCCCACCGAAGAGTAGACGCTGGCGAGCCGATCGAGGACGTGATTCGCGATGTGCTGGGAAACCAGACCGCGCCGGCCGCCTTTCTGTTGATTGTTGTCGACCTCTTGATCTCGCACTGGCCGAAGTCGCGTGCCGCTGCAGTCCCGTACCTTGCCTGTCCTGAACTTCTGGCGATGGATCGACACCGAATCGCGCTCGATATGCAGGAGATTCCTGATCCTTTCGGAATTCGAGAGCTACGGCAGGAGCCGATGGGACTGGTTAGCCTTCAAGAGCTGGCGAATCGACCGTCCCGGTCTCTGTTGCTCGATCAATTGCTCGACGAGCACGGCCACTACCTGGAGCCCGTTCCCAATGAAGCGCTCGATGAGCTGAAGCGCCTGCTCGAAGCTGCGGCTACCAGAGTGGGTGCTCCACAAGAGAATTCAACGCTGTTCGATCCACGCTTGATGGTCCATTTCGCGCTGAATCGCCTCGATCCCGCAAATTGGAGCTTCGCAGAAGTGCAACTTCAGGACGGCACAACGGCGACCAGACTTGTGTATTTTTCGCCCACCGAAGAAGCCGAACACCTTTCCAGTCTTGAGCAGAAATCGCACCAGAGTCGAGTTGATGGGCAGCTCAGAATCCTCGCCAATAAACTTCTGGAGCTGCCGGGGCGCGCAACTCCCGAACTGCTGGCGTATCTGGCCGAGTGGGCACAGAAAGAGATCCAGGAATCGGCTCCGGATGAGGACGAGGAGGACCTGGTTTGGCTGCACGAGCATGCAGTGTTTGCGACAGCGTTGATCGTAGCTCGCGACGGCAACCCGGAGTTGAGGGTTCATCACCGCGAATGGCTGCTTCAAACATTCCGGAAGGGCCTAGAGACGCGAGAGGACAATGCCCACAGGGTGCGCGGTGGGTTGAAGTTCAACCCTGCCGCGATGGGATTTTCGGGGTTGATCTACCTGATGCAGGAGCAAAGATCGAGCGACGAGAATCGGGAACTCTTGCGTGCGGCAGGAAACCCGAATCCGACCGCTGCGCACGGAATGGCGGAGGGAGCCTACCTCCTTTCCACTCTCGACGAGAGGCTGCCCCGCAGTGTGCTACGCATCGCATTTCGGGCGATGAACAAGCCGGACCGGGACTGGAGCTTTAGGCCTGGCATGGATTTTGAGCTTGAAAAGCAGGACCATGAGCTTCGTTTGGCAGCGCGCGCAGCCGAGGTTCTGGAGCACATCGAGACTGAGATCGGATGGCTGGAAGGCCGTAACCCGGAACCTGACTGGCCCGAATTCATTTCCAGCATTCCGTATCCAGCATTTGGACGGAGGAGAAGGGCCAACAGCAAGGAAAGCGATCAGGAAGTTGAACCGGAGCCAGAAACCGAAGGGAATGCGCACATCGATTCGCAGGGCGCGGGACTTTGGCTCACGAGCATTGAACAGCTTCTTGATATGCCGGCAATACCGTGGCTGCGCACCCTCGTTGACGCCTACAAACGATGGACACGGATTGCGAATGGCTCAGGCTTCGATCCAGACGAACAGATGCGGGGCGAGCCAGAGGAGTGGAACAAGGCGTTCTTCCGAGTCGTACCGCTATGCCTTGTGGGAGCTGATGAGGAGCAGGTCGAGCAGATTCTCTCGGAGCACTTTTCCGATCTACCCGACGAATCTCTCTATGACCTGATGGCCATGTTCCAGAGAAACGTGGATCAGATCCATTTCAACGGGAAGCTGCTCGATCTTTCCATTGCGGTCAGGGTACGTCAGTCGCTGGCGACGCGGATGATGGCGACTGACGACTGGGAGAGGTTACGAAGCGAGCGCGTGGAGCGTGCCGGGATGCATCTGGCCGCGGCCATCTCAATCCTATTTTTTGTTCAATCAGGTGGCTGGCTGGATTATCCCAAGGCATACATTCTCGAAAAGGGTGTCGACAACCTTGCACCATTCCTTCCAACGCTGCGAGACATGGTGCTGGACAGCCCAAGTCCCTACGTCGGAAATATGGCGCTGATCCTGCTCGAAGTATCTCCCCGGTCGGAACAGGCAGAGCTGCTTTTAACGTGCGCTCAGACCTGGATGCCCGTTTACAGGGGAGACGGGCGGTTCTGGAGAGATTACGGCTTTGGCAAACGCTGGTGCCTGATCGCCAGGAAGATTCTGGACGCCGACTCGACTCTTTTTGCCAAAGGCAGTCCACGGAGAGCGGATCTTGACCGGGTTCTCGCCTACCTTGTCACGGAGGGGATTCCTGAGGCGAGTCACTTGGAGAAGGCTTTGAAAATGTTGGATCTCGGCAACTACGTCTGATTTGAGTATTGCGAAATGCGTCAATCAGTTAGCGTCTAGCGACCGCCTACTAAGTGAACCTCAGCTGTTGCCAGGCTAATGCGCTCATCCAACATGGGTTATCCCAACGAAGGACGGATCGGTCCTGAAAAACGCCGCAGGGTACGGAGGACTCAATCCGCTATGCTATTTGCAGTATGTGCGGTCGCTTTGCCAGGAAATCTACGCAGGAAGTTCTCGCCGACTGGTTTGGTGTCGAGCTTGAGGATATGCCGTGGTTTGCACCCAACTTTAACGTTGCGCCACAAAGCGTTCAGCCTGTTGTGCGCTTGAGTCGTGATACTGGCAACCGAGAGTTTGCGTTAATGCGCTGGGGATTGGTGCCGGCGTGGGCGAAGGATGCCAAGATCGGCTACAGCACAATCAATGCGCGTTCTGAAGAGGTGGCGTCGAAGCCAGCCTTCCGGGAGGCATTCAAGAAGCGGCACTGTCTGATACCTGCCGACAGTTTTTATGAGTGGATGCGTCTGGATGCCAAGTCAAAGCGGCCGTTTGCAATCGCGCTCAAGAGCGGCGAGCCGCTTGCCTTTGCTGGATTGTGGGAGAGCTGGCGGCCAAAAGATGGCCCGTCGCTGGAGACCTTCACAATTCTGACCACTTCCGAGAACGAGTTGATGCGGTCAATTCACGACCGGATGCCGGTGATCCTTGAACCGCGAGACTACGACCGCTGGCTGGATGCCGGAGACCCTGCAAGACCAGCAGTGGATTTGCTCCGTCCTTGTTCCGCCGAACTAGGGCCTGTTAACACTACCTCAGGTGGCGGCGACGGCGGCCAATTTTTCTCAGTTCGAGGCGCAAGGAGCGAACTGTAGCTGGTTACTGGAGCGACGAACAACGATGAAATGGGGGAAATTGGCC
>JBAVDS010000104.1:0-146034 GCA_049587335.1 Occallatibacter sp. | reverse complement strand
CTAGGGCCTGTTAACACTACCTCAGGCGGATGGCGTTGCGAGCGAAAAACCGCTCAGACGAGACGGAGTCCGCAGGGTTTGGTTGTTCCAAGCACAAGGACGACAACGAAAGTATGAGTGATTTTTCGCCGCAACCCGGGGTCCCCGGCAAACGAACTTTGTTTGACGGGGTGGAAGCCGAAGGGACGGGGCCAATTTTCCCCATTTCATCGTTGCTCGTCGCTCCAGTAACCGGCTACAGTTCACTCCTCGCGCCTCGAACTGAGAAAAATTGGCTCCCGTCGCCGCCACCTGAGGTAGCGTTAACAGGCCCTAAGTTGCCGCCGGGGTGAACGCACAAGAATAGCAAATGAAGCATGAGATGGAACAGTGATGGTGATGCACGTCTTAGGTTTCAGGCATATGCTGGATGAAGGGCGATGCGCGAATGCTGCGGCAGGCGCCCAATTTCAATTTTGATCTGGACTCGAAAGTCTTTACGGTTCCCATTCTTTCATTGGAAGGCAGGAGGCAGTTTTCGTGCCTCAGCACTACGTCGGGAATCTCTGGGATAAGGGCCGGATGAATCGAAGGAAAACGACAAGATGAATTCATTGATTCCGCACAATTTGTATCTTCAATTTGGGCGCTTCCGCCGAAACGCCTTCTCTGCCTTGTTGTTGACGGCGGTTTCCGCCGCGCCGCTGTTGAGTCAAAAGACGGCTCATGTGCAGATCAATCTGGAGTCGGATGTGGTGGTGGTTCCGGCGGCCGGTTATGGCGTGCATACCAGCGTCTATGACAACAATTTCACCCCGGCCGACCTGTCGGAGAAGTTGAAGGCAGCGGGCGTGACGGCGCTGCGCTATCCTGGCGGTTCCTACTCTGACGCCTATCATTGGAAGACGCATTCCGCCACCGTCGGCACTACGCTCTATATCAATCCGAATGACACCTTTGATCACTTCATGACCCAAGACGTGCTGCCGTTGGGCGCACAGGCGGTCATTACGGTGAACTACGGCTCCAATGCGGCGGGAACCGGAGGCGGAGATCCCGCCGAGGCTGCCGATTGGGTGCGCTATGCCAATGTGGAGAAGAAATGGAACATCCACTACTGGGAGATCGGCAACGAGATCGGCGGAAATGGATTCTTCGGTCCTGAGTGGGAAGAGGACCTTCACGCGCCCAAAGGCGGAAGCCGCAAGGGCAACCCGGCGCTCTCGCAATCGGCATACGGCAAGAACACCCTGGAGTTTATTCGCGCCATGAAGGCGGTTGACCCGGCGATCAAGATCGGAGTCGGCGTCGATATGCCCGATTCAAACCCTGGGAGCGGCAATGAGGCATTGCTGAAGGAAGTGAAGGACAAGATCGACTTTGTGATCATCCACTGGTATCCCAAGGCAAGCTCGACCGATCTGACGGTGACCGAGGATATCAAGCCGCAGGTGGCGGCGTTGCGGGATGAGATTGCAAAGTATGTCGGAGAAGCGCAGAGGAATATACCCCTGGCCATTACCGAGACCAGCGGCGGCGGCAGCGGCGCAGGACGGGCGATCTTTGCTACAGACACGTATCTCTCCTGGTTTGAAGTGGGAGCAATCAATGTGGATTGGCTGGAACTGCACGCCGGCTTCCTCTCCGATGTGAAAGAGGTTCCGAACGACACGCCGGGCGAGGCGTATTACGGAATGCAAATGGCCTCGATCGCGGCTCGTCCCGGCGATCTTCTGGTGGAGGCGCAGTCCAGTACACCGATGCTTTCCGCTCACGCAGTACGGCGCAAGGATGGCGGCGTGGCGGTGGTGCTCATCAACAAGCATCCCAACCAGCCATATCAGGTCGACGTGACGATACCGGGAGCGGCGCTTGCGTCAACCGGCACGCGGTATGACTTTGGGCGCGCCAACTTCAGTGCGAACAGCACCTGGGCGTCCTCCGGTCCAACGCAAAGCAAGATGGAGCAGTTGGGGAACAGTTTTTCGGTGACGGTTCCGGCCACATCGGAGGCGGTGTTGCTGATTCCGGCAAAGTGAGGGCAGTTCGCATTCGCCGTGAGGGGATCAATTACTGCGATTCGTCGAGGACTTCGATCCCTGATACCGTGGCATTGTTCGTGACTGGCTCGAAGGTGAGATTCAATTTGCCTTGCGCGCTCGGTCTCAGGTGATAGAAGGTCTTGGTGATGGCATGAAGGCTGCCAGCTTCCTTGAAGATGTCAAAGTTGTCAAGCAGCGTCTCGCCATTGCACATGACGCGGAAGACGCGACTGCCGACTCCACCGACGCCTGAAGCCTGGGGGCCGAAGTAAAACTCGGCAAAGTGCAGGATCAGGGTGTAGCGGTCGCGCGTGTCGACGGGAATGGCGTAAGTGAAGTGGCCGTAGCGCTCAGCGGCAAAGAGATCGGGATCGGGTGAGCCTGACATCTGTTGGCGCTGCGTGGAGAGGCGGCCGTTCATGAAGTAGTTGTCTGGATGCCAGAAGTTGCCGTTGTGATCGATAACAGGCGTCAGTTGCGTGACCAGACGGATTGGAAGCTGCTTGTGGGGCGTTCCCGGCAGGATGGCGATTGCATTCAGAGCGGGCGCACCGCGTTCGCTGGTGAATTGGATGTGCAGGAAGCCATCTTGCGCGGGAGAGATGTCACGAAAGACGCGTTCGTCCGCGATATTGGCACCCAGGGCGTCGGTATTGACTTCAAAGCCGGGCAGAAGCAAACTCCCGTTGATCCCCACCGAAAAGCTGGCAGGAGCCTCGTCGGCGCGGTCCGAGGTGACGAAGTAAAGGTGCAGTTCATAGACTCCAGGGCGGAGTGGAATGTCGTAGGCAAAGTCGCCTGTCCGCCACTGCTCATAGAGCAGCGGATCGCTGGTTCTGGCCAGGAAATTTGCTGGACGCAGCCATGTTCCCCCGCCGTGAAAGAACTCGTCTGCCTTCCATAGAATGCCGGCGCTGTCGATTTGCGGATGTCCGGAATAGCCTGCAAGGATGCGAATCGGCTGCTGGGCTGAGTTAAGCGCTAGGGCTTGCGAGGCCGCGGTGGATGAAGCCGGAGCGGGGCTTGCAGCGCCGCCTTTGGCATTGGCGGGCGAACGGTAGATCCAGTAGATTCCCAGCACAGAGACCAGCAAGAGAACGATCAGCAGTGAATAAAGCCAGACCGGACGCCTGAGCTGAAGAAGAAGCGAGGGAGGAATGACATCTATCTTGTTAGATAGAGAAGGTTTGATTGGTTCCGAGGGGGCAGTCTCAATCGCTTGGGGAAGATCGGGGCGATCCGCTCGAATCTCCGGCGCTTGATCCGATGTCGGTGGAGGAAGCTCACGAACCTGGCGGACAAAAACTGGGACGTAGGTTCCTGAGGGAATTGTCAACTTTACGGTGTGATTCTTTCCCTCGTTGAGGTAATACTCCTTCAACCTCTTGCGCAGCCGGTGCGCCTCGACGCGCGCAATTGCATCTTCACCGGCGTCGAAGACCGTCTTGGAGCGCTCAAAGACCTCCGTGGCGATGTTGTACTCATGCAACTGATCGATCTGGCCAAGAAAGTACTTTTCACCGAGATAACGCACCAGCCGCACTAGGCGCGGGGATCTGGCAAGAGCTACAGCGATTGCTTCGAGTTCGGCACGTTCTTCGTCCCGTAAAGCAGGATCGGAGCGCTCCGGAATGAATCCTGTCCTCTGGTCGGCCATAATGCCTTCCACCATGCATCGATCATACCCGCTCATGGTACAGCTGAGCAATATCGCGATGTTTTGTATCGCTACATGAAGTATATCATCATTATATTCAATAGTGTACGTGTGGTACTTAACCTGTACGAAATGACCTGAACATTAGGGTACAAGATTAACCTTTCGCATTGCATTCACATAGACATAGGTTATTGCGGTTAGCAATGACACAAGTATGCGGAAGCGAGCCCATGCGAGTTGATCCCGATTGCGGATGCATTTCGGTTGGTCTGGGATGAGCCGGGAACGCTGAAGGGGCGAAGGGGGATTCGCCTCGTTGAGTGGGTGCGGGTCTGCATAGTGAGCGTGAAGATGCGAGTGGGACGAACGGGGGATGGACTGGCCGCAATTTCGACTTTTGGGACAGATTCCTATCTACAGTTGTTGCAACTCACATTGATTCAAATTCGGTATTAGCAAGAATGAACCGGGATTTGCCTGTTTGCGCAAGTCGATGCGGGCAAAATTCAGGTTTCGCCAGAAAACAGGTTTAGTCATTGAGCCGCAAGCTTAGGCTCTCAAATTTGGAGGCATACATTGTCGAAGTCAATGATCGATTCTCTCCGCACCTTGGTTTCACAGCCGTGGACGCATAAACGGTTGTGGCGCGCCATGATTTGGAACGCGGTCTTCCTGCTGCTGATTCCAGCAGCTTACGCACAAACCACCTCTTCGATCTCCGGCACGGTATTGGATTCAGCCGGTGCTTTAGTGCCAGGCGCCAAGGTGACGCTCACGGATGAGGCCAGCAAGGCAATTCGTGTATCTACCAGCAACGGCCAGGGATTTTTCGATTTTGTGGCTGTTCAGCCTGCTACCTACAGCGTTTCGATCGCCAAGCCTGGTTTTGAAGCCTGGACGGTGACCGGCATTGAGGTGCATCCTGGTGATAGCCTGACGGTTCCCAAGATCCGGCTGAAGATTGGCGAGGCCGTGGAATCTGTGACGGTGACCGCCGATGCCGCGGGCGTGTCGCTCACCTCCGGTGAACATAGCACGCTGATTACCTCAACAGATATCAACCGTCTCTCCACCACTGGCCGCGATGCTTTGGAATTGGTTACCATGCTGCCGGGCTTCACATTGAATGCCGGAACAAGTTTGTTGAACACGGGTCCCGACTATACGACCACGAGGTTTGGGTCGGGCGGTTTGGGCGGTCTCGGCGCCGGTGGCGCAGCGCCACAATCGGGATTTGTCAATGTCTCCAGCGACGGCGTGAATGTGATGGATCCCGGAGATATGGGCAACACAATCGCCAATATCAATATGGACCAAGTGCAGGAGGTCAAAGTACAGACCTCGAACTTCGGTGCGGACGAGGCCAAAGGCCCGATCGTGATCAATGCGGTGGGTAAATCGGGCGGTTCCTCATTTCATGGATCGCTTTATGCATACACCCGCAACTACAAATTCAACTCCAACGACTGGCTTTCAAACGATACGGTTCTCTCTACCGATCCGGTCTCACACAAGACGACTACGGTTCCCAAGGCGGAAACAAAGTATCTCTATCCTGGAGGCTCGATCAGCGGACCGATCATCATCCCCGGGACCAAATTCAACCAGAGCAAGCGCATTACATTTTCGGCGAATTTTGAAGATTACCGTCAGGTCAGCAATGTCAACGGATTCAACGGCGGCCCGACATACGCTTTCATTCCGACTCCAACCATGCTGAGCGGCAATCTTTCCGCCGCCTCAATCGCCACCGCGTTGAATGTGCCGGCAATCGGGTCGGACAGTCTTGCAACCGGCTGCACCAAGCCTTACACGCAGACACCAGACTACTCCAACATCGGCGGCGACTGCTTCCCGATCTCCGGTGGAACGGATGAGAACGGGAATACAGTACCCGGTGTAGGCCAGACCAATGAAGGCCAACTGAGCCCCTCCGCCATCAACCCGGCGATGGCTACCTTCACCAAATTCTATCCGGCTATCAATCGTACCCCGCAGCCAGTTCCAGGCAGCTATGTATCGGACGGCTTCAACTGGGTCAAGGATGTGATGGAGACCGACAACGGCTACCAATTTCATGGCCGGGTCGATGACAACATCTCCGACAATCTGAAGCTGTATGTCAGCTATAACCTGGAGAAGGTCAACACCGAGATACCAATGCAGGATCTCAGCTACAACCCTCCCAGCACGATTCCTTATTACGCTCCCTTGTATTCCAATTCGACTTCAAACTGGGCCTCCATCGATCTGACCAAGATCGTCAGCGCCACAACGACCAATGAACTGGTTATTTCGGGTGTCTTCTACCATCAACCGATGCAGTTCAAAGATCGCTCGGCGGTCGTAGATACCAATACACCCTGGCAAGCTGCCGGCTATGAAGGCGGAGCGCTCCAGACCGGCACAAACCAACTGCCGCGCATTTATACGTGGGAGGGCATCGGCATTCCCAACCAGGCGATCGGCTATGTTCCCGCGGGCGGTCAGGGCGACTATCTCCGTAAATCCTCCGCGGATCTGAAGGATGACTTTACCAAAACCGTGCGCACTCACACCCTCAAAGCTGGCGTCTATGCGGAGCAGACCCGCAACAATCAGGATCAACTGGCCAGCGACGTGAACAGCACGATTCTCTTCGATCGTTACAACTCCTGCGCGATCAATCAGAAATCTCCCAATTGGGACTTGGGCGGGGGCGCGGGCAAGAACCAATTTGAAATAATTAACCCTCCTACCGAATACATGGGCAACACGGTCGGTAACTTCCTGACCGGCTGCCCGGGTGGATATAACCAAAGCTCCTCCGATCCCGGTGTGGATATGTATTACAACACACTGGAGTTTTTTGTGAACGACGAATGGAAGGCAACCTCGAAGCTGACGGTTACATTAGGCCTCCGTTTTGTTCATCAAACACCCTGGACGGATGCACACGGAATCGGCGCCGCCGTTTGGGATCCAACCAAGTACAACCCAATTCAACCCGGCGTCTTTTCGCCGACAATGACCTTCGATCCCAGTACCTGGCCGGGTATCTCGTGGCACAAGGAGAATCAGAGTGTTCCCGTGGTGGGCATGGCAAGCCGCATGTTCTACTACTCGCCGCGCTTTGGCGTCTCCTATGATCTCTTTGGCAATGGCAAAACAACCCTGCGCGGCGGCTGGGGCGCATACCAGTCGCATGACAACTACAATCTAGCCGCTGGACCGGTGAACACTTCAGACGGTGTTGTGGATCGCGGATTCGTAGGCCCGAACTCCTGTACGCTGGATCAGTTGATGAATGGCGCGTATCCAGCTATACCCACCTCTCAAGCCACAGTGCCAACTCTGACCGGCAAACAAGTTCTCGGCTGCGGATGGTACGGCAATTCGGTTGGGATTTTTGCATCGGGAAGCACGGTAATTCCGTCCGGGGCCGGCACTTCGCTCTATGCGGACGATCCCAAGGACAGTAAGCAGCCGGTCACATACTCCTACAACTTCACCGTGGATCAGCAACTGCCTCGCAAGGTGACCTTTGAAGTGGCCTACGTCGGCAATCAGGCCCAGAACCTTCCCCGGCAGTCAGCCTCCTCCGGCGTCAGTATGCAAAATGTGAACGTGATTCCGCTGGGCGCATTCTTTGCTCCCGATCCACTGACGGGGCAGAGCAATCCGGCCACGAACATCAGCAGCGGCCTTGCTGACGATTACCGTCCGTACCCGAACTACGGGAACGTGAATGTTACTGAGCACACCAACTGGGCCAGCTACAACTCGATGCAAGTTTCACTGAACAAGCAGAGCGGAGCATTCGTCTTCGGTTCCAACTACACCTGGTCGAAGGCCCTTGCCGTGCGCGGCAATTGGGATACCGGCAATATCGGCGACCCGGTCAACGCGCATCACGACTACGGCATCGTCAGCTATGACCGGCCTCAGGTGTTCAACTTCAATTTCTCCTATGTGGAGGGAAAGAAGTTCAAAGGCAACCGCGAGTTGGGTTGGATTCTGAATACCTGGGAGGTTTCAGGCATCACCAGAATCCAAAGTGGACCGGATTTGTCCGTGGCCAGCGTCACCAATTACGGATTTGGCGCGCAAGCTGGATATGTTGTATCTGGCGCGGTGCCGAATCTAACCACGGTCAGCATTCCTGTTTCAGCCGCTTCGTACCTGGGCAGCCCGGATTACAACTTGCAGCCTTTGGTGACCTGCGATCCGCGGAAGGGCCTTAAATCCAGCACCTCGAATGGCCAGGTCGTCCGCCAGTATGTCAACGGTAACTGCTTTGCGCTGCCGCCACTCGGAACGCAAGGGAACTGGACACTTCCGGATGTGCATGGTCCGGCCTTTTTTAGCTCCGATCTCTCGGTGTACAAAGACATCCAGATGACCGACAGGCAGGCTCTTCAATTCCGCATGACGGGCATCAACTTCCTCAATCACCCACTTTCAACGTTCACCAACAACGATGGAAATGCGCTGAATCTGACCTTTGCGGATCCGGCTTGTGACACAACAACTGGCGCTGGATGCTTGTATACGCAGTCAGCGGCTATCGCGGGGCTCGCACTTTCGAATTCCGGCTTTGGAAAAACGCCATTCAAGACCGGTGCGCGCATCGTTGAGTTCAGCTTGAAGTACAACTTCTAGCGGCCATAAAGGAGGGTGCGGCTCAGCCGCACTCTCCGCACCGATGCCGACGAGATGGGCGACGGAGCAGGCAAGGCCGGAAGCCGGAACAGGGAACACAAGCAACGCGCGGCAGTGAGCCGCAATTTGGAGGCTTGAAATGTTAAGGATTGAATGGATGAAGAGTTGGACACGGCGGGCGGCATGGTTGCTGCCGCTGTTTGGGATTCTGGCGGTGCTCGCGCCTTTTGCGGCCGAGGCCGGCGCAGCGCCGCCCGCAGCGGTAATTTCCAGCCCGATCACCTATCCCGTTACCGGGCTGGGCAGCAGTCAGGAGAATGTTGTCGTTGACAAATGCGGGAATGTCTATGCAATGGACGCGGAGAATGGCGGCCAGTTGTATGAGATTCCGGCTAACGGCGGCGCGGCCACATTGATCGCCGCAGCGTCGAACCATGGCCCGGGTTGGGACGGCGGCTCTAACTTCATAGGAATGGACAACGCCAAGAACAATCTTTATGTCGCGGAAGGTCATGGGCATCAGGTTGTTTTTCGGATTCCTATCTCAAATTGCGTTCTGCAGAACTCCGCTTATAACTTTACCTCGTGGACCGGCATCTATAGCCCTCCCGGCGCCGCAGGTGGAGCAGTAGGCAATGGCTATTGGTGGGCTGCGAGCGCTTTAGCAGGCGATACTGCCGGAAATCTATTTGTTGCAACCCAGGACCCGGGGTTGTTCGAAATCAATTTCGCGGCCGATTCAACCGGAAATACTGGCACCGAACTGATTGCCGCAGGCGGCTTGAAATCATCTATCGACTCGTTGGCTATCGACTCAAGCAACAATCTTTACTATGTCATTGGCGACGGGAAGATTTATGAATTGACCTATAGCAACAGCGCATATGCTGCCACCGCAGTTACACTTACCGGCGGACTGGCCGGCAACAAGTTGACCGGTCTTGCCTTTGATTCGGCGGGAAATTTGTATGTTACCGATTCAAACGCTTCGACAATTTCCGTGATCCCGAATGAGACCAGCAATGGAGTGACGGCGTTGAATCCCGCCGATCAGTACATTGTAGCCAGCGGCATTGGCATACAGTACGCAGTCGCCGTCGATCTGCTGGGAAATATCTATTATGCCAACTGGGGAGCGAATATCGGCGAAGTATCGCCAGGCAAAGTGAATATCGGTTCCGTTAGCGTTGGGGGCAATAGCGCTGGAACAGCAACTGTAATCTTCAATGCCACGGTAACACCGGCTGCAATTACGGTCGCATCGGGCGGGGCATTTTCTAAAACGGGAGGCCAATGTACTACTAAAACCACCTATAACGCTGGCCAAACCTGCACAATCACCGCCAGTTTTGCACCGTCGCAACCGGGAGTCTTGGCCGGCGGGCTTACTTTGAGCGACGCGAGCAACAATGTGCTAGCGACTGCCTATCTTCAAGGCACGGGGCTTGGAGCGGGTTTGACGCTTGACTCTGGAACCGTGAATACGATTGGCAGCGGCTTTGTTTCACCGAAGCAGATCGCATTGACCTCTTCTGGCAGCTATATCGCGGACGCCGGCGCGAAGAGTGTGCTCTATTTTGCAACTCCTACTTCGACGCCGGTTTCAATTGGTACCGGTCTTAGCAGCCCTGAGGGAGTTGCCGTTGACGCCTTTGGCAATGTGCTGATCTCCGATTCCACTCTGAACGAGATTGTTGAAGTTCCGTTTGTAAGCGGCGCATTGAGCAATGCTGCGCAGATCACACTAGTTTCCTCCAAAACATCGGTTGCTGGCGAACCGCTCAACAACCCGACCAGTCTCACCCTTGATTCGTCTGGCAACCTTTACATCGCGGACAGTGGCAACAACCGGGTTATTCTGGTTCCTTACAACGGGAGCTGGAACTTCTCGCAGGCCCTGGCCCTCGGTTCCAATCTCTCCAACCCCCTGGCAACAGCCATTGATCCATCTGGAAATCTCTATGTTGCCGACTCCGGCCACGGCAATCTTTATGAATTCGCAGCTCCGGCCACGGGCGGAAATCAAGCGCTCGTCTCTGTGGGATACAGCAATCCCTCAGCGCTGGCGACTGATGCCTCGGGCAGCTTGTTTATCGTCAACCAGGGAGCACAAACGATTGTTCGCATTCCGAACATATCGGGTATTCTCAGCCCCAACGAAGCGATCGAAGTTGGATTTGGAATTGCAAATCCATATGGACTGGCTTTGGACCCGCAAGGCAACCTTTATGTGACCGATTCGACAGATGCGACAACCTATCAAGTGAACAGAGTCAGTATCAACGAGGCATTCGGTGACTGGCCCGTGGGCACGCCAAGCGGAGCATTGCCGGTCAAGGTTGAAAACGAAGGGAATCAGGCACTGGTATTTAACACTCCCTCCTTTACGGCCACGGGCAACACAGGAGATTTCAGCCTGGGCACACCCACAAGCGAGTGCAGCTCCGGCGGAACGGTAAATGTCGGGGCAGGCTGCGAGCTGGACGCTACCTTCCTGCCAACAGCAACTGGAGCAAGGACAGAGACATTAGTTCTCAACAGCAATGCGCATAATGCAGCCGCTCCCCAAATCGTTCTCACGGGGTCCGGCTCAGCAGCATCCTCAACCACGACGGTGCTGGCGATTACATCTCCTACCAGCGGCTCGCCCATCTTTGGAGAGCCGATTACGCTGACTGCCACTGTTGCCCCAACCACCGGTTCGCTTTCCGGCAGCTTGGGCAGCGCCGATCTTCTCGTGGATGGAGTTATTGCTGCTACAGGCGCTGTGAACAGCAAAGGTGTAGCCACCTTTGTGCTGGCCACTGGCCTGACTGGCGGGAGCCATTCGCTGCAAGCCGTCTATCTCGGAACTAGCGCCTATGACGGCAGTATCTCAGCGGTTCTGATGGTTCAAGTCGGCACAGCGCCCACCACGAGCGTCCTTGCGGTGAATGCGCCCTTCACCAATCCATACAGCGCGCTACCCGGAGGCTCGTTTACCTTTACCGTTACGATTACTTCCACGGGAGTCGGAATTCCCGGCGGCAGCGTTACCTTTACCGACACAACGTCCGGTGGAAGCACAACGTTGGCTGTTGTGCCTCCGTCTCCTGCGGCCGGAGGGGGATTCCAGGCTTCCTTCACCACAACGGCACTAGCGTTGGGAACCCACCAGATCACTGCGGTGTATAGCGGCGATGCCAACTTTGTGGGATCGACGGCGACACCACCCGCGACTGTCTATGTTGTCAGCGGATTAACGCTGGTGTTATCTTCCACCGGTAATTCACTGTCGAGCGCGACTAGCACCTACAGCCAAAATAACAGTAGCATCATCTTCAATAACATCTCGGAAGGCGGATGGACCGGCATTGTCAACTATCACTGCCTTGCCTCCACGCTACCCGCCAACGCCTACTGTGTCTTTTCACCAGGACAGGTAAGCGTTACACCCAACTATGCTGCATCCGCATCGCAAACCGTGTTGCAGGTCATCGTGAATAACCCGCCAAACTCTCCCGCGCAAAGCACCATGCTCTGGTGGGTGGGTGGCGTTACCGGCCTGTTGCTCTTCTGGGTGCGCCGCCGCATGATGGGCGGAGCCTGGAGAACCATGACGATGCTGATTGGGATCGTTCTGCTTGGAGCCTCTGCAAGCGGATTGATGGCTTGCAATAACGGCGCTCAATTCGCGACGCCTCTTGGAACCAGCACGATTACCGTGGTTGCCGATGCTGATCCTTATGTCGTTGGCAAAAACAATGTGACACAGGCCTGCGGTGTACTGGGTGATCCTACATCGTTCCCCTGTTCACAGAAGACCTATCAGATCACATTGACTGTGACGCACTAACAACCTGTAATTCATCTCTCAACGGCCCGGGGTGCTTGCGCATTCCGGGCCGTTTCTTTGGTTTTGCATCTCCCATACTGACAGTAGAAAGGATGGCAGGCCGAATACTCTTTGATAGAAAAGTGAGTAGAATGGTTGGCAGGATCGTGGCAGCGGCGGAGGTATCGAAATAATGGTGGGCATGAAAAGTCATTTGCAAATCGCTCTTTGGGCAGGCTCCTTGATGCTGCTTGGGGCGGCGCCGGGATTTTCTCAGAACAATGATCAACGGGGAGTGGGACGCGCCATCGTGACTCTGCTTCCCAAGCATGAAGGCGGATCGCCTTTGCAGCTCAGCGAAAAAGACCTTACTGCCAAGATTGGCGGGAGCCAAGCGACAATCACCAACTGGAAGCCGCTTCGCACTCCAGAGGACAAGTTGGAATTCGTGCTACTGATTGATGGTTCTGCCCTCACCAGTCTAGGCACGCAGTTCAATTCCATTGCGCATTTTATCAACGGTCTTCCGGCGGATACGAAGGCCTCGATTGCGTATATGGAAAATGGACGCGCGGTGTTAGGCGGAGAGCTGTCTGCGGATCATGCCAGGGTCTTGCGAGAGCTTCATTTGCCGGGGGGGGCGTCCGGCTCTGATGCCAACATATACTTCTGCCTCTCCGATTTGGCAAAGCATTGGCCTTCAACGGATCGCAGTGCGCGCCGTGAAGTGTTGATGGTGACCGATGGCATTGAGTCTTACCACCAGGAATTCGATCCAGCGGACCCTTATGTGATGGCCGCGATCGACGATTCAATTCGCGCAGGAATGGTTGTCTACTCGATCTTTTGGCAAAACCAGGGAAGCGCGGATCTGGCTACATACGAGAACTCAACCGGACAGACTTACTTGCTGGAGTTGGCTCAGGCAACAGGCGGTAGGAGCTTCTGGCAGGGAATGGGCAACCCGGTTTCCTTCGTGCCGTTTCTCGATGAACTGACTCGCCGCATTCAAAACCAATATGAGCTGGATTTTTCCACTCATTTTGAGGGTAAGGCCAGAATTGAAGTGCTGAAGCTGAAGCTCAAGCTACCGGGAACGGAAGTCGATGCTCCGCAGCAGGTCATGGTAGCACAAGGAGCCGCAGCCCAGATGTAGACGATTTGCTCACGTTGCCATGGGCGAAGAAATCGCCTCTGCAAGAGCTTTTGCGACTTCCTCCTGCTGCCCGATTGTGATGCGGTTGAAGAAGGGCAGCGCAAGGGTGCGCCGGGAGATGGACTCGGTTACCGGTAGCGAGATCGCGCAAGCGTTCGGATGTGCGCGCCAGGCTGGTTGCAGATGGATGGGAGCAAAGTAGCGTCCCGTCGCGATGCCGCGGCGGCCGAGTGTGATCTGTATCTGATTTCGGTCCACCTGTTCTGGCAACTGAACGACGTAAACAAACCAACTGATCTCGCCATGAGGAAGTCTGAGCATGGGCCGAATCAAAGATGGAATGCTGCCGAGGAGCGAGTCGTATCGCTCTGCGGCACAGCGGCGCAGTGCAATAATCTCCTCGATGCGGCCGAGCTGTACCCGGCCCAGCGCGCAGGCCAGTTCGCTGAGGCGATAGTTGTAACCCACCTCGCCGTGATCCAGCCAGTCACACGACGGCAGGCGTCCCTGATTTCTCAGGCTGCGCAGACGCACAGCGTGGCGCGGATCGCGCGCCAGCACGGCACCGCCTTCTCCAGTGGTGAGCTGCTTGTTGGGATAAAAGCCAAAAACGGCCAAATCGCCGAAGCTGCCCACGCGGCGGGCATGAAACTCCGCACCTATGGCCTCGCAGACGTCCTCGATTACGACGAGATGATGGCGTCTGGCGAGGACGAGCAACGCGTCCATCTCCGCGGGTACGCCGAAGGTGTGTACTACGATAAGAGCGCGCGTGCGTGGGGTGATGGCCCGCTCGACTGCTGCTGGCGAGAGATTGAGTGTGATTGAGTCGATCTCCGCAAAGACGGGCGTCGCTCGCACCTGAAGAATTGCATTGGCGACGGCGATGAAGGCAAAGGAGGGAACGATCACCTCGTCGCCCTCGCCAATGCCGAGTGTAACAAGAGACAGATGCAGTCCAGCCGTTCCAGAACTGACCGCCACGGCGTGAGGCACGGAGTGATACTCGGCCAACGCGGTCTCGAAGGCTGTGAGTTCCGGTCCGAGGCTGAGATGCGGCGTATGCAGCACGGCGGTAACGGCGTCTATCTCGGCTTGGGTGATGTCGGGTGCTGAGAGTGGCACTCGCAGTACGGCAGCCTTCTCCAGCTTCTCCGCACCGGAATGAGGGCAAGGAGATACGCTTTGTGGCGGATTTGTTCTATTACTCATGAGTATCCGCGAAATCAGCGGGCAGCGCCGCTGACTGTTTGATCAATATCCCATCCATTTCGACGGTCGTGAGAACTTGAACGATCGTTTTGGCGGCTGTTCCATCACCGTAGGGATTGACCATGCCGCGCAATGAGTTGCGAAATCCTGGAGCAAGTGAGCGCCGGAGTGCGTCGACAATGGCCATAGTATCAGCAGGCGTGTCGATTACGTTGGGAGCGCGCTCGCGTCCCTGTTGGCGCATTCCTACGTTGACAACGGGCAGCGCGAAAGAGGCGGCTTCCATGATACCGCTCGACGAATTGCCGATCATCGCGTCCACCTGGCCGAGCAAGCTCCAATAAGTCACCACATCAAGATTGACGAATACGTGTGTCTTCGGTCTCGTACTCGCCAGAGTCTTGGTGCGTTCGATGAGCGCGCAGCTCCCAGCGTCGGAGTTGGGATAAACAAAGATCAGTTGGCTCGGAGTCTGCGCAAGAGCGCCAAAAAATGCATCGGCCTCGGCGTTGGTCTCGCGCAAAATCGTGACCGGGTGCCATGCGGCCAGGATCGCGGGCGACGTGAGTGTCAGACCGAGGCGGGCTTCCAGCGCGGTGCGATCAAGAAGCTTGGAGCGACGGAGATGATCGAGCGAGGGTGCCCCTGCATGATGAACGCGCCAGGGTTCCTCGCCCATGGCAATGACGCGCTGGCGCGCGGTTGGCGTCGAGGTGAAGTGAATGTGCGCCATCTTGGTGAGAGCGTTGCGTACCTGGTCGTCGATTGCGCCCTGCGAGATTTCTCCTCCTTCGATGTGAGCGATGGGAATCCTGAGCGCAACCGCCGCTGAAGCAGGCGCCAGCATCTCATAGCGGTCTGCGATCAGCAGAAGCAGATCGGGCCGCCACGCAGTGAGCGCGTCAGCCAGACCCAGAATGGCGATACCGATCGTCTTAGCCATGCCGGTGTCGGTGTCCGAGCTGAGCAGGCACTCGATGCGGGCCTGAACCGGAAAGCCGTCGCGCTCGATCTCGTTGATGGTTGTTCCGAAGCCCGGAGACAGATGCGCTCCTAGCGCGAAGATGCCTAGCTCCACCTGCGGATGCGCAGCCAACTCTCGCAGCGGCCAATAGAGGTGGCTGTAGTCAGCGCGCGAGGTGGTGACGACGCCGATGCGCCGCTTGGCAGTCGTATCGCTCATACGCAGGCTCGTGAGCCGCTCTGTGCGGCATACGCTAGTGCTGCTTGGCTGGGTGTGTAATCGGGAACCAAAGCGCCTAAAGCGCTGAGTGCCTCGCCCGGATCGCGATGATCGACTGCGGCGTGCAGTCGGACTAGTAGGTCTGTGAGCTGCGCCTGCCCCGGCTGTGCTGCTTCTACTGCAACCAATTCGTCGTAGCTTGTCGTATGGATTGGCTGCGCGGGATTCCACAATTGCTCGATCTCCTTGTCGCCTGGCCGGTTTCCGGTGAAGTTGATTGCTATTTCATGCTGCGAAGAAAGCGCAAACGCCATGAATCGCGCCAAATCTGTAATCAAGTGCGCCGCCGGCAGGACGGGTGCAAGCAACAAACCCGGTTCGTGAAGCGTGGTTGCTTTCAACAGCAGATTGATTGCTTCATGCAGAGTGATAAAGTAGCGCCGCGCAGCCGCATTAGTCACGGTCACAGGCCCGCCATGCGTAATCTGCCGCGCAAAGATCTCCGCAACACTGTCGCGTGACGCAAGAACATTCACGAAGCGTAAAACCGTACCTCCGCCAGCGAGCGTGATCTGCTCGGCGACACGCTTGGTGGCGCCCATAACGGAGGTGGGCGCGACTGCCTTATCCGTGGAAAGGAGCACCATTCGCGCGCCGTGTGTGAGCGCTGCCTGGGACAGAAGCTCGGCAGAGAAGATGTTGTTCTGGATGGCAGCCAGCGGATGCTCTTCCATCAGCGGCACGTGTTTGAAGGCGGCCGCATGGAAGACAATGCGCGGGGCATGGGTTGCAAAAATCTCATGCAGCAGAGCCTCATCGGTCGCGCTGCCGAGAATGGGCAAAACCGATCCTGCCGCTCTGGGATCGTCGGCCCATTCCGCGGGCCAATCGCGCTGGAGCGTGTAGAGATTGCTCTCGGATGCGTCCAGCAAAACCAGCTCCGGCGGCATCATTGCTCCCAGTCGCAGAGCCAGTGCCGAACCAATCGAACCGCCCGCGCCGGTGATGAAGATTGGCTGCTGTCGCAGCGCATCCAGCGCTTCCGGCGCTGGCGGCGGAAGATAAGGACGAGCCAGGAAGCTGCGCCAGTCGATGGATTGCAGGAACGAATGCACATTAGAAGTATAAATCGGCCCCGGACCGCGCCCGCCCTGGGGATTCATTGTTTCGATGCGAATTGGCTCTCCCTTCGCATACACTGTAGAGTTCAGCGGTATTTGCAGGGCAGTTATCCTGCCGCCGTGGGGAAGAGAATGATGAGGATAAACGGGCTGTTGGCACTGGCATTCTTTGTTGCAAGTTTCGCGGGAGCGCAGATGCGCTTTGACGCAGAGGCAGTGCGGCTCAACAATCGCGGTGTGGCCGAGATGGGCCAGCAGTTTACCGACCGTGCGGCGGCGTCCTTTGCTGAGGCCTTCCAGAAGGATCCCAAGCTGGCGCAGGCGGCGATCAACGAAGGGATTGCACAGATTTATCTGCAAAAGCTGGATGAGGCCAAGAAATATCTTAAGCAGGCGATTGCGCTTGATTCGAAAAATGCGCAAGCATGGTACAACCTGGGTCTTGCTCAGCACGCGGGCAATGAATTGGAAGCAGCTCTCACGAGTTTTCAGCAAGCTGTGAAGATGGACCCGCGGGATGCCGACTCTTATTACTTTGAGGGCGTCTGCTACCAGGATTTGAAGCAATACGACCAGGCGATTGCAAGCCTGGCCCGGGCGCTCGAAATCAATCCTCAGCACGCTTCGGCGGAGTTTGCCACGGCGCGCGCTATGCAGCGCTCTGGCCATCTTGTGGAGGCCAAAGAGCACTTCAAGCGATTTCAGCAGTTGACCAGCACCAAGATTGGCGCGCCGATTGGATTGTCCTACGGCGAGCAGGGTCACTACTCGATTGTGACGCCAGTTGAGGAGCCGGAGGCTGGAGGCCGCGCAATGATCCCGGTGAGGATGGTGGCCGATCCCTTGATTTTGGAAGAGAAGAGTTCGAAGTGGGCCACCACCGGCGGCGCTTGCATGATGGATGTGACCGGCTCCGGCAGTATGGACCTGGTGCTGATGCAGTCGGGCGTGCAGGCTATTCGCGTACTGCACAACAAGGGCGGTGATAGCTATGGCGTTGGCAGCTATGAGGATTTTGATGCATCGGCGGCGGGGTTGAAGGCCAGTGGCCACGCGGTTGCCTGCGCCGTTGGCGATTATGACGGTGATGGATTGAATGATCTGGTAGTTGCCCTTGACGATACGGTGCAGCTCTTCAGGAATCTGGGGCACGGCAAATTTCAGGACGTAACAGCAGAGGCCGGATTGAAGCCGATGAACCGGCCTACGGGAATCACGTTTATCGATTACGACCACGATGGCGATTTGGATTTACTTTTGACAGGCTCGCCGATCAAAGCAGGCGGCGAGTCGAATGTTCTGTGGCGCAACAACGGCAATGGCACTTTTACCGAATGGACCGAGCCGGTAGGTTTTGGCGGCAGTGGCAAAACAGAGTCCGTGATTCTCACCGATTTCAACAACGATCGCGCGGTGGATATTGCGGTGACCGGCGATGGAGCAGCGCCGCAGATCTACGTGAATCCGAGAGAAGGGAAGTACCCCAAGCAGCCGCTTTACTCTGCAAAGTTATCATCGACGGTTGGCATTGCCGTGCTCGATTACAACAAAGATGGCTGGATGGATATTGCCGTCACACACGCCGCTGCGCCTGGACTCACGCTATGGCGCAACGTCGAGGGACCGAATCGCATTGGCCGGCGATTTGAGAGAGTGGAACTACCGCTGCAGGGAGCGTTACGTGGGTGGGGACTCACGCCCATCGATATTGACAATGACGGCTGGATCGATCTGGCAGCAATCGTGGAGACGAAGGCTGGCCCGATGGTGAAGATCTTCCGCAACCGTGGCGATGGACGATTTGAAGACGTGAGTGTGGCGCTCGGCCTCGACAAGGTGAAACTCATAGCACCGCGGGGTTTGATTGCCATGGATGATAATGGTGCGGCGGATTTGATTGTGACGCAGGAGAATGCGCCTCCGATTCTGCTGCGCAATGTGGGCGGCAACAAGAATCACTCTGTGCGGCTGGACTTGACCGGCTTTGCCGATAACAAAACAGCGCTCGGTGTGAAGTTAGAAGTCTTCGCGCAGGGTCATTGGCAGAAATGGGAGCTGGCCGGTGCGTCCGGCTATCAGACGCAAGGCCCGCCGCAGATTCTTGTGGGTCTGGGCGACGCGGACCAAATTGATCTACTGCGCATCTTGTGGCCGACAGGCGTGCTGCAGGATGAGATTGATCTGCCGCATCAGCCGGTGATCGTGATGAAGGAAGCTGACCGTCGCGGCAGTTCGTGCCCAGTCTTGTTTGCCTGGGATGGGCACAGATATAAGCTGGTTACGGATGTGATCGGCGCAGCGGTGGTGGGCCACTGGTTCACGCCGACAAAGCGCAATACGCCCAACCCCGGCGAGTGGATCAAGGTGGATGGCGCTCAGCTTGCGCCCGTCAACGGCAAGATGAGTCTGCGCTTTATGGAGCCAATGGAAGAGGTCAACTACATCGATCAGTTGCGGCTCGTTGCTGTCGATCATCCGGAGAGTGTCGAGGTCAATCCCGACGAACGCTTCCTTGACGATCCGCCTTTTGCATCGGGGCGCGTGGTGGCCTCTAAGGATACGCGGCTGCCAGTTGGGGCCTGGGATGGCGAGGGGCGCGATGTGCTTGAGCAACTCAGCAAGCGCGATCACAAATTTGCAAGCGGATTCACTCCGCTTCCCTACGATGGCTTTGCCAATCTGCACACGCTCACTCTCGACTTGAGTCCGCTGGATGCACAATCTCCGCTTCGTCTGCTGATGACCGGCTATGTGAATTACTTCAGCGCCACTTCGCTGTATGCCGCGTGGCAGGCGGGTGTGAAGCCGATCTCGCCTTATGCTGAAGCGCAGTTGCCGAATGGCAAGTGGCAGCGCATAGCGGACGATGTGGGATTTCCCGCAGGCCTTGAGCGCACGATTGTCGTGGATCTTACCGGCAAGATGCCGGCCGGTGCACATCGCATCCGTCTGGTCAGCAATCTGGAAATCTATTGGGATCAGGTGCTCGTTGATCAAAGCACCACTGCGGAAGTAACTACAGTAGAGCTTCCTCTATCGCTGGCCACGCTGCATTTTCGCGGCTATCCTACCCAGATTGAAGGCGCCAGCCCCGGCGATCTCGACTACGACTACAATCGCGTAAGTTTGACCGGCCCCTTTCAGCATCAACGTGGCAACTACACGCGCATGGGCGACGTGACGGAGCTGGTGAAGCGCGTCGATGATCGTTACGTGATCTTTGGCAGCGGAGATGAGATCGCGGCGGAGTTCGATGCGGCAAGGCTGCCAGAGTTGCCAGTGCACTGGAAGCGCGACTACTTCTTCTATGCGAATGGATTCGTGAAAGATATGGATTGGTGGGATGCGTCGCCGTTTACCGTGGCGCAACTGCCCTTCCACGCGATGAGCGCCTATCCTTATCCGGAATCTGAGAAATTTCCGCAGGATGCGCACTCCCTTGACTACCAGTTGAACTGGAACACGCGATGGGATTCGGGCGAACCGGTTCGATCCTATCGCTTCGACTATCGGCAAATGCCCTCTACTCCTGCCGAAGATCAGGCTTCGGAAGACTTGAAGGCGGTGCTGCCATAAAGAATCTTGTTCTGCAACCGGCGGTGAAACAATTGGAGCTTCTGCGTTCCGGCGCAGTTTCCGTGGTGGAGCTGGCTGAAGCGCATCTCGAACAGAACGCACGGCTCGAACCGCAGTTAAATGTCTTTGCAGACTTCGATGCGGAGCGAGTGCGCGCGCAGGCGCGAAGGCTGGACGAACAGACGGCAGCGCGCGGTCCACTGCATGGATTGCCGGTGACGGTGAAATCCTCGATTGCCACGGTGGGATACAAGTGCGAGATTGGCAGCCTCATTCATGCGGGAGAAATTCCGCGCGAGGATGCGGTGGTTGTTGCGCGGCTGCGCGCGGCAGGAGCGTTGATTCTGGGCACGACCAACTGCCCAGAGTTTTTGATGGCCTACGAGACTGCGAATCTCTTGCATGGGCGCACCAATAACCCGTGGGATTTGGAGCGCACGCCAGGCGGATCGAGCGGCGGAGAATCGGCGGCCATTGCGGCGGGGCTTTCAGCGGCGGGCCTGGGCAGCGATAGCGGCGGCTCGGTGCGAGTTCCCGCGCATTTTACCGGCATCTGCTCGTTGAAGCCCACACCGGGACGCATTCCCGGTCGCGGCCATCTGCCTCCGTGCGTAGGTCCATTTTCGACGCTGGGAGCGATTGGGCCGATGGCGCGCTCCATCTCCGATGTCGCGTTGCTTTTCCGCGTGCTCAGCGGCCAGGATCCCTGTGACCCTATTAGTCCGCCGCAGGTGCTGCGCGAACCATCTCTCGACGAGTTGCAAAAGAATACGATAGGATTCTTCGAGGATGATGGCCTGGTTCCCGTGACGCCAGCAACACGTGTTGCCGTGCAACTGGCTGCCGCAGCGCTGCGCAGAGCGGGCTTTCGCGTCGAGCCTTTTCGCCCGCGCACGCTGGAGTTGCTGCGGCAGTTGTGGTACACGTTTTTCGTGCAGTGCGGAGCCATGTTCTATGCGCCTGCCATTCGCGGACGGGAGCATCAATTGAGCCCGATCTTTAGCGAGTTTCTTGGCTTCAGCGAGCTTATGCCGCCACTGACTGCTGAACAATTGCTTAATGCGTGGGCTGAACTGGACCTGCTGCGTTCAAAGACGCTTGCGGAGATGAGCGAGTATCCGGTGCTGCTGTCTCCAGTGGCCGGCATTCCCGCCTTCCGCCATGGTGAGCGCGAGTGGGTGATCGATGGCCGTGTGGTGGAGTATTTGGACGCAGTGCGCCAGACGCAATGGTTTAATGTCTTGGCCGCTCCTGCGGCCGTTGTACCAGTGGGAACTTCGCCGCAGGGGTTGCCCATCGGCGTGCAGATTGTTGCGCGGCCCTTCGAGGATGAGACGGCTTTGGGTGTGGCAGCGGTGGTGGATGCGGCTTTTGGCTATCGTCCGCCGCCAATGGCTTTGCAATAAATCCTTTAGATGAAATGTTTTCTGGAATCATGCAGAAGGCTGCGCGGTCATGCATCTCCACCTTTCGATGGAGGCAGGGCGAAGCCGCATCCAGTAATCTGAGGTTTCCCCGGATCGGAGCGCACAGGGTGCGTGTAAGTATCAGTGATCTGACGCATTCACATGGGATGCGGAATTTGTCGCAGTGTGAAAAAGCGGGGCTGCGTGATAGGCAGCAACGCTGCGCAAAGCAGTTTCCACGGCTGGCAGCAGTTGTCGCCGCGGCAGTATTGCTGATCTTTATCTCCATTTTTCCGCCGAATTCTACGCAAGCCAGCGATGGTGTGTCTGCCACGGATTTCATTGTTACCGCAGCGCCCGTTTATTTGCCGCTTGCATCTCTTCATGGAGAAGAGCGGTTTCCTCAGGGCGCGCAACTGCTTCTCATTCACAACGGCAAAGTGGAGCCGCTCGTGAAGGGGTTTGCGGCTTCAGCGGATGCGAATCTCTCCTTCGACGGCCGGCAAGTGCTCTTTGCGGGCAAGCAGAACGCGGGCGATTCGTGGCAGATTTGGGAGCTTACGCTGGCTGATCGCTCCATGCGCAAGGTGATTGCCACGGCCTCTGATTCCGAGCGCCCATTTTATTTGCCGGGTGGAAGAATGGTCTGGGCGCAGCGCACTTCCTGGGGATTTCAACTGGAGTCCGCAGAAGACGGCCATCCGCCAGCATCCGCGCCCTTGAATCCAACAGCGATCGGAGAGCTGCCACTCACCTACCTCCAAGCCAGCGCCTTCCCGGCAGATGTGCTTGCCGACGGACGCATACTCTTTGAAGCCGGCTTTCCCCTCGGCTTCGGTGCGACACCAGAGCTTTATCTTGTCTATGCAGATGGATCAGGCGTCGAGTCTTATCGCTGCGATCACGGACGTCCGCGCTGGGGAGGGATGCAGTTAGCCAATGGTGACGTGGTATTCACGCACGGCGAATCGTTGGCTCGCTTTACTTCGCCGCTTGCGCACGAGGCAGTTATAGCAGCTCCTCACGCGACGTACGCGGGAGCGGTTACAGAGACGCCATCGGGGGCATGGCTGGTTAGCGCGCGTGCATCGGCTACTTCCCATTTTGCGATCCATTGGTGGAAGCCTGGTTCGCCCACGCTTCAACCTCTCGTTGCCATCAAAGGCGAGAATTTTGTCGAGCCGGTTTTGATCGCGCCGCGCAATGCGCCCAAGCGTCATCCCTCCGGTCTGCATCCCTGGGATTACGCCAATATGCTTGCGCTCGATACGCGCCTCTCGCGCGAAAGCGACCTGAAGCAAACTCCGGCGTTTGTGCGGCTGGAGATGCAGGATAATCTGGGCCATGCTATTGTGGCTGGCACGGCGCCGGTTGAAAACGACGGTTCGTTTTTTGTGAAGACGCCTGCCGACAGAGCCATTCGCTTTGCGTTGCTGGATGCGAAGGGCGATGTATTGCGGCGGGAGCACGGATGGTTCTGGATTCGCCGCGGCGAGCAGCGCATCTGCGTAGGTTGCCACACGGGACCGGAACGCGCGTCAGAAAATCGGGTGCCAGGTGTGCTGCTGCACTCGACGACGCCGGTTGATCTGAGCGGCGCGGTAGATGCTAACAGAGCGCCGCAGAAATCGCCGGGAGGCAATTGAGATGAAATTATATTTTCTTTTTTTGTTAGGCGCAGTCTCCGTGGCTGCGGCACAAACTGCTCCGATCGCTCAACCCGCCACCGGCGCGCATACGCCGGCTGTTACGCCGCAGGTGGTGCCGGTGATTCGCTTTGATGACGCAAGCGACAAGGCAGGCATCAACTTCACGCATAGCTTTGGCTCGCGGCAGTTGGGTTCACTGCTTGAAGGCACAGGCGCGGGCTGCGTTTGGTTTGATTACAACAACTCCGGACGGGAGTCTCTTTATGTGGTCAACGGACGTCCCCTCGACGACTCGATGCATCCCTATCCGCTGAAGGTGAAACCGGATCCTTTGCCGCATAATCATCTTTTTCGCAACGACGGAAACGGAAAATTCACCGATGTGACCGATGAAGCTGGCCTCAATCCGGATATGTATGGAATGGCAGTGACAGCCGCGGACTACGACAACGACGGCTTTATCGATCTGCTGGTTACCGGCTACGGCAAAACAATCCTCTACCACAATGACGGCAATGGGCACTTCACCGATGTGACCAAGAAGGCTGGCATCAATGTGGATGGCTGGGCGATCAGTTCCACATGGCTCGACTACGACAAGGATGGATGTGTCGATCTTTTTGTCGGACGCTATGTCAAGTTTGATCCAAAATATCGCGCATTTTATGCCGCCGACAACTATCCTGGGCCACTGGATTATGAAGGTGAAACCAACAAACTCTATCACAATAACTGCGATGGAACCTTCACCGACGTGACAGAAAAATCCGGCATAGGAGCATACGTGGGCCGCACGATGGGGGTGACCTCAGGGGACTTCGACAATGACGGATGGGACGATATTTATGTTGCCAACGACCGCACGGAAAATTTTCTCTTCCGCAACAAGCATGATGGAACCTTTGAAGAGGTAGCCAACGATACAGGCACGGCCTTTGGCCAAAACGGGGAATCCACTTCGTCGATGGGGCCAGTTTTTACCGATTTTGAAGGCCGGGGAATGCTTGATCTGTGGGTCTCTGACGGCCACTACAATCGGATGCTGCACAACACTGGCAAGCAGAGTTTCGAAGACATCGGCGCATCCAATGGAGTTTCACAGGCCAATGCGCAGTACGTGAGTTGGGGTACGGGAGTTTACGATTTCGACAACGATGGACAACTCGATATTCTCATCTTTCATGGCGGACTGATTCATCTGATTCCACAAGAGCATACGCTCTTTCGCGGACTTGGACAAGGTAAGTTTGAGGACGTTTCGCGCGAGTCGGGTCCGGTGTTGAGCGCACGCACCACTGCGCGCGGCGCTTGCTTTGCAGATTACGACAACGATGGAAAGGTCGATGCGTTTGTGGTCAATCTGGGCGCGAAAGGGACGCTGCTGCATAATGTTTCCACCAATACCGGCCATTGGATCGCTCTTAAGCTTGTGGGTACAAAGAGCAATCGTGACGGCATTGGCGCGCGCGTCGAAGTTTACTCCGCTGGTAAGCGCCAGACAGCCGAGCGCTTGGCAGGTTCGGGTTATCTTTCTCAGAACGATGAGCGTCTGCACTTCGGCTTGGGTGCAGCCGTCGCTATCGACAAGCTGATCGTTCACTGGCCAAGCGGGATCGATCAGACATTGGAGAATCTGAGCGTGGATCGCGTGCTTACTGTGCAGGAGCCGGGAGAAAGGAAGTTGAAGTGAGGCTCCTTCAACATTCAGCAGGTATAGTACAGGCGGCGCTGGCTGTTGCGCTGCTCGCTGTTGCGTCTCTTACTGCTGTCGTTTCTGCCAATGATCCAGTTCGTGCGGATGATGGCGGAGACGATTACGCATCGCCGCTGGAGGTTGAGCTCTCGCCGGATGGAGCCTTGCTTTACGTGCTGTGTCAGCAGAGCAATGAGGTGCGTGTGCTGAATGCGTCGAACTTTGCGGTGATCAAGAAGATAGCCGTGGGGCGCGTTCCACGCGGCTTTTCGCTTTCACCTGACGGCGCACGGCTGTTTGTTGCCAACTCCTGGGACGATACGCTCTCCGTAATTGATACGAAGAAGCTGGAAGTTATCGCAACCTGGCCGGTCGGCGCGGAACCTTCGAGTGTAGTTGAGGACAACGCGGGCAAGAGTCTCTTTGTTGCCAATCGCATCTCCAACGATGTTGCTGTGCTGAATGCGCAGACTGGAGTTGAAGAAAAGCGTCTGCTGGCTGGACGAGGAGCGAGTTATTTGACGCTTTCTCGAGATGGAGGCCGCATCTATGCAACCCACATCTATCCGAATCCACCTCGTGTTTCATCGGATGCCGACAACCGCAGGGCGCTGGAATCGGAGATTACTGTGATCGATGCTGCGCGCGCGGTTGTGATCGATCGGATGCCGTTGCACGCCATCGCGGGAGTCTTTCATCTTGCGTTCTCCGCCGATGGCCGTTTGGGCGTAGTCGCCGAATATCATCCAAAAAATCTTATTCCTCTTGCTCATCTGGAGCACGGAGGTGCTTTTGCCTACACACTTACTCTCTTTGGCGCCGATGTAGGAACAGCATCCGTCGAGATTCCTCTGGATGAGTTGGAGCGCTATGCAGCGCGGCCCTTCGCTGTGGCCATCGCTCCGGACAAGTCGCGCATTTATGTTAGCTGTGCGGGCTCAGAGACGGTGATCGTGATCGATCTGCTTCGGTTGCTGCGCTTCATTCACACGCGCCCCCAGCCCGCATCTGGTTCCTTCGAGCAAGACCTTTCGGCCAGTGGCAACTACGTGATAGCTCGCATTGATGTTGGGCATGATCCGCGCGGACTGGCATTGAGCCGCGATGGAAGAAGGCTCTTCGTGGCAAATCGTCTGGACGATACCATTAGTGTGATCGACACGCGCAATAATCGCGTGGTTTCAGCTATTACGCTTGACGGGCCAAAAAGCATCTCATCGTTGCGTCATGGTGAACAGACCTTCTATACCGCGCGCTACTCTTTTCAGGGACAGATAGGCTGCGCAACGTGCCACATTGATTCAACATTTGACGGCATTACTTGGGACCTGGAGCCCGACGGCTTTGGACGCGACATTGTGGACAACAAAATTCTCGAAGGCGTCAAGGACACGGAGCCTTATAAGTGGAATGGCGGCAATCCAAGCATTCCCGTAGAGTGCGGACCGAGGACCGAAAAATACTTCTGGCGTTCAGAGACATATGACAACCTCACGCTGGCCGATTTGGCAGTGTACATTCGCGCACTGCCGCCGCGGCCCAATCGCTGGAGATTGGCAAGCGGCGAGCAAACCCCGGCGCAGGAGCGTGGAGAAGCGATCTTTACGCGCTCCGTGGACAGGTTCGGCAAGCCGATTCCGGAGAGTAACCGCTGCTCTTATTGCCACAGCGGCCCGAAGGGGACTAATCAGAAGTTATTTGATGTGGGTACGCGTAAGTCCACGGATAACTCCGGACTTCTCAAGTCGGCGCCGTTAACGAATGTTGCGCTTACCGCGCCGTACCTGCATGATGGTTCGGCGCACACCCTCGAGGAAATCTGGACTGTCTACAATCCCGACGACAAGCACGGGCGCACCAACGATCTGACCAAGGATGAACTTAACGATCTGGTCGAGTACCTGAGGACGCGATGAAAAAGTTGCACTTGATCGCTTTGCTTCTGCTTGCTGCAACGACGGCCTTGGCCGCGCGGGCGCCCGTCTCTGGAGCGCGTAAATCTCATGTTGCGCATGCGGCTTCTAGGGCAGCACAGGAGCTGCCGCGCTTTCGCTTTGAGAACTTTACTACTGCCAACGGATTGCCAGACAATCACGTTTACGCTGTTCTAGTAGACGGCAATCGCATCTGGGCGGGCACCAACGATGGGCTGGGACTCTACGAGAATGGCAAGTGGACCACATTCACCACCAAGGATGGACTTGCGCATCGCGCTGTGCTCTCGTTGGCTCTGGACAAGCGAACGGGCGATGTGTGGGCCGGCACGATGGGCGGATTGAGCCGCATCTCCGGCGGGCGCATCGATAGTTTTACTCAGTTGAATTCGGGACTGAGCAATGACGTCGTATATGGCATCAGCGTGGAGGGCGAGAATGTGTGGGTGGCTACGGCGGCCGGCGCTTGCAGGCTGAATACGCGCACCAACCAATGGTCACTTTACAATGAGCGCAACACACCCATGGTCGAGATATGGGTTTATGCTGTCTCAGCCGCACCAGACAAGGTTTATTATGCGGTCTGGGGAAGCGGGCTTCTCGAATATACTCAGAAGACAGGGCACTGGGACAAGTACGACGATCCTGATGGCGAAAATGAATTGGTACTCTTCAAGGATCAGGGTTTGATTCATGAGATTGTAACTTCAGTTAGTTATGTCGATAGCATTGTTTGGGCGGCAACTTATTTCGGCGCCAGCCGCTACGATGGCCGCTATTGGCATAACTTTCTCGCCAAAGATAGCGGGCTTCCCTCGAACTTTATTAATACGGTCAAGGGTGTGGACGCTACGCGAGCTTGGTTTGGCACGGACAAGGGGCTGGCCTATTTTGACGGCCTGAATTGGGCCGTTTATCGCCCCTCGCTCACAGACGGCACGCCGGAGATGACGGTGCGCGACGCCAATGGCAAGGTAACTCCGGTTGCAGTTACAACAGCGCCGGCGCACAACTACATTCTCGGCATTGACTTTCAAAACGGCGACCTCTGGGTCGCAACCGCTAAGGGATTGACCCACGGAATTCGCATCAATTAAGGAGCTATCATGAATGCATTTGCGGAAGTTCTGAAAACTATCGCAAACACGCCCGCGCACACACCCATCGAACGGCGCGCCATTACAAATCACGGCGTTCTGAACGAAGCCTTTCACTACGACAAGCCGAGTTCGTTCTCGCGCGGCATACGAATCGACCTGAACGGCATTGCCGTGTTGATTATCTCCGGAACCGCTTCAATTGATGAGAACGGCGTCAGCGTTCACGTTGGCGATTTTCCTGCACAGCTCAAGCGCACCTTCGCTAACATTACCGGCCTGCTGGAAAGCGAAGGCGCTACCTGGAAGGACATTGTGAAGACCAGTTGCTATCTGCGCGACATCGACCGCGACTACGATGTCTTCAATCAGATTCGCACCGCCTTTTACAAGGAGCAGGGGCTTGATCCGGTGCCTGCCTCCATCGGTATTCAGGCGCATCTCTGCCGCCCTGAGTTGCTCGTCGAGATCGAGGCCCTCGCCATCTTTCGCACCGATAAGGCTGACGCAGGCAAGGAGTAGTTCGTATGCGCAACAGATGGATGCTGATTGCGATTGGCGCGATGGTTGTCTATACCGCGACAGATCTGGCCGCGCAGTATTCCGGCCAGGACACAGGGACGATCGCGGAGCAGAATGCGGCTCCGGTTACGGTTACGGGCAAGGGGATCTGCGCTTGTGGCGCGCATCCGCCAGCGCCGCCGCGCGATCGCATTGTCGAGCCGTACGCGGGCGAGCCTGAGGATTTAAGTCCGTTTGAGAAATTTGCAAAACCTTACTATCTTAACTACACCCATCCAAATATCTACACCGGCGCGGGTCGCGATATTCCCGATCCGAAGAATCTGACGGAGGTGCGCATCGGTTTCATCGGACCGATCGAGCACAATCCGGATTCGGTCTTTGGCCTGCGAATGCTGCACGGCGCGCAGTTGGCAGTTGAAGAGGCCAATGCTCGTGGCGGCTACGGCGGCAAGCCCTTCAAGCTGATGCTTCACAATGATTACGATAACTGGCAGGCGAATGCGGTTTATGGCGACGACCGTCCCACTGACCCGGCCATCTGGGGATCGTCCTCGAATGAAGCAGTGAAGATGGTCTATGACGATGAGGATTGGGCGATCTTCGGATCGATCAGTTCAGAGACCACGCACATCATGCTCCGCGTGGCACTGCGAGCCGAGATTCCCATCGTCAATTCGGCTTCCACCGATCCAACGATTCCTGAAACATACATTCCCTGGTTTTTTGAAGTTCTTCAGGACGACCGCGTGCAGTCGTATACTCTGGCCAGACATATCTACACTGAGCTTGGCCTGAAGCGCGTGGGGATTCTGCGTGTGAATAATCGCTATGGCCGCTTTGGCGTTCCCAAGTTCCGCGATGCTTCGCGGCGTCTGGGTCATCCGGTTGTGATCGAACAAAAGTTCTTGCCCGGCGACGCGGACTTCACGCGTGAATTGAAGATTATCCGCGGCTCGCGCACAGACGCAATCATACTTTGGGCCGACGAGACACAGGTGGCCACGATTCTGAAAGAGATGCGTGAACTGGGAATGAAGCAGCGTGTCTTTGGCTCCTATCGCACGCTGGGGCCAACGCTGCTGGCCGATGCCGGTGATGCAGCCGAGGGATTTGAGGCTGTCTTTCCCTACGATCCTACGCGCAACGATTCCAAATGGATTGATTTCAACAAGCGTTTTGCATCGCGCTTCCACGAGCAACCGGAGCAGTTTGCCTCGCTGGCCTACGATGCGATGAATGCGTTGCTTGATTCGATCTGCAAGGCAGGCCTCAATCGCGCGCGGATTCACGATGCGCTAGCAGGCATCGAAGAGTACGACGGCGTGACGGGGCACATGGTTTTTGATCCGAATCAGAAAAATGTTGCCCCGATGTACATGGGAACGGTGCACAACGGCGCAATCACTTATCGTGTTGCGACGATGGATAAAGCCTTATATGCTCCTGCTGCGCAAGTAGCACCCTCCGCTTCGCAGGTCCCATACGCGCGCGTTGGAGAGGATAGCGTGGACTATGCGGGGCCGCATCCGAGCGACGCTCCTCCTGGTCCGTTGAGCGCTGTTCTCTTTGGGCCGGATGCAAACCAGATCGCAAATTCGCCGGAGATTGCGGCAATGTTGGCCACGGCTTCAAACGATGGCCGTAGTTGGAGATTGTTGCCTGTCGCAAGCGATCAGAATTGGGGCGCGGCGTCGACGCAATTGGTTCATGCGCTAATGGACGAACATGCGTTGGCGATTGTGGCTTTGGACCGCGACTCCGCTCACCTGGCCGAGCAACTGGCGTTGAAGGCCTTCATTCCGGTGATTGCACTGAGCAGCGACAAGACGCTGACATCGACCAATGTCCCGTGGATATTTCGCTTGCCGGCCAAGAGCACTCCGGCTGAGGCTATCGGCATTTTGCAGGCGGCAGAGCGTCGGAGCGGCGCCAATCCAGAACGGCTCAGGGGTGTGCTGGCTTCTGGAGAAGAGCTCGATGGCGTGGCATTTTTACAGACCGGCGAGCCGCGCTGAATTTATGGCTCGCTCAGCTCATACGGAATGCCGAAGCGGCCGATCTGAATGATTGCCCTGTCAGCGGGAGGCCAGATGTGCAGGCTTTCCACCCGGCTGGATCCCGGTATGCGATGCGCCTCCACGCTGCCCAATGGCTCGCCCGTTGCTGCTACATAAAAGTGAACATTCAGCGCATCTCCGTTCAGTGCCCGCGTCCAGCCAAAAACGTACTCACCGGGCTTGAATGCGATTCCGCCGATGCGGACTGGCGTCTGTATGATTAGATAGTGCGAGTACTTTCCATCTGCCGAGTACCCAGCCGTCAGCAGCACCACACCGGCGATGAAGCGGCCGCGGCTATTGACGATGCCGGAGGCGGTACGCATCTCGGTTTCGATGTGTTCCTTTTCCACCTGTGCCCGCGTGGGCAAAAGTGATGCAAGCTCTGCATCCGATGCTTGCCGCCATGCCGGTCTTTGCGCCGTCGAAAACGGATAAATTATCAGCAGAAAAAATGCAAGTAGAATAGGTTTTTTCATAGATTTGGCTTTCTCAGGGATTCGAGGGTAATCAAGCCGCGCTGAATCGCGGCTGTTGCCGCCTGTGTCCGATCAGTGACACCCAGCTTGCCCAGAAGGCTGTTGATGTGCGTTTTCACTGTCGCCTCTGAAATCTTCAACTCGACCGCTATGTTCTTGTTACTCTTGCCATGCACAATCTGTTCAAGCACATCGAACTCACGCGGAGTCAACTCTTCGGTCCCCATGCGCTCGGCCAGCCGCTGGGCAATCGCCGGAGGAATGTGCGATTTGCCCGAATGAACCGCGCGGATCGTGGCGATCAGCTCCTCTGATGTCATGCCCTTCAGCAGATAGGCGCGCGCCCCGGCCTGTAGTGCGCGATAGATGTCCTCGTCGCCATCGTAGGTCGTGAGCACGATGAAGCGTGCATTCGGCGTCTCCATGCGGATGCGCTCGATCACCTCAACTCCGCTCAGCCGCGGCAGGCGCAAGTCAATCAGCGTAACATCCGGCTGATGCTTGCGAAACTGCGCGATGGCCTCCACTCCTTCAGCGGCTTCGCCAACTACTTCCAAACCATCTACAACATTCAGAAGCGCAACCAATCCCTGGCGGACGACATGGTGATCTTCGACAACCAGTACGCGAATCGAATTCTTCGTCACGATTGCTCCTTTGTTGCATTCCGCGCATCTTTCGGTGGCCTCGCCTGCAGCCGGACAATCGTTCCCACTTCAGGCTCGCTAGTCACTTCAAGTGTGCCGCCTATAGCCGCGGCGCGTTCTCTCATTCCCGTCAGTCCATAGTGCCCCGGCGACGACTCCAGCGCTAAGGAAAAGCCTCGCCCATCGTCGCGTACTTCCAGCGCAACCAGATCTGTTCCATACTCTAACTGCACATATAGATGACGCGCCCCGGCGTGTTTCTTCACATTTTGGATGGCCTCCTGGGCAACGCGCAGAAACTCCAATTCCATGCCGGGAGGCATGAGCCGGTATGCGCCGAAGAGACTGAAGCTGGCCTCCAATCCGTGGCCGCCTTCGGACTCAACGATGCGTCGCAGGCGAACTGGAAGCGTTGTTTCGCACGAATCTTGCGAACGCAGCGCCCAGATCGATTGCCGTGCATCGGCCAGACCCTCACGCACGTGGCCCCGCGTAAGGTCCAAGTGCTTCATTGCCGCCTCTGTTTTGTGGTGGCGCAATAACTCCGCGAGCACTTCCAACTGTACCGAGACCCCAACGTAACCCTGAGCCAGCGTGTCATGAATCTCGCGTGCGATGCGATTGCGCTCGCCCAGCACGGCGCGGAACTCAACTTCGGCTCTGCGCAGCCGAAGCCTGAGAAGCAGCACGACGAGGCTCGCGGCGCCGGCCAGAAGCAGCGCATAGAACCATACCGTCTGATAATAGTGAGGACGCAGTTCAAATGCGAGAGCAGCGCCTTCGGTATTCCACAGGCCATCATTGTTGGCCGCCTGCACTCGGAAGGTATAGCGTCCGGGTTTGATGTTTGTGTAGTAAGCGCTGCGGCGCGCGCCGGCCTCGATCCAGTTGCGGTCCAAACCCTCCAGCATGAAACGGTAACGCACCTTCTGCGGCATGACGAAGCTCAAACCGGCGTAGTCGAATTGGAAGTGCACATGACCGGCGGGAATCACCAGTGTCATGCCGGTTCTATGCAGCGGTTGTAAGAGATCGTCTACGGTAAAACGCTCCAACGCAACCGGAGGCGGAAGGGTATTGACGGGAAAGTGCTTAGGCTTTACCTCGACGATGCCCTTGGTTGTGGCAAACCACAAATGCCCGTCGCGCGAGCGCCATGCGGACGGATGGCCGTTAGTGGCTGTTTCGCGTCCGCGCAACCCGTCTGCCGCGCCGAACTCAATCCAATGTGTACATCCGTTCCCTTGCATTCCTGCTTCGTCGCAATCGCAACGCGCAATTCCATTCGCTGTGGCAAACCAAAGATGACCGCTTCCATCATCGAGAATTGCGTGAATCGTCGACCGATTCACGCCGCCATTCATCTCTGCGGAAATTCGCCTACCATCCCAAAAATTCCAGCCGTGTTCCTGCGTCCCGATCAATAGCATCCCATTTTCGCGCGCCAGCAGCGCCGTAATCACGTTGCTGGAGAGGCCGTTCGCGGTCGTATAATTGACGATCTTGCCACCGCTCAGCCGCGAGAGACCAGCCAAAGTGGCCACCCAAAGATCACCGCTGGTGTCTCGCACCATCGCGCCCACCAGATCGCTGCCCAATCCGCTGGCTTGCGTATAGGTCTCCATGCGCCCGCTGGAGAATGAACCGCTTTTCAATCCCATCCAATGCGTCAGCCCGCGCCGTGTCCCAATCCACAGCGAACCATCGGCATCGGCCAGCAGGGAGCGGACAAAGTCGTCTGGCAATCCATCCGCAGATGTATATGCGTCGATCTTACCTGCGTGAATCCGGTTCAACCCATCCGGCGTGCCCACCCACAGATCGCCGTTTGGCGCGGTAGCCAGTGAGAGAATTACATCGCTCAAGAGGCCATTGCGCGCAGTGTAAATCTTGATCTGATTTTTTCCGTCTTCGCTTTTGCGCAGTGCATTCAGCCCGCTGCCGCTCGTTCCCACCCAAAGCGTTCCAGCGTTGTCCTCGACCACGGCGGTCGTCGCATCGGAACTCAGTCCCTCCCGCGCACCAAGAGTGCGAAAGCGCTGATCGCGCAGGATGTGCAGTCCGTCACTCTCGGTTCCCACCCACAGATTGCCTTCGCGGTCCTCCAACAGCGCGAGAATCGACGCTGTGGCCAGCGGGTCTGTGACTGGCAGCCGTTCGAGCTTTCCCGCAACCCAACGCGTCAGTCCGCCATTCGTGCCAATCCACAAACCCCCTTCACGATCGGCAAAGACGACCTGAATGCGGCTGCCGGGAAGCCCGTGGCCAACAGTGAGCGAGGATATCTCCATTGGCCTGTCAACACCTTTGTAGAATCTTAAAGAGCTTCTGTCGCCCATCATTCCAATGCTGTTCGGCAGATTCTCCTCAAATATGACACTCTTCTGCATCTCGTCAGGCAAAGGCAGCGCGGTATGCGGCCACGCATCCACATTCTTCGCCACAACAAACCGCTCTCCCCTTTGCTGCGCAAGGCCCTGATCTGTCCACAGCCAGAGCGCACCTTTCTCGTCAACTCCGTTCAACTCAAGAATTCCGTTTCCCGGTAACCCATCTTTGGCAGTGAAGTTCTTCACCACCCCATCCTTCCACCGCGCCAGCCCCTCGCTGGTGCCGATCCACAGCGCTCCGTCCTTCGCCCCCAACAGGCAACGCACATCATTTCCCGGCAGTGCCGGTGTCGAGTTCTTGTCGTACATCGTAAAACTGGTGCCGTCAAAGCGCAACAGTCCTGCTTCAGTTCCCAGCCATACAAATCCATCTTGCGTCTGCGTTAGCGCCTGCACGGTATTTTGCGGCAGGCCGTTTTCCATCTCCCACGCTTGTCGGCTATAACTGGCCAGTGGAGTAGACGGTTCCAGCGTATATCCCGGCAAGCCGCAGAACAGCAGCAGTGCGGCGGTCAATTGAATGAGTTGCGCACACTTGCGCCGGTCTTCGCCCGACGACCGCGATTGCCCTGCCCTGTTGATCGATTTGGAGTGGTTTCGGAACAAAGCTTCGCGCCGGCTCTCTCAAACGGAATTCAAACTGCTCCATCACAGTGTATTGACACGATCATCAAAACCATAGGGAATTACAAGGAAACATCGACTTACCTTTCGACAATCTTTCTGGCAATTCTCCTCCAATCGATGGACTCCAGACTCACTCGTTTGGCTCAAGACATAGAGCTTGTGCGTCGATAGTCTCTAATTGTCTCTTGTAACTGTCTCCCAACTGGATATTCAAAGCGTGATTCGTGGGTGGCTGCTCTCTCTCGCTGAGTAGCCGCCCATCTTCTTTTGGGGCGAATGCACACTCAGCGGAATGCCGCAAGCGCTACCTACTTATCTGCCTTCGCCAGCGGAGCAGAAACCGTATTTGTGCAGGGCTTATTGCCGCACAATGCATCTGTGATTCCCTGACCCTCGGTGATGGTATAAATTCGGTTTACCGCTGGCAGCTTCAAGGTCTCTTTGGCTCCGGAAGGCCAGTGAATCTCAGCCGTTCCTGCATCGGTTGCGTCGTCCAGGCCAAAGTGAACCCGCATATCGTTGGAGGAGAGATAGCTGCCGCCGCTCAGAACGTCTCCCCGCTGACGAATGCTGTTTGCCAGCAGATAGACCGTCGCGCCCACCGCGTCGCGAGGACTCTTGGCTCCTCCAATCAGCTTCAGTTCAACCCATTGGTGATGATCCGCACTCACATTGCGGAGCAGCACCGGAACTCCGTCCATGTTATTGACAATCACATCGATCTTGCCATCGTTGAATATATCGCCGAAGGCCGCACCGCGTCCAACACTGACCACGGCAAGCCCACTACCCTCTACTGCGGGAACCACTTCAAACTTTCCATTCTTCAGGTTGTGATAGAGCAGCGGGCGTTCTGCATAACTTGTCCCCCACTCCGGATGCTGATCCACCTGCGGATAGACATGACCGTTGATAATCAGTAAATCCTTCCATCCATCATTGTCGTAATCGAGAAATCCGTCGGCAAAGCTTACAAATGGAATCGAAGACTCTGCAATGTCGGCCTGGTAACTTACATCCGTGAAAAAACCCTTGCCATCATTCTGAAATAATATATTGTAGTCGTCCGCGAAGGTTGTGCTGACAATGGAAAGGTGCCCATTGTTCTCATAGTCGCCGGCAGCAAGACCCATGTTGGCAGCCTCGCGGCCATCGCTGTTGAGCGCAAAACCGCTTTCGTAGCTCTGGTCTTCGAACGTTCCATCTCCTTTGTTCATGTAGAGATAATTGGGCGTGGAATCGTTGGCCACCAGTAAGTCGGGTTTGCCGTCTCCGTTTACGTCCGCAAACAGTGCGCCCAGGCCGTAGTACCCATTGGGATCGTCCACTCCCAGCTTCTTACTGACATCGGTAAAGCTTCCGTCGCCGTTGTTATGAAAGAGATGATCATGTTCACCCTTGAGGCCGCGTGGGCCGCACATAACCTGTACTCCGCGATACTGACAGAATGCGTAGTTGACCGCCTTCGAGCCAGAAATCGGAGGATTTGATAAGTCAATCTGAGCATATCCGTCTACAAATAAATCTAAGCGTCCGTCTCCGTCGTAATCGCCAAAAGTAGCTCCGGTAGACCAGGTGCCGACAGTAACTCCCGCCTTTTCTCCCATGTCTGTAAAGGTCCCATCATGGTTATTGTGATACAGGCGATTCTTTCCATAATTAGTCACATATAAGTCCGGCCATCCATCATTGTCGTAATCGCCAACCGCGCAACCATATCCCCACCGGTCATTGGCAACACCTGCCTTCGCAGTTACATCGGTAAATGTGCCATCATGGTTGTTATGAAATAAGGCGGCGTGCGGGGGCGTCGCATTTCCGGCCAGCGCATCATAAGTTGATCCGTTTACAAGATAAATATCAAGCCATCCATCATTGTCATAATCCAAAAGACAAACGCCGGGACCTTTGGCTTCCAGAATCAGGCGTTTCTCCGAAGTACCAGCCGTATGATGCCAGCTTGTAAGCCCCGCCGCTGCGGCGACATTCTGAAAAATGACCGGTCCGGATTTTACAAAACCACCGGCAGTAATCGGACGATGCTGACTGTCAAACTCCGCTTTCTGAGGACCTGCATTGGCCATTCCTCCCATTGTCTGCCGCATTCCCTCTTGCGACGCTTGCTGCGATCTAAGATATTCATCGCCGCAAAAAAACAACATGAATGGCACAACAGCAAACGGCATAAAAGGACGCAACAAGAGATAAACCCTCCACAGTATGAAGTATACCGCAACAGGTATCTGAAACACCGAAGCTAGTATATATGCTAAAAAATAGCAATGTGACAGTATGTCAGCACTAGCCTAATAGGTTTATTTCTTTTCCTTTTCGCGGCAAGAGTGAAGATAAGATAATAAATCGGCAATATCCGAATCTTGCAAATCCTCTCCGAAGGGCGGCATGAGCTTACTGCCATTAATAATCTGTAGGCGCATTTGCACGGCATTCAACCTTCTACCAACACCCGATAGGTCGGGACCTTTGTGGCCGCCGGAATGGCGTATGCTGTGGCAGTGCGCACAGCCTGATGTGGAAAACACTGCCTCTCCTCTCCTTCGCTGGCCTAATGAAAATGCATAGCTTGTGCAACATAATACAACAATGGCCGTTAGAGTAAGCAATCGAATTCTCATGGTCTAACTTCCCCTTCTACATGAGATATTGTTCCGCTTGCTTCGCCATGCGTGTGCCAGGGAACACTTTCAGATGTAATATCGGGATGCTTTCGCAAAAACTCTAAGGCGTAAGTGCTGGCCGTCGGATCGTCCTTCTGGTCAGCAAATGCCGCCGACTCCCTGGCTGCCTGTTCCTTCATACCAAGTCTCCGATAGACGATAGACAAAATATAGTGCGCTGCAAGGTCGTCTGGATCGATCGTTTGCAGCGTCTCATACTCCGTCCGTGCGTCGTCATATCGATGCTGTTGATAGTAGGAAAATCCAAGCTCGCGATGTGCATCACGCGATCGTGGAAACTGCGCAACAACATCGCGCAAATCTTGAATTGCTTCATCGACGTGACCTTGAGTGCGTTCCACAAGCGCCAGATAATAGAGTGCACGCGCATTGTGCGGAGCCAATAAAAGCGCTTTGTTCAGATTTTCGCGGGCAGCAGCGTAGCGTTCCCACTGGAAATCGGCTATGGCGACATTGGTATAACCGTCAGCATAATCCGGACGCAATTCTGTAACGTGCTTAAATGCCAGGTCGCTGGCTTCGTATTGCTGAGCGTCCAGTAGCCCGATGCCGAAGTTATTCCAGCGCATCCACTCTTTATTGTCCTGGGGGTCAGGATCGGATGCCGGGTTTGAACCGATAAGGATGCTTCGAGTGCGCTCAGCCATTTCGACTACAGGCAGCACGTAATGCTTTCCAAAACCGAAATCGGTAAAGTGTTGATTGAAGCGTCGGTAGTTGACTTTGGCAGTCACAGTAATCGGACCAACGGCATTCTGCGGCAAACTAAATTCGTAGCGCACAATTTGCGAACGTCCGGATTGTATGGTGTTGTTATATGCGACAACTCGCGTGTCCCAGACCTGATGAAGATCATTCAGTCCGCCCTGCTTGTTGACCAATCGATTGGTAAAACTGTGCGCGCTTGGATCCAGCACTCCGTCCGCCTGTAAACCTCCGGAATGTATCAGAGTGTGGCCCTTGGCATCTTTAGCTTCAAACTCAACCCAGCTTTCGTAAAAGTCGCGCTGTTCTGGAATAAGGCTGTGCCCAGTTCCCTTATTCTGGATGACTAATGAGATCGTGAGTGTGTCGCCCAACGCAACATCAAAGGGTTGTCTTCCAATCGGTGCAAACAGTTTGCCGCCATTCCGCTCAATTCCAAAGATGTCGACGTTCAATACATTATTGCGAAGAAATTCCGTCGTCTTATTCATTTGCGTTTCATAACCGTAATACTTCGCTAGCGCGGTATTCGCTCCGAGCCAACGATGCGATGCCAGTTTGCCATCCGCAGCCCCATAGTCCGGCAACTCTATGCTCTCAGGTGCCATATGACAACTCTGGCAGGTAGAGACTTTGTCCTTGACATAAAAAGGAAGAGGCGACTGTTTTGCAAAAGAAGATAATTGCCACTCGTCATACAAAAAAATAGCTCGCTGCCACTTATAGTCATTCAGGATTCGCGGCAGTGCAGCTTTATGGCATACCGAACAGAATTCACTGCTGCGGTAAAAATCTTTCATCACTGCCGCGGAGTGCCGGTCCAGATGAGCGAGTATCTCCTTGTCTGAAACTTCGCCGTAAACAGGATTGCCCTTCTCATCAACGATTACTGCCGGTTGAGTAAGTACATAGCTGCCTGTTCCACGAGTATCGGCCTTTTGGATGGAATGACAGACCGAACAGGTTATACCATCCTTGTCGAAGTCGCGGTTTACCGGTGAATTCTTGGTCATTGCGCCAGATGTCAATGCGATCGGGTTATGGCACCCTTCGCAGTGGCGCGCATAGGCAATCCCCTTTTCACGCATCAAAACGTTGACATTCTTTACGTACCAGGGTGCGCGGAAGGAGTTGGCGTGCGCAGATTGACGCCACTCTGCGTGCGCTTCCTGATGGCAATGGCCGCAGTAGGCCGCGCTAAGAAACTTCTTGGAATCAATAAACTGTCCCGCATCTGTTTTTGCGCTCGAAGGGAGAAACGGCTGATCGGCTCCAAAACGATAGTCGTAGTGCTCGCTGACGCTATGTGAATAGTTTGTGGATTGCTCACCATCGGCAATAGTGCTCGCCGCATATGTGCGACTAATGCGCTGCGAGGTAAACCCATAAGCAATGATCGCTGCGAGCACAACTCTGCCGGCAATGCGAATAGCTTGAGAAGATAAGATACTCTTCAGACAATGCATAAAAAATCGGAGCTTCATTCCGTTTGACCTCCATTAATCGGTGAAGACTGTTCAATAGCAATAAAAATCATATTGCTAACTATGTATTTATTGCTTGGCCCCATGGCCTTCCACCAGTGTGACAATGCGGTCTACTTGCGAAGCGGGGAAGTGCTCCTTTGCGCCGCTCGGCCAATGCACTTCTATTTCTTCAATTGTGGTCGCATCGCCAAGTCCGAAGTGCAGCCGCGGGTCGCTTGTGGAAGCATAGCTGCCACCCGAGATAACATCGCCACTCTGACGCATATGATTGGCAGTAAGATATACGGTTGCGCCTATGGCGTCTCGCGGACTATTTGCGCCCCCGATCAGCTTAATCTCTATCCAATGATTCTTGTCGGGAGATGTGTTGCGAAGTAGGACCGGTGTGCCGTCTATAACATTGATAACCACGTCGAGTTTTCCGTCATTAAATAGGTCGCCAACAGTCAAACCTCTGCCCGCATAGGCTTGACCTATCCCTGTCCCTTCAACCGGCGGAACCAAGTCGAAGCGTTTGCCTCCAACGTTGTGAAAGAGGAGTGGACGCTGCGCGTAACTGGTTCCCCACGGCTCCTTGTCAACGATCGGATAAACGTGTCCGTTGGCAACGATCAGATCCTTCCAGCCGTCATTATCATAGTCGAAAAAGGCATCGCCCCAGCCAAGAAAAGGAACAGTAATTTCCGCAATTCCCATTTGATAGCTGATGTCGGTGAAGTTCGCGTCGCCATCGTTGCGATAAAGCGGGTTATAGTCGTCGCTGAAGGTGGTGTTATAAAGATCAATCATGCCATTGTTCTGATAATCGCCAGCGGCTATGCCCATCGTTGCTGTTTCCCTGCCATTTTCATTGAGCGCATAGCCGGAGGCATAGCTGATATCGTCAAATGTTCCGTCGCCTTTGTTGATATAGAGGTAATTCGGTGTAGAGTCGTTTCCCACCAATAGATCGGGTTTTCCATCGTTATTTACATCGACAAAGACGGAGGTTAATCCATAATAGCCATTTGTGTCGGCTACACCCGCCTTTTCGCTTACGTCGGTGAAAGTTCCGTCGCTGTTATTGTGAAAGAGATGATCCGGCTCTCCTTTAAGTCCGCGCGGCCCGCAAGCAACACTTTCACCGCGAAACTGGCAGAAGCTGTATGCTATGTCGTTCTTGCCGGATGCGGGCGGATTTGCCAGGTCATAGTGAACGTAACCGGGAACAAAGAGATCTAGCCTGCCATCGCCGTCATAGTCGCCCCATGTGGCGCCAGTTGACCAGTTACCCAGGGCGACACCGGCTTTTTCGGCAACATCGGTAAATGTACCGTCATGGTTATTGTGATAAAGCCGGTTCTTGCCAAAGTTTGTTACATAAATATCGGGCCACCCGTCGTTGTCATAGTCTGCTGCCGCGCAGCCGAATCCCCATCTTTCATTAGCTACGCCTGCCTTTTCCGTCACATCGGTGAATGTGCCGTCGTGATTGTTGTGAAACAATGCCGCGTGCGGCGCAGCAGACTTGCCGCTCATCGCGTCATAAGTTGAACCATTCACCAGATAGATGTCTAGCCAGCCATCCTGATCGTAATCCAATAAGCATACGCCGGAGCCATTTGATTCGATGATGAATTTTTTTTGTGGACTTCCCATGACGTGCTTCCAGGTAGAAAGTCCGGCCTGCCTTGCAATGTTTTCAAATAGTACCGGTCCCTCCTTGACAAAGCCGCCAGCGGTGATGGGTCTGTGCTCAACATCGAAAACCGCTGTGTGTGCTCCTCCCGTGTTGACGCCGCCAACAGCTGGCGCTTGTCCGCCCTCTCGCGGTTTGTCAGACTGTGTATCGGCAGCATGAGAGTCCGGTGTGGTTGACTGCGAACGCAGTAGATGTGCAGGGGCAATCAATGCAATGTAAGCCACGATTGTAACTGACTTAAAAATAAGCTTTGGTTTCGCAGTGAGATAAGCTGATGCACTTCTGCACGTGATTCGACTGGTTTTTAAGCACGAAGAAACGAAAGAACGCTGGGGAATCAGCGCGATCATGGAACCTCCAAAAACTGGACCGGCATGATCATACTGGAAGCGAGGGCCTGCTGGACTCAACCCTTTGGTGGAGGTTATTTGCCTTGTTGCTCATGGTCTGGACGTGCAAAACTCATGGATTATCGCCGTTTGCAGGACATTCCACTCGCCCTCTTTGCCGAATGGCCATGAGATTCGCCGAATTGGCTTTTTCCATCATGAGCGCGCTGCTGTCTGCCCCGGTCTCGCAGCAATTGTTCTGTTCTGCATACAGAGCATCGCCAGGGAAAGTAGCCGAAGAGTGGCGCCAATCTTGAGCGCAGGAAGCCTTCTCTTTTTATCCTGCGCATCCTATGGCTTTGGCAGTTGATACATACCATGTTCTTTCTCTCCAAGAGTTCGATCAGTGCACGTGAAAGAGTCAACTTCAGCATTGTTTATCGTCGTGAAATTGTTTTTTGAGATATGTTTGGCTACTCAAATGAATCGAAAGTAACATCGGCAGTCAGGATTCTCCCGCTGTGCGGCTGGACTTTTAGCGGATGAGAGGTCCTTGCGCATTCCAGCTCTTGTGCCGTCAACAAGCCGGCGGATCGCATTGAGGTAATCTATGAACAATTGACGGCTACGTTGCTTTCTGTTCTACTTCTTTCAATGTCATGCTGACCTGTGGAGTTAACGCGAGACTTTCAATGATCCTGTCCATCCTTGCGGAGCCGGTGGAGATGCGAATTAGCGTCTCCAAGACACGCGCGGGGAGTGGCTGACAAATCCGAGTGAACAAATCGGAAGCATCGAACCACCTCCCGCGTAAGCGGCTGGTGGTTTTTTCTTTTGGTCAAGTTGGACAATTTGGTTAATCCACATGAGCTTGTTCGAGGAGAAATTGATGGCAGAAGTAACTCTTTTCAACATACGGGCAGCGCGCTCACGTATCGGGGATGCGATCTATCTCTCTCCCTGCCAGCTCTCCAGCGATCTCTCCGAGTTGACTGGACTGCCGCTGTATTTGAAGTTGGAGAACCTTCAGCGCACAGGAGCATTCAAGGAGCGCGGCGCGCTGAACAAGCTGCTCACGCTCAGCGATGCGGATAGAGCGCGCGGTGTGATTACCGCCAGTGCAGGCAATCATGCGCAGGGCGTTGCCTTCCATGCGGCGGCTCGCGGCATTCGCGCGCGAATTGTCATGCCTCTGGCCACGCCGCAGATCAAGGTTGCCGCTACACGCGGCTTTGGCGCTGAAGTCATTCTTTACGGAGAGAATTACGACGAGGCCTGTGAGGAGGCTTTGCGCTGTTCCGCTGAAGAGGATCGCACATTTATTCATCCCTTTGACGACGCAGAGGTCATCAACGGGCAGGGAACGATCGGCTTGGAATTGCTGGAGCAGGTGCCTGATCTGGATGCCGTGGTTCTGCCTATCGGGGGCGGCGGGCTGATCAGCGGCATCGCCTGCGCACTCAAGGAATCGAATCCCAAGATCCACGTCATCGGAGTCGAGCCGGAGAAGCTGCCCTCGATGTTGCGCGCTCGCCAAGCCGGCCTGCCTGTCACCATCAGCGCAGAGGCGACCATTGCCGATGGCATCGCAGTTCGCCGCGCCGGTGATCTCACTCTTCCTCTCGTCTCCCGCTATGTGGATGAAATCGTGACCGTGGACGACGAAGAGATCGCCAGCGCCATACTGATGCTGTTGGAGCACGAGAAGACTCTTGCCGAGGGCGCGGGAGCCGCCGCGCTGGCAGCGGTATTGCAATCCAAAACCAATCTGCAATCGCGCCGCACCGTGGTGCTGGTTTCCGGCGGCAATATCGACGTCACCTTGCTGGCTAAGATCATCGAGCGCGGTCTGGTCAAGGACGGTCGCCTTTTGCGTATTCGCGTGCACCTCCAAGACCGCCCCGGCGCACTCCTCGGCCTCACAAATGTATTGGCCCGCGAGCGCGCCAATATCGTAGAAACCATTCACAACCGCTCGTATTATGGCGTCAGTCTTGGTGAGACCGTGATCGATGTAACTCTGGAGACCCGCGGCGCAGCCCACATTGCCGCCATCAGCCAAGCCTTGCGTGAAGCCGCATTCGGTTTTGAGCGGATTCAGTAGGCAGAATTGCCAACCGCCTCGGCAACGGCCTCGACATCTGTCCCCCCCTTCCGCCCGGCATTTGCTATACTCGTAGAGTTCACCACAGTGCGGAGGTGGCGAAATTGGCAGACGCACCAGCTTGAGGTGCTGGCGCCCAAAAGGCATAGGGGTTCAAGTCCCCTCTTCCGCACCAAATTTCTCTCGTCCGGGTCAGCCGGACTGACCTGGAAAGCAGCTTTTAGATGAATATCCTCTTTGATTTTGTCATCGTTCTGCACGTGATTGTGTGTAGCGTTCTGATTTTTGTCGTCCTGTTGCAGCAGGGCCGCTCGGCTGATCTGGCAGGCGCCTTTGGTGGCCAGGGTTCACAGACCGCCTTTGGCCCGCGCGCCGCCGCCAACGTCCTCACGCGTGTTACCACCTGGTCGGCGATCATCTTTATGCTTACCTCCATCACCCTGACCGTGCTTTATCAGCGCTCATCCTCTGGCACACACTCGGTCTTTGAGAACTCCAAGACTGCTCCCGTCAGTGCCCCAGCGAAGTCGGGAAAATAAAAAGACATTCTTTTTCAGTAAGATAGGAATCAACGGCAGACCATTTGGTCTGCCGTTCTTATTTGTGCGCCCACTTCACGGAGATCATTTCGAAGATTCCCCTTGACAAATACATCTAAAAGATATATCTCATAGATGTATGAAAAACCGCCGGACCACCTACGTCATCCTCGGAATGCTCTCCATCGCCCCCAAGGCCTCCGGCTACGAGATTCACAAGGCGATCGAAGAAAACTTTGGCAGCTTTTGGGGCGAGAGTTACGGGCAGATCTATCCCACCCTGAAGCGGTTGGCTACTGAGGGCCTGATCGAAGCCTGCCTGCCAGAAGTTGCGCCCAAAAAACGCCGCCAGGAGTACGCGCTGACCGATGCCGGGCGCGTCGCCCTCAGGGAGTGGCTTGCCAAACCCTTCCAGAACGACCCACCACGCAACGAATTCCTGCTCAAGCTGTTCTTTGGCCGTGAGGCCTCGCCCGGCGTCTCGATTGCGCACGTCCGCGAGCTGAATGAACGAAACCGGCGCACATTAACCACGCTGGAGGGGATCGAAAAAATGGCGCATCAGCATCAGTCGCAAAACCCGCATCAGCCCTACTGGATGCTCACGCTGGGCCTGGGAATCGCGATGACCCGCGCCGCGCTCGATTGGGGGGAGTCGGCGCTGAAAGAACTCGCTTCCATCGAGGCAGCTGAACCAACAAATATGTCATCTTGAGCGCCCCGGGCGTAGCGACGGGAAGTCGATGGAGCTGCGTTGCCTGGGAAATTTCGAGGAATTCAATTCCTCCTGAATTTGGACGGAGAAAAGTTAAGAAAGGATCGCACGATGCCTACCAACGTCAAACCCAGCCGCAGCTCACAGATCATGGCCTGCGTGGCTGCCAGCCTGTTTATCCTCGGTAACTTTTTTTCTCAAGTCGGAGCGTGGACCGGTCCCATCCTACCCACTTGGTTCGTCGGTACACAGAAGCCCCGGCGCGGATTCCTCTGGATGCTGGCTTTTTCCATCGTTCCTACCCTGATCTTCAGATGGCGCAAGATTCCCCTGACCGGGCCGCAACAGGCGCTCTCCTATCTCGGCTGGACATTCGTCGCCGCCGTGCTCAGCGTTCTGCCATTTACCTTTCATCGCCTTGTAAGCCCGCGTCTCTCTGGATTTCTGCAGACGCTTCCCTTGCCGCTGGCTGCCATTGCGCTTCCCGCGCTTGCGTTCGAACTGCATATCGGCACTGCCTCAGCCTCCGGAGTCATTGCCTTCCTCATCTATTGGTTTGCGTCGACGGTCGTGTGGTTGTGGAACCGCGAGTCACGCGCCACCGGATTGGTCTTCGGCGCCGGCTTCATCCTCGTGGCGGGCTTCGCTCTCTTCCGCCACTTTGGTGGTGTCGCGTTATCTATCAATCTGCCAATCGGTGCGGCATTTTCCTGGCTTTGCCTTGGTGCAGCTCTTCTTCTTGCTGTTTGGGCGCTCTTCCACCCGATCAAATCGCGCAGATGGGCCAGCCAACCGCAGACCATCGCACGGCTGCAAAGTCCATTCACTGGCGAATCTTTGCGCGTTGTCAACGAGCAGGGCAGGGAAGCATTGGTCAGCAGCTCTGGGGAGCATTTCCCCATCCGCAATGGAATTCCCGCCTTTCTGAAGCCCGAAGACCTCAGCGGCGACAACGGCAAATACAACAAGCTGTATGAGACCATCGGCGGCTTCTACGACGATATTCAGCGTGTCGTCGGCGCCTTCCGTGGCCTGGAACTGGACTCGTATTTCGAGAACTATATGAGTTTGCTCGAAGTCAAAGCCGGCGATTCAGTGCTTGAGACCTCCGTCGGCACAGGACTCAACTTCAAATATCTGCCTCACGGGGTAAAACTCTCCGGCCTCGATCTCTCCCCTGAGATGCTGGTCAACTGTCAGAAGAATCTGCGCCGCTGGCAGATGGATGCCGACCTCTATCTCGGCAATGCCGAATCCCTGCCATTCGCCGACTCCACCTTCGACGTGGTATTCACCTGCGGCGGCTTCAACTTCTTCAACGACCGCGCCAAGGCCGTCCGTGAGATGATTCGCATCACCAAGCCGGGCGGACATCTGATGATCGAGGACGAAACCGAAGAGTACGTGAAGAGCACCTACGAGAAGAGTCCAATCACCAGCAGTTTTTACAAGGATCGCAAAGAGGCCGTAACCGTCCCCATCGATCTGGTGCCGACGGAGATGGAAGAGATTCATCTGGAGATGCTGAAGGAGGGCAAGTTTTACGCAATCACCTTCCGCAAGCCGCCTGCAGTAGGGCAACTGCCTTGAATTCCTCTGCTTCCACTGCTGGCTGATTCACACCGCACTCCTCCAACGCAAAAAAGCCCGCCCCGACGAATCGAGACGGGCTTTCCTGCTGAAGCGAAAAACTGGTATATCCGGTGCCAGAAACTACGCGCTGAAGGAGGATCCGCAGCCGCAGGTGCTCTTCACATTGGGGTTGTCGAATTTGAAGCCGGCCGCTTCCAGGTTCTCGACGTAATCGACTGTGCAACCGTTCAGATACATCAGCGACGTGGCATCCACAAAGACCTTCAAGTCCTCAAATGGAAAGACCTTGTCCATCATGCCGGCCTGGTTCTCGAAGGCCATCGAATACTGAAAGCCGGAGCAGCCGCCGCCGACAACGCCGATGCGCAGCCCGGCGGGCAGGGGATCCTGTGTGGCCATGATCTCGCGCACCTTGGCGATGGCCTGAGGGGTCAGGTTGAGGGGGGCTTTCTTGACGATTTCCTCTTGCTCAACAGAGGTTGTGGTGGATGCTGTGGCCATGAACTCTCCCAATCCTTTGAAATGCTTGCCGAGAATTTAACTTTACTGCTCCGTGAGCCGGGATTCAAGCTCCCAGGATGGATTTATTCATTGGATGCGATTGCGTTGGGAAAGTTGCAGAAGCCGTGCAATCGGGAATTCCGGCCCCAATCATTGGGCTTGGCCCGTCCATCCGTCTGCAGGACGCCAGCTTGGCTGACTGCATCTGATGAAAAATATCTTATCTTTTTCGTTACCGCGATGTGCATTCGGGGCTATGATGTTCTCCGGGGCGGCTCCTCTGATCGACGGAACCGGGAATCATTGCAAGACCGCCGGACTCCGGGGCTGTAAGGTTTTTCGGAGGTGGAGTATGACAATTGCTCCTTTTCTGTGGGCACTCTGGGGTGTTCTGGCGGCGATTGCGGCTGCGCTTTATCTTTATCGTTCCAGCTTGACGCGTGACGAAGACGACCAGATTTATCTGGACGACGCATTCGTGCACGAGAAGGCCGCACAAGAGGCCATTGTGGCCAAAGTGAACAAGATCGAGCCGGCGCTGCGGTTATCTCTCCGGCTGGTCGCGGCGGCGACGGTGATTGTCTTCGTAAACTTCATCTGGGGAATGGTCGCTCAGTTTCTCAAATAAGTGACGGTTCTTCTGCGGATTGGGAAGGGTAGGCTGGGAGTGTGTGCCGCTGCCCGTCCGGTGCGTCGGCTTGATCTTCCCGAAGACGATTCATCGAGCCAGTACAGCCCCTAGCGGCCGACGATAAGCACTGTGAAGCTGCCGGGAATGATCGGTGGACGCGGCCGGGGATTGGCAGCCGTAGGCTCTGGCCGGGGACCGAAATCGGCGCTGACCAGATAGATGCGGTCGGTGGCTGGGTCATAGGCCATGGTGCGCGCGCCGGCTTGGGTAGGCAGGCTCTCGATAGTCGGATAGCCGGGTGCGCTGGCGTCAATCACCGAAAGAATGCCTTCCCCGCACGATGCGAAGGCCAGCTTGTCTGCTGCGTCCCAACCGGCGGCATCCGGGCCAGAGCCAATCGACGCAGTGGCAACGGGCTTGCCGTTTTTCGCATCGGTCACTGCCATCTTCTTGCCATCGCAGACTGAAAAGAGCCGTTCGCCGGCGTTGTCGAGCGCCAGTCCCGATGGACCATCGCACTCCGCGAGCGTCCATGTGGCGGTCAGCTTGAGGCTGCGCGCATCGAGGCGTACGATCTCGTTCAAGTCCTCGATATTGTCATAGATCAAGCCTTTGCCATCCGTAACGGCAAATTCCGGTTTGCCGGGGAGCGGGATGGTAGCAGTGACTTTGTTTGTCGCAGCGTCCAGTACGGTCACGTCCTTGCTGCGCCCATTAAAGGCCCAGACGCTTTGCGTGGCCGGATCGAAGACGATGCTGTCGGGATTGGCGCCGGCGGGAACGGTGGCGACCGTGGCCAGCGTAGCGCGGTCGAAGACGACGATTGCGTTGCCGCCGCCGTCTGAGATGTAGCCGAATTTGCCCGCCGTGTCGAGTGCAACGCCGTGCGTGCCATGAAGTCCACCAATACTGCCTATGAGCTTCCCGCTCCGGGTGTCAACGGCATCGACATGATTGCCGCGCGTCAGATAAAGCCGATGTGCAGGGGAATCCACCAGCAGGTAATCCCAGCCCCCGTCCCCGCCCAGCTTCCAGCGGTCAAGCACACGATAGGGATGTTGCGCGGCGAGAGTTGCCGGTGAGGCCAATAGGACAATGAGCAGCGTGGCGGCAACGATGGCCGCGAACAAAGGAAGTAGGCGGTGCGGCTTTGGCATACGGTTCACCTGGGTCCTCATCGACCCGCCAAGAATACCATGATGCCCGGGGGATCGTTACGCCGAGGCTAGGTGAGCGCCGCGATTCTGCTGGCCAGCAGCTCTTCAAAGGCCTCCAGCGGCACCGGACGGCTGAAGAGATAGCCCTGGTAGGAATGGCATCCGAGGCTCGCCAGATACTCCCGCTGCTCTTCACTCTCCACGCCTTCGGCTATTACCGGCAAGCCCATTGCGCGGCTGAGCGAGACGATCGCTTGCGCGATGGCGCCGCCACAGGTATCCGTCAAGATATCCTTCACGAACGAGCGGTCGATCTTCAGCCGGTCCAGGGGTAGCCGCCGCAGATAGCTCAGTGACGAATAACCGGTGCCAAAGTCGTCAAGAGAAAACTTCAAGCCGTGCCGTTTAAGTTCGGTCATCTTGGCGGCGACATCTTCGATATTCTCCACCAGCATACTTTCGGTCAATTCCAATTCAAGACGCTGCGCATTGGCTCCGGTGCGCTCCAGCGCCGACAGCACCTTCTCCACAAAATCCGGCTGCCGCAATTGACGCACGCTGATATTCACCGCAATGGTAAGATGGCGGCTCTCCGGCCGCTCTGCCCACGCGGCTAGTTGACGGCAAGCCGTTTCCAATACCCAGTCTCCCATCGGCAGAATCAGGCCGGTCTCCTCGGCCAGCGGAATGAAGGTGTCCGGGAACAAGATGCCTCGCTCAGGATGCTTCCAGCGAACCAGCGCCTCCGCGCCGGTCACCACTCCGCGATCCACCTGCGGCTGATAGTAGAGCAGGAATTGCTCCTGCTTGGTCGCTTTGCGCAGTTCCTCCTCAAGCACCGCCCGCGCGTTGATCGCCGACTGAAGCTCCGGAGCAAAGAAGCGCGTCGCGTTTCCTCCTGCCGCCTTGGCCTGGTACATGGCGATATCAGCCTGTTGCAAGACCTCGTCGGTGTTTTCCATGCGCATTCCCGCGATGGTAATTCCGATGCTCGAAGAAAGAAGACACTCGTGTCCATTCAGCAGATAGGGCTGGCTGATGGCAACCAGGATCTTTTCGGCGATCATCTCGGCCTGAGCCGCCGCTTCCTCGGCAACCTCGCTCAGGTCTTCCAGAATCACCACGAACTCATCGCCCCCCAGACGCGCTACGGTATCGGTCTCCCGCGTCGCCGCAGTGAGGCGGCGCGCCGTCTCCTGTAGAAGCAGGTCGCCGATCCGGTGGCCGCAGGAATCGTTCAGAGTCTTGAACTTGTCCAGATCCACGAACAGCAGCGCCCGCAACCGGCCGCTGCGCGCACTGATCGCCAAAGTCTTGCGCAGCCGGTCCAGCAGCATTCGCCGGTTGGGAAGTTCGGTCAACGGATCGTAGAAAGCCAGATTCTGGATCGTCTTCTGCGCCTCCACCAACTGGCGAAGATCATGCTCCCGGCTCTCTGCCGCAGCCATCCGCAGCCGGAAGAATCCCCAGGCGCAGGCCAGCGCGATCAGTGCAAGCAGCGAGAGAAACCACCAGCTTCGATACCATGGCGTCAGGATCGTGAAGGCAAACTCCGCTCGTTCTGCGCGCCAGAGATCGTCTCCGTCCCGTACTTCGATCTCCAGTTTGTAGTCGCCCGGAGCCAGTTGGGCAAATCGCAGTATGCGTTCCGTCGTCTCGGTCCAGCTCGAATTGGCTCCCTCCATCCGGTAGCGAAAGACAACCGCATTCTCGCGGGTTGCATTTAGCGCGGCGTAGTGCGCCACCAGAGAGTTGCTGTGTATGTCGAATGATGGATGGCTCTGGTCTGATACCTCCATCCCGCCCATGACCAGCCTGGTAAAGACCAGCGTAATCGGTGCATTCAGTGTTGGGCGCAGACGCGGTTTGAATCGCGAGAGTCCGCCGCTGGTGCCGATCCACACCGTGCCGTCCGGCTCCGCCGCAAAGGCGTTCTGGTTGCAGTTCTCCCAGACCAGCCCATCGCTTACTCCGTAGTGGCTCCAGCGAGCGCCATCCCACATATCCACGCCATGATCGCTGCCCGCCCAGATGCGCCCCTGCGCGTCGGAATCCAAAGAATAGATAATTCCACTTGAGCCAGGCCTCTGAACATTTTTCTCTACGGCCAGCCCGCTTGGCGTCAGATGCACGCGATCCATTCCGCCGACGAAGCGATAACCAACCCATATCGCTCCTTCTTTGCCAACTCCCAGAGAGAGAATCTGTTGATCCCTCAATCCGTCGACCTGGGTCCAGTTCTTCCACTTCCCGCCTTGATAGGAGTAAAGCCCGCCGATTCCACCAACCCAGATGGTGCCGTCGGCCTGCTCCACAATCGCGCGGATGCGCACATTGGGCAGCTCGGAGATTTTCGTGACCGCTAGCTTCGAATTGGGAGTTTTGGCCAAAAACAGGCCTACGTCGGTTCCAATCCATAGCCAGCCCCGTTGATCGAAGTGCATCTCAGAGACATCCCGCAGTGGGTACTGGCCAGCGGTTGGCCACGTCACACTGCTGGTGCGAGGATCGATCCGCGCAATACCCTTCGGTTCGGTGCCAATCCATAACGCCCCGTCCCGGCCTTCCCGCACAACGTTGACATTTGAATCATCAAACGCCGCAATCCTCTTCCACTCGACCCCAGTGCTCTTCCTCTCACCGCGCAGCAGGCCTCCATCCATCCCCACCCAGATCGGTCCGCCTGGCTGGGGAAGAATCGTATGCACCGCATCGCTGATCAGCCCGCTTGCCGATGTGTAGTTCTCCCATTCCCCATAGCCGCGCCACTGAACAACCCCCCGGCCCGCCATGCAGAACCAGAGAGAGTGCTGGCGGTCTTCAAAGATTCGATAGACCGCTCCGCGCACTCCCATCGTGTGGTCGATCTGCCGCCAATCCTGCTCGTTGCCCATCAACATTCCATCGGGCAAAGCGAGAAAAATCTCTCCCTCCGAATCCATCGAAGGAACGCCGCTGATGTTCAGATTAGGATTCGGCAGGATCGGACTGCGGAACCGGCTCTGGCCAGCCGGCAGGACCACCACTGGCGCAGCTCGCTGGCGCAGCCAGAGAGTGCCTTTGCGATCCTTCAGGATCACCACCGGCATATGGGCTGCGAGTCCGCTCTCGGCTCCATAGACTCGTGTCTGGCCGCCTTCCAGGCGGCAGAGCGCTTGGCCACATCCGTACCAGATTACATTTCCATCAACCAGAACGGCTCCAACCTCAAGAACGCCGTTGACCATTGTCACGGCTGTGCCCGGCGGAGGCGGTATCATTTGCACCGCATAGTGATCCGTTCCAGGCTCCATGGTCAGCACTGCAAGGCCATATTCCGTATCTACGTAGGTGTGCCCCTTGCCATCCGACTGGATTCCCTGCAACTCGCCGACGCTCTTGAAGGGAACGGCAAGTTTTTCAAACCGGTTTCCGCGCAGGCGGAGTAATCCGAAGGACCCTCCAGCGAGCAACGTCCCGTCCGGACCGTCGCCAAAAGATGTTCCAGGACTGTTCGGCAGGCCCTGCGCCGGCCCAAAACCTTCAAAATGCTCCCCATCGTAGCGAAAGATGCCGTTGACTGTGGCAACCCACAGAAAGCCCATTCGGTCCTGGTAGACAGTCCGCACCGACAGGTTGCTCAGCCCCTCTGCCGCTCCAAAATACCGGAAGCTATACTCCTGAGCGCGCGCGCTCGCGCAGACAAGAAGCGACAGGACCATGGCCCACGCTTTGGTTCTTCGTTCCACTGAGGTTAAAATCGGCGGGTTTGCGCTTTTCATCACCCAGCGATCCCGCAAAGGATTCATTTCAAGCCGTTCAGGAACGCTCCTCCCGGCCAGCGCCAGCCCCGATGCTTTACCCTCTTAATTGCGGGCTAACTCCGGCTCAGGGACGGTAAATTGCGCATCATCCTCTCGAATATCGGCACCTATGGCGATACCAATCCGCTGATCGCACTTGCTCTGGAACTCAAACGCCGCGGCCACACGCCGGTCATGGCGCTGCCAGCGGTCTACGAGCCTAAGATTCGGCCTCTCGGCCTCGAATTTCATGCCGTCCGTCCGGATATCGACCCCACCAATACCATCCTCGTCGAGATGATCTACGACGTGAAGAAGGGCACCGAGAGGGGACTCCGCGAGTTTCTCTTTCCCGCGCTACGCCAGAGCTACGACGACCTGCTGGATGCAGCCACCAAACCCGTACGCGCCGATCTGATGCTGCTCGGTGAGTTGAACTATGCCGGGCCGATCGTCGCCGAGGTTACCGGCATCCCCTGGGCCAGTTACGTCCTCGCGCCGCTCTCCTTCTTCTCCGCCTTCGACCCGCCGGTGCTCCCGCCCTACCCCCGCCTGGCCAGGGCCGACCGGGCCGTTCCCGGCTTCGGACGCGTCATCAAGCGCGTTGCTCGCTTTGTCAGCCGCAAGTGGCCGGAGCCGATCTATGAACTGCGCCGCGAGCTGGGCCTGCCCAAAGGCGCCAATCCTCTCTTCGATGCCAAGCACTCCCCGTCGCTGGTGCTGGCGCTCTTTTCCCGCGTCCTCGGCGTCGAGCAGAAGGATTGGCCTGAGCACACTCTTATTACTGGCTTCTGTTACTACGACGCCGACGCCGGCAATCAGAAGCTGCCGCCAAATCTCGAAGACTTTCTCGCCCAGGGCGAACCCCCGGTCGTCTTCACACTCGGCTCCGCTGCCGTTCTGGCTGCTGGTGACTTCTACGAGGTCTCCGCCCGCGCCGCCATCAAGCTGGGAATTCGCGCCGTGCTGCTCATCGGCACCGATCCGCGCAACCAACTGAAGACCAAGCTGCCGGAGTCGATCTGCGTCGCCGAGTACGCGCCCTACTCCAAACTCTTCGACCGTGCGGCGATGGTCGTCCATCAGGGCGGCGTCGGCACCACCGCCCAATGCCTCCGCGCCGGCAAGCCGATGCTCATCATGCCCTTCTCGCACGACCAGCCCGACAACGCCCGCCGTATGCTGCGCCTCAAAGTCGGCCGTGTCATTCAGCGCGGAAAGTATACGCCCTGGCGGGTTGCGCGCAAGTTGAAACAGATGCTGGCCGCGCCGCTCCTGGCCGGACACGCCAGCCGCGTTGCGCAGCAGTTGGCCGGCGAAGACGGCCTCCGCACCGCCTGTGATGCCCTGGAAGAGTTGGAACGGCATTCTCGCTAAGATCACGTCCGTAGATTGGTAGCGCCGACCTGGAGGTGTTGACAGCGCCAGTACTGCCGGTCAGAAGTTCGGCGCTACCCCCGACTCAATTGCCCGACTCAATTGCCCGACTCAATTGCCCGACTCAATTGATGGATAGGTTTTGAAGCGCACGCCCCACCGCAGGTGGCGCAGGGATTTGCAGATTATTATTCCCTCCCGGCGCACAGTTGAAGCATGAACAACATCCAGAACCACGTGCTTTTTCTGTTCCCTGATCCCTGCTTTTCGTCTACCCCCTCGATTTATTTTCAGAACCTTGCAGTAAATTTTAAGATCTCTGCAATCAGTAACCTCCGAATAGAATCCATGTGGAAAAAGCAAGTCGCTGAAATCTCGCATTTGCCTTCTGCGATGCCCGCCGCAAAGGTTTGCGGAATTCAACCTCACTTCATGCAATTGCCCTGCATCGCTGCCGCAGTTACAATTCCTCTCACGGACAAAACGCACTACGGAATCCTCGGAAGCACAAAGGAGCAACCCTGTGGAAGTTCATCCTCCGCATCACCCGATCCTCTCCGTCAAGGAATTCATGGTGCATCTGCTGGCCATCACCATCGGCCTGCTGATTGCTCTCGGCCTGGAGGGTTCGGTCGAGTGGCTCCATCATCGCCATCTTGCCAGCGACGCACGAGAGAATATCGTGCAGGAGGTTCGCGCCAACCAGGCGGATGTCATCCGGCAACTCAACGCGCTGCCCGCTGAAGAGAAGCGCCTGGATGAGATCCTCAGCCTGGTAGACGACGTGCAACATGGCCGTTCCCACAAGCCCCTTGGGAATTTCATGTGGACAGGCGTACTTCTCAACGACTCCGCGTGGAACGCCACATCCTCCACGGGTGCAATCGCCTTCATGGATTACAGCGAAGTGAAGGGCTACTCGCAGCTCTATGCTGTGCAAAAGCTATATGGCTCGATCACGGATCGCGATCTGGCAGGACGGCACGAGATGAACGTCTTTCTCGAACGCATGGAGGGAACGGACAAGCTGTCGGATGCCGAATTCGAAAGCGAGAAAAAGATTATCCTCTCGCAAAAACTGGTCGTTCGGGAGTTCCGTGAACTGGACACTTTGCTCAACGGCATCTATACCAAGCTGCTCTCGCAAGCAGGCTGATGGGCTACTTCCCGGCCATCGCCGCCTGCGTTTGCTCTGCACTCATCTTGCGCACCAAAACCGGCAGGCCAAAGGCCACTCCGGCGACAAGGCTGGTCGAAAGCAGATCGTTGCGATAGAAGGGCAGACCGGCTAGATAGCACAATCCCAAACCACCCAGAGTGCGCGGATACATCGCAGCGCTCGCCCAGACCGCAAAGTTCGACATCACAAAAAACGAGGTCGGCCCCAGCAACGCACCCGACGCCACACGCGTGAAGGTCGTCCTCGACCGCAACAGAATCTGGCCCAGCGCCATCGCCGCCACATACCAGGCCCAGGTTGGCAGGTAGCTCGTCCAGGCAAAAGCGTAGTGGTAGCTATAGACGGTCAGATAATAATCCGTGGCCATCAGTACGGCCAGCGGAGCCAGCATCTCGCGCCACGAGCGCCGCGCGCCAAAATACAACAGTGCGCCGCCCACGGCGGTAAAGTTCCACCAGCCCGCATGGGGCAGGATTCGACTCAACACGGCAACCAGCAGCAGAAGATATGCGGGCATGAACACCTCAGAGACTCAGGATACCGTCGCCGCCGCAAAGGGGATGAAGCGGCTCAGGCAGCGCTTCGGCGCTCCTTTCATTCTGCGGGTCAAAAGCCAGCGGGTCAACCATAAAGTTTCATGAACTGAACATTCTTTTCATAGCGAGAAGCACCGCCCTACCGCTGTTCCCGTCCTTGCATCGCCTCGCCGGCATCGTCCCGGCCATCCACGATGTATACCCAGCCGGCAAGTGGTGAATGCCCCGTGGCTCTGCCAGCACCGAGGAGGGAGTAGTTGAAGCGCAGATCGTCGAATTCGACCGTAGTCCAGGTGCGATAGGGCGCCACCTGCGGCGGGGCCATCCCTGGAACGGGTTCTTGGCCAACGTCGCGCACCACCGCCCACAGGCCCCAGTCGAGATAAACCTGGCCGAGCAGTGTGCGCTTGGCGGCCTCGACAGCCGTGGTGATCTGCGGCTTGTAGAGCACGTCTTGATGCGGATCGCTCGTGATTTCCCCAGTGCGCGTATCGATCTCGGCGGTCTGATAGTACGAATCGGTCTCCAGAATGGCGTGCCAGCGGAAGGGATTCACCGGGTAGGGATTCAAAATCATTCGCTTGACGGGAGCGCTGGCGACCTGCGTACCTTCGATCAACATCCGCGCCCTTCCCTGTTCGGCGTAGCGCCAGCCACAAAAGACGGCGATCCCGATCAGGGCAAAGATCGCCCAACCTCGACCGCGAAAATCTTCTTTCCGGGCGCCAATTTCGGAGTCGGCCAGGCCGAGAAGCCAGGGCATCGCCATCGCCGCTCCGAGCAGCGCCCAGATCACCGGCTCGTAGATCGAAACGATGCTGCCGGCATACCAGCGCGGATTGAAGGGAAAGAAGGGACGCAAACCGTAGTTGTTGAGCCAGTCCAGCAGCAGGTGACTGAGCGCGGCAATCAGCGCCGTCAGGTAGAGCCAGCCCCAGCGGAGCGGTATGGCTGGCACATTTGAACTTTTGCTGAGAGTGCCGGCCTTGCGGAGACGCCACGCGCGCAAGCCGCGATCACAGAGCCACACCGCTCCCACTGCCGCAGCGGCCACCACCGGCACAGCAATGAAGGTGTGCGTGATTCCGCGATGATGCTTCAGCTCCTCGACCGGACCTGCCAAGCCCCACAGCACATCGAGGTCGGCAGCCTCGGCGGCCAGCACGGCAGTCAGCGTGGCGTAAGCCGTCTTGCGGTTCAGCCCCGCGCGGCCAATGCAGGCTCCGGTTAGAAAGTGGGTGACAGGTTCCATCAAAGAAAGAGTATCGCGTTCAGTAGCTCTACCGAGGCAACACCATCTACTTTGGATGATTTTGAGGCTTGTCTGGGTTGAGAATCATGATGCGTCCTTTCATTCCAAAAGTTGTGGCCGTCGGAACACCATCCTTGAGCATTGGCTCAAAGAACCAGCCTGTAACAGCTTCACGAATTTTCTGGATCACGTCGTCGGGAAGATTACCCAAAATTGCCACCTGGTCCACCTGTCCCGATCTCTCAATTACAAAGCTAATCTGCACATCCAGGGGCCCGGAGTTGCCTGTATCAGTGATAAACATTGGATTGAGATGGCAGCGAATACATTGTGGATTCGATTTAACGACCCTCCCTATAGCGGGAATTGAGCGATCCTCCCAGGAAGGAGAATCCTCTTGTGTATCGAGTTTTTGTACTGGCTGAAGTTTTGTGCACTGCACAGAGGTGTGGCTCAGCAGGCAGAGCGTATCGTTTGACTTTGCCCATTGTGATGAAAGTCCTTCATGAGCAGGGAACTTGGCTAGCCAATCTTTGCCGTCCAAGAACTGCAAGAAGGAACTCTTACCCGCAAAACATCCTTGCGATGTGCATCCTCCGCAATCGTGCCAGTGGCAGACATCGTGATTGATTGGAGTATGTTCCCAGGTTATTCCATCCTTCGAGTGAAAGCTCATCGGCGAAGCGTAGCCTCCGCCGGGCTTGTCTTTGCCCAGCACTTCGTGTCCCACCGACCAATAGCTTCCCCCGGCGGCAAACACACCCGGAATACCGGAGCTAGGAATATAATTCGCACTCCATGTTACGCCGCCATCACTGGTAGATAGAAACTCCCCATCACTTACAGGACCTTCTGAAATGCGCACGACCAGATGGTTCTTGTCCAAAGCAACCATTTCGACAGTATTAGGAAAATGCTTCACCCAATCTGGATCGCTGGACGGCACAATCGGCCGCCAGGTTTTGCCGCCGTCGGTGGTTGCGAGCAGAGCGGAAAGTGTGCGAATAACTCCGTGCTGCTCATCGCCAAAAGCCGCCTGCAAAATAGTCTCATCAGACAGCTTTTGCGCGTTCCAGCTCTCGCCACCATCTTCAGTGAATAGCATCTTTCCGCCAGTGCCCGCAGCATAGCCGAACTTGTCGTCCACAAAGTTCAACACCAGCAGCAGTGCGCCTTTGGGGTCCTGGTGCTTGCGCTGCCAATGCTGGCCCGCATCGGTGGAAACGGCGATGGATTCGCCACTACCTGCGGCCCACATCGCCGTACTGTGGCCCAGCAACACCTGCGTGGCGAATCCCGTATCGACGGCGTACCAGCCATCGGGCGGAACAGCTTGCGCGAATTGGGTTGAAATCACTGCGAATGCAGTCGATAGCAGCAGAAACCGAAGGGTATGACGAATTTTGGTGTTCATAGCGGCTGCAATTAGTCTACGCGAATTTGGAGGGCCGCCGGCTGAAATTGCGAACAAGTTTGTAATTCCATTGCGTGCGGCTTCCCGGTTCTCCTATCATCGACCTGATGCCTGAAGAAAGTTCAAATCCTGATAGTGCTCTAGTCCAGCGCGCCGCTGTTCTGCGCGCTGAGCTGCGTCGCCACGAGCACTTGTATTACGTTCTCGACGCGCCGGAGATCAGCGACGCTGCCTACGACGCGCTGATGAACGAGTTGAAGCAGCTCGAAGCCGCGTACCCTGAACTGCTGACGCCCGACTCGCCCACCCAGCGCGTTGGCGGCAAGCCGGCCGAGGGCTTCAAGAAGGTCGCGCACTCGCGGCCGATGCTCTCGCTGGACAATGCCTACTCGGCGGAAGATCTGGCCGCCTGGGATGCACGCTGCCGCGAGCTGGCCGGAGCGCTGCCGGTTGAATACGTGGCCGAGTACAAGATGGATGGCTTGAGCGTAGCGTTGCGCTACGGTTCCGCCTCGACGGGCGGAGGCTCAAGGCTAATGGATGGGTTGACTCGTGGCGATGGCCAAATTGGAGAGGATGTCACCACGAATATCCGCACCATTCGCAGCGTGCCGCTGGCAATTCCTGCCGATAAATTGACCGCTCTTGGTCTGCCCCCAGCCTTCGAGGTTCGCGGCGAGTGCGTGATGCCGGAGAAGGCCTTCGAGCTGCTGAACGCGGAACGCGAGCGTGAAGGGCTGCCGCTGGCAGTGAATCCCCGCAACGCGGCTGCGGGTACGCTGCGAACGCTGGAGCCGAGCATTGTCGCCAATCGCCGCCTCGCCTTCTTTGCTTATTTTCTACTGGTGGAGGGCGAGTACTGGCCGCGAGGGCAAGAGGCCACGCTCGATGCACTCGCCATACTTGGCTTCCGAGTGAATCCGCACCGCGAACTTGTGCATTCGGTTGAGGAGATGGCCGCCTTCATCAATCGAACCGAGGCCGAACGCGCCACGCTTGGTTACGAGATCGACGGCGTGGTCTTCAAGGTTGACTCTCACGCCACTCAGCAGCGCCTCGGCTATACTGGCCGCGCGCCGCGCTGGGCCATCGCTTATAAGTTCACCGCCAAGTCGGGCATTACGCAGGTCAACGCCATTACCGTGCAGGTGGGCCGCACCGGCAAGTTGACGCCTGTGGCCGAACTGACACCGGTCTTCATCGGTGGGACAACGGTGAGCCGCGCCACGCTGCACAACGCCGACTTTATCGAGCGGCTAGGCCTCAAACTGGGCGACTGGGTCAAAGTCGAGCGTGGCGGCGACGTGATTCCCAAGGTCGTCGAAGTGGTCGAAGACTCGGAACATCCGCGAGGCGATGCGCGATTCGTCTTTCCATCGCAATGTCCCGAATGCCAGAGCGCCGTCGTCCGCGCCGAAGGCGAAGTAGATTTTCGCTGCGCGAATGCCGGCTGCCCAGCGAAACTGCGCGAGAGCCTCTTGCATTTCGCAGCGCGCGGAGTCATGAATATCGAGGGGATGGGCGAGGCCGTGGTGCAGCAGTTGCTGGATCGCGGACTCGTACATAGCGTGGCCGATCTCTATCGCCTGAAAATGCAAGAGCTGTTGGCGCTTGACCGCTTTGGGGAGAAATCTACCGCCGCGCTGCTCGAAGAGATTGAAGGCTCGAAGAAGGCCGGATTGGCCCGCGTGGTGATGGGCTTGGGCATACGCTTTGTCGGCGAGCGGACCGCTGAGTTGCTGGCGGAGGAGTTCGGCTCGATGGATGCGTTGATGAATGCGACAGCCGAAGCGTTGGAGCGCGTGGAAGAGGTTGGTCCACGCATCTCGCAGGCGATCATCGAATTCTTTGCGCAACCGGCAAATCTCGCACTCGTCGAAGCTCTCCAAGCTGCGGGCGTGGAGATGACTGCGGAAAAGCGGAAGCGTTCAGATCTGTTGGCTGGACTGACCTTTGTGCTGACCGGCACACTGCCCACTCTCACCCGCGACGAGGCCTCAGCGCGGATCGAAGCAGCAGGCGGCAAGACCACCAGCGCCGTCAGCAAGAAGACCAGCTATGTGGTGGCCGGCGAAGAGGCCGGTTCCAAGCTGGAGAAGGCCCTCAAGCTGAATATCCCCGTGCTGGATGAGGCTGGCTTGCTGCAGCTGCTTGCGGGCGAAGTGGATCCGAAAACGGCGAACGGTCAGTTGTTCTCGCAGTAAATTGCACGATGAATGAAAGGCAGATATGAACCAGGATAACGTCGCGGGAAAACCGATATTCACTCTCCAACATCAGCAATCGATTTCTTCTGCTGGCATGAAACAGTTCATCCTTGCAGTTATAGTTGCGCTGAATCTTTTTCCGGCGCTCCATGCGCAGGACGACCATGATCGGAAGTATTTCTGCGGTTACAAGTGGGATAAGGCGGAAAATCTCGCGTTGACGAATCAGTCTTACAGGAAAAAACTATGGGACGGATACGAAATTTCTCTTGGTCCTGCGCGTAACAGCCAGGGAGATGAAAGCGTTCAATGCACTGCGGCCATCTATAACAGAGCGGGGAGCGTCGTATACCGCACAACAGGCTTCAATGTCGAGTTCGATGAGGAGCACACAGGATGGGACTTTGACGGCGATGGCAAGCCGGAGGTTGTCTTTCATACCGATACCGGCGGGGGGAATCGCTGCTGCTGGGCATACAATGTCATCTCTCTTTCTCCAAAGCCACACAAACTCTTCGAAATCGATGAGGCAGGAGCGGTGGATTTTAAGAAGGACAGCCGGGGAGTGATGATATGGCAGCATTTGCCTGGACCATATGGATACACATCGATGGCCAATAACCCATTCGCCGCAGAGGTCTTTCGCGTCCGCGATGGCAAGCTCGTGGATGCGACGCCGGAGTTCTGTTCATGGATATTCAGCGACAAGAATGAGGATTACACAGAATGGGCCGGCGCGCTTACACCCGATAGCATCAAGGCATTGCAGGCAACGGGAAGCGAGGACACCAATAACGAAGGAGCTGTCAGCGGTCTTCTTTCGAGAGCCTTGCAGCACGTCTTCTGCCGGCAATTCGACGCGGCGATGAGCGATCTGAATCTTTGGCCTGAGGCAAGCAGGAAAAAGATGAAGGCCGACTTCGCCGAATCGATCAAGGATAAATATCCCGACTTCGCACGGCAACTGCTCAACGCAGCGCCCTGATCTGCAAGCGGAGCTTCACGAGGGATTTTTGCCGCACACGGTTTGATAGACGAAGTGCGCGCTGGCAGGTTTGCGATTCATGCTTGCCCGGCCACACGCCGCAACTGCTCAGCTTCCCAGTGCTCAGTGGATATTTGCGGTACGCTTGCAAAACCTCGTATCTCCAAGCAACGGAGAAAAGGCAAGAAGAAGAAGCAATAAGTCCAACCACATGGCAATCACACTTTCTTACAGCAACGGCTATGAACCGACACGACGGCGCTCCGCCATGCCGGGAAAATCTTCTCCCTGGTTCAATTCGCGTTCTCTTTCCCGCTCCCGCTCCCAGGCCGCGGCACGCCAGTTACGCGAGGCATAGCGTGGCGGATTGTCCGGCGGAGGCAGGGTCTCTTCGGCGCGCGGCCTGGACGGCATGGAAACCAGTTCCATCGGCATCCGCAGCGGAGTGCGCGCCGGTGCGGCTGCAATCATGGGCTGAACTGGCGGCAGAGGCTTGGGTTTTGCAATCAATCGCGCGGAGGACTCCGTCTCGCTGTAGGCGGCATTGGAGACCAGACTCGTATCGGTCTTTGGCGTCTGCTCCATGACCTCTTCTTCGATCTCATTCTGTGCGGCCTGTGGCGCACGCGCCGTGATGGCCCGCGCCATGAAATCGTCCACCAGCTTGTGCAGGCAGGTCTGACCGCAGAGATGCTTCGAGCCTGGACGCAGACGGTTCCGCGAATTCCATCCGCTGACGCGCAGCTCTCCTCCCTGGTCGTAGGCCACGAACCAGTGGTTTGTCTGCTTCTTCTCCGTTCCGCAGATGTCGCACGATATTGCCTGCCGGATCACCCGATTTCCCCCCGTCCGCACAGTTCATTCGCGGCCTGGCCGATTCCCGTTTTTCCCACTCAACCGAAGCGACGGCCGCATCAAAGAAGCCACAAGCCGTGCAGGCAAACTTTGTCCAGAACTTCCGGAGCCGCTTTCCTCTATTTCATCGCGTATCCGGGGAAATCAGTGAGAGTTGTACAGAAAGAATCCGGAAGTGGGGCAAATATGGACAGGAGGTTTGGTTGTTGTCCTGAAATGGAACGCGTATAGGTATTGATAAAAAATCGGGAGATAGAAAGGCTGCGATTGGGGGTATAGGCGGCTGTGGATCGTCGTGGTGCGCTTCTTGCAGCACAAACAAAAGGGCGCGATTGCGAACGCGCCCTTTCGATACGATTGCGATCTGAAAACCGGCCAATTACAGAGCTGCACAGCCAGCTTACGGACGCGGAGCGAAGTATCCTTTGCGCGTTCTGACCTGGTAGCGCCGGTCGTGACAGAAAAGATAGATGGGACGGAAGGAGCCATCTTCCTTGAAGTCCGAAGGTGTGTATGTCAGCGCATACTGGCTGCGCAGCTCCTCCTCGATGGAGGCAAAGCTGTTAGACATCTCCTCGACCGAAGGAGGAAAGAAGGCCTGACCGCCGGTATCCTCGGCCATCTGCGTCAGCACCTGATCGCCTTTTCCGCGGCTGGGAGTCCAGTTGGTGCTGATGGAATAGATGATGGTTTCGGCCCGCTGACACTCCTTGATGGCCTCATTGAGGTAGACCCGGCTCTGATTGTCATCGCCGTCGGAGATCAGCACCATCGCCTTGCGCACCGGCTCCTGGCCTCGCGAAACATCCAGCAGCTTGTCGCGGCAGGCGGTATAGACGGAATCGAAGAGCGCCGTGCCGCCGCCCGGACGCATCCGGTTCACGCCAGTCTCCAAAGCGTCGAGGTTGTTGGACCAATCCTGCTCGATCGTTGGCGTGGAATCGAAGCCCATCACAAAGGCGCGGTCACTTTTGGCCTTGAGAATCTGCAACAGAAATTCCGTTGCCGATTGCTGTTCGAACTGGAAGCGTGAACGGATCGAGGTACTGGCGTCGATGACGATGCCCACGCGCAGCGGCAGATTGATCTGCTGATGGAAGGAGGTCACTCTGGCCGGCGCTCTGCCGTCATCGAGCAGCGCAAAGTCGCTTTGCTGCAAATTGGGAATATAGTGCCCATGCTTGTCGGTGACAGTGAAGATGAGGTTGACCTCATTCACATTCAGAGGAATCGTGGGAATTCCCGCATCCGGCTGCTGGGTGGCGGAAGCGGCTGCGGGCGGAGCCGCAGGCTGCTGTGCAACCAGCGCGGCAGACGCAATCCCTGCGGCAAAAACAAGAGCGAATGTCCATCTACTCATAGCTACACATTTTATCAACCAGACCCCATCATGGCGTCAATCCCTAAAAAGGCTCAAACGCTGGAAGAACTTTGCCCTTCCTCCAGCCGGCTCAAGAATGCCTCCAATTCCGCAGGAAGCGGCGCCTCCAGTTGCAGCAGCTTCCCGGTCTTGGGGTGGGGGAACTCAAGCCTTGCGGCGTGCAGAAAATTACGTCCCAGCCTGAGCCGCTCCGGCTGCGCGTTGCGCCGCGCGGCCTTGGACTGTGCGGCCTGCGCTGCCACCTGATCGGTGAGCTGTCCCGAGCCGCCATAGAGTGTATCGCCCACAACGGGATGGCCGATCGAAGCCATGTGAACGCGTATCTGATGGGTGCGTCCGGTTTCGATGCGCACCCGCACCAGCGTAAACCTGCCGAAGCGATTTGCGAGCCGTTTGACGACCTCGTAATGAGAGACGGCCGTGCGCGCGTCGCTCAGGGGCTTGGTGGTCATGCGCGTGCGCCGCAGCGGATCGCGGCCCACGTTTGCGTTGATGGTGCCTTTGGGGCGCTCGACCGCTCCCTGGACGAGCGCGATATAGGTTTTCTTGATCTGGCGACTGGAAAACAGCTCTGCCAAAGCCGCATGAGCGCGATCGTTTTTGGCCACGACAATCAGCCCGCTGGTGTCTTTATCCAGCCGATGTACGATGCCGGGGCGCAGATCACCGCCGGTAGCTGAGAGCGCCTTGAAGCGGTAGAGCAACGCATTGACCAAAGTGCCGCGGCTGCGCGCATCCTCATTCTGCCCGGAGCCGGCATGAACCATCATTCCCGCCGGCTTGTTGATCACCGCCAAATCGGCGTCTTCGTAGATCACGTCGAGCGGAATATCCTCGGCGGTGGCCTTGAGCGGCGCCGGATGCGGCTCACCTGTGATCTCGATCCGTTCTCCCCCGCGCAGCTTGAGCGAGGCCTTCTCGCGCGCACCGTTCACCAGCACATCGCCCTGATCGATGAGCAACTGCACACGCGACCGGCTCACGCCATCCGACTGAGCCGCGAGAAACTGGGCAAGAAACAGATCCAGCCGCTGGCCCTTGGCCTCCGCCGGTACTTCGATACTGCGCAACTCAACCATTTGCGGCTCCATATCTGGCCTGCACTCCCGGCCGTTGCAGCAGCACCAAACCTCCGGCCACTACCAAGAAGACCGCTGCTGTTTGTGGGCCATTGAGCGCGCCACTCAGCCATGCGCCGCGCCCTACGGGATCGCGCCAGAACTCGGTGAAAAAGACGACAATCCCCGCGCCCAGCAGAAAAAATCCCGCCACATCGCCGGTCTGACGCCGACGCGGAAGCCAAACTACCAGAAAAATCGACAGCGCCAGAAATCCCAGCGCCGCATAGGCCTGCACGGGATGCAACGGAATCCCTAGAGGAGCGCCGCTCCAAAGCGCGGCCAGCGGATGCGTGTAGGTCACAGCCCATCGCACCGTAGTTTCCCTTCCGTAACCGGAACCCGCCAGCAACGCGCCCAACTGCTCGAAGGCCATGCCCAGAGCAACCGGCGCGGCCAGTACATCCGCTGTATTCCAAGGCAGCATCCGCTGCCAGCGTCCGTACAAAAGCGCGGCAACCACGGCTGCCAACGCGTCCAATGCGCCCAGCAGCGGATGATGAACCATCGCTATGGCGAGCATCCACGAGGGGTGCAGTCTCAAGCTGGTCCAGTTGAGCGTCACCAGCAGCAGCCGCGAAGCAAGCAGGGCGGCAAAGATCGCCAGCACGCTAAGATTCCATACCTGCCGGGGGTTCAATCCCGCTCGACGCGCCAGAGCTTCGGCTAGAAACAACGCCAATAAAACGCCCAATGCGGCAGAAGCGCCATAGGCCGGAATCAGAATTGAACCGAGATGAAAGAGAACTGGATGCACGGCAGTACTTTCATCTTAACCTCTGCCAGAATCGCGGGCGCTACTCCGGCGGCGGATAGAAGGGCAGTTTGTCGTTTTTCTCATTGGCGCGGCGGATGGTGATGTCGTCAAAGAGCAAGGCCGGAGCGAGCACCGATTCGGGCACCGAGCCGAAGTAGTTGGCAACCCAGAGATTGTTTCCCGCGGCGGTCAGGCTGGATCGAAGAGCACGCTGGTCCAGATCATCCAGCGAGGCTCCGCGCACCAGTTCCCGCTTGCCGTCCGCGCAGACGCGATAAAGGAGTCTTGGCGTCAGGCTGGGACCCAACGTCGACACGTAATAGCCGCATTTCAGACCGCGATCCTTGACCATGTCGAGCAGCTTCTGGTTCAGAACTTCGTCCGAGAAGCCGGGATTGGCTGTCACCTTCATCACGCCAATCTGCGGTGCGGGCGGATCGGTCAGACCGGCGCGGCCATGGCCGTTGGAGTGAGGAAAATCTTTGATCGGCTCACGGCCGATGAGATAGTTCTCCAGCCGGCCGGCGGCAATCACCTTCACAGCCTGCGCCGGAATGCCCTCATCGTCCATCTCGTATGCGCCAACCAGCCCCTTGTCGCCATAGCTCTTCAGGCTGGGATCGTCGACGACATCCATGAACTCCGGCAGAACGCGCGTGTGATAGCTGGAAGCAAATGGCCCGTTTGTTCTTGCTTCGGTTCCGAGCTTGGGCCGTGTCGCCGCCAATTCGGTCGACAACAGGGAGGTCATGGTGTCGGTGCCGGAATCGGCACTGAAGAGCACCGGGCCGTGATACTCTTCCTCGACGATCGGCGCCGCGCGCAGTTCGATCAGCGAAGCGATCAACTCGACTGCGTGTTTGTCGAATGCCTCGCCGGAGTCCAGATCCTTCAGCGAAGTGCCGTCCGTCGAATAGGAGCGGTCCAGCCGCATTCCATCGTCCGCCTGCGCGCCAACCGCGTAACCCTCGTGGTAATAGCTCGCGGATTTGCGCAGGATGCCACCTTCGCTATCGACCAGCCATGTGGTCGTCACCCGCGCGGTAAAACTTCCTCCCGAGTAGTGCACATCGCGGCGGTTCTTGCTAACGGCAGCGTCTGTTCGGTAAATTCCGGAGTCGTGAGCCACACGCGCCTCCCACGCAGCCTCATCCACCTTCAGCCGCTGTGGTTCAGCCAGAGATATCCGCGGAGTTTCTTGGCTGAAGTCATCCGCCTGCGGTGGCGTTTGTACCTCTTTCAGCTCGGCCTGTTTCCGGGCGTAGGCCGCCAGAGCATTCTTGTATGCCTCGTCGGTTGCCCACCACAGCGCCGAGCGCAGCGCCACCGGATCGTCATCCAACGCTGCCAGCTCAACCGCACCGTCGCCGCGCTCGCCAGAGCTGTCAGTCTTGTAATCGCCCACCCGCACCGTCACCCGCGCCACCCGCTCGTGACTGCGCTGCGAGCCTAAGCTGGCGCCAAACTCCGCACGCGTTTCAAAGTTGTCGATCTCTTCAATGCGGTATTGAATAAAGAACGGTTTCTGAAAGTCCTTCAACTGCAACTGGCTCTTGCTGCGATCAAGCTCGGTGAGCATCGCCTTCAGCACCGGATCCTTCTCGGCGTCGGCGCGGGTAGGCTGCGGCGCAGTTTGCGCAGACGCGCTCAGGCTTGCGACGAACAGAGCTGCAACGGCAAGTGGACGAATCGGGTTCATTGCGTCAAAACCTCTCATCAAAACAACTTTCTATGAAATCTGGGACCATGATCTCTGCCCGAGCCAATAACAATCTGATTGGGGCACCTTCATACTATTTCCTCTGATATTCCCTCAAGGGCTAAAGCCCAACCTTTTTGACTACGTTTGCGGCACGACTTAACTCGTGCCCTGTTACAGTGCGGTTCAATCAACGCGGATCACAAAATTGATTGAAGTTTGTGGTATCCCATCCATTCCGCAAAAAACGCGGAATGGATGGGGCACTCAACTGTTTTTTGTTTACTACCCACGACCCCTATTCACTGTTCACTGACCACCGTTCACTTCTTCACTGTCTCACTTCTTCACTGTTTCACTGCTTCTCCGACGGAATCGGCAGAATCGGCGGCCTTGCCGTGCCCTGCTTTTGCTTCTGCGTCTCAAGATCCTGCATCAGCATCGCCGGAGCCACTGCACTGACCGGGATTGTGCCCGACTCGGCGCCGCACTCGCCGTTGAAGACCTCGTATTTGTCGCCGGTAGCCAGGATGCTCTTCATCGCCGCCAGCGGCGTACCCACAATGCTGACGCCACGAACGAGTTCGTCGGGCCGGCCATCCACATAGACACGCCAGACCACCAGCGGAACCACACTGAAGGCCTGCGGCGAATTGCGCTGCGTGACCGCAAAGCCCGAAGAGATGTCCTCAAAGTAGAGGCCGTACGGCTTACCTTGCTTCTTGGCTTCCTCAATCAACTGTTTGCGCAGTTCGGACTCTGGCACGGTCTTGGTCGAAGTTACGATCAGGTTGCCCTGGCGTCCCGTAGGCACCTTGCCGGTCTCTGCGCGGCCATGTCCATTGGAGTTGGCAAAGCTGGCAATGGGAAGGCGCGACATCAAAAAGCTCTTCAGGACGCCATCCTGAATCAACTGCACACGCTGCGCCTTCTGACCCTCGTCGTCATACTCGTATCTTCCGCTCAGCCATGTCTTCTCGAAGCGGCTCATGGTCGGGTCGTCCGCCACGGAAAGAAAAGACGGCAAGACCGGCTTACCCACTTCTTTGGTAAAGGTCTGGCCCTCCTCGTCGCCCCGCTGGCGCTGACCTTCAAGCCTGTGACCCAATACCTCATGAAAGAAGACCGCCGCGGCGCGTCCGGAGAGAATCGCCGGCCCGTCAAATGGCTCGGTAATAGGGGCCTTGCGCAGCGCCTCCAGGCTCTTGCCCAGTTCGCGCGCCGCGGCTTCCATCTCCACCTGCGCGGGCAAGCCCGAGGCCGTCTCCGCCTCGAAGGTCTGCGCGCGATACAAATCCATTCCGTCCTCGGCGCGCGCCGCGGCAAAGATCACCAGCCGCGCCTGCAAGTGCGGCGCCACTACCCGTGAACCCTCCGAGGAGGCGTAGTAATCGGTTTCATTCTGTACCGTGAGCGCAACCGCGTTGATATAGACATCCGGATACTCGCGGAAGATGCGTGAAAGCGCCCGCACCCGCTGCTCCCAGCCTGCGCGATCCACCACAACCGAGGGCGCTGGCCTGCCAAGATGCACTTGCGGCGCCTCCTGGCTGAAGTCGGGCGAGGTGTCCTCTTCCTTGGCCCGCACCGCGGCCTCCGTCTTGACGCGCAGATAGTTGTCCAGCGCATTGCCGTAGCCGGAGTTGGTCGCCAACCACAGCGAGCGCGCCAGGGCCTCCCGGTCGTCATTCAGCGGCAATGCGGTATTGGTCTCAGCCGAGCTGCGATGCGTTCCGTGCGTATTGTCCAGCTTGGGATCGCCGATGCGAAGCTGCACATCGGCATAGCGCACATGATGGACCGAAGTGTTGACCAAAGCTCCAAACTGCGCCTGAATAGTCAAGGCGCTGGCGTCGCTCACCGAATAGCTGAGGAAGTAGGGAGGCAACTGCTTTTCATCACCCTGTTTGCCAAGCGATGTAAAGGCACGATGCAATTCGGTGGCCATGGCGTCAAGCAAGACAGGAGTTGGTTGTTGCTGCGCCCCAGATGCCAGCGGCAAAACCAGCGCCAAAGCTGCTGAAACCGCGCATATACTACGCCTCTTGACCAGACAGCGAACCGACCGTACCGCGGCAACACAAACAATCTCTCTCATAGGCTGAAATATCCCATAAAACTTCTTCAAGATGGATTCTCTCAGAGTAAGCTACGAAAGAGGAAACGGCTCATGAGCTTTTCGCGCCGAGGACTGCCGGTAATTTGCATCGCAGTGCTGTTGGCCATCCTGACAAGCTGGGCCGTATGCGCCTGTTCGGCCCAGTCTGCGCCATCTCCGGCGACTGCCACGGCAGCGACAACGAACCCCGCCCAGCCAGCCAGCTCGCAGGCTTACTCGCTTCCTCCCGGCAAGCTCGCCCAGGCCATTACTCTCAGCCGCATCTCACTTGCCCTCGAAGTCATCGGCTCACTCTGGAGTCTGGCCTTTCTCTGGATACTGCTGGCCAGCCGCTGGGCAGCCCATCTGGCTGCGTGGAGTGAGCGCCTGCTTAGCCGCCGCTGGATGCAGGGGCTGCTCTTCTTCGCCGCATTTTTTGTCATCTCCACCCTGGCCAGCCTGCCGCTGGATGTGGCCGGACACCTGGTCAGCCGCCATTACGGCATCAGTGTCCTGGGTTGGGCGGGCTGGCTGGGCGATCATGCCAAAGGCCTCGGCATCACGCTGCTTCTCGGCCCCCCGCTTCTGCTCTTCTTCAACTGGATCTTGCGCGTCTCACCGCGCCGGTACTGGCTGTGGATTTGGCTGGTCTCGCTGCATCTCATTGTGCTTTCGGCCTTCGCGGAGCCGCTGATTGAACCCATCTTCAACCAGTATGAGCCGCTTGCGAAGAACCATCCTGTGCTGGTTGCGCGACTGGAGCAGGTCGTCGCCCGCACCGGAACGAAGATCGCGCCCAATCGGATGTTTTTGATGAAGGCCAGCATAAAATCCAATGGACTCAACGCCTACGTCACCGGCATCGGCGCGACCAAGCGCTTCGTGCTCTGGGACACGGCGACCGACCGCCTGCCCGACGACGAAATTCTCTTCATCTTTGGCCATGAAAGCGGCCATTACGTCCTCAATCACATTCCCAAAGAGCTTGCCGGAATGGCTGCCGGACTCTTTTTCGTATTCTGGGCCTCGGCGGCGTTTGCCGGTGCTCTGGCTCGCCGCTTTGGCACGCGCTGGCAATTAGACGAAGCGGCTCCGCTCTCCAGCCGCTCCGGCTTTCTGGTGCTGGTCTTTGCCTTCTCGCTCGCCGGCGTCATCCTGCAACCGGCTGGCAACACCTTCAGCCGCCACTTCGAGCACGAGGCGGACATCTATGGCCAGGAAGCGATTCACGGCCTCGTCACAGATCCACAGAAGACCGTCGTCAGCGCCTTTAACCACTTGGGAGAAGCCTGGCTGGAAGACCCCAACCCCAGCCCCTTTGTCGAATTCTGGAGCTATAGCCACCCCAGCGTTCAGCATCGCGCCGGCTTTGCAGCTCACTATGATCCCTGGGCCGGCGGCGGACAGGGAAGGTTCTTTGAAAAGTAGGAATCATTTTCCAAAGACGCTACTGGCACCGAGACCTTTACGTGGATCAAATCGGGAGATCAATTCCGGCTTCTCGGTTATCACATCGATTCCGAAGAGTTGATAGAACGGTAATCCAGGTTGCGTTACAGATCGTTACAATCGGCCTCGGCCACGCACGGCGCAATCATTCGATGAGTCCAGCAGCCCGCATTTCGCCCGCGTAATCCACAGCTTTCATCCTCTAGCCTCGCGCCGTACACTACTCTTTTGCACGCTCTTCACGAGCGCCCGGATTGAAAAAAGGAGCGGAGTCAACATGGCCTACCCAAGCAACTACCGTTACACCCGCGAACATGAATGGATTGAGCTGACAGGCAAGATCGGCGCCATCGGCATCACCGACTACGCACAGAACTCCCTGGGCGACATCGTCTACGTGGACGCACCCAAGGTGGGCGACACAGTCACCGCCAATGCAACCTTCGGCTCGGTTGAGAGCGTGAAGGCGGTCAGTGACCTCTTTTCGCCCGTCACCGGCACGGTTACGGCGGTCAACGAGGAGTTGAAGAACGCGCCTGGCCAGATCAACGAGAGGCCGCACGAGGCTTGGATCGTCAAGGTCGAGCTGGCCGATCTCGCGCAGTTCAACGCCCTGCTCGACGCCGCCGCCTATGAGGCGTTCATCGCGGAAGAGAGCTAGGCTGCAATGCGCTATCTGCCCAAATCGCCCGCCGAACGCAACATGATGCTGGCCGAAATCGGTGCGGCTTCTATCGATGAGTTGTTCGCCGTCATTCCCGCCGAAGACCGCCTCACGCGCGATCTGGCCGTTCCTCGCGCTCACGCCGAGAGCGAGATTATCGACTACTTTCGCGCCGCCGGAAGAAAGAACGCCACGAACTATGCCAGCTTCCTCGGCGCGGGCGCTTATCGCCACTACCGGCCGGTGATAATTGATTCATTAGTCCAGCGCGGCGAGTTTCTCACAAGTTATACGCCCTATCAGGCCGAGATCACGCAAGGCACATTACAGGCTATCTTCGAATTCCAGACGATGATCGCCGAGCTGACCGGCATGGACGTGGCCAACGCCAGTATGTACGACGGATCGACGGGCGCGGCAGAAGCGGTAATGATGGCCGTGCGCATCACCGGCCGCCACCAGGCTGTCGTCGCTGCAACCGTTCATCCTGAGTACCGCGAGGTGCTGGCCACTTATACCAGGCATCAGGGATTGCCGGAGACCCTTGTAAGTTATGATCGCGAGACCGGACGGCTCGATCTTGCCGCATTGGATGCGGCAGTGACCAGCGAAACTGCGGCTGTATTAGTACAAAGCCCGAACTTCTTCGGCGTCATCGAAGATATTCCGGCGATTGCGGAGATTGTCCACGCTAAAGGCGCGCTGCTCGTCGTCTCCATCGCTGAGGCCGTATCGCTGGGTGTTGTGCGTCCGCCGGTTGAGGCGGATATTGTCAGCATGGAGGCGCAATCCTTTGGCGTTGCGCTTAGTTATGGCGGACCCTTCTGCGGAGTGATTGCGGCAAAGGAAAAGTACATTCGTCAGATGCCGGGCCGCTTAGTCGGCCAAACCGTTGACCGCAACGGCTATCGCGGCTTTGTTTTGACGCTTTCGACTCGCGAGCAGCATATCCGCCGCGAGAAGGCCACATCCAATATCTGCACTAATCAGGCACTGGTCGCGCTGATGGCGACAATCTTCTTGAGCGTCTACGGCAAGGATGGCATCCGCGAGCTTGCCGAGCATAACCTGGCGAAAGCGAGTTATGCGGCTTCGACATTAAGTTCCGTACCCGGCGCAAAGCTCCTCTTCAACGGAGCGCCGCGATTCCACGAGTTTGTCTTGCAGACCGAAGAAGATCCTGCGCTATGGAGCCAGCGGCTGCTCGATGCGAAGATTGTCGGCGGAATTGACTTATCCCGCTGGTATCCCGAGCTGAAGAATGCAACGCTTTGGTGCGCAACGGAAGTTATCACCCGTGCGAACATTGATGCAGCAGTCAATTTGCTGGCAGCGAAGTTGATTTAGGAATTAATTATGAGTGGAGTTTTGTAACAGGGCACGACTTTAGTCGTGCCGCAGCAGACAAATAGAAAGGAACGGGCTTTAGCCCCTGCTATGGCGAGACCGAGCCGCAATGCCGATCCGAAAGATGCACTCTCGCCCGCCCGCACCTTTTTTACCACAACGAAAACGAGCATGGGTCTGATGCTGTTGCAATCGGATCGCAATGCCGGACTCCTTATCAAAGTGCTGCGTTCGCTCATCGTAGAACGCAAATTCGAGCTGCGCGACTTCGTCATCATGCCCGATCATTTGCATCTATTGTTGACAGTTCATGACGAAATGACCATCGAGAAAGCCATGCAGCTTGTCAAGGGCAGGTTTTCATATTGTTTGAAGAAAGAGACCGGCTATTTGGGAGAGGTCTGGCAGCGCGGTTTTTCCGAAGTGCAAGTGCTTGGCAAGGATAGTTTTACGCAGCACAGGGCTTACATTGCCATGAATCCCGTGAAGGCAGGACTTGTCGATTCTCCAGAAAAGTATCCGTATTGTTTTGAGTTTTTGGCGAGAAAGAAGATAGCAGGGGCTAAAGCCCAGAATATAAAGATGGAATAGTTGCGGCACGACTGAAGTCGTGCCCTGTTACAAAGCAGTTAACTGAACCGGGGCTTTAGCCCCTGAGGGAAATGAAAATGGCCAGGGTGAATGATTTCATGCTGAAGGCTGATCGAGACAAGAAAGCCGCCACATTCGAAAAGCGGCGGCTAGCGTGGGAGAAAAATCGTCAATCTGGAGAGATGTCCTATATCTTCAGGTATGGCGTACTTCGATTCGGTGGAATTATGTTTCTCTGTTTCCTAAGTTTTGATGTTATTTTTGATCGTCAAAAACTGCAAGGAGCACGATTGCCTGGGATTATTGTGGGGTATTTATTCATTTTTGTGATTGCGTTCTTTTTTGGCTTGTGGGAATGGCATTCGAATGAAAAACGCTATTGTAATATGCAGAAGCCGCAAGATTCAAACATTGAAAGTCAGATGAAATAGCATCAAAGATTTCGCAGTGAGGCATGAAAGATGGCGACACCTAGAATTACTATTCCGAGCAACAAGAAAGTCCGCCCGCACCCGACGCAAAACGAAGCGCTGCTCTTCGAGAAGTCGTCGCCGGGAAAGCGCGGTTATATGTTGCCGCCGCTGGACGTGCCTGCTGTCGATGCGGCCTCCTTGCTTGGTGCGGCGCATCGCATGCAGAGCGCGGAGCTGCCCGAACTTAGCGAGATTGAGATCATCCGCCACTTCACGCGGCTCTCGACGTGGAATTACGCCATCGATCTGGGAATGTATCCGCTCGGCTCGTGCACGATGAAGTACAACCCGCGCGTGAATGAGTGGGTGGCACGCATCGAGGGATTGGCGGATGCGCATCCCTACAGGCCAGTGGCGCTGGCGCAGGGAATTCTCGAAGTGATGGATAACCTCCAGCGCTGCTTGCTGGAAATCACCGGCATGGATGCAATTACTCTGCAACCGGCGGCGGGCGCGCATGGCGAGTTTACCGGAATCTTGTTGGTTCGCGCATGGCATGAGTCGCAGGGAAATGCGCGCAAGAAGATTCTGATTCCCGACTCGGCGCATGGCACGAACCCGGCTACCGCGGCGATCTGCGGCTATACGGTCGAAAACTTGAAATCGAATGCCGAAGGCGGCATCGATCTGGAGGCGCTCACTCGCCAGGTGGATGAAGAGACCGCCGCGCTAATGCTGACGAATCCCTCGACGATTGGCGTCTTTGAGAGCCAGATTGCCAAGATTGCCGAGATTCTACACGCAAAGGGCGCCCTACTTTATATGGACGGCGCGAATATGAATGCGCTGGTCGGCAAGGCGCGGCCCGGCGACTTCGGCGTGGACGTGATGCATCTGAATCTGCACAAAACCTTCTCGACGCCCCACGGCGGCGGCGGTCCCGGATCGGGGCCAGTGGCGTGCAAAGCCTTTCTGGAGCCATTCCTTCCGACTCCTGTCCTCTCCAAAAACGAGTACGGCACGAAGTGCTGGAAGTACGACCGGCCGAAGTCGGTTGGCCGCGTGCGCGCCTTCTACGGGAATGTGGGAATGTTCATTCGTGCGCTGGCTTACATTCTGGCGAATGGACCAGACGGTCTGCGCCAGACCACTGAAGACGCCGTGCTCAACGCCAACTATATTCGCAAAAAGCTCGAAGACGTTTACGAGTTGCCGTACAAGACGGCGTCGATGCACGAGGTGGTCTTCAGCGACAAGCGGCAGGCGGAGAAGGGTGTCAAGACTGGCGAGATCGCCAAGCGGCTGATCGACTACGGGTTTCATCCCTACACGGTCAGCTTTCCGATGATCGTGCAGGGAGCGCTGATGATTGAGCCGACGGAGAGCGAGTCGCTGGATGAGCTGGATCTGTTTATTGCAGCGATGCGCGCGATAGCCCGCGAAGTCGAAGAGACGCCGGAGATCGTCAAGACTGCGCCGCATTCGACGCGAGTTTCGAAGCTGGACGAAGTACAAGCGGCAAGGAAGCCCATTCTTCGTTGGAGGCCGGAAGTGGCGGAGCCGAACGCTCGCTGACCGCTCGCTGGGCGATCTTGCCAGAGCGGAGAGATTTTGCAGGCAGAATTGCCCTTGTATCTCCCCGGCCATACAACCTGATGAACAAGCTGTCGGCACGAGGCAAAGGCCTGATTTCGTATGGCAAGACGGGCCCATCCTGCGTCTTTATGCCCAGGGTGATAGATTTGTCTTTCATGGATTGATGGGACGGCCTACGGGATGGAAACACTGATTGCCGAGGGAATCGGCAAGAGCTACAAGGGACGGCAGGTGGTCCGCGGCGTGGACCTGAGGATCTCGCGCGGCGAAGTTGTGGGCCTTTTGGGGCCGAATGGCGCCGGCAAGACCACCAGCTTCTACATCATTGTGGGCCTGGTGCAGCCGGAGAGCGGGCGCGTGCTGGTCGACGCGACCGATATTACGCAGTTGCCGATGTACCTGCGCGCACGCAACTTCGGCATCAGTTATCTGCCCCAGGAGCCATCGGTCTTTCGCAAGCTGACCGTCGAAGAGAATATCCTGGCGGTGCTGGAGGCGCAGCCACTGGGCAACCGCGAGCGCCGCACTCGCGCCGAACGGCTGATTCACCAGTTGAATCTGGGGCATATCCGCACCACGCGCGGCTATGCGCTCTCCGGCGGCGAGCGGCGCCGCGTCGAGATTGCGCGCTCGCTGTGCATTCAGCCCAACTTCATTCTGCTGGATGAGCCTTTTAGCGGCATCGATCCGATCGCCGTGCTGGAGTTGCAGAAGATCATCTTTGAACTGAAGGCCAGCGGCATCGGAGTTTTAATTACCGACCACAATGTGAGGGAGACCTTGAGCGTAACCGACCGGGCTTATATCATCGCCGAAGGAAGAATCTTTCGTGCTGGAACGCCGCACGAACTGGGCAACGACGTGGAAGTGCGGCGGGTTTATCTGGGCGAGGGATTCACGCTGAGTTGAAGCGGGCTGGCGGCAGAGAGGCGGAATCAGTAAGCGACGGTACGCTGCCTTTTGTCAACCCTGCGGCGCGGCAAGCTCCGCGAAGCATTTCAGAGCGAAATTCCCGGATTTCGTGCCGCCCAATCCGGAACTGTTGTCTTGAAACGCAGCATTTTATCCTTTAGTCTTTTTCTCGCGGAAGTAGACTGACGGAGAGTGCAAACGGGAATCGAGTTCCTTTATGGCGCTGTTGCAACCCAAATTGAGCTTGAAGGTGGCGCAGCGTCAGATCCTGACTCCGGGCCTGATGCAGATGGTCAGCGTGCTTGCGCTCAATAAGCTCGAGCTGAAGGAGATGATCGATGCCGAGATGGTGGAAAATCCCGTCCTGGAAGAGATTGACGAGACGGTTCCGATGCTGGATGAGGTTGCGGGCCGCCAGGAGCGCGATGAGCGGCTGGAGCGGCTTGAAATCGCTCCCGACCGGGTTGTCGAGGAGCCCTCGCTCCCGACCAAGGACGCCTTCGATGAGGTTGACTTCGGAACCTATTTTCAGGATTATCTCGACCCCGGTTATCGCACACAGCCGGAGTACGAGGAGAGTGAAAAGCCCTCGTTTGAAAACTTTCTCTCCCAGCCTACGGCTCTCGCCGATCACCTGGCGTGGCAGTTGGGAACTCTGAGTCTGGAGCCTCGTTTGCGCACGGCTGCCGAGTTTGTCATCGGCAATCTGGACGAGGACGGCTATCTGGCGGGTGGTGAAGAAGAACTGGTGGATGCCTTCCGCTCCCCGCAGGAGATCGCGGAAAGAGAAGCCGTTCTGGAGCTTCTGCGACGCGCTATTGAACTGGTCCAGCAATTCGATCCCGCCGGGGTGGGCGCGCGCGATCTGCGCGAGTGCCTGTTGATTCAGATTGCCGCTCAGCAGCATGAGTTTTCCCAATTGTTTGCGCATCCGCAGGCCGATACCGAGGAGAATCCTCATCGCAGCTTCCGGGAAGAGGCCGAGGCGCACATCGAGGAGCGGCGGCGCAGCATGGAAGTGGCGGCACTGATTGTAGACCGGCATCTGCCTCTCTTGCAGAAGCGGGATGTAAAAGACCTGGCGCGAACCGCCCAGATTACTCCCGCCGAGGCCCATGCCGGCGTGGAGTACATTCGCACCCTCGATCCCCGCCCAGGCCGCCAGTTCAATCGCGAACAATCGCGGCTGATCGAGCCGGATGTAGTCTTCATCAAGCGGGGCGACACCTGGGTGGTCTCGATGAATGAAGAGGATCTTCCCAGCCTGCGTCTCAGCCGGCGCTACCGCCGGATGCTCACCGCCGAGAACACCGATAAAGAGGTGAAGGAGTACGTCAAGGAGCGCTTCCGCTCGGCGATGCAGTTAATGCGCAATATCGCGCAGAGGAAGAGCACCATCCTGCGGACTTGTGAAGTGATTGTGCGCCGCCAGCAGGATTTTCTTGAAGTGGGCATCGAGTCGCTGCGGCCGATGATGATCAAGGAAGTGGCCGAGGAGATCGGCGTTCATCCCTCAACGGTCAGCCGCGCCGTGGCCAACAAGTATGCGCACACCCCACAGGGGGTTATCGAGCTGCGCCGCTTCTTCTCCGAGGGATCGAATGGACCGGAGGGCGCCGATACGCCGCTGGTGGTGCTCAAGCGCAAAGTGCGCAAACTGATCGAGGAGGAGGACGCGCGCCATCCGCTGACCGACGATCAGCTTGCCGCCATGCTGCAAGCGCAGGGCATTCAGTTAACCCGCCGCACCGTGGCCAAGTACCGCGAAGATATGAACATTCCCTCGACCCATCAGCGCCGGAAACGCGAGGGATAAACTTTCATCTTTCAAATAGGTGGGCCGGTCCGGCGGGCCTTCGAGGAGCGGTGCCGGTGTTGTACTGTTCGGTGCAACCGGACAGCGGATGTAGAATCCAAAGAACTCCAGCAGGTTACGCTGCTGGAAGAACGATGAAGCGGAGGCTGACCATGGATGTGGAGTACACCGCCCGGCAAGTGAAGATCTCCAAAGCGCTGCGCACGCAGGCCGAGGAGGGGATGGAACGGATTGCCCGCATTTTGGGCAGAAACGCGCGCGCGAGCATCACCTTCAGCGCGCTGAAGCGGCTGCAGGTTGTCGAAATGACGATTCAGGCCCGTCTGCTGACCATTGCTGCCTCCGGCGAGGCCGATACGCTGGAATCGGCGCTGCGTCATGCTCTTGTCAACGCTGAAAACCAGGCGCGCCGCCATCGCGACCGGCGGATTGAGGGCAAGCGATTGCCCAAAGGCGAGAAGATGCTTACCGCGCCTCCGGTGGCCCGGCCCAAAGCCCGCGCCATTCAGGAGGAGGCGGAGTTGCCGGAAGCCAAGCCTGCGCGTACACGCAAAAAAGCCGGAGCGGTGATTGCCGTGCATTCGTTTCCGGCGGGCAAGACGGTTGTCGAGCCGCACATCGTCTCCAGCGCCGAGGCGATCGTTTTGCGGGCCATGAGTATCGAGGAAGCGGTCAAAGAGGCCGAGTTCCGCGACCGCGATCTGCTTATCTTCCGCAATCTTTCCGGAGAACAGTATGTGCTTCATCGCCGCCGCGACGGCCAGATGGAGCTGGTCGAGCTGCCCTAGCCGAGATCGAAGCGGGACCGCCCTTTGTGAATTTGCTTTCAGACCGGACGCAAGGGGCGGTTTCCGATGTAGGATGTGGCCATGACGCTCTCGAAGCATTCCCCCACACGCAACCCCGCGCAGGCGGCTGGACGGCGTGACAAGGCGGACAAGCTGCCGGCCAAACCCACCAAGGATCTGGTCATCGTGACCGGAATCTCAGGATCGGGCAAGGCCTCGGCGCTCAGGTCCTTCGAGGATCTGGGCTTTCACGCCGTTGACAACCTGCCGCTGGAGCTGCTTCCTGATTTCGCCTCTCTGGTGGCCAAATCTGCGGAGATTCAAAGCGCGGCGATCGTTGTCGATGTCCGGGAAGGCCAGACTCTGGACCGTCTCCCGGAGATTCTCAAGCAGGTGAAGAAGCTGCTGCGAACCCGCGTCGTCTTTCTCGACGCGCAGGATGCGGTGCTGGTGCGGCGGTACTCCGAGACGCGGCGGCCGCATCCTTTGGGCCGTCAGGAGACGGTCTCGCGCTCGATTGTGGAAGAGCGGCAACTGCTGGACCCGATCCGCAATGTTGCGGACACCTTGATCGACACCTCCAACTTCAACGTGCATGAGTTGCGTGCGCAGATTCAGGCGCGATTCGGCCATGAAGAGCAGAGCAAGCGGCTGCTGGTCAGTTGCCTGAGCTTCGGCTTCAAAAATGGCGTTCCGCTGGACGCCGACATGGTTTTCGACGTTCGATTTCTACCCAATCCCCACTTCGTGCCTGAGTTTCGCAAACTGACGGGCCTCGATCCCAAGGTGGCCGCTTATGTGCGCGGCTTTCCTCAGACCGTGGAGTTTCTTGACCGGGTGACGCAGCTTCTGCTTTACCTTTTGCCGCATTATGTCGAGGAGGGCAAGAGCTACTTGACGGTGGCCTTTGGCTGCACCGGCGGCCAGCATCGCAGCGTGATGATGGTCGAAGAGATTGCCGCCGAACTGAAGCGTGCCGGCTATCAGGTGAAGGCGCTGCACCGGGATGCGCCGCGTTGACCGACAATCTGATTCTGATTACTTTGCTGGTCAAGCTGGGCGTCGTGGCCGCGGTTGCCAGCGTGCTGGCGCGTGTCAGAACCTTTCGGCGGCTCTTCTTTGCCGAGGACCGCCGTCCCCGGCAAACGCTGGCTTTGCTGGCATTTTTTGTTGTTCCACTGATGTTGGGTGTGTGGATTCGGATCGACGTGCCCAACTTTTTGGCCGCCGATATTTCCTTTGCGGCAGTGATTCTGCTGGGACTGATGCTGGGGCCGGGCTGGGCGATGCTGGGCGGGGTTTTGCTCTCGGCGCCCGCTGTCTATCACCATGAGTATCTGACCCTACCCTTCAATGCTGCGCTGGGGCTGGGAGCGGGACTACTGGGAGGGTTCGTCGAGAAGGAGGAGATATGGTCCTTTACGCCCTTCATCGACCTGAGCCTATACCGCTGGATTCGCCGCAACCTGCGCCAGCCACGGATCGACCGGCAATTCCTCATGCTCTTTCTCATCGTGGCGGCCGAAGTCTGCCGGGACTGGATTGCGCACGCGTTTCCTCATCGGCTCTTTGCCTTGCTGGCAAGTCACTGGTGGCTACAGGCTCTGGTTGGCTTGAGCGCGCCGATCGATGTTGGCATCGCGCTCAAGGTCTGGAACACGCTGCGCATTGAGATGAAGCTCGAAGAGCAGAAGCGCCTCCTGCTCGAGGCGCGTCTGGATGCTCTACAGCGCCAGATCAATCCGCACTTTCTCTTCAACACGCTTAACTCCATTGCCTCGCTGGTGCGCGTGAAGCCGGAGCTTGCGCGCGAGATGATCGTGAAGCTGGGCAACATTTTGCGCGCCTTGCTCAAGGATCACGACAGTTATGTGCCGCTGAGCGAGGAACTGAAGTTTACCGACGACTACCTGGACATTGAAGTCGTCCGCTTTGGCGCCGAGAAGCTGCGCGTCGAAAAGGAGATCGATCCGCGGACTCTGGGAGTTTTAGTGCCCAGCATCCTGCTTCAGCCGCTGATCGAAAACAGCATCAAGCACGGGTTAGAGCCGCGGCTGAAGGGCGGGACCGTCACCTTGCGCAGCCGGCTCGATGGCGACCGCTTGCTGATTGAGGTGGCTGACGACGGCGTCGGCATGGGCAACCGTCCGGCCTCGGCGCTGCGCCGTGCGGGCGCGGGCATCGGCATGAAGAATGTGCAGGAGCGGCTGGAGGTTCTCTACGGCAATCTGGCGCGCATCAGTGTGGTCAGCAATCCTGGCCGCGGCACACTGGTTTCGATTGAGATTCCCGCCAGCTTGCCGGAGCTACAGAATAGGCAATTCGGCGCCGGGAAGCCATGACGCTCGGACGGAGCGGGACGGCTCTATCGCAGTCCAGAGCTGGTTTTTGCCGCTGCATCCGTTATGACTTTGCCAGCCGGTTCTTGGAGCGCGCGGCCAGAAACTCCTGATATTCATCCTGAATCGACATTCCCGGCTTCCTTGATAAGGGATTGCGCTGCGCCAGATGTTGCAGCCACGCATCGTGGTCGTCGGCAGAGGCTTCGGCGACCACCGCGCTGACCGGAGCGGTGGCGGGCTGTTCTTCTTCAACCTTCCTGCCTACACTGAAGATCCAGTCGCGTTCAAAGAGGGCCAGTCCGGCGATACCGAAACGCAGAAAGGCATAAAAGGGGATGGAGTTCCGTCCCATGCCGACGGTGACGATCAGCGCGAGACAGGCCAAGTGGGTCAAGATTGCCGGGATGATGGGCAGCGCGACGCCCCTTTTGCGGTCGGCGTCGATCACCAACCAAGTTAGGAAGAGATGATAGGAGAGGAGGATGAAAGTATAACTGGCCCACGCTCCTTCGGGCAGAAAGGATGCCGCCAGGTAGCCAAGCAGAGCGGAAAGAATGAATGCTGCCACGTCCGCCGGTTTTACAAGTTTTGAAAACAACCGCACGAACGATAAAAAGCCCATATTGTCTCCATTTCTCAATCGCTGAAGCGCGTTTCATATCAGTTAGGGATCGCTGAACCATATTTTCATTGCGGACCAGAGCTGTCAATTAGGAAGAGGCCGGATGTGGAGGCGATAGAGCGGTTCTTCAGCGCGATCTGCGCCTCTTCGCGGTATCCTCAAAAGATGGTGCGATTCACAGTGCTGGCATCGGGATCGAAGGGGAACGCGACGGTTCTCACGGGAGGGCGAACGCGGATTCTGGTCGATTGCGGGCTGAGTTGCCGGGAGCTTTTCCGGCGCATGAGGTTGGCGGGCGAGGAGCCGGAGACTCTGGATGCGATAGTCATCACGCACGAGCACTCGGATCATGTTGGCGGTGTGGCGGTGACGGCGCGCAAGCTGGGAATTCCGGTCTACTTCACCGAGGGGACCCACCGGGCCTGGATGCGCTGGATCTCCCCGCGCAAACAGATGACGTATGCGCAGTGGCTGGAGCAGACGCGCAAGCAGGCCGCGGAGCGACAGGCCGAGACTGCGCAGGCAGGCGAAGAGGGCGAGGCGGACGAGAGCGATCTGGCGGAGACCGAGGTTGCGAAGGAGACAGTTGCACCCGCTGTGACGAAAGATCCCACCTGGCTTCCTGCGGTCGAGTACTTCCAAGCCGGTGAGCCATTTGAAATTGGGGACCTCAGCGTGAGCCCCTTTACGATTCCGCACGATGCCGCTGATCCTGTTGGGTTTGTCTTTTGCGCCGAGGGGGTGCGGCTGGGTTTTGCCACCGATTTGGGCTACATTCCTCCCAACGTCAGAGCGCAGCTTCAGGGGCTGGACCTGCTGCTTCTGGAATCGAATCATGACCTGGAGATGTTACGAGACGGCCCCTATCCCTGGGCGGTCAAGCAGCGGGTTCTCTCGCGCGTTGGCCATCTATCCAACGAGGCTGCGGCTGGCTTTCTGGAGGATGGCTACGACGGCCAGGCGGCCTATGTGATTTTAGCGCATCTATCTGAAAGTAATAATCTTCCAGAGCTGGCACAGGTTGCTGCTGAGCGCGCGCTGAAGGATCGCGCGAGCCTGATGGCCAATCGTCTATTGCTCGCCCGGCAGCAGGAAGCGCTTTCCTCTATTTACTTTTAGATCAGTTACGTTACAATGGTAAGACACGGGCTTCACTCTGTACCAGGTAGGTTGGCAACGAATATGCCAAGGCGGCAACGCTGAGGCGAGGCGAAGTGGAGCAGGCGTCACCAACGTAGGAACAATGGATGGTGCGGTCTGAGATTCGCCTTGGTTGCAACGTGAGTCGCGCAGAAATACGCGGCAAGAAACATCCTTTGCAAAGTGAGTCGTAAATTCTATGGCAAGAACCAGATGTACTGACAGAGTCGCGGGCGCCATTCTGGCAAGCTGGCGATATGACATCTCCGGGATCTCTCCGGAGATGCGCAAGGACTACGAGCAGCATTTTGCGGAATGCCTCCGCTGCCGAGCGCGTCAGAACTTCCATCGCAGCCTGGATGTGACTCTGGCTGTGCTGACTTCGCTCGCCGTTTTCTTTTTTCTTTTCGCGTTGGCGGTCCTCAAGCACATCAAACCGCTGGAGCACGTCGCCTTCAATGTCTTCGGCCTGGACATCACCGACACCTACCATATGCTGGTCTCTGCCGGGATCGCGGGGCTTTGCTTCTCGGTGATTCTCTGGCTGCTGGTCTTTACGGCGACCCCGGTGCCGGCCTACTTGGGCGGTATTGCGGCCGAGCGTGCGCGGCTCATTGAAGAGCGGCTGCCGGCGGCGATCAAGGCGCTGCGTTCGCGCTAATATCAAAACGACACAAGAGAGACACGGGCCTCCCCATGCGGGAGGTCTTCGTGTGTGCGCAATGGAATGGAGATGGCCGCGATGCGAGCCGGCAAAATGGAGGTAAGACGGCTGCTGCCGGGGCTTAAAGTGAGCGAGGGGTATACGCGCCATCCCTTTGACGAGGAGTTTGGGGTGCGAACCAGCGGCCTGGTTGCCGGGCGGCATTTGAAGAGCGGCCATAGCCATGATCGCCATGCGACGGCTTACTACGGCATTGCGCCCTCGGTCTTCCATGCGCTGGTGCGGCGCTGGCGAAGAAGCCGGCGAACTCTGCCGGTCGAAGAGGTCAGCTTCATCGATCTCGGCGCAGGGATGGGCCGCGCCCTGATGCTGGCGGCTGAGTTGCCCTTTCGCCGCGTCGTGGGAGTGGAACTGAATCCCACGCTGGCGCGGATTGCAGAGAAGAATCTGACTCTCTGGCGGCGATCGGGGCGGGCGCGCGCTCCGGTAAAAATGATCTGCGGCGATGCAGTCGAATTTCCGCTGCCCGATGGTCCGTGCCTGATCTTCCTGTTCAATCCCTTTGGCGCGCCGGTGATGAGGCGGATGCTTGCTGGCTGGAGCAAGCTCCTTGCTGGACGGGCAACGAAACTGGATCTTCTCTACGTCAACAATGAGCAGGAGCACGTGCTGGAGCGCGTGGCCGGATTGCAACGGATATTTCTTGGACAGGTGCGGCGTTCGCGAGCGGATGCCATTGCCGATCACAAGATCATGGCCAACCAGCCGGAGGGGGAGTATGCATCGGCGAATTACGAGGATTGCTCGATCTGGCGATGGAAATCAGGAAGCGGGAAATAGGGAGAGCATTTGAAGCAGCAGCATCTGATCCTCGGAATTGGCGAAGTGCTTTGGGATCACTTGCCCGATGGGCCTCGTCTGGGCGGCGCTCCGGCGAACTTTGCGGCGATGGCTGGGCGGCTGGGCGATCACGCGGTAATTCTGAGCCGCATCGGGCGCGACGAGTGGGGAGGCAAAGCGGTTGAGCGGCTGCAGGCGCTGCCTGTAGATGTGAGCTTTCTTCAGGCGGACCCGGCGCATGAGACCGGCCGTGTGACGGTGGCCTTCGACGCGGGAGAGCCTCGGTACACCATCCATCAGCCGGCGGCCTGGGATTTTATGGAGGCGAGCGAGGGCTGGTTGCAACTGGCCGAGAGGGCTGACGCTCTCTGCTTCGGCTCGCTGGCGCAGCGCTCCCCAGCGTCGCGGCAGACGATACAGACGCTGGTGGCGAGAAGCTCTACATCGTGCGTGCGCGTCTTGGACGTGAATCTACGCCCGCCCTTCTACTCCAGTGAGGTGATTCGGGAGTCGATTGAGCTGGCCACCGTGCTCAAGATGAACGACGAGGAACTTCCGCGGCTCCAGTCGCTGCTGGGCCTTCCTGCTCAGGATGGCGCGGCGCCGGGTTCATTGCAACGTGCTGCGGAGCGGCTGCTGAGGGAGTTTCCCGCGTTGCAGATGGTGGCTGTGACGCGAGGCGGACGCGGCAGTTTACTGGTGACACGCGACGAGTGGCATGAGCACCCTGGAATCTCTATCAAAGTGGCGGACACGATCGGTGCCGGCGATGCGTTTACCGCGGCGATGACTCATTACCTCTTGCGTGGCGCAGGCCTTGCCGTGCTCAACGAGGCGGGCAATCGCTGGGGTGCGTGGGTGGCCTCGCAATCCGGCGCCATGCCCCCGCTGCCCGAAGCCGTGCGTGCCGGGATCGCCGCCGCGATCGAAGATTGAGGCAACGGCCGGAGCAAGCGCGGCCAGCAGTTCACAGGATGGGATGTATAGGAGAAAATGGAAGTAGATGGCTGCGGCGGGCGCATCCTTTCGCCAAAATGGCCATCCAACTGATAGCTTGATTCAGAAGGAAATCTTTTTCAAAGATGGGCTCAAACCCTTATTTTTCGCTGACCATTCTCTTTGCAGCGGCGCTCGGATTCGGTCTGGCTCCGCTGGGCTTGGCGTGGCTATGGGCAAGGCTGTTTTCGCCCGCGAAGCCGAACGCAGTGAAAAACGCCATCTACGAGTGCGGCCTGGAATCGAAGGGCGATGCCTGGATGCAGTTCCACTCGGCCTACTATTTGTACGCGATTATCTTTTTGATCTTCGACGTGGAAGCGGTCTTTCTTTTGCCCTTCGCGGTAGCTTTCACCGGGCTGGGAGCAGCGGCCTGCGGGGCGATGCTGGTTTTTGTGCTTTTATTGGTGGAGGGGCTAGCGTGGGCGTGGGCGAAGGGTGTTCTGACGTGGTCTTGAGTCGCCTGAGGCGGATCAAGAGCAGAGAATGAGTGAAGAACAGTGAATATGTGGTTGAGAAGCTGTGGTTCTTTTTGACATGGGTGAGAAGCAAAAGCCATTTGCGGCTTAATCGAGCTTTTCTCACTGATTCACTTCTTCACTCATTCACTCAATTCACTGATTCACTCGATGCGGAGCGAGGCAAAAATGGTGGACGAAGGACTCAAGATCGAGTTGGGCAAGCAAGGGGTCTTCGTGACCACCATCGAGGAACTGTACAACTGGGGGCGGCGAAACTCCATCTGGCCCATGCAATTCGGCCTCGCCTGCTGTGCGATCGAAATGATTGCGACGACGATGGCCCGCTACGATCTGGCTCGTTTCGGGGCCGAGGTCTTCCGTCCCTCGCCGCGCCAGGCAGACCTGATGATCGTCTCCGGAACGGTGACCAAGAAGATGGCTCCGCAGGTGGTGCGGCTCTATAACCAGATGGCCGAGCCGAAGTATGTCATCGCCATGGGAGCCTGCGCGATCAGCGGCGGACCCTTTAAGCAGGGCTACAACGTGCTCAAGGGAATCGACCGCTACATTCCGGTGGATGTGCATATCCCCGGCTGTCCGCCGCGGCCCGAGGCTCTGATCCAGGCCTTCATGACATTGCAGAAGAAGATCGACGGACAGCATCTGACGGGCGAAGACCGTCCACGTTTTCTGGATGCCGCGCAACAGGGCGAGTTTCCCGTGCCGGTGCAGGGCGAGCATGATCTGGAGCCGGCATCGAACAAAGGCGTGTGGCCGCTGCCGGCGGTGATTCAGTGATGAGTTGAAAGCAAACAGCATACTATTCAAGATTCTTGAAAAATTGGGTATTAACGGATACGAATCTGGAAAGGGTGGTTTTTGTGGATATATGCCAGATGAATTCACAAATACTAGATGAATGGCTCACATGTTTCTCGCTGCTGGAACGAGCAAAGGCACTTAATTTAGTCAATTATCAGCTGACTATCTATGCGCGGGAATACGGATTGCTCTCCACAGATTCCGATAAAGATATGGCGACGAGGAAACTACTTGGGATTAGTGAATTGAGTCACAAACTCACGTCTCAAATCGGGCATTACTTGAACGGTTACGAGGCTGATATTTACCCGGTGAACGTCTTTAGTCAAATACTTTTCGATGTGGCAAACCATTACAATGTTACAGGATCTCTACAGGCGTCAATCAGCTCTGCGCAAGTGAGAATTAGACCAAGCCAGGCATGAACAGCAGTTAAGGGTAAGTTTTTGAGGAATTAGAAATTGAAAACGGTAGAAGAAATTAAATCGATGATCGAAGCGGCCATTCCGGGCGCTGCGGTGGAGATTGCCTCCAATCCCAACCCAGCCTTGCCGCACTCGCTGCGGATTGCGCCGGAGTGCGCGCTCGGTGTGGCGAAGTTTCTGCGCGATGATGCGGAACTCAAGCTCGATTACCTCTCGAATGTGACCGGAGTGGATTGGCCGAATTCTCTTGAAGCGGTTTATCACCTCTATTCCGTTGAGAAAAAGCATGGGCCGGTGGTGATTCGTATGCATACCGTCAACCGGAGCGATCAGGTAGATCTGCCTTCGCTCACACCGGTCTGGCGCTCGGCGGAGTTTCAGGAGCGCGAGGTCTTCGATCTCTACGGAATCGTCTTTACGGGCCACCCGGATCTGCGGCGGCTGTTGATGTGGGATGGCTTCAAGGATCATCCCATGCGCCGCGATTATGTTGAGCCGGATGACTTCGAGTACGAGCCGACGGCGCACGATGAGGTGCTGAAGAGAAGCAGGGAACAGGGATCAGGGAACAGGGAACAGGGAGCTGTTAAAGCATGATCCTTGCGGAGACCAAAAACGAAAAGATTGAGGGCTGGAACCGTCCCGCATCGATTGCAGAGAGCGGCGACGGCGAACTGCTGGAAGTAGCGATGGGGCCGCATCACCCCTCGACTCACGGCGTCTTCCGCATGGATGTCTCACTGGATGGTGAACGCGTAGTGCGGCTGAAGCCGGTCTTCGGCTATCTGCATCGCAACCACGAGAAGATTGCCGAGAGCATCAGCTACCTGGCCTCGATGCCTTATACCGACCGGCTGGATTACATCTGTCCTCTGACCAACAACTGGGCTTATGCGCTGGCCGTCGAGAAGCTCGTTGGGCAGGCTGTTCCGGAGCGGGCCGAGTATCTGCGCGTGATCCTGGGAGAACTGACGAGGTTTCAGAATCACGCCGGGTCAATTGGATTTTTGATTCAGGAGATGGGCGCCAGCGGCACGCCGCTGATGTATGCCTTCCGCGAGCGGGAGAAGATTCTCGATCTCTTCGAGGAGCTGACCGGAGCGCGCATGATGGTCAACTATATGCGCTTCGGCGGCTGCCGTGTGGATGCTTCTCCGGCGTGGCTGGAAAAGACGCGCACGGTGGTGGCGGGGCTGCCGGGCTTTGTCGACGAGTTTGAAGCGCTGCTCGCAACCAATGAGATTCTGGTGGCGCGCACGCAAGGCGTGGGAGTGCTGAAGCCGGAAGTGGCGGTGAATGCCGGAGTGACGGGAGCGATGCTGCGTGCTTCCGGCGTGGATTACGACATTCGCAAGGTGGACAGCTACGGGATATATGACCGCTTCAAATTCCGCGTGCCTCTGGGCGATCATGGCGATGTCTACGACCGTTTCATGATTCGCCTGCTGGAGATGCGCGAGTCAATTGGAATTTTGCAACAGGCTCTCAAGGAGATTCCCGGCGGGCCGGTGATGGACCCCAAGGCAAAGATTCGCGGCTTCCGTCCCAAGCCGGGCGAGGCCTATGGCCGCATCGAAGCGCCTAAAGGAGAATTGGGTTTTTATCTGATCTCGGATGGCGGACCAAATCCCTATCGCTATCGTGTGCGACCGCCGAGTCTGATTAACCTGACGGTGCTTGAGGATATGTGTCTCGGCCACGATGTAGCCGATGTGGTGCTGATCTTCGGCAGCGTGGACATTGTGCTGGGAGAAGTGGATCGATGAAGCAGTGAAAGAGTGAATCAGTGAAGAAGTGAAAGAGTGAAGCGGCAGAGATTCGATTGAATTGGCTTTTTAGGATGTTGACGGTTGAGCACTCCCCGGTATCAAGAGCAAGGCCTGGGATATCCGAAAGCGAACCGCGCGTGCGGAGATGCAAGAATGAAAAGGAGAGGTCGAATGAGGATTCGTCGAGTAGCCGGAATGATTGTCGTGGCAGTCACTCTGATGGGTGGCCTGTGCGCCAATGCAGGCAATAATAAGGTCAAAGGCGGCGCCGTTACAACCGCGACGTCGGGCGGAAACTACAACTTCGCTTGCGTGGGACCGGCGCTGGAGTTGAAGCTGGATTCCTTCAGCCTGCCATTCTCGCGCAGCGCCAATGCCGGAGCCGTCGGCATTTCGAGCGGGGCAGCGAAGGCCGCAACCTCGGCTTTGACGATCGAATTGCCGGCGAGCAAGGTTTACTCGACCTTGTATCAGGAGATCATTCGTGGAAGTCACTACAGTTCCTGCACGCTGGTCGAGACGGTGGATGCGCCCGCCAGCGCTGGCGGAGGCGCTGTGAAGTTCACCTGGACCTTCAGCCAGGTCACTCCGACAGCGGTGACGATGAACTGGAGGGATCCATCGGTTACAAGCGCAGCGGAAGCCAATCTTCCCGCGGCTGAGATCAAGGTGACATTGACATTCACCGAAGTCCGGTTTGAAGACGGTAGTGGAAATACTTCCTCTGCGGCAGCCGATGATTGGACGGCAACGCAGTGAGATTGTTTCTTTACGAGTCATCAACGTGTGCGCGGGAGTCCAGGCTTGGTGCGTAAAGTGATCTATGCGACGGAGGGCAGCGGGTGTTAGGTGAGGGCATACTGAAGGGGATGGCGGAGACGGCGAAGAATTTCTTCGGCAGCTATTTCTCCGCCGGGCGGCTGACAACGGTTGAGTATCCGGAGCAGCGGATAGCTCCCTTCGAGGCCGCGCGGGTCTTTCCCTTTCTGGTTTACGATGGCGCGGACTGGGAGGCTGGTTTGCGCTGCGTGGCCTGCCAGATATGCGAGAAAGAATGTCCGCCCAAGTGCATCTATATCGTCAAGAGCGCGGACAAAAAGCCGGACTTTGTGGGAAAACCGCAGTTTTATCCCGCGCGCTTCGACATTGACATCTCGGTCTGCATGAGCTGTCAGATCTGCGTCGAGGTCTGCCCCTTTGAGGCGATCAAGATGGATACCGAGTTCGAACTGAGTACCAGCGATCGCTTTGGCGGGCTTTTGCACGATCGCCGGCAACTGGCGAAGTCGAACGAGTATTACAATCGAATTCATCCCAGCGAAGCCGCAGGCGTGGACGCGCGCCTCTCCGAAGAGAAGGCCAAAGCCGAGGCCAAAGCACGGGCCGCGACTGAGGCCGCTGCCGCCAAAGCCGCCGGACAGGGAGCATGACGAATGATCGATAAGCTTGACCAAATCTTCGTTCTGCTTCAGCATTGGCTGGCGAGTTTTTTGCCGGAGCCATTGCGTCCAGCGGCGTCAGCGCTACTGGGCGTCGCGGCCATCGTAAGCATCTTTCCCGCGCTCTTTGCCTTGACCACGGTTTTGGAGCGCAAGGGCCTGGGCCGCATACAGAACAGGCTTGGCCCCAACCGCGTCGGTCCCTTCGGCATTCTTCAGCCGCTGGCCGACGGCATCAAATCGCTGACCAAGGAAGATATTGTTCCGTTGAGCGCAGACGCGGCGGTGCATTTTCTGGCTCCGGTTGTTCTGGTCGTCGCCGTCTTCATGGGCTTTGCCGTGCTGCCCATGGGACGCAATATGGTGCTCGTCGATATGGATGCCGGGCTGCTGTTTTATTTTGCGATCGGCGCTTCCACGGAGTTATCGGTCTTCATGGCAGGATGGTCGAGCCGCAACAAGTATTCGCTGCTGGGCGCGATGCGAGCGGTCGCGCAGATGATCAGCTATGAGGTGCCGCTGCTTTTGTCCAGTGTGACCGTGGTGATGATGACCGGTTCGCTCTCTCTGACCAAGATCGTTGCCGCGCAGAATCAGTATAGCTACGGCCTTCCACACTGGTACATCTTCACGCCCTGGGGATGCGCGGGCTTTGTGATGTACGCCATCGCGACGACTGCGGAGACCAACCGCTCTCCCTTTGACCTGCCCGAAGGCGAGTCGGAACTGGTGGCCGGTTATCACACCGAGTACTCCGGATTCAAGTTCGCGCTCTTTTTTCTGGGCGAGTATCTGGCGATGTTTTCCATCTCCGGACTGGGCACGACGCTGTTTCTGGGTGGATGGACGGCGCCGTTTTCCTTCCTGACATGGATTCCGTCGTGGATATGGTTCTTCTCCAAACTGATGCTCTCGATCTTCGTCTTCATCTGGGTGCGCGGAACCCTGCCGCGTCTTCGCCAGGATCAACTGATGAACTTTGCCTGGAAGTTTGTCCTTCCCATGTGTCTGCTGAATCTCATGGTTGCCGCACTGTGGCGCTTCATGGGCGAGGGATGGCTGCGCTGGCTGCTCTGCTCGGCGATTCTGATTGCAGCTTATGCGGCATTGGGTTTGGGTGAGATGCGCAGAAAGCATCGCGGCCCGAGGGTATATCGCTATGCGGAGTAATTGTTTGCGGAGTGGATTCGAGTTATCCCACCTTCGCCGCATAAATACAGAGGCGGCGAGAGTCGGGCACTCTGCGCTCGCAGTGAGCAGGGAAGGGAAGTGCGGCCGATGAGCTTTGCATTTTATCTGGTTGTGGCGCTGACGGCGGCGGGCGCGCTGGCCGCTGTGATGCTGAAGAACACGGTGCATTGCGCGCTGGCGCTGACCGTGGCCTTCGCCGGACTGGCCCTGCTGTTTTTGCAGTTGGATGCACAGTTTGCCGGCTTCGCTCAGATTCTCGTCTACATCGGCGCGGTGGCGATTCTGGTGGTCTTTGCAATTCTGTTGACGAAAGGCTCAGAGACGCCCAGAGATGGCGTCTATAGCCACAACTGGTTTGTAGGACTGGTAATTGCAGCGGGAGTCTTTGCGGTGCTGGGCTGGGCGGTGATGGGGAGCGCGCGCATATTGCCGCATGAGACAGCCGTGCCAACCGTAACGGTTTTAGAGATCGGCAATGCCCTGGTGGGCCGTTACGTGCTGGCGCTGGAGATTGTCGCGGTGCTATTGACGGCGGCGACGATTGGGGCGGTGATTGTGGCGATGCATGAGAAAGAGGGGAAAAGTTGACTCCGCTGGCAAGTTATCTTCTGGTGGCCGCGCTGCTCTTCTCGATTGGACTGGCCGGTGCGCTGACGCGGCGCAACGCGATTCTGGTGCTGATCGGCATTGAGCTGATGCTGAATGCGGCTAACTTGAATCTGATCGCCTTCTGGCGCTACGGGCCGCATCCGGAGCGGATGACCGGGATGATCTTTGCGATCTTTTCAATTGCCGTGGCGGCAGCCGAGGCGGCTGTGGGCTTGGGCCTCGTGATTCAGATTCATCGCCACGCCAAGACGACGGACCTGGATGCGATGAACAGGATGAAGGGATGAATGGATGCTAGATACTGAATCGGTTTCCGGATCCTTTACTCATTGCGGTCCAACCTGTGACTATCTGATTCTTATCGCAGTGGTGCCTATGATTGCCGCTGGCGCGATCGCGCTTCTCAAGCAGCCGTACCGCAAGAGCGCCGCTACGCTTGCTGTTGGCTCGTTGAGCTTTTCACTATTGCTCTCGCTTATTGCGTTTACTCATGTTGTTCTTGATTGGACTCAGGGCATTTCGACCCGCTTAATCTTCAACTTCACCTGGATTCAAATCGGCGCGACGAATGTAGATCTCGGCTGGGTGCTCGATCCACTCTCGGCAGTGATGCTGGTGATGGTCACTTTTGTCGGCCTGCTGATCTTTATTTACTCCACCGGCTACATGAAGGATGACGAAAACTACACACGCTTCTTTTGCTTCCTATCGCTCTTTGCCGGAGCGATGCTCGGCGTGGTGATTTCCAATTCGATTCTGCTGCTCTTCATGTGCTGGGAGATCGTAGGACTTACTTCTTACTTGTTGATTGGATTTTGGTATCAGAAACCTTCTGCAGCGGCGGCTGCGAAGAAAGCATTTCTTACTACACGCATCGGCGATGTTTTCTTTCTGCTGGGAATTGTCTGGCTCTTCAGTCAAACAGGAACGCTGCTTTTCTATAACTATGGCGCGGGTTCGATGGAAGCAGGCGCGCTGGCCGGGTTGCTTGCGCAACCAGCCGCTTGGGGACTGACGGCGGCCGGCGCGATTGCTCTCTTGATCTTTGCCGGAGCGGCGGGCAAGAGCGGGCAGTTTCCGCTGCACGTTTGGCTGCCGGATGCGATGGAAGGCCCGACGCCGGTTTCGGCGCTGATTCACGCGGCGACGATGGTGGCCGCGGGCGTCTATCTGATTGCGCGCGTTTATCCGCTGATGGCTGCGGGCGCGCTGGCTGGCGGTACGACGACTGCGCTGACTGTAGTTACCTGGGTGGGCGCGTTTACGGCTGTCTTTGCCGCGTTGATCGCTGTGGCTCAAAACGACATCAAGCGGATTCTGGCTTACTCGACGATCTCGCAACTTGGTTATATGATGGCTGGCCTCGGTATGGGTGGCGTGGCTGTTGGTATCTTTCATCTCATCACGCACGCTTTCTTCAAGGCGCTTTTGTTCTTGGGCGCAGGCTCGGTGATTCACGGCTGCCACGGGGAGCAGGATATTCGCAAGATGGGCGGATTGAAGTCCGATATGCCTCTGACCTTTCTGACCTATGCGATAGGAATGCTGGCGCTGTGCGGTTTTCCGCTGCTCTTTTCCGGCTTCTGGTCGAAAGATGGGATTCTGGAGGCGGCTGAGCATTGGAGCGTGGCCAAGACGCCTTTCTATCTGTTAGTCTTCGGCGCGCTGTTGACCGCGTTTTATATGATGCGGCAGGTGATTTATGTCTTTGGCGGACACTGGCGCGGCGGCAAGGCTGCGCATGAAAGCCCGACGGTCATGATTGCGCCGCTGAGCTTTCTGGCCTTCTTCGCCATTGCATTGGGAGCGATTGGAACGCCTGCATGGCCCTGGTTCCGGGCCTTTCTCGATGGACACGCGGCGGCCTTCGATCCGCATGGCTTCTTGGAGCCTGGGCTGCCTGCGCTGATGGGAATCTCGACGGTCGTGGTAGCTCTAGGGCTTTTCTTGGGCTGGAGGCTCTATGCAGACCGCACTCCCAAGCCTTCGCAGCCGGATGCGCTGGAGCAGATTGCGCCTCTGCCCTGGGGCTGGCTGCGCGACCGGCTTTATGTCGATGAGTTGTACGGAGTGACAGTGATTGCATTCTATCGATGGTGGGCGCGCGTGGCCGATTGGCTCGACCGGCGCATCTGGGGCGGAGCAGTAGCTGGAGTGGTGTTTGCCTTTGCGCTGTGGGCGCGGCTGAATCGCTTTCTCGATACCAATGTGGTGGACGGCGGCTTTGATAAAGGCTGCGATGAGCTGGCCGTCGGTGGCGGGCTGCTCTCCCGCGTGCAGTCGGGTCGCGTTCAAAGTTACCTGAGAATTCTCGCGTTGGCAGTGGTTTTGCTGGCCGCATTTCTGATCTGGAGCAGCATGGCATGAGCGCATTCCCACTGTTGACACTGCTGACCGCAGTGCCCTTGCTGGGCGCGGCGATTGCGCTTTTCTCCGGCAGGCAGGCGCGCGCTGTGGCTTTGATCGCTACGCTGGCCAGTCTGACGCTGGCGCTGGTGATCTGGACGCAGTTGCACGCAAGCGGAGGCTTTGAACTTGTTGAGCGGCACGCGTGGGCGCCCTCGCTGGGCATCGAGTATCACCTCGGCGTCGATGGGTTGGGCGCGCTGATGCTGGTTCTGTCGGCGATTGTCACGCTGATGTCCGTGGACGCCGCGCATCGCGTGCATCATCAGCCGGGGCTGTACTTTGCGCTGGTTCTTGTATTGGAGGCCGGCCTCTTCGGTTCGTTTACCGCTCTGAATTTCTTTCACTGGTTCTTGTTCTGGGAGCTGAGTCTGATTCCCGCCTTCTTCCTCATCAAGCTCTGGGGCGGCGCGCGGCGAGGGCCGGCGGCCACTCAGTTTTTCGTTTACACGATGGCCGGTTCGGTGGCGCTGCTGATCGGCTTTCTGGGCCTGTTTTTTGCCACCAAGAGTCCGCTCTTCGGCTATGCAAAGAGCATGGACTTCGGCTATCTGACGCAGCTGGCATCGAGCGGAGAATTGGAACAGTTGGTGACGAAGCCGGTCATGCTATGGCTGGCGATCGGAGTGCTGGCTGGCTTTGCCGTCAAGGTGCCGATGATTCCCTTTCACACCTGGTTGCCGGAGGCCTATGCCGAGGCGCCTTCACCGGTGACCATGCTCTTGACCGGCGCCATGTCGAAGATGGGCGTCTATGGCCTGCTTCGCATCGCGCTGCCGCTCTTCGGCCATCAAATCTCTCAGATGCGGACGCCGCTGCTGGTGCTGGCGGTGGCGACAGTGGTGATGGGCGCCTGGGCCGCCGCGGCGCAGAAGGATCTAAAACGCATCTTTGCCTACTCGTCGATCAATCACCTGGGCTATTGCCTGCTGGCGATCTTTGCGCTGGCGGTTCCAGCGGCGGATAAAGCCGCGCAGGCCAGTCAGGCCTTCGCGCTCAACGGTGTGATCTTGCAGATTTTCAACCATGGCATTACGGCGGCGGCGCTCTTCTGGTTCGTCGCCATGATGCAACAGCGCACCGGCGGCCATCGCGGCATTGATCAATTCGGCGGGCTGCGCAAACCCGCTCCGGTGCTGGCCGGACTGATGGGAATCGCGCTCTTCAGTTCACTGGGGCTGCCGGGGTTGAATGGCTTTCCCGGAGAGTTCCTCATCTTCCGCGGCGTCTTTCCGCTGGCCTGGGTTGCGGCGACAGTTTCGGTCCTGGGCCTTCTCGTGACAGCGGCTGTCATTCTTCAGGTGATCCAGAAGGTCTTTTCCGGTCCGCTTCCCGCGCACTGTGTCAACTTTCCCGATCTGCACCACAACGAACGGATGGCGCTGGCTCCGGTCATTGCCCTTATGCTGCTGGTGGGACTGATGCCCCAATGGATTGTGGCCAGCGTGAATCCCACGGTCCTGAACCTCTTGGCTCACTGGAGATTTTAATGCTGGCTTGGACGATCTATCTCTCGTTTGCCGGAGCGCTCGCGCTGGCTCTCATGCCCAAGGGCAGACCGGCTCTGTCGCGCTGGCTGGCGCTGGCTGTGGCCGTCGCCGGGTTGGCGTTGGCCGTACAGGGCTTTGTGGCGGGCATGGGGCAGGGAAGAGTAACCTTTGTCGATCTGCCCTGGGTGCCGGCGATGGGGATTCACTTTCTGCTCGCCGCCGACGGCATCAGCCGCGTGCTGGTTCTACTCACAGGTCTCGCCGCCGTGGCTGGAGTTTTGTTCAGTTGGAACATTGAGCTGAGAACCAACGAATTCTTCGCCTTTTATCTCGCGCTGATCGGCGGAGTCTACGGAGTCTTTCTCAGCTTCGATCTATTTTTGTTATTTGTCTTCTACGAAATCGCAATCGTTCCCAAGTATTTTTTGATCGCCATCTGGGGATCGACGCGGCGCGAGTACGCGGCGATGAAGCTGGCGCTCTACTCCTTCGCTGGCTCGGCGATGGTGCTGATCGGCCTGCTCGCGGCCTACGCCACGGCGGGCAGCCATTCCACCACTCTCGACGCGCTGGCTCATGCCAATCTTCCGGTGAGCTTTCAGATGGGTTGTTTTCCGCTGGTCTTCACTGGCTTTGCGATTCTCGCCGGTATGTGGCCCTTTCATACATGGGCGCCCACGGGCCACGTGGCCGCGCCAACGGCTGCTTCGATGCTGCTGGCTGGCGTGGTGATGAAGTTGGGTGCATACGGCTGCCTGCGTGTCGGCATTGCGCTCTTTCCCCGCGGCCTCGATCCCTGGGGATTCTCTTTCATCGGCATTGGATCGTGGCGCGATGTGTTTGCCGTGCTGGCGGTCATCGGCATCGTCTACGGTGCGTTGGTTGCGCTCGCGCAGAGCGACTTCAAATTCGTCATCGGCTACTCCAGCGTCAGTCACATGGGCTTTGTGCTGCTCGGCCTGATGACACTCAATCAGATTGGCGTCAGCGGCGCGGTGATGCAGATGTTCTCGCATGGCATCATCGCCGGCCTGCTCTTCGCCATCGTCGGCCGCATCGTCTACGAACGCACGCACACGCGTCAGTTGGCGGAGTTGGAGACGATGCACCTGTCGCAGCGGCTGCCCTTTGCCGCCTGGGCCTTTGTCATTGCCGGAATGGCCTCAATGGGAATGCCCGGCTTCTCCGGCTTTGTAGCCGAGTTGCAGGTACTCGCCGGCGCGTGGAAGGTGAATCCCTGGTGGGTTGCGGCGGCGGGTGTGGGAGTTGCCGTTGGGGTTGCCTACACCTGGCGAGCCTTGCAGAAGGCCTTCTTCAGCGATGCCCTGCCCAGCGCGCACGTGCTGGAAGAGGAACGGGAGCACCCCTTCGCAGCCATAACCTGGCCGGAAGTGACAGGAGTAAGTTTGCTGTTGGGGGCGAGTTTATTGGTCGGGGTGTGGCCTCGTATTCTGCTCGACACCATCGAGCGTGCGGTCAAGGCTCTGCTCGCGGGAGGTGTGCAATGAACTATTCGGACCTCTTCCGCGTGACTCTGCCGGAGACGATGCTGGAACTCGCGGCGCTCGTCGTGTTGATCGTAGACCTCGGCTTCCTGCGCAAGGCAGCCCTCAAAGTGCGCGTGGCCGTGGCAGCGCTACTGGGCGTGGTTGGTTGTGGCGCGGCGTTGTGGGCGTTGCAGTTGCAGAGCAATGATTGGTTTACATTATTTGATTCCCTCGGTTCTGCTCTACTCGTCACAGGCACATATGTAAAGTTGGCACAAACCGGAATTCTTGTTTTGACAGCTTTAACATTGTTACTCCTCATCGATTCGGATTTTACACGCCACGTCGGCGAATTCGTCGCTGTGGTTCTGATGGCGGCATCTGGCGGTTTGTTAGTGGCCGGTGCACAGGATTTGCTGGTCATTTTTGTAGGACTTGAACTATTGAGTCTGAGCCTCTACATTATGACGGCGTTTGCGAAAAGCTCTGGTAAGAGTGCTGAAGCTGCACTGAAGTATTACCTTTTCGGCGGAATGTCGGCTGCTTTTTTACTCTTCGGATTCAGCTATTTTTACGGAATGACAGGAAGCACAGATCTAGCCGAGATTCAATATGTGGTATTTTGGCAAGGATCGGCACCTCTACTCTATGTTGGTTGGGTTCTTGTTGTAGCAGGTTTGGGATTTAAGGTTGCTGCTGTTCCATTTCACTTGTGGGCTCCCGATACTTACGAGGGTGCACCAGCCTCCGCAGCGGCGTTCATTGCTTCCGTCTCCAAGATTGCCAGTTTCACACTGTTGATCACTGTCTGTAGTAGGATTTCGACCATAACTTTGTTTGAGTCTACTTATAACTTAGATAGCAGGGAGCTTATATCTCGATTGCATCAGTATGACGGGGTATGGACTGGTATGACTGGAGTCCTGCTCGCTGTTGCTGCTTTATCGATGGTCGTCGGTAATCTTGCAGCGTTGGCCCAGACGAGCGTCCGTCGATTGCTTGCTTATTCGGCGATCGCACACGCAGGTTACATCCTATTAGCCGTTAGCACAGCTCAGCATCTCAGTGGTAAGCCTGGGGAGTTGGAGGCTCTGCTCTCATCCTGGAAATACGTCATCGCCAATCAGAACGCAATTCTCTACTACATCCTCACCTACGGCCTCACCACCATCGGCGCATTCGGCGTTGTCTCTGTCGTTGAGCGGGCCACTGGCAGCGACCGGCTCGACTCCTTCCTCGGCCTGCACAAGCGCAATCCACTCCTCGCCGCGGTGCTGTTAGTCCTCTTTCTTTCGCTCGCCGGAATTCCTCCGCTCGTCGGCTTCTGGGCCAAGTTCAATCTCTTTGCCGCGGTCCTCGGCGTCTCGGCCGGGCCGGTTCCCTTCGCGCTGGTGGCTCTCGCTGTTGCCATGAGCGCCGTCTCGCTCTACTACTACTTGCAAGTCCTCAAGCGCGCCTACGTGATGCCGGCCATCGACAACTCGCCGATCCACGCCCATCCCGTCACCATGGCCGTCCTGCTTCTCATCGCCGCCGCAGTCGTTGTGCTCGGCTGCTTTCCGGCGCTGCTGCAAAACTGGATCGGTAGCTTCTATCCGGCATGACGGTTGGGCGCATTGGATGCTCCGTCTTGCGCTCTGCTTTGTCTAAAGAGATTGGAGTGTTTTACTAGCCTGCGCCGCGTGATTTATAGTTCATTTTGCTCGCCGTTCGAAATTCTTCTGGCTTCAACGGTGAACGCTGATTGAATCTAGGAGTCATATGGCAAACATCTCTCGTCGCGCCCTGCTCTCGTCTGGCCTGGTCCTTTCCGCTTCATCCCTCGTTGCTCGCTCTGCCTGGGGCCGCACAGCCCGGTTGTTGGCGGGCGATTCAGTTTCGGCGGAGGCATTGACGGCGCTGCCGCCGCGCCAGCAGCTCCTCTTCGATTTTGGCTGGAAGTTTCAGTTCGGTCATAGCGCCGACCCAACGCGGGATCTGGGCTTCGGCTATGGACAAGGCGACTTTGCTAAGACAGGCACCTTCGACTTCGCCAAGGACAAATTCGACGATTCTAAGTGGCGCGCACTGAATCTGCCGCACGATTGGGCGGTTGAGCTTCCGTTCGTGAATGACAAGGAGCAGAGTTCGCATGGATTCAAGCCTCTTGGCCGCCGCTATCCGGAGACGAGCGTAGGCTGGTACCGGCGTGAGTTCGAGATTCCGGCCAGCGATCGAGGACGCCGCATCTGGGTCGAGTTTGACGGCGCATTCCGCGATATTCTGGTCTTTGTCAACGGCTGCTTTATTGGCCGCAACAATAACGGCTATGTGCCATCCCGCTTCGACTTGACGGACTTTCTCAGCTACGGCACCAAGAATTATATTGTGGTCCGAGTCGATGCCAGCTTTGGCGACGGCTGGTTCTACGAGGGCGCCGGCATCTATCGCCACGCGTGGCTGATGAAGACCGATCCGCTGCATCTGGGCCGGTGGGAGAGCACGGTCCGCGCCGAATTGAACGGCGGCTCCGCAACCCTCGCGCTGGGAACGGTGGTGCAGAACGAAGGCAAAGAGACGGAGAGAGCCAGCGTGAGCTGGCAGGTCCTCGATGCTGAGGGCAAGATCGTCGCCACTGCCGAGTCTGCCGCGCAGGCGATTGCTGTGGACGGCAGTGCGGGCTTTACCGCAACCGCCAAGCTCGACGATCCAGCGCTCTGGTCGGTGGATGCGCCGAATCTCTACACCGCCATCGTGACGGTCGAGGCCAATGGCAAGCCGCGTGACGCCGAGCGGATCAGCTTTGGTGTGCGCACCGCCGTCTTCGACGCCAACAAGGGCTTTTTGCTCAATGGCAAGCAACTGAAGATTCAGGGCACCTGCAACCATCAGGATCATGCCGGGGTGGGCGCGGCGGTGCCGGACAGCCTGCAGCGTTTCCGGATGGGCGTGCTGCGCGAAATGGGATGCAATGCCGTGCGCACCTCGCACAATATGCCGACGCCGGAGTGGGTGAATGCCTGCGATCGCATGGGCATGATGATGATGTGTGAGACGCGCCAGATGAGTTCCAGTTCCGAAGGCCTGGCGCAGTTGGAGGCAATGGTCAAGCGCTATCGCAACTCTCCGTCGATCATTCTCTGGTCGATCGGTAACGAAGAGTGGCAGATGCAGGAGCAGATGGCCGAGCAGGGCGCGGAGGTCGGCGCGACGATGGTGCGCAGATGCCACGAACTGGACCCGACACGCCTGGTCTCCGCCGCCGTGAACGGCACCAACAAGCAAGGTGTCAGCGGCGCGCTGGACATCATCGGTTTCAACTATCAACTGAATTTGCCCGATGATTTTCACAAGCAGAACCCCACGCGGGCGATCTATGGCTCGGAGACGGCCAGCTCGTTTTACACGCGCGGCGACTATACCACCGATCCGCTGCGCAACACCGAAAGCGCCTACGATGTGAATCCCGCCAACTGGGGCGAGACAGCCGAGGTATGGTGGACATACTATGCGACGCGGGAGTGGGAGGCGGGTGGCTTTGCATGGACCGGCTTTGACTATCGCGGCGAGCCAACTCCCTACGGATGGCCCTCGATCAACTCGCAATTTGGCATCGTGGATATGTGCGGTTTTCCCAAGGATACTTTCTACTACTACAAATCCTGGTGGGGCGCCGAGCCGGTGCTGCATCTGTTTCCTCACTGGAACTTTGAGGGCAGGGAGGGGGACGAGATTCCGGTCTGGGTTCACTCGAATCTCGACGAGGTTGAGCTTTTGGTCAACGGCAAGAGCCTGGGAAGCCAAAAGGTTCCGCGTCTGCGGCACATTGAATGGAAGGTTCGCTACGAACCGGGCGTGATCGAGGCGCGCGGGAAAAAAGACGGCAAGGTGGTGCTCACTGAGAAGCGCGAGACGACCGGCGAGGCGGTGGCGATCCGCCTGACTGCGGATCGCTCCGAGATCGACGCCGACGGCGAAGATGTGGCGATGTTGACCGTGGAAGCGCTCGACAAGGATGGTCGTCCGGTTCCCACCGCCGATCACTTGATCGGCTTCCGCATCTCCGGAAGCGGCGTACTGATTGGCGTGGGTAACGGCGATCCCAACTGCCAGGAAAGCGATAAAGAGGCAAAACGTTCGCTCTTCAACGGACTGGCTCAGGCGATTGTGCAGGCAGGAAAGCAGCCCGGCGAGATTCATGTCGAGGCAGTTTCCGAGAAGCAAGATCAGCCCAAACTGGCTTCGGCCCAGCTTGTTCTTGTAGCAAAAAAGGTGCAACTGCGTCCGGCAGTCAGTTAAAGTGAGTGCTGAATTCGAATGGGTGTTTTTCGCCTTTCGGCGGCCTGAAAGGCCGCTTCGTCCATCAAAGTAACTCGGCGTAGGTTACTTTGTTTCAATGATCTACTTGTAAGAACGGGATTTGAGTGTGTTAAGATTTGCACTAATGGCTGAACGGTTGCTGTACTGATATCCTGCTTTCCCTCCGGGATTTCCCCCCGGTGCATTGAATCCGAAGAGCCTGATCGCGTTGTAGTTTCTTTCTGGTTTCTCGGCTGGGTTCAAAGGCGTCGATCTGCAAGGATTGAGTTTGAATCGCGGATGGCGCTGGAAACGACATTGGGATGTGTAGTTTGCTTCGAATTCTTGAGTGATTTCGAATCACTTGGTTAGCTCGACCAGAAAGGAATTGAACGTGAAGAGGAATTTCCTGAAATATATGTTCATCGTACTGGGGCTTGCACTAAGCGCCAGTGCAACCGCATTTGCTGGCCCGCCGCATACCCCTGAGGTTGATCCCGGTATGGCGGTCAGCGGTCTCACCTTGTTTGTGGGTTCGCTTGCGGTTTTGCGCGTCAGACGCAAGAAATAGACGAAAATTGCGACAGAGATGAACTCAGGCCCTCGCACGACTGGGAACGGCCGTTTCCAGTCGGCTATTTCTATCTTTCTTCAGAGTCATCTACTAGGGCGTACTTATATTTTTGCACTTCTGCTTGCGCTGGATTCTCTTCTGGCGGCAGGCGGTCTTCATGTTCTCCCATCCTTTCATGCGCATCTACTTCCTATCGCGATCGTATCGTTTGCCGTGTTCATCGGTCTCGGTTATCGCTGGTTGAAGGCTCAGCGGGAACGCATTCCCTTTGACTTCCGATTCTTTGGCGGATACCTCGCGTGTGTCGCTGCGTTGATCGCTATTCATAGGATGACGGCAGGGAACGAGCCGGAGATTCGCTTCACTCATGTGGCGGCCTGGGTGATCACCGCGCTTTTTTTTTTGAAACTCCCCCTTCTCGCTTTGGCCTGCATCCCCTTTCGTTTGTGGATCAGGATGCTTCGGGAGACCCGCCCGCTCTGGCTCTACGCCGCTCTGGCTGGCGTTGCCGCCTGGTTCTTGGTTCATCCTTCGCAGAGCCTGTGGAGATCGTCGAGCGCGGAAGTTGGCCAAGCCGTGCAGATTGCCACCTTCGATACGGTTCAGGCGGTCTTGGGCTTGGTTTTGCCCGATTCCGCCTCAGATGCCTCCAGCTTCACCGTCGGCACGCCTCGCTTTTCCGTTCTGATCTGGCCGTCCTGTTCCGGCATGGAGGGCATGGGCCTGATCCTTGCCTTCACGATTGTTTGGCTCTTGTATCTCAGAAGGCAGCTTCGCTTTCCCCGTGCATTGCTCTTGATTCCCTGTGCCCTCGCATGTATCTGGTTGATGAATGTTCTTCGCATCAGTGCTCTGATTCTGATCGGCACTCTGGTCAGCGAAGAGGTCGCAATGGTCGGCTTCCACTCCCAGGCCGGCTGGATCTCCTTTACCCTGGTCGCGCTAGGCTTCTCCTTGTATACGCAGCGGCTTCGTTGGCTGCAAAAGGCGCCGGCGCGCGGATTGTCTGTGCAGGGCGGGAGGCTAGAGGCCAGAGTGGAGTCTGTGCCCTGCGCATCGGCGGAGGCAGAGGAATCAAGCGGAGAATCTCCTGCGATCCGCGCCTATTTGCTGCCTTTTCTTGCGATTTTGGCCGCAGCCTTTCTCTCCAAGTCGGTTTCAGGACATTTTGAGTGGGCTTATCCCTTACGCTTTTTTGCCGCCGCTTTTGCAATCCTGTATCTCCTGCCGGAGCTGAAAAAGCTCGACTGGCGATTCGGCTGGGTTGCTCCGGCCGCTGGCGCCGCAGTCTTTCTGCTCTGGATCGCTCCTGCATGGCTGGCGCGGATGGGCTGGGTGCACTCATCCGCTACCAGCCTGACCGGCCTGTCGCTTGGAGCGCTGTCGCCTGCCGCTCGCTGGAGCTGGATTGGATTCCGTGTCGCTGCTGCGGTCATCACCGTGCCCATCGCGGAGGAGTTGGCCTTTCGCGGTTATCTGGCGCGCCGGCTGATGGACCGGGAGTTTGATCGCGTCTCTTTTTCCGGCCTGACCCCGCTCGCCATCGCTATCTCCTCCGCTGTCTTTGGCTTGGAGCACATGAAGGATCTGTTCGATTGGCAGCATATGATTCTGGGAACGCTGGCTGGGGTGGCCTTTGCTGCCGTTCTCCGCTGGCGCGGACGCATGGGAGACGCCGCCGTCGCCCACGCCGTCTGCAATCTTCTTCTCGCGGCATGGGTTCTCGGCCTCGGAGACTGGGCGCAATGGTAGGTCCGGCGCGTGCGGTTACAGTGGAAGCATGAGGCATGGGCAAGCCGAGTGGAGAATGGAGCTGGGCGCGATGGTCGCTCTGGCCGTTCCGGTGGTGTTGAGCGAACTGGGCTGGATGGTCCAGGGCATCGTGGACACCATCATGGTCGGCAAACTGGGGCCGGCGGCGATCGGCGCCGTGGCTCTGGGCAATGCCGTCTATTACACGCCGGTTCTCTTCGGCTTCGGTCTGCTGCTCGGTCTGGACACGCTGGTTTCGCAGGCATTCGGGCGCAAGGACCATGGCGAATGCCACCGCTGGCTGGCGCAGGGCGTTTATCTGGCCTGCATCGTCACCCCGCCCCTGATGCTGCTGGTTGCGCTGGCCAGCTTCGGATTTTCGCCCTTCGGGATTGCGCCAGAGGTGGCTGTGCCGGCAGCCGGTTATCTGCGTGTGCTCAATTGGGGAACCCTTCCACTGCTTTTCTATGGCGGAATCCGGCGCTATCTGCAGGCCGTAGGCCAGGTGCGCGTGGTGACCGTCACCTTTCTCGCTGCCAATCTGCTGAACTGGTTCGCCAACTGGCTTCTGATCTATGGCAAGTGGGGAATGCCGGCGATGGGCGTGGAAGGCTCAGCCCTTTCCACGGTGCTTTCGCGCGTCTTCATGGCCCTGGCGCTGCTCGGTTTCGCCTGGCGATATGAGCGCCGGCGCGGGCATTCTCTTTTCCTTCATTGGGCGAGGCCGCATCTGGAGCGGATTCGGCAACTGACGCGCCTGGGGCTGCCGGCTGGAGGACAAATCCTGCTCGAAGTTGGAGCGTGGAATCTGGCCACGCTGGCTGCGGGGTGGCTGACGCCGGCGGCGCTGGCGACCCACCAGATTGCCCTTAACTACGCCAGTCTCACATACATGGTGCCTCTGGGCATCTCGGCCGCTGCGGCGGTCAGCGTAGGTCAGGCCCTGGGTGCTGGAGACCCAGGGCGGGCGCGTCGCGCCGGATGGCTGGCGCTCGGTCTCGGTACAGGCTTCATGCTGCTGGCGGCGCTCGTCTTCCTTACCGTGCCGGATGCACTGATCGCTCTCTATACACGCGACCGCAGCGTGATGGCCGTCGGCCCCAGCCTGCTCGGTCTGGCGGCGGCCTTTCAGATATTCGACGGCATTCAGACGGTTTCGACTGGTGCCTTGCGCGGTCTGGGCGAGACGCGGGTTCCCATGCTCGCCAATCTGGCTGGCTACTGGGTGCTGGGTTTGCCGCTGGGGCTTACACTCTGCTTTCTTTTTCATTGGGGCGTCTACGGACTTTGGATCGGCCTGACGCTGGCGCTGATCCTGATTGCCTCGACGCTGCTCCGGCGCTGGCATCGGGACTCGGCGCGTCTGGCCCTTCGGGGATAAGCTCTATCGCCCCGACGGAAAGAGATGTTCTTCCTATCCAGATCGGAACAGATTTGCATCGGCAGATTTCGAGCCTTATTTTGGGAAAACAGCATCGAATTACCGAGGGTTGGATTTGATACAGAAGCCCTCGGATGTGACTATAATCACATCTGAGCAAGAGATAGACCGGCACTTGCCTCTATCGGAAGGGAATTCCGCCACATGGCGACAGGCGACCTTGCCCTGGGTCATCAACAGGGCGTCAGCAGCGTACGCGAGCGTGTAATCAACGACTTCAGCATCAACGTGGCAACGGTGAACGGCTCCGGCTCTCAATCTGCCAATAGCGTATTGCTGAAGAGCATCTTCGGAATGGGAGTTCCCGTCAGCGGAAAGAATCTTTTCCCCTCCAACATCGCCGGCCAGCCCACTTGGTTCATCATACGGGCCAGCAAGGAGGGCTATGTGGCCCGCAAGCGCGAATCTGAGATTCTGATCGCGCTGAATCCCGACACTGCGCGAGAGGACATCGCAGCCTTGCCCTCCGGGGGCGTGGCGATCTGCGATGAGAATCTGAAGCTCGATACCCTTCGCAGCGATATTGTCCTTTACGAGATTCCCTTCGATAAGATCACCGCTTCCGTCTGTCCCGAAGCCAAGCTGCGCAAGCTGGTGAAGAACATGGTCTATGTGGGCGTTGCGGCTCAGTTGCTGGCCATCGATCCGGGCGTGGTGGAGAACGGGCTGCGCCGCCAGTTCGCCAAAAAGCAGAAGGCCTTCGAACTGAACTTCGGCGCCGTCAAGGCCGGCTATGAATTTGCGCAGGAACATCTAGCCAAGCGCGATCCCTACTTGATCGAACGAATGAATGAGACGGCGGGCAAGATCGTGATCGATGGCAATGCCGCCTGCGGTATGGGCGCGGTCTTTGCCGGTGTGACGGTGGTTGCCTGGTATCCGATCACGCCTTCCACATCGGTCATCGAAGCCACCGCCGATCTGCTCAAGAAGCTGCGTTTGACGCCGGAGGGCAAAGCGACCTTTGCCGTAATCCAGGCCGAGGATGAGTTGGCTGCCATCGGCATGGTGCTGGGCGCGGGATGGGCGGGCGCCCGTTCGATGACGGCAACCTCCGGTCCCGGCATCTCGCTGATGGCCGAGTTTTGCGGGCTGGGCTACTATGCCGAGATTCCCGGCGTCATCATCGACGTGCAGCGCACCGGGCCTTCGACCGGAATGCCGACGCGAACCCAGCAATCGGACCTGCTCTCAGTGGCCTTTCTCTCCCACGGCGACACCAAGCATATTGTGCTGCTTCCTGGCTCGGTCAAGGAGTGCTTCGAGTTGACTCAGGCTGCCTTCGACCTTGCCGAGCGCGTGCAGACGCCGGTTTTTCTTCTCTCGGATCTGGATCTTGGCATGAACAACTGGATCTCCGAGCCTTTTGAATATCCCACCAAGCCGCTGGACCGCGGCAAGGTGCTCACCGCCGCGGATTTGGAGCGGATGGGAGGCTTTGCCCGCTACCGCGATGTCGATGGCGATGCCATCGGCTGGCGCACACTGCCGGGAACCCCACATCCCAAGGCCGCTTACTTTACCCGTGGCTCCGGGCACAACGATGCCGCCGCCTACACCGAAAATCCCGACGAGTACCAGGCCCTGATGAAGCGGCTGGCTCTGAAATTCGAAAAGGCAAGAGACCTGGTTCCGGCGCCGGTTACGGTCAGGGATGGAAGCTCGAAGATCGGCTTTCTGGCCTTCGGCTCGACCGATTGCGCGTTGCGTGAAAGCATGGATCAGATCAAGAAGCGTTACCGAAAAGACGTGGATTATCTGCGCATCCGCGCCTTTCCCTTTGCCCATGAGATTCACGACTTTGTCGCTGCGCACGAGCGCATCTACGTCGTCGAGCAGAATCGCGATGCTCAGTTGGCCAGCCTGCTCAAGCTCGATCTTGCCTCCGACCAGGCGGTCAAGCTGCGTAGCATTCTTCACTACAACGGATTGCCGATCGATGCTGAATCGATCACCGAAGAGTTTGCCGTCAAGGAGGGCCTCTGAACATGGCAACTGCCGCTTCTGCTCCCAAAGTGAATCACATCGGCCTTCCCATTCTCGATTATCGCGGCGGCAAGAGCACGCTCTGCGCCGGCTGCGGTCACAACGCCATCTCCGAGCGTATTATTGACGCTCTCTTCGAGATGGGAGTCGAGCCGGAGCGGGTGATGAAGATGAGCGGCATTGGCTGCTCGTCCAAGAGTCCCGCCTACTTTCTCAGCCGCGCACACAGCTTCAACGGCGTTCATGGGCGGATGCCGGCGATCTCCACCGGTGCAATTCTCGCCAACCACACGATGATGACTCTTGGCCTGTCGGGCGATGGCGACACTGCTTCGATCGGCATGGGGCAGTTCGTGCATCTGATGCGCCGCAATCTGCCGATGATTTATATCATCGAGAACAACGGCGTCTATGGATTGACGAAGGGCCAGTTCTCGGCTACCGCCGACATCGGCTCCAAGCTCAAGACCGGCGTGGTCAATGAACTGCCTCCCATCGACACCTGCGCTATCGCCATCCAGTTGGGCGCTACCTTCGTGGGGCGCTCCTTCTCCGGCGACAAAAAGCAGTTGCTCTCCATGCTCAAGGCTGCCATCGCCCACAAGGGAACCGTACTGCTTGACGTGATCAGCCCCTGCGTCACCTTCAACGACCACGAAGGTTCGACCAAGAGCTACAAATTCATGCAGGAAAACGACGAGCCTATCAACGAGATCGGCTTTGTCGCCAGCTTCGATGAGATCGAGGTCGATTACAACTCCGGCGAAATCTATGAAGTGGAGATGCATGACGGCTCGAATCTGCGCCTGCGCAAGCTGCTGGAAGACTACGATCCCACCGACAAGGCCAACGCTGTGCGCACGCTGATGGAGTCGCAGCAGAACGACGAAATCCTTACCGGCGTCTTCTACATCGATACCGGGAAGCCGACCTTCATCGATCTGCTGAACGTTGTCGATGAGCCGCTGGGAACGCTGCCGGAATCCATGACCCGGCCTCCGCAAGCAGCCTTCGATGCGCTGATCTCCACGCTTAAATAGAGCGCCTTTTCAGAGTCGCCGGTATCGCTGTTACTTCGCGGCCTTGATGGAGTGAAAGTGGCTCCAGATGCTCTCTGCCGTTTTGCGCGGCACCACCGCGGCCAGCGAATCGACGGCGGCTTGCCGCACCTCACGCAGGCTTCCAAAGTGCGTGAGCAGGCGCTGGCGGGTCTGCGCGCCGACTCCGGGAATCTCCAACAACTCCGAGTCGCGGTCGCGCATGGCGCGGCGCTGGCGATGGTAGCCGACGGCGAAGCGGTGACTCTCGTCGCGGATCAGTTGCACCAGATGTAGCACCGGCGAATGACGGTCGAGCACGACCGGTTCCTCTTCATTGCCGTAGAGATAGATCACTTCTTCGCGCTTGGCAATCGAAGCCAGAGGCAGTGCGGTGATGCCGAGAGATTCCAGCGCCTCGGCGGCCGAGTGAAGCTGGCCGAGGCCGCCATCGACAAGCACCAGAGAAGGCATCGGCTGTCTCTCGTCTTGTAGGCGCTTGTAGCGGCGATGGACCACCTCGCGCATCGAGGCAAAGTCGTCCACTCCGGCGACGGATTTCACTTTGAATTTGCGATAGGCCTGCTTGTTCATCTTGCCGTCTTCCCAGACCACCAGTGAGGCGACGGTCTCCGCGCCCTGGATATGGGAGATGTCGAAGCACTCGATGCGGCGGGGCAGTTCAGGGAGCATCAACGCCTCGGCGAGGGCCTCCTGTATCGCCTTGCGCGAGGGTTCCAGCACGCGAAAGCGCTGCGTGTATGATTGCTTGGCATTCTGTCCGGCCAGGTCGATCAGCGAGCGTTTTTCGCCGCGCTGCGGAACGGCGATCTCGATACGATGACCGGTGCGCTCGCTGAGCAGTGCGGCGAGCGCCTCGCGGTCAGCGAAGTCGGCAGGCAGAAGGATCGAGCGCGGAACATATTGCTGATCGATGTAAAGCTGCTTGAGAAGCGACGCGAAGACATGGCCCGCGTGGAATTGGGGTTCGTCGTCTCCCACCCATTCCGTTGATGACTGCGAAGTGGATGGGGCATCCAAGATTTGCGGCTGGTCTGACTCTTCCGTTGTCGCGGCCTCCAGCAGCGTCGGCAGATCCTCCCAGAAGAACTCGCGGCGATCGACGATTTTTCCGGCGCGCACATGAAAGAGATTGACGGCCAGCGAACCTTCCTCGAAGTGATAGCCGAAGACATCGGCATCGTCGTCCTGCCCGGTGGTGGCGGCGCGCTGCTTTTCCTGCAACTGATGCACCGTGGAGAGCTGGTCGCGCAGCCGCGCAGCAGCCTCGAAGTTCTCGGCCTCGGCGGCCTCCATCATGCGTTCGGTCAACGTTCGCTCCAGCTCGGCGTGACGGCCTTCAAGCAGCAGTTGAGCGTCGCGCACCGCGCTTGCATAGATCTCCGGTGTCGTCAGCTCTTCAACGCATGGGCCAAGACAGCGATGAATGTAATACTGCAAGCAGGCGCGGGGATGATAGCGCGAGAGATCGACCTTGCAACTGGGAATGAGAAAGCTGCGATGAATCAATTCGACGACGCGCCAGGCCAGGCTGCCGGGAAAATATGGGCCATAGTAGGCTGCGCCGTCCTTGAGAAGCCGCCGCGTGACGAAGACCTTGGGAAAGCGGTCGCGCATGGTGAGTTTGACGTAAGGGTAGCTCTTGTCGTCCTTGAGCAGGATGTTGAAGCGCGGCCTGCGTTCTTTGATGAGGTTGGTTTCGAGCGCCAGGGCCTCGCTCTCGTTGCCCACCAAGATGTATTCCAGATCGACGGCCTCGCGCATCAGCGTGCCGGTCTTGGCGTTGGCCTGTGAGGACTCCAGCAGGTAAGAACGCACCCGCGCGCGCAGGTTCTTCGCTTTGCCGACATAGATGACCACGCCCTCGGCATTCTTGTAGAGGTAAACGCCGGGCTGCGTGGGCAAGCTGCGGATTTTTTCGTAGAGATCCATGAGCCGCCTAGACGCTGATCTCAGGATAGCGGGTTTTGTACGGGCGATCAGCCGGTCTTTGATTGCTGGCCCATGCACTGGCATTCCTTACCAATCGAGTAAAAAGTACACAGTTTAACTCAATGGCTAAGCTGTATACAGGTATCGGTAATCATTCTGATTTCAGCAACTTGAAAAAGATTGGGCAATTGGCCTTGCGAATGCATTGCTGATAGTCAGGAAAGCCAGTTTCCGGCGCGATTTTGCTGCCTAGCAAGGGAACAGGCGTGGAAAGGGACAATGAGCGCTTATCGAATTGCAGTGCTGAGTTTGGCGGCGGGGTTTGCCGTGATTGGTGTAACGGGTTGCGCAACCAAGAACTATGTGCGCAGCCAGACGGCGCCTCTGGTGGATCATACCAATCAACTGGAAGACAAGACGTCGGCCAATAACCGCAAGATTCATGATGTGGATGACCGCGCGCAGGCAGGAATCAGTCAGGCGCAGGGTGCGGCTGATACCGCCAATCGAAATGCGCAGGGCGCATCCAAGGCTGCCGGCGATGCGGAACTGGCGGCTGACAATGTTGTGCATCGCGCCGACACGCTGGAGAGTGTGGTGAAGGGTCTGGACGACTACAAGCCAGCGGCCGATGTATCGATAACCTTCGGTTTCGACAAATCCGTGCTGACCAAGGATGACCGCGATCAGTTGGATGCCTTCGCCGGGCAACTGGCTACCGCCAAGGGCTTTATTCTGGAAGTGACCGGCGGAACGGATTCAACCGGATCGGCGCAGTACAACTATGATCTCAGCCAGCGGCGCGCCGATGCGGTGGTGCAGTATCTGGCCTCGAAGTACGGGATTCCTGCGCACCGCTTCTATCTGATCGGCATCGGCATGGATAAGGAAGTTGCACCCAACACCACCGCCGAAGGCCGCAAGCAGAACCGTCGCGTGGAGATACGTCTGCTTGAGAACACAGTGGCCGAGGCGCCGGCGCCCGGTCAGACCGCGTCGGTAAGGTAGAGCAAGCCACGACCCAAAAGCCTGAACTCGTCAAAGCCTTTTGGCGGGTTCAGAGGGGGTGTGCAGAGATGCATGATTCTCTTCGTGATGCCACGCGCGAGCCTTCCCCAGGCAATAATACAAAGCCGGATCCCTTCCGGCACTGATATTGCCGGCGTGCGCGTTGCATCGAACCAATCACTTGATTGTGGCAAGGAACGGCGGATCTTCTCGATCTGAGCCGCCGCACCCGTGCCGCACGACAATCTCCCAACTGAAAATCCAGGAGGTAGAGAGATGGAAGTCAAGGACCAGGTAAAAGGCACGATCGATGACGTAGCCGGACGCGCCAAGCGTCAGGTTGGAGAATGGACGGGCGACACCAATGCACAGATCGAAGGCGCTGTGCAGCAAGTAAAAGGAAAAGCCGAGAAAGCCTGGGGCAACGTGAAAGACGCCGCCAAGGATGTAAAAAGCAAGGTGCAGAGCGAGAACGACAAAAGCAAAACGGAAGATACTGCAACGGGACGTCCATAGATCGTTTCGCAATTCCGAGAGTCAGGCTCATGGCGCATTTGATCGGCGCTCAACCGCGATGCATCCGATGCATTTCGCTTTGTGCTGAAGCCTTGGGGCATCGGTCTGCATAGACTTACTTGATCGATCGTGATCTTGGGAGTCACTTCAGAGCGATTTCTCATTGGATGCATTCGCCTGAATCCAATTTGTGCAAGATAAGTGTGCTTGACCCTTGATAGCTGTATCACTCAGGGATATGCCCCCAACTGTCCCAAATTACATTGCGGACAACGCCAGCAGTCAGTCCCGAAGGAGAAAACTAGATGAGCGTTAAGCATCACGAATCGTTCACTCCCGCAGCTCTTATCGAGAGCGTAGACATCGATCGAAGGATTGTTGAATTGAAACCCGCCCAATGCTTTTTTACGCAAGGGGCGACGGCGGACTCTGTCTATTATCTGCAACAGGGTCATGCAAAACTGACTGTCGTTTCGCTCAAAGGCAAACAGACAACGCTCATGCTGCTGCATCCAGGGGACTTTTTCGGAGAGGAGTCACTCACCACATTGATTGCGCAGCATATGGCGACAGCCACCGCAGTGAACACTTGCACCGCGTTCTGCATCAAGAGAGGTGAGATGCTTCGCGCCATGCATAAGGATCCTGCCTTCTCCGACCAATTCTTGTCATTCCTGCTGGTCCGGAGTATGCGCACTCAGGCCGACCTCGTCGATCAGAAAATGAACACCAGCGAACAACGCCTTGCCCGTGCGCTGCTTTTGATGACAAAACGGGGAAAGCTGGACGAACCGCAAATTCTGGTTCCTCCGGTCACGCAGGAGACCCTGGCGGAGATGATCGGCACAACCCGGTCCCGCGTGAGCTTCTTTATGAATCGCTTCCGCGATCTCGGCCTTATCAACTACAAGGCCCGCATCCGCGTTCATAAGCCGCGTCTCGAGGCAGCCTTGCTCGATCAGTTTGCCGAAATCTAGCTTTGCCCCGCTTCACCAGCGACAAAACAGTCCAGAAACCAGTGAAGCTCTGCGCAACTTCCATCGCCGGGCCGATTCGCACTTCGGTCTGGCATCGCGCGGCCTATTGCTGTTGGCGGATGTGCTCTGCGCGAACGTCGTTAGCGGTGAACAGGCAGAGAAAAGGTGCGCCTTCGGCAGCGCTCTCAACAGCGGGACGGCCATGGGCTTCTTCGCGCTCAACTATGCAGACGACGGCGGCAACAATCATGCCGGCTTCGCGAGCGGCTTCGATGGCATTGATTGTCGATGCGCCGGTGGTGCATACGTCGTCCACGATGACAACACGCGCGCCCTCGCGGCAGAAGCCCTCGATGCGGCGGCCGGTGCCGTGGGCCTTCTCGGCCTTGCGTACCAGAAAGCCATGCAGCAGCGGCGCTTCCGGCTTCGATTGCGCGCGCCAGGCGCTGGCCGTGGCCACGTTGGAGACGATGGGGTCCGCGCCCAGCGTAAGTCCGCCGACGGCCTCTGCCTCGATGCCATGTTCTTCGAGCAACTCCAGGATTGCGTGCCCGGTGAGGCGTCCGCCTTCGGCGTGCAAAGTCGTCGTGCGGCAATCGACGTAGTAGTCGCTGGTGGCGCCAGAGGAGAGCGTGAACTGGCCGAGGCGAAAGCTGGTGCGGGCGAGAATCGAGAGCAGTTGCTGGGCGTGAGTCGAGGCAGTCATCGTCTCTGATTGTAAAGGAGCGCCGACGGCCTATAGGTTTTTCGGAAAATATCAGGAGCTGCCCTGGATCCGCTTTGCCACCGATCCGAGGGTCGTGGCTCCAACCCCCAAGCGAGCACGCAGCCAACGATTAGCAGGCTCTGAATAGAATCTGGCGACCAGTTCGCCCAGCACACCCGAGAGAACTATGACGGCAAGGAAGAGGAGTGGGACCAAGCGCATGGGCTTTCCCAAGTTCACGAACGGGTTGAAGCATGCAAAAATGATGAACATGTGTGTGAGGTAAATCTCGTAGCTGCGCCGCCCATATGCCAGCAAGGGATTGAAGATGCGAGGAGCTTGCCACCGAGTCTCCGAGGCGGCGGCAATGATCATACAGGCGCCAACGGAAAGAATGGTCATGTCCAAACCGCTCTTCTCCAGACCAAGCATCGCTACTTGGGGTTCAAAAACTAGACAGAACAGCATGAGGGTCAAGCCCGATCCAACCAACCAAAGAATCGTTGGGCGTGAGAGGTTACGGCGGGAAACGACGAGGGCGGTCAAACAGCCGAGAGCGATCGAATCCATTCCGCCGAGATAGGAGTACTCCTGCCAGACTGGGTTGCCATGGGTCAAGACGGTTCGCGCAAACGGGCCAAGCGCCACAAAAGTTACAAGGAGCAACACCAGGCCTTTCCCGCGGCCCAAGAGAAGGCACGCGAGCGGGAAGAAGAGATAAAACATCTCCTCAACCGAAAGCGACCAGAGAATGTCCCAACTGGCCGGCAGATAGCCCCTCGTTGCCTCCAGGTATCCCACGTGAAGTGTAAGCACCGCAAAGAGTGCGTTTCCCAAACCACCCACTTCTTTTGAGACCGTGAAGTTCGTAATTTGGAACGCGTGCAGCAAGCTGAGGACTGCCAGCAGGGCGAGCAACAGTGGGGCGATACGAGCGAAGCGGATGAGATAGAAGTCTTGCGGCCGAACCTTCGATAGCCTTCCCCATCGTTTGATCGATGTCGAAGTAATCAGAAATCCTGAGACAGCGAAGAATATCTGTACGCCGCGTTGCCCTTGCCAGACGAGCGAGGTCATGAGTTGATGCGGCAGGCCGGCCGTATAAGGCAGATGCGCAAACAGCAAGCGCATGTTGACGTGGTTCAGCAGCACGTAGAAGATTGCGAGAGCCCGCAGGCAATCGATGCCATCGATCCTGGTCCAGCCGGCAATTGGATTTGTGTATCGGATATCCACCATCCCTGATTGCTCTGCCTCCCACTCGCCGCTCACATGCAGGACCGTGACTCTTACAACTTATCCAAGATGCCGAAATCCACCAGTCCCGATCAGCATGGAGAAAAAGATCAGGAAGTTGTAGCAGGCATGAACGAGTGTGCTGGCGGCAAGGGAGCGGGTCTTCAGGCGCACCGCGCAGAGAATCAGGCTGACGGCGAAGACTTGAAGAAATGGACCCAGCGAATAGCCGGTCTGTTCGCCATGCATCAAGGCGAAGGGCAGGCTGATGAAGATCGAATTCGCCACCATCGCGGGCAAAGACCACAGAGGCTGCCCTTCCTCGTCGATGCGCTGAATGCGGTCCGTTTGCGCGGGCCGCTGGAAGCTGACCAGCGCCCATACAAGAACCGCGCTGAGGCACCACAAGGCAAGAATGAGGATGCAAATCACCATGTGAGTTCTCAGGTAGCAAATTGTGAGGAAAGGAATGCCGGTCGGCAGCGATGCGAAGATGATTGCGCGAGGAGACCATTGTGGACGGCCGCTTGAATTCAAGGAGAAAACGGAGTCAGTGAGAATGTGTTCTGCAATCCAGTCGAAAGCTGTGCAAAAGGCCGGCAGCAGGAAGCCGCGAAAGACCAGTTCCTCGAAGAAGGGAGCAATTGTAACGCCGAAAGCGAACATCATCCAGGCCGCGCCGGGAGAACGAAAGATGTCCTCGATGGGTGCGTGCTTGGGGCCGGGCAGCAGATATTCGTCGATGCCGGCGAGCGCGATGCACGCCAGCGAGATGAGTGGCAATTGCCACCAATACTGCGGAACCGCCACGGTGCGCCAATGAACTCCGGCGAAGAAGCTCTTCTTCCAGAACAGCGGAAATAGAAAGAAGCTGAGGATAAAGGTGACGAGATAGAGAATCCCTTCGCTGCCGAGAAGATAATGGACGTTGGTTTTGATCTGTTCCAATGCTGAAACGCCGTCCAGGTGGAAGAAGACCGCTGCCGCGAGCAGCACCATCATGCAGACAAATCCGATGCACAGAAAGGCCGCCAGCAGCGCGAGATGGCCGAGATGGGGAATGCGCGATGGAGGAAGGGGCTTGATCTGCGAGAAGGATTGAAATAGTTCCGCAGGCTCAGGGCTAAAAGCAGCAGGCTCGCAGCTCCGAAGATCCGGAGCTGGGACATCCGGCAATGTTGCGTCGGGCGCTGACGAAGTCTCTTGCGCTGGCTCATGCGGCGTTAAATCGAAATCGTTCATGGCAGTACCGTCTTCTTTCTGCGGGTATATTTCCTTTTGGCGGTCTTCTTTGCGGCCGTGCGCTTCGTTTTTGAGCGCAGTGACACAGGTTCTTCGACTCGCATTGCTTGCTCAGGATGACCGTCCAGGGAGGGGGCGTCTTCTCCCATTGTCAGTGGAGCGTCCGGTTCCACTGGCTCCAATCTCCCATTGCTCGACTTATAGTAACGGGCCAGAAATTGGCCGGTGTAGGAGGCCGGCGTGGCGGCAATCTTTGCCGGGCGGCCTTCACCGACAATGCGCCCGCCGTCCTCGCCGCCATCGGGGCCGAGATCGAGAATCCAGTCGGCGTTGCGGATCACATCCAGATTATGTTCGATGATGATGACTGTGTTGCCCAGGTCGGCGAGCCGGTGCAGAACTTCCAGCAGCTTGCGCACGTCGTCGAAGTGCAGGCCGGTGGTTGGCTCGTCGAGCAGATAGAGCGTGCGCCCCGTCTGCCGTTTGCTCAGTTCGCGGGCCAGCTTCATGCGCTGCGCCTCGCCGCCGGAGAGCGTGGTGGCGCTTTGGCCCAGATGCACGTAGCCCAGGCCCACATCCACCAGCGTTTGCAGCTTCTGCCGCACCTGCGGCACATCGGCCAATACGGTCAGCGCATCTTCGATGGTCAGGTCGAGAATGTCGGCGATGGAGTGGCCCTTGAATTTTACCGCCAGCGTCTCCTGGTTGTAGCGCCGTCCATTGCAGACCTCGCACTGCACATAAACGTCGGGCATGAAGTTCATTTCGATGCGCCGCTGGCCGTCGCCCTGGCAGGCCTCGCAGCGTCCTCCGCTGACATTGAAGCTGAAGCGGCCCGGCTTGTAGCCACGCTCGCGAGCCTCGGGCAGCATGGCAAAGAGGTCGCGGATAGGCGCGAAGACCTGCGTGTATGTCGCCGGATTGGAGCGCGGCGTGCGCCCGATCGGCGATTGATCGATGCGCACCACCTTGTCGATCTGCTCTGCGCCGCCCAGCGACTCGTGCGCGCCCGGCTCTTCGCGGGAGCCGTAGAGCGTCTGCGCCAGCGAGCGGTAGAGAATATCGTTGATGAGCGTACTTTTGCCGCTGCCGCTGACGCCGGTGACCACGGTCATCACGCCCAGGGGAATGCGAACATTCAAGTCTTGGAGATTATGTTCACGCGCGCCGCTGACTGTGAGCCATTTGCCGGTGAGCGGGCGCGGCTTGGCCCGTTGCAGCATGGGTGTTGCGCCGGAGAGATAGCGCCCGGTGAGAGACTGCGGGCAGGCCATGATCTCAGCCGGCGTTCCCTGCGCAACGACTTCGCCGCCCAGCCGGCCCGCGCCGGGGCCGAGATCAAGCAGGTAATCGGCGTGGCGGATCGTCTCTTCATCGTGCTCGACGACCAGCACGGTGTTGCCCAGATCGCGCAGCTTTTCCAGCGCTTCAATGAGGCGGTTGTTGTCGCGCTGGTGCAGGCCGATCGATGGCTCGTCCAGAACATAAAGCACGCCGCGCAGCCGCGAGCCGATCTGTGTGGCCAGGCGAATGCGCTGGCCCTCGCCGCCGCTCAGTGTGGCGGCGTTGCGATCCAAGGAAAGATAAGTCAGGCCGACGGCGCAGAGAAACTCCAGCCGCTCGACGATCTCGTTGCGAATGCGTTCAGCAACCAGCGATTCGCGCGCGGTAAAGCGCAGGTTGATTGCCGCCGAGAGTGCGCGATTGAGAGGAAGGGAGGTGAAGTCGGCGATGGAGAGGCCACCGATCTTGACCGCGAGCGACTCCGCGCGCAGGCGCTTGCCGCGGCAGAGCGGACAGGGAGTCGCCGACATATAAGCCATCATCGATTCGCGGTAGGAATCGCTGCGCGCCTCCTCGATGCCGTCGCGCAGAAATGCAAGAATCCCATGAAAGCCGGTGCGTGGAGCTTCGCCTTTGGGCGGGCCGTAGACCAGTATGTGCTGATGACGGGGCGGCAGCTCTTCAAAGGGCGTCTTGAGGTCGATCTTGTAGCGATCGGCGGCCAGATGAATCAGCTTGAGCAGGTACTGAGAGGTGGAACCGGGACCGAGGCCATCCAGCAGCGGCTTCGACCAATCGGTGATTACCTTTGCCGGGTCAAGATCGTAAAGCGAGCCTAGCCCGTGACACTCCGGGCAGGCGCCGAAGGTGGAGTTGAAGCTGAAGCTGCGCGGCTCCAGCTTGGGAACGTCCAGGCCGCAATCGGGGCAGGCCATCGAGGAGGAGAACAACTGTTCTTCGCCGCCGGGAACAGCCACCAGCACCAGACCATTCGCCAGTTGCAGCGCCTTGCCGACAGCGGCGTCCAGGCGCTTTTCCAGTGACGGCTTGCCTGCCGGCATCGGCGGCGCATCGGCGGGCTGCCTCTTCAGCAGGATGCGGTCGATCACCGCTTCGATGGTGTGATTCTTGCGCCGGTCCAGCGGAACCGGGTCGGAGAGGTCCATCATCTCGCCGTCCACGCGGGCGCGGAAGCCCTGCCGGTCCAGTTGGTCGAGCAGTTCCTTGAACTCGCCCTTCCGTCCGCGCACAACCGGCGCCATCACCGTCACGCGCTCGCCCATGCCCAGTTCGAGAATGCGCTGCGCGATCTGATCGGCGCTTTGATGCGAGATCAGCCTTCCGCAGTTGGGGCAATGCGGCGCGCCTACCGACGCGTAAAGCAGGCGCAGGTAATCGTAAATTTCGGTGATGGTGCCAACCGTCGATCGCGGACTGCGGCTGGTGGTCTTTTGTTCGATGGAGATTGCCGGGCTGAGGCCCTCGATCGAGTCCACATCGGGCCGTTCGATCTGGTCGAGAAACTGGCGCGCATAGGCGGAGAGAGTCTCCACATAGCGCCGCTGCCCCTCGGCATAGATGGTGTCGAAGGCCAGCGAGCTTTTGCCCGAACCGCTCAGTCCGGTGACCACCGTGAGCGTGTTGCGCGGGATGCGCACGCTGATATTGCGCAAATTGTGCTGGCGCGCCCCGCGCACCGTGATATGAGTGATGGGCATGATGAAAAATGAAACTCTGCAAGCGGCGCTCTGCTAAAGGCGGGAGTGGCTTCCGTCGCAGAGAACCGGATTGGCGCTGTGCTTGCATCCGCAAAAATAAACCGTTTTGGATTCGGTGGCTTCATACTTGACGGGCGTCATTCCGCTGCCCTTATGACTACCGTCGCAAAAAGGCTGTGCGGCGCTCTTGCCGCAGGAGCACCAAAAATAGCTCTTTCCGGCCTCCACTTCAACAGGGTAGGGGCTCTTCTGCGCAATCGTGGCTTCTGACATGGGGAATTCTCCTGGAAATGCAGTAGACATATTATCGCCGATACGGGACGATCGATGGAGGTATTCTATTAATCAACAGATAACTGCGGCAAATCGAGGGCTTCTTCTGCGACAATCTCAGAGAGTGATTGTCGGGCGAAGCTGCCGGTGTATTCACAGGCTCTGTGCGCACGGCTTGTCGATTGCACGATTCTCGAAGAAGGATTGAAGACAGGTACGATGGAAGATTTGTTGAATTTATCGATGCTGATCTGCGCGGCAGCCGGTTCGGTTGCCTTCAGTGTTCTGGCGGCTTACGGTATTCTCCGCTTCGGCTTTGCCATGATGCGTCCTCAGCCACGCCCCGCAGCGGCCGGCGCCAGTCGGCAGGTTGTGCGCGCTTCCTGAAGGCGGAGAAGCGTTTAGCGAGTTTTTACCGGCCCCAGGGTCTCCGATACGCTCTTGGCTTGGGTAAAGAGCAGCAGGTAATCCGCTCCGCCGGCCTTGGAATCGGTTCCGCTCATATTGAAGCCGCCAAAGGGATGCGCTCCAACCATCGCGCCGGTGCATTTGCGGTTGAAGTAGAGATTTCCCACATGAAACTCGCGGCGTGCCCGGTCAATCTTTTCCCGGTCAGCCGAATAGAGCGATCCGGTCAGTCCATATTCGGTATTGTTGGCGATGGCGAGCGCTTCGTCGAAGTTGGCGGCCCGGATCAGCGCCAGCACCGGCCCGAAGATCTCCTCCTGAGCCAGCGCCGCCCTCGGTGGAACGTCGGCAAAGATCGTCGGCTGTAGGTAGTAGCCGCCATCCGGGGATGCAATAGCCTCTCCGCCAGCGATCAGCCGCCCCTCCTTTTTGCCTTTTTCGATGTAAGCCAGCATCGATGCCAGAGCAGCCTTGTTGATTACCGGACCTAGATTGGAATTCCGCGCCGGGTCGCTCACGGTCAGCATGAGAACTCGCTTGAGTAAACGCCTCGTAAACTCTTCATAAATCGAATCTTCTATAATCGCCCTGGAGCAGGCGGAGCACTTTTGTCCGCTAAAGCCAAAGGCGGAAGCGGCCACTCCTTCGACGGCGGCGTCCAGATCAGCGTCAGCGCAGACCAGAATCGCGTCCTTGCCGCCCATCTCCAGAATCGTTCGTTTGATCCAGATTTGCCCCGGCTTCACCCGTGCAGCCCGCTCGTGAATCTCCAAGCCAACTTGTTTGGAGCCGGTAAAGGCGATAAAACGGGTCTGCGGGTGCTCGACAATGGCCTTGCCGAAGGTCGCTCCGGAACCTGGGCAAAAGTTGACGACGCCTTTCGGCATTCCCGCCTCTTCCAGGACTTCAACAAAGAGGGCTGCGATAGTGGGAGCGTCGCTGGATGGCTTCAGAATCACAGTGTTGCCGGTGACGATGGACGCCGCGGTCATGCCCGCCATGATGGCGAAGGGAAAGTTCCAAGGGGGAATCACCGCGCCAACGCCTAGAGGGATATAGTGGATTTCATTGCGCTCGCCGGGATATTGAATGGGTGGAACGGCCGCAGCCAGCCGCAGGGCCTCGCGTGCGTAAAATTCAAGAAAATCAATGGTTTCTCCAACGTCTGCATCGGCCTCGCCCCAGTTTTTTCCCACTTCGCAGGTCAGCCATGCGCAGAACTCGAAGGATCGTCTCCGAATGATCTCTGCGGCGTTCAGAAGCAGGGAGACTCTGGTCTCCACCGTCGTTCTGCTCCATTCTGCAAAGGCTTGAAGGGCGGAGCGCATCGCCAATTCGGCGTGCTCGGCGCCAGCCGATTGATGAATGCCGACGATCTGCGCAGGCCGCGCCGGATTGACCGAGTGAATTTTCTTCTGGGTTTTGAGCCGCTCTCCGCCCAGTATTAGATCGTATTCCCGGCCCAGCTTGGCGGAGACAAAGACCAATGCATCCTGCATCTTGCCGGCATTTTCTTGAAGTGAGAAGTTAGTAAATGGGCGATTGGCAAAGCCGCTCAAAAGCAGACGGGATTGAATGTGCGTGGAGTGAGATTGGGAAGCCATCACGCCTCGATTGTAGTCCAGTGCGTCATCGCTTGATGGTAAAAAACCGTCGGGATGCGGAGGATTCTCGCGGTTCTTCTATGGCAAGGCCGGAGCGCCGCTCAAGGCAGCGGCAACTGTCCGCGCATGGCGGTCACTTCTGCGTGGGTGGCATCCGCGGCGGTGCGGCGGTCGGGATAGATGCGGGGCTGGCCGAAGCGCACGCTGGCCGAGAAGCCAGGGGTATTGAGCGTGGTGAGCAGGTGGGTCATAAAGAGCGTCTCTCCCACCCAGCAGAGCTTCTCCTCCGGAGTGCCGTCCTGGATCATGTAGCGCACGGCAGCGGCGGTGATCGGCACGCCGGCGGTGGTGGCAGGGTCGATCAGACGGGAGTGAAAGCGCAGCACGCTGCTGCCGTCTGTGCTGGTGCCTTCAGGGAAGAGCAGCACGGGAATCGGCCCCTTCAGCCGCTCGGTCATCACGCCTGCCACGGCATTTGCGCTCACCAGGCTTGACCGGTCGAGAAAGATGGTTCCGCCCACGCGCGCGGCTTTGCCGAAGAAGGGCCAACTGCCGATCTCCATCTTGGCGACAAAAAAACAGGGCATCGCCGCAGAAATAATCAGAATGTCCAGGTAGCTGAGGTGATTGGCGACGACCAGCCCTTGCGTGGGCGGCGTGCCCTCGACGCGATAGTGAATACCCACGCCGTTCAGGATAGCGAGGCAGGTCTGCTGCACCCACAGCGCCCGCTTTTCCATCGTCAGCGGACCGCGCAGCCGGAGCAGCCAGAAACGGAGAATGCTGAGCAGGAGAGCCAAACCCAGCGCCACAGCGCGCCGGATAGCGAGAAAGCTCAACTCGTCAAGGGAGCCAGAAAGCGATTGCGCGCCGAGGCCGAGATGAAACGAAGATCGAGCAGTGTGAGGAAGTCGATGGTGCCGAACTCCCGGTCCCATGCCGGGGCTCCACAGATGCGCGCGCCAATGGCCAAATAGGTCTTCAGCAGCTTGGGCACCTTTGTGGGAGTACGCAACGACGGATCATCTGTTGGGGGCGGCAACTGTGCATCTGCGCCCTCCATCTCGATGGGACAAGCGAAACCGGCGGCAGGCTCGGTGGCAAACTCCGGAGAAACCCGGTACTGCTCAAGCTGGCGATAAACCTGCCAACCCTCCGCCGGATCCTTCGAGTTCAACGACGAGCAGCCAATCATGTATCGCAGCCCCATGTCGTTAGCATACTGTGCGATACCCCTCCACAACAAGGTGAGCACTTCGGGCGTGCGATGTTCGCGGTCGATGGATGCGCGGCCCAGTTCGAGGATATTTGCGCGCAGCGGTTCATACGGAGCGAAGCTGAACTCACGCTCCGAGTAGTAGCCCAGGTTGCGCGCGGCAGTCTCGCCGGATTGCAGCCGGTATGTGCCCACGACGCGGCGCGCCGGATTGCTCTCGCTCTTGTCCTCCACCAGAAGATGTTCGCAGAAGAGATCGAAGTGATCGGTATCCATTCCGGTTTGGTAGGAACGCTCCAGACCTTCGTTCAATTCGATATTGAAGACCTTGAAGCGCAGGCGGCAGGCGGCATCGCGGTCTTCAACGCTCTCGGCCAGCCGTAGACGGTAGCGGCCCACCTCTGCGTGAATGCGAGGCACGACCTGCGCCGGAGCAAAGGTCGAATAGGATAGCTCCACCAGAGGAGCGGGAGCCCCAGAAAAGAGGAATGGAAGTTCTTGACTTGTTTGCGCGATCACGAGAAAAGTATCGGATGAATGCGGTAAACAGAAGGTCAATGAGAGAAGAATAGCGTGCAAATATCTTGTTCATTCAATAACCAGGCATTCACAAAGTTGATCTCTGCGAGAACCTTTCACAATTCGTAAGAATAATCTGCAAGAAAACCGGGCTGAAAGTAAATATAGGAGGGGGGTGAAAGGGAGCAGGGGACCAGGGGACCAGGACTCGTGGCGGTGCATCGATGGACATGGTTCACTCTTTGATTGTGCGCGACCGCGGGGAAATGATCTGCAAACTCCTGCGCTTCGTCCAACCGCCGCCCAGATCGAGCTATTCGCCCAGCATGATGCGCTGAATGCGCGTGGCGCGGCCAGTGGCGGGGTCGCAGGTGACGAGCGCGGCGCAGATCTTCGGATTGCCCTTGGCGGCCTCGAATTTGCCGGGCATTCCGGTAAGAAACTTCTTCAGCACCAGATCCTTTTCCACGCCGATCACGCTGTCGTAGGGTCCGCTCATGCCTACATCGGTCTGGTAGGCGGTGCCTCCCGGCAGGACGCGCTCGTCGGCGGTGGGAATGTGCGTATGCGTGCCCAGCACCGCTGTCACGCGGCCATCCAGATGCCAGCCCATGGCAACTTTTTCGCTGGTGGCCTCGGCGTGGAAGTCCACCAAGATGACCTTGGCCTTGATCTGCTTGAGCAGTGCGTCGGCGGTGTGAAAGGGATCGCCGGACGTATTCATGAAGACGCAGCCCTGGAGCTGAATCACCGCATAGGGAACGCCGCTTTGGGTGGTTCCTTCATATACGCCATTGCCGGGAACGCCGGGCTGCAAATTCGCCGGACGGAGCACGCGGCGGCCACGTTCGTTACTGTCGGCGGGCGCGGCGTTCATATAGTCGATCAGCTCGCGCTTGTCCCAGACGTGGTTGCCGGTGGTCAGAACATCCGCGCCCAGCACGAAGAGATCTTCGGCGATCTGAGGCGTCAGGCCAAAGCCGCCGGCGGCGTTCTCGGCATTGATGACGACAAGTTCTACGGCATTGGCAGCACGGATATGACCAATATGCTCTCGAACAATCCGGCGGCCTGCGCTTCCAAAAATATCACCAACAAACAGAATGTTCAACTATTGCTCCTACTAAAAGTGGCATAGATCAAGAGATTTCTATCTCCGCATCTGTTGGTTTGCGAACGTGTTGCAATACACGTTCCTCACAAGCGCCGATTCGTTTGAAATTGAGACGAGCGCACGCAAGACTTAATGAGTAGTTAGGACCACCGCGCACAATGTCGGCGTCATGATCGTCTTGTCCATCATCCTCCCAGAAGCAGACCGGGCAAATGTCGTATCCACCGCGTTCCGGCAATGTGCGAAAGCCACAGCAAGGGCAAGGCCACTTCTTATCTGATTGCGGCTTGAACACATTTTCGAATGAAGTGTATCGATCAAACCATCCGGAATCCGCCACCCTGTTGCCTCCTGCGGTTGCCCATCCTAGAATCGTACTTTGATTCAAGGGTGGAAGACGATGAACCTCAACCAGCAGCTTTGTAACAGGGCACGACTTTAGTCGTGCCGAAAATAGCTGCCAACGATTCCGGCTTTAGCCGCTGCAAAATTGAACGCAACTGAAAAACGCAGGGGCTAAAGCCCAACATTGATTATCAGGCTTTTGCGGCACGACTAAAGTCGTGCCCTGTTACAAAACCTGCTCACCTACTCCACGGTTTCCGCGTTCTGATCCCTGTCCCCTGATCCCTGGTCTCTGTTCCGCATCAATGGAAAAAGAATCACGTCTCGAATCGACGAAGAACCAGTCAACAGCATCACCAGGCGATCAATGCCAATTCCCTCACCACCGGTCGGCGGCAATCCATAACCCAGCGCGCGAACGTAATCCTCGTCCATCTGGTGGGCCTCGTCGTCGCCGTGGGCGCGATCTTCAAGCTGCTGAGCAAAGCGCTTGTGCTGCTCCACCGGATCATTCAACTCGCTGAAGGCGTTGCCTAGCTCGAAGCCGCCGCAATAAAATTCGAAGCGCTCAACCCACTCGGGATTGTCTGGATTCTGTTTCGATAATGGCGACACGGCGGTTGGAAATTCGTAGATGATCGTGGGCTGTATGAGATATTCTTCGGCAACTGCCTCAAACACTTCTGCGATGACTTTCCCGAGCGGTGCGCCCTCAGAGAGCCGAATGGTCGCCGACCAAAATGCAGTCGCAATGTTTTCTAATCTAGCCAAGTGGGGATTCTCAGCGTAAATCTGCTGTATGACTGCAAAGGATGAATCGATATTTTGAAATGTGCTCTGAGTCTCTCTATCTGTTTGGGTAGACCCTTCATTTACTCGGTCGTATATTATTCGTTTGAGATCATTTCTTGCCGCAACTACTCTGGGGTCCTTATTTGCAGATTCCAGCCGATTCTTAAAAATATCACGATCTTCGAAATCCTCAGAGGCCGGCCGATTACCGAATTCGTCGGGCCACCACTTAATAATCGCCTCGCGCATCGTCAGCCGCGTCCACTTACCCAGATCAATCTCCACGCCGCCGAAGTTGGTGATCGTTGTTCCGTTCACTTCTTTTGCTACGAACGCAATCAACTCTTCGGTCAGCGTCATGAGGTCGTGATAATTCGCGTAGGCCTGATAGAACTCCAGCATGGTGAACTCGGGGTTGTGCTGGGTGCTGACGCCTTCGTTGCGGAAGTTGCGGTTGATCTCATAAACCCGGTCAAACCCGCCGACGACCAGGCGCTTCAAATAAAGCTCCGGGGCGATGCGCAGATAGAGATCGAGATCGAGGGCGTTGTGGTGCGTGGTGAAGGGCCGCGCCGCCGCGCCGCCAGCGACCTGCTGCATCATCGGCGTCTCGACTTCCAGGTAACCACGGCTGTCAAAAAACTTGCGGAGCGCTTGCAGCGTTTTGGCGCGCTTGACGAAGACTTCGCGGGCATCGAGGTTGCTGAAGAGGTCCACATAACGCTGGCGGTAGCGCAGTTCGACATCGGCCAGACCGTGGAATTTCTCCGGTAGGGCCAGCATCGCCTTGGCCAGGAAGGTGAGCGTCTCGACGTGGATGGTCAGCTCATTGGTCCGCGTGCGGAAGAGGTAGCCGGTGACGCCGATATGGTCGCCGAGGTCGAGAAGTTTGTAGAGGGCAAAGCCCTGCTCGCCGACGGCGTCCAGGCGGACGTAAATCTGCAAGCGCTGCCCGCCCTGTTGCAGCGTGGCGAAACCAGCCTTGCCCTGGGCGCGGATGGCCATGATGCGCCCTGCAACGGCGACCGTTACGCGCGGCGACTCCAACGCCTCCGCCGTAGCCTCGCCCCACTCGGCGCGCACCGCTGGGATGGCGACAGCCTCCGCGTCTTGCGAGGCCGGGAAGCGGTTGGGATAGGCAGCCTGGCCCAGTTTTACGATCTCTTGCAGCTTTTCCTGGCGCAGCTTGAAGAGGCTCTGCTCAAATTCCGAATCGTCAAACACTCTGGTCTTCCTTTGTGTGAATCGCGTGAGGGTACAACTGCCAGTATATCGTTCGTTGCGCGGGCCGCGATGCCGTGACTCGCGTCGGCTTGGACGGAGCCGGGTGAGCATCACCTGTGCGTGGACTGGCAGTCTGTGTGCGGCAAACTGAGGAAGAAAGTTGGCATGGACGACTTGATTCTCGATCCGGGAACGGTCTACTACTACCAGATCAAGGTAAGAAAGATCATGATGCGTGATACCTATTCGGAACTGGACCTCAAACCGGTGCCGTTGAGTCCCGATGAGGCCAATTCTTTATTCCAGCTTTCGGATATCCGCACCACAAAACCCAAGAAGTGAGCTGTCTTTTCGCGTGGAAGGGCGTTGATCGTAGATAATCACGAGAGATGCCCTCCGATCGCCCCAATCCGGAATCTGAGCCGCCGAAGAAAACCTCTGGCGGGCTGACCGCCTATATCGAGGCGGAGAAGCTGATGCAGATTGCCTTTGTGCTGCCCGCGTCAGTCTTTCTTTGCTGGGGTGCGGGCTGGGGTCTGGACCGCTGGCTGCACCAGAGGTGGATGGCGATTGCCGGGTTGATCTTCGGCTGCATCGCCGGGATGTACCAGGTGATCCAGATTGCGATGGCAACGGAGAAGAAAACCCAATCTGAGACTGAGCTCCAGAATGGGAGCGAGAAGGAAAGTAGCGACCGGAAACAATGAGCGAAGAAGCAGAGGCGCCCGCAGATATCACCACCGCGCAGTTGGATGCGATGCTCAAGAGAGCATTGCGTAACACATTGATTTTAGGGTTGATCGGCGCTGGGGCAGTGTGGCTGGGCGGGGGATGGCGCAGCGCATTGATGCTGGTATCGGGGGCCTTGATCTCCGCCGCAAGCATCCTGGAGTGGCAGCGGCTGGCGCGCGTGATCAACGCCAAACTCGACAAGCAACAGACTCCGCGCAGCGCTCCGGCGGTGGTTCTGTTTTTTGTGCTTCGGCTCACAGTCTTTGCCGGGGTCATCTATGGTAGCCTGAAATGTTTCCACGGCTCGATTGTGGCGCTTCTCTGCGGCTTGAGTCTTGCGGTATTGATGATTAGCTGGGAGGCGATCCGGCTGTTGCGCGAGTGAGCGTGCGCGCCGGGATGAGGTTTTTGTATCGAAGAATGTGAAACAGGCCTGAGGCAGGGGAGGGAATCCCGCCTGCGGGCGGAAAGAATCTGGGTTTCATGCCGGACACTTTAGCTTTGACACGATGGTTGAATGAGATATTTGGCGGCGTAGTGGCATCCGTGCTGCATACGCTGGGGATTTCCGCCAATCCGGCAACGGCGATCAATGACACGTTTACGATCGAGTTGCTGGTGACGCTGCTGCTGCTCGCATTTTTCGTGGCGGTGCGGTTGAGCCTTTCGGTGGAGAATCCGAATCCGGCGCAGCACATTGCGGAGATGATTCACTCCTTTGTCGGCGAGCAGTCCGAGCAGGTGATCGGCCACGGCTACGAGCGCTTTCAGGCGTACGTGACCTGTGTCGGCCTCTTTGTTTTGCTGGTCAACCTGGCTGGATTGATTCCGGGGATCACCACTCCTTCGAGTTTTCCGGTGGTGACGCTGGGAGTTGCGATTCCAACATTCTTTTATTACAACTACCACGGCATTCGCGCCAATGGCTTTCTGGGCTTTTTACGGTCGTTTGCGGGGCCGGTGTGGTGGATGGCATGGCTGATCTTCCCGATCGAGGTGGTCTCGAATCTGGCGCGCATTCTCTCGCTCACGGTTCGTCTTTACGCGAATATGTTTGCCAGCGACATGATGACGCTGGTGGCGTTTTCCGGGTTTCCGGTCGGTCTGCCGGTGCTGGCGCTGGGGCTGCACTTTTTCGTATCGCTGATTCAGGCATTTGTTTTCATGCTGCTGACGATGATCTATCTCTCGCTGGCAGTGGCGCATGAGCATTAGGAAGCAGTGAAGAAGTGAATGAGTGAAGAAGTGAAGCAGTGAAAGAGTGAAGTAGGAATAGCGCGGGATTTGGCATTTTCACTCATTCACTCTTTTCACTCATTCACTTTTTTCACTCTTTCAAACAAGATTCCGCCGGAGACGGCTTCTGCTCCGGAGTCACGGTAGACCGCAAGCGTGAGGGGGCCAGCTTGGTGAGCTTCAACCACCCACTGGCGGTCAATTCATAGGAAGCAGGAGAGATATGCGGAAACTTCAATACCTGTTTATGGCACTGGCGGCGCTTTGTTTCGCCGTTCCGTGCTTTGCGGATAGCGGCTCCTCGGCTATCAATCTGGTTCCCATCGGCGCTGGTCTCGGCATGGGATTGGCGGCGGGCGGCTGCGGCATGGGTCAGGGCAAGGCGGTTGGCTCGGCTGTGGAATCCATGGCGCGCAACCCTGCGACCCGCTCTGGAATCTTTACCTTCCTGATTCTCGGTCTGGCTCTGATTGAGTCGCTCACGCTGTTCACGCTCGTCGTCGTATTCGTCAAGATGTAATTTTGATGGCAGGCAAAACGGCCCCACCCGCAAGGATGGGGCCATTTTCTTTGCCTGGATCGGCATTCTCTTCCGCCGCTATTGTCCTGAGCGCAGCATCTGGATCGCCTGACGGTAGTTCAAGCCGGGCGAGACGGGAGCGAATTGCGAGTAGTCCTGGACGGAGTCGGCATTTTTGGTCTTGAAGAGCACGCGGCCGTTCATGACCAGTTTGATGTGCACGATCCGCCACTGATGGCCGCCGACGTCGGCCTGATAAATCTCAACCCAGCCGCCTTTGTTCAACTGACCCAGCAGGCCCAAACCGAAGTCCTTGTCCTGTTGCAGGCTTCCGGCCAGGCGGACGACGCGCTCCTCGACCGGGTCGATCCAGATTTCTCCGGCCATGGCCGTCAAGACGCCTGTCTCCAGATCGGGCGGATTGAATTGTGGATTGGGCTTGAAGGTGAATTTCACGACGCTTCCGGTTGCAGTCGTCGCGGTTCCGGCGAACAGATAGAGGAAGGCTGTTGGCAGCACACGCAGCACCTTGAGGGCGCGAGCGGTATCGCTGTTCTCGCTCTGTTTGCGATGCTGCTGAAGGCGGGGATTGCTCAAGAGCGCATCCAGGCGGGCCTGTTCCCTCTGTTCATCGGCGGCGGTGAGCGGGCGGTCGTTGAGCGCGATCAGGCGGGCCACATCGCCATCGCTGGTTTCAACAATCTCTTTGGTCGAGGTGATGTGCGTGCTCGATTTGCGCAGCAGGTAGCGCATCGGGTGGTTGGGATGGCCGAAATCCTGGGCATTGCGCGATTCGGCGGCCAGCGCCCTGCCGACCAGCGCCTGCGCCTGCGCGGGCGTGAGGGCGGGCTGAGCACAGGCGGCTCCGGCCCAGCCAAAGAGGAGGATAAGCGGCAACGAACAGCGCATATCTCCTAGTTTAGCGGCTGGAAGCCATTTATGGAGCCGCGTCAATCATGCAGGATTCGCGCACAGCGCCGCAGCATTGCGCGCGGTTCGAGGAGCCGGGTTTGAAGCAAGGCGGCTGGGTTGCGTATAGTTCGATCAGGGCACATTGCAATGGCCGGAGCAGTCAAGCAAGTGGCCGCGCTCACTTTTAACAGGAACGAAGCAAGGTCCCGGAAGGATGCATACCATGGCAGGGGAAAACGCTCCAGCGCGCATCGGAAAGACCGTCGTGATTTGCGGCGAAGTGAAGAGCAACGAGGATTTGATTGTGGATGGGCGGATCGAGGGAACGGTGAGCCTGCCGGAGAGCCGGCTAACCGTCGGCCCCAGTGCGAGTGTCGCCGCTAATTTGACCGCCAAGGAGATTTTGATCCTGGGCCAGGTTCAGGGCAATCTCTTCGCCAGCGGCCGGGTTGAGCTGCGGGCAGGCTGTCAGGTAGAGGGCGATATCTCCGCTCTCCGTCTGGCGATCGAGGACAATGCCATCTTCCGCGGCAAGGTGGAACTGACGCAGGGAGTTGCGAAGCCAACAGGAGCGACGCCGGTTGGCGGCGTATTTTAGAGCTGTGTGCGGTTTCGCCCGTCTGTTGCCGTGGGCTGTGAGGGGAATTGCGGGTGCTTGATCGTTGGTTTGGCAGGAAAAGTGAGAGCGGAGTTCCCGCTTCCGTTCCGGGGGTTACCGGGCCCAAGGTGCCGCGTCACTCAGGCGGATGGGCATCGTTGCGCAGGCGTCTTCTGTCGGAGCCAGGCCTCAGCGTGCTGGATGTTGGCTACACCTCGCCGGCCAATATCAATTATCTGACCGACCTGGGACATAATGTATTTCTCGCGGATATCGTCCACGATGCTTGCTCGCAGAACTGGCAGACCGGCAGGGATGAAGAGGGTAATCCGGTCTGGAATGTTGATGGATTTCGGGAGCATACGCTTGGCTTTTCCGGGCGCCGTTTCGACCTGGTTTTGCTATGGACAACGCTGGACTATCTGCCCGACGCGCTGGTGGCGCCGGTGGTCGAGCGCCTCTTTGAAGCGACGAATCCAGACGGGCAGTTGCTCGCCTTCTTTCACACCAGAATGCAGGGTGAGGAGACGGCGCACTGCCGCTTTCACGTTACTGCGACCGAGGAGGTTGAGATTCAATTGGCTCAACAGTTTCCCATTCAGCGGGCATTTACCAACCGCAGTATTCAGAAGCTGTTCGAGGCGTGGTCGGGCTTTCGCCAGTTTCTCGCCAAGGACGGCGTCTCAGAGGTCATTATTACGCGTTAGATCTCACTGCTGCGATCGATCCAATCTCGATTCTGTCCAGAAAGAGAGGCTCGGATGACATTAAAAGGAACGCGCATTACATGGCTGGGTCATGCAACGGTGCTGATCCAGACCGCTATGGGTACTAACCTGCTGATCGATCCGTACATTGCGCAGAATCCCAAGTACCCGGAGGGTTTTGTGCTGCCGGAGAAGATCGATTTCATTCTCGCCACGCACGGGCACGGGGATCACATCTCCGACGTTGTGCCAGTGGCGGCCAAGCATCATTCCACGGTGGTGGCCATCTACGAGTTGGCATCCTACCTCGCGCAGAAGGGCGTGGAGAAGACCATTGGCATGAATCTGGGCGGAAGTGTGCAACTGGAAGACGTGGCAGCGACGATGGTCGAGGCCAAACACTCCTCCGCCGCGCAAGACGAGCAGGGAACACATGATGTGGGCGTGGCGGCAGGATTTGTGTTGACCATTGCCGATGGGCCAGTCCTCTATCATGCCGGTGATACCGCCGTCTTCGGAGATATGCGGCTGATACAGGAGCTTTACCATCCCCAGGTGGCGCTGCTTCCCATCGGAGGGCACTTCACGATGGGGCCGCGCGAGGCGGCGCTGGCCGTGCGTATGCTGGAGCCGGAGCTGGTGCTGCCGCTGCACTTCGGAACGTTTCCGATGCTGAAGGGAACTCCGGAGGAGCTGGCCGCATTGGTGGACGCGAAGGTTCGCGTGGCGCGCTGGTCGCCGGGAGAGACGGTCTAAAAATCAGAGATAGCGCGTGGGTTTTCTTGGCAACTCGCGTCCGGAGCCAGCTGGTTCGGAGGAAGCCGCAGAGGCATCCGTTGCGCTGGGATAGAGGCTGGTGTGCGTTTCAGCGGCGCGCATATTGCGCAGGTCGCGGAGAATCTCCTGTTTTTCGCGGGCATACTGGCTGGCCAGATGAGTCAACGAATAGGTGATGATGTCGCTGTGGTGCAGATCCTGCATGGAGGGATCGCGCCGCATATTCACCCACAGGCGATGCACCAATTGCACGTCGTCCGGGCTGAGTGTGGGCGCGTGCGGCCCGATAAAGAAGACCTTGACGTCGCCGCTGGGGCTGACGACATAGAAGTTGAACTGGCGTTTGGGCTTGGGCAGCGCCTCCCAGGCCTGACCCATGTGAAAGGCCTGATCTTCCGCGGTCATGGTGCTGGATAGCCCGGAGACGACCATGTCCATCTCCAGCGAGTTTGCACCCTGCGCCAGCGCGGCAAAGACATCACCGGCGGGAACCAGCAGCAGGGAGACCTTCTTGCCAAAGCTCTCGGCCACCGAGATGGCTTTGGTAAAGATCATCTGCTCGTGTTCGCTGAAGCTCTGATCGACGGCGCTCAAGTACTCCGGTCCGCCCACGCCCATCATGCGCACATTGAGCACGACGACATCCTGATCTTCGGTGCTGGTATGGGCCAGAGTCCACTTCAGTGCGAAGGGATTGTCGGCATCGCGCATGGTAACCATGACGCCGCCGGGGCGAATGGCTGCCGATTCGCGGCTGACAGTGTCCTGATGTTCGAGCTGGAACTGATCCTTCATCTGCCGCGCGGTCAACGCGTGCTTGCGCAGGTTGGCGCGTTCGGAGATGGTAAAGATGATAAAGAAGGCTGCGGCAAAGACGACGCCGCTGACGGTGGCCACCGACTTGGTAAACAAGTTCACGATCGCTACGGTCAGCAGAACCAGGAAGACCGAGAAGAGGCCGATGGGAATTTCCGTCTTGCCGATGCGAATGTTGGGAGGAACCTTCCAGCCGCGTTCGCCGTGATACTTCCAGCGCAGCACCAGCATGGCCAGACTGTTGAAGGTGAAGGACCAGATGACGCCAAAGGCATATGCCTCGCCCAGGGTGATGATATTGCCCCTGGTAGCGAGGATGGTGACCATCTGCAAGATGAAAACCAGATTGATGATGCGATGGCTGGTGCCGAATTTGGCGTGCGGCTTGCGGAACCAGTCGGTCAGCACGCCGTCTTCCGCCACGCGCATCAAAACACCGGTCGATCCGATCATCGAGGTATTGATCGCTCCCGACAGAATCAGGAATCCGACCAGCACGACGAAGATACGGAAGGCGATACGCCAGAAGAGCGGGCCAACCATGTACATGGCCAGGCCGGCGATCAGGTTGTCCTGATAGATGTGCGTCCGCTCCCATGTGGGAATCAGCATGGAGGCCAGCAACGTGGCGCCGCCAGTGAAAATGAGGCTATAAATGGCGATGACGATGGCCGCGCGCTTGAGATTCTTGAGCTTGGGATGCTCGATCTCGCGGTTGACCTGGGCAAGGCTCTCCTCGCCGCTCATCGCCAGCACGGAGTGTCCAAAGGCCATGAGGATGCCGAAGAGGCCGAGCAGCGGAAGCCCGTGTCCCTTCAGAAAACCCTGCGCCTCATTACTGAACTTGAGATGAGATGGAATGGGCGACGGGGGCAGATGCGCGCCGCGCACAAAGAGCGAGAAGCCGCCCCAAAGCATCAGAATCACCACCATCACGGTCGTGATCTGCATAACACGCAGGGCCTTGCCGCTGGACTCCTCGATGCCCTTGATGTTCTCCCACCAGTAGTACACGGTGACCACCGCGGCGAAGACCGCCGAGGTGTAATCCATGTTGAATTGAAAGGGATTGCCGCTGGGGTCGATCAGCGCCGGAGGCAGCCAGTGGCTGTTGTTGGCCACCGTCATCAGCTCGTTCATCAAGCCGGTAATGTATTGGCCGGCGGATACGCCGGAGATCGGCCCGGTCAATATGTAATCGAACATCAGCGCCGAGACGCTCAACTTGGCGAAGGTGCCGCCCAGAGCTTCTTTCACCACGCGATAGACGCCGCCGCGGGTAAACATCGAACAGCTTTCGACGTAGACCGCGCGCACCGCGAAGCTGAAGAGCATGATGCCCAGAATGAACCAGGGAGCCGCCGCGCCCACCGCCTCTTCCGCAATGCCGCCGGCATAGAAGGCCGAAGAGCCTAAATCACAGAGAACAATGGCCGCTGCCCGCCAAAAAGAGATGAACGTCAGCATCACTGATGACGCAACGATCAGCCGCACGCGGTTTGAGGTTGGGGCGACGAACGTTCGGTTGGATGCCATCGTGAGTAGGTCGGCGCGACGGCCGGCTTTCTTGGAGTGAGAGGGAAAACCCTAAAACGCGCTGCGACTAGTTTATTTCTGAATGATGACTGAGTCAATCAAAATGGCTGGACGACACCGGGACTGGGCTGTCAGGCATGGGATTCGGGCGGCTCATCCTTGCCGAAGAGCTCCTTGCCGTCCTCGATAAAACTGATAAGCACAACCACGGCGGAGCCAGTCAGGCCAGTGAAAAACATCACTTCCAATACGCGCATTGCGAAACGAGCCAGGATCATAACCAGATTGTAGCCTCTTTTCCCTTGATGCACAGGATTTTGCCGGCATCGAATCCGTTTTTCGACACGTTCATCGCGCCTCTGCGCCCCTGTGCGATACACTCTGCGAAGGATGCTGCGCGCTCGCTGGAAGCTGGAAACCTGGAAGATTTGGGCTGCGGCCGGTCTCTCCGCCGGTCTGCTGGAGCTGCCGTTTCCGCTGGCCGGCCCCTTGCCTGCGTGGCGCTCCGTCTTCGCGTGGTTTGCGCTGGTTCCGCTGCTGTGGGCGCTGCTCGCGCCGGCCTCTGTCGAAGGGCCGCGTCCTGTGCGCCGCGGCTTTCTGCTGGGCTATCTCTGCGGGATTCTCTGGTACGGCGGCAACTGCTACTGGGTGCGCGATACGATGGCCCACTACGGCGATATGCCGTGGGGCGCGCCGACGCTTCTGCTCCTCCTCTTCAGTCTCTATCTAGGGCTTTACTTCGGCCTCTTTGGCTTTTGCGTTGCACTGGTCCGCCGAGCTACGGGCAGTACGCGCTGGGCGTTGGCCGCCGTGCCCTTTCTATGGGTAGCGATGGAACTGGCCGCTGCAAGAATTACCAGCTTTCCCTGGGATCAGCTCGGCTATTCGCAGGTGGACAATCCATTTGTAAACTTCTTCGCGCCGTGGACAGGCGTATATGGGATGAGTTTTGTACTGGTTGTGATCAATACGTTGCTGGCGGGGTTCTGGTTATTCGAATCAACATCGCTACAATTCAGATCACTTGCTGTCGGTGTCATTTTTGGAGTTGCAGCATTCTGCGGTATCTTCACAGATCCGCCCAAGCCCGCGTCCACAGCCACCGCCGTCCTTGTCCAGCCGAATCTGGATGTGTCGAATGACAACTCCTGGCGTCGCTCCGGCGAATGGGAGCAGCATATTGCCGAGTTCAAGCAACTGGCCGGCGAGCAATGCAAGAGCTACATTATGGGAATCCCGCAGACCGGCGCGGCGAAGGGCGAGATCGTCTGCCCGCCTTACTCCACGCATCCCGATCTGATTGCATGGCCGGAGTCGCCCGCACCATTCTTTGAAAACGATCTGCGCTTTCAAAGGGCGATCGAGCAGGTGGCAACCTCCGTTCAGGCTCCGATGGTGGTGGGCAGCGTGGGAGTGGGCTTTGATGAGGCCGATCAGAGCTACCACGGCTACAACTCCGCGCTGGTGGTCGGCGCGGATGGCGGGCGCATGGGCCGCTATGACAAGATCCACCTCGTTCCCTTTGGCGAGTACATTCCCTTACGTAGATTTCTCTTCTTTGCCCACACACTGACGGGCAATGTCGGCGACACCGCGCGCGGAAGCGAGCGCAAGGTCTTTCGCCTCAATGGCCATCACTACGGCGTCTTTCTCTGCTATGAATCGGTCTTCGCCGACGAGGTGCGCCTGTTTGCGCGGCACCACGCGGATGTGCTGGTCAACCTCTCGGACGACGGCTGGTACGGCGACACCAGCGCTCCCTGGCAGCACTTGAATATGGTGCGGATGCGAGCCATCGAAAACCGCCGCTGGCTGCTGCGCGACACCAACAACGGCGTCACAGCGGTCATTGATCCATACGGCCGCGTCCGCCAGAGCATTCCCCGCCATCAGGCCGACGCCCTGCCCGCCGAGTTTGGCTTTCGCGACGATCTGACCTTCTACACCGTGCATGGCGACATCTTTGCCTACCTCTGTGCCCTGCTGAGTTTGGTGCTGGTTGGCTGGTCGGGTAGAAGGTTGATAGGAAAGAGAGTTAGTGAATTCTCAGCTCACAAATAAATGCATCGCACAATTCCTTGAAGCGATGTATGATATACATCATGCGGAGAACCCAACTCTATCTCGATGATGATCTCTGGACGGCGCTTCATGCCAAGGCATTGCTGGAAGGAGCAACCATTTCGGAGTTGGTGCGCGTGGCCGTTCGTGAGCGCTATATGGGGAACCTGGAAGAACGTCGCTCCGCCATGCTGGGCATTGTCGGACTTTGGAAAGACCGCGATGACCTGCCTGACACCGAAACATATGTTCGCAATTTGAGGAATGACAATCGCCTGGAACGATTGGGAATCAAATGAGCGTTCTCCTCGATTCGGACATTGTGATTGAAATCCTTCGGTCACGAGATCAAGAGATACTTGCGCTATGGAATGCCCTGGCAAATTCAAGCAGCGAGATTTTGTTCTCGCCCGTGACCGCAACTGAAGTTTGGGCAGGGGCTCGTCCCAGTGAACAACAAACCATCACCGGATTTTTCCCTATGCTGAAATGCGCTCAAGCTGACTACAGGATAGGTAAACGCGCGGGAGATTTGATCGGTCAATTCGGCAAGAGTCACGGTCTCAAGATCGGCGATGCGCTCATAGCAGCCACTGCCATTCTGAATCAAGCCGCCCTCTGGACACGCAACCGCAAGCACTATCCCATGCCCGATCTGAGCTTTTATGCTTGACCAGCGCGATGATATTCTAAAACCAGTTAAGACGAAAAGCCTCGTAATTCAAATTAAGTCAGGTCTCAAGAGCCAAGCCATGTCGATCAACGATCTCGAATTCGCTTATGCTCCCGTGCGCGACCAAGTCCGCGACCTGCGGGAGTATCTTTGACCCTGCTCGCATCCGCAGGGAACTCGCTGAAATAGAAACCAAGCTGGCCGATCCGGCTCTCTGGACGAATCCCGCCGCCACCAAGCCCATCATGCGCGACAAAAAGCGTCTGGAGGTGATGGTGGCCGACGATGAGGAACTGCTGCGCCGCACCGGCGAGATTGAGACCTACTTCGAACTGGCGAAGGAGGGCGAAGAGGTTCTCGTTGAACTTGACCGAGAGATCAAAGCCCTGAAAGGGTTCTGCGAAGAGTTGGAAGCGCGGACGATGCTGAATGGCGAGGCCGATCCGCTGAACGCCATTGTCACCGTGCATCCCGGCGCGGGCGGGACCGAGAGCCAGGATTGGGCCGAGATGCTTTTGCGAATGTATCTGCGCTGGGCCGAACAGCAGGGCTTCAAAACAGAGATGAACGACTACCAGGATGGCGAAGAGGCGGGCATCAAGTCGGCCACCTTCACGATCATGGGCGAGTACGCCTTTGGGCAACTGGCCGGCGAGAGCGGCGTACATCGTCTGGTGCGCATCTCGCCCTTCGATTCTGCCAAGCGGCGGCATACCAGCTTTGCCAGCGTCTACGTTTCGCCGGAGATCGACGAGACGATTCACGTGGACCTCAAAGTCGAGGACCTGCGCATCGATACCTACCGCAGCGGCGGCAAGGGCGGCCAGCACGTGAATACCACCGACTCCGCCGTGCGCATGACGCATCTGCCCACGGGCATTGTTGTCCAGTGCCAGAACGAACGCTCGCAGCACAAGAACCGCGACAAGGCGATGTCGATGCTGCGTTCGCGGCTCTATGAATATGAGCTGGAAAAGAAGCGCGCCGTCAGCAAAAAATTGGAGGACTCGAAGCTGGAGATCAACTTCGGCTCGCAGATCCGCTCGTACGTCTTGCAGCCATACCGCATCGCCAAGGACCATCGCACCAAAGTGGAGGTGGGTGACGTGGACAAGGTGCTCGACGGCTATCTGGAACCGTTCCTGCGCGGCTACCTGCTGGCCAAGCGGCGGGGAACGGCGGTTGCTGCCGAGTCGGATGACGATCTGGACGTATGAAGGCAGAGAACAGGGATCAGAGATCAGGGGTCAGAATGCCGTGCCCTTCAGTGCGTCCTTTTCTTTGCGATTGAGTCCAACGGGTGAGGAGCCATTACGTTGTCTGTCATGCGTAGCTTCCGATGGATCGTTACGATGCTGCCGCTGTTGGCCGCTGGCTTGCCTGCGCGGGCTGCGTCAAGTTCCGCCGATGCAGAGCATTTGCATGTGCAGCTTGTATTCCGCAAAGCTCAGCTTTTTCCGGGCGCGGGAGATCATGGCGGCCTCTACTTCAAGCTGGAGCCGGGCTGGCACATTTACTGGAAGAATCCGGGCGATGCGGGTGAGCCTCCACACATCCAATGGACGCTGCCTGCCGGAATCACGGCTGACCCCATGCAGTTTACTGCGCCGAAGCGTTTGCCGCTTGGGCCGCTGATGGATTACGGCTATGAGAACGAAGTCCTCTTTCCTTTCCGGCTGGAGTTGGCGAAATCGGTGAAGCCGGGAAGCGCCGTCCTTCACGCCCATGTCGATTGGCTAGTCTGCCGCTCGAGTTGCATTCCAGGCAAGGCGGATCTGGAGATCACGCAGAAGATCCTCGCGAGTGCTCCAGCTATGGACGCGGATGATGGGCCGGGAGTGGAGATTTGGAAACGTTTGGCGGTACTACTCCCCGATGCGTTGCCGACCGGCAATCGCGCTCTCTTCCAGCCAACTAAGGAAGGCTTTCGGCTGAGCGTCGAAACCGGTCAGCGAGAACTTTCGGCGACGTTTTTCCCGGAAGATCAAGATATCATCGACAATCCCGCTCCGCAAAGGTTGACGCCGACTGCAAATGGTCTGATTCTTGATTTGAAGAAAGACGCGAGCCTGAAAGCCGCGCCCAAGCAGTTGAGAGGGGTGCTGGAGCTTCCCGGCGGGCGGAACTATGAGATCACTGCGCTGCCGCCGGGAGAGACGGCTGCTTCGGCCAGCTCCGGCGAGTCTGCTGATAAACAAGCCTCAGGGGCTAAAGCCCCTTCTGAGTTGGTTCAGTCTGCGTACGGGCTAAAGCCCGTACCCTTCAATGAAAAGCAAGTACCCTTCAACCAAAGCACAAACAATTCTGCTAATCCAGGAAATGCAGGGTTGTGGCTAACGCTCGCTCGCGTGTCAGGCCTCGCCTTTCTTGGCGGCCTGCTGCTCAACCTGATGCCTTGCGTTTTTCCGGTACTGTTTTTGAAGGGGCTGGCGCTGGTCAACTCCGGCAACGAAGAAAGAAGCAAGCTGCGCAAGCATGGGCTGGTCTATGCCGCTGGCATTCTTGTCTCCTTCTGGATTTTAGTCGGCGTTCTTCTCGGCCTGCGCGCGGCGGGATCGGGTCTCGGCTGGGGCTTCCAGTTCCAGTCGCCGGTCTTTCTCTCGCTCATGGCGGGGCTGCTCTTCTTTCTTGGCCTCTCGCTCGCCGGGCAATTCGAGATTGGCTTGACGCTGACCAGCGCCGGCGGTTCGCTTGCAACAAAGCAAGGCTATACGGGCAGCTTCTTCACCGGCGTGCTGGCTGTGATCGTGGCCACGCCCTGTACCGCACCTTTCATGGGAGCGGCCGTCGGCTATGCGCTCAGCGCCTCAGCGGCGGTCACCTTTGCAGTCTTCACGGCGCTCGCACTCGGCCTCGCCGCGCCGTATGTTGCCCTCACCCTGCAACCGGCGTGGACGCGCCTGCTGCCCAAACCCGGCGCATGGATGGAGGTACTGCGGCAGGCCGTCGCTGTGCCGATCTTCATCACGGTGATCTGGCTGGCTTGGGTGCTGGCGCAGGCCTACGGAGCGAGCTTGCTGGCTGCGCTGCTGGCGAGCTTGCTGCTGTTGGCGATTGCCGGATGGTTCCTGGGACGCTGGCCTGCGAGGCGCTGGGCGACTGCGGTTGCGGTGCTGATTGTGCTGGGTGTGATTGCGCTGGCAATCTTCGGAGAGAAATTGGCAAATGAGGTTGGCCCGAAGGCGGAGCAAAATCAGGATACACGCAGCGCCGCAGCCCCAGGCAATGGTTGGCAATCCTGGTCTGCTGATGCAGTGCAAAGCTCGCTTGCAGCGGGGCAGCCGGTCTTTGTGGACTTCACCGCTGCCTGGTGCCTGAGCTGCCAGGTCAACGAACGCGTGGCGCTCAACCAGCCCTCCGTGCAACAAACCTTTCAGGCTGCCAACGTCGTCCTGCTCAAGGCAGACTGGACACGCCACGACGAGGCGATCACGCAAGCCTTGACGGTGCTGGGCCGCAGCGGCGTTCCCGCTTATGCGCTTTATACGCCTGGGCAGAGCCAGCCGCAGATGCTGCCCGAGGTGCTGACGCCGGGGATTGTGACCGATGCGGTGGGAAAGCTGCCGAAGCCAGTTCGCTGAGCGCGTTAAGGCTTGTAGTATCTCAGGTCCGAAAATCCGGAGCTGGGGCGCCCGGATTTTAACTCAATGGGATTCGGGGACAAGTCCGATGTGAATCTCGACCTGGGCCTGCTGCGGATTGGAAGTGCGCTGGTCATAGACTTCATAGTCAGTAAGGAATGCTCGCCGGCCACCGAGGTCGGTGGGCTGCATGCTCCATATCTTCCGCCACTCTGCCTGCAACACCTCAACCACTGGACCCTGTTCGGTGGTCAGTACGGCATACGGCCCGGCAACGACTTTGATGTAACTCATGCCGGTGGGGAGGTGCTCGATGGATGTGACTCGAGCGCCCACCAGGTAGGAATATTCGCCCTTTTCATTGGATGCATAGTTTGAATACACGACGATGATTGCGGCATCTGCACGGTTGGGTATCTGGGCTCCCAGATTCTGCTCCATGAAGCGTTGCCAGAGATTTCCGATTTCACCGTGACCGCTCATCTCGTTTGCGTTGTTGGTGCGCACCTGATAACCGGCGACATAGAAGGAATCCTCATGCGCAGGCTTCAGGGCTTTCTCTTTAGACTGGGGAATGGCCTGACCAGCGAGGCAGGCGATGAGGGCGAAGAGCAATCTGATCTTTAGAGTCATAATGCAGATCCTGCGACGGGAACAGGTTATCACGGAGTGGTGGCTCAAGATGATGGCGAGGGCCGACTGGTATCCCACATCTGGCGCGATATGGCTGCGCCAGATATGGGCCACGCATTCATAGATTTGGCATACGGCTGATTTGCACTATTAATGCGCGAAGACGGCCTTTGCGGCTTCTTCAACTTCGGCAGCGGTTAGCTTGGAGACGGTTTGGCCGATGGCCCAGTAGAAGCCAAAGGGATCGCGCAAGACACCGTAGCGGTCGCCCCAGAACTGGTTGGCCAAAGGCATCTTGACGGCGGCTCCAGCGGCCAGAGCCGTGGCCCAGGCTCCATCGGCATCATCGGTTTGAATATGAAAGGTCACAGGGCTGCCGCCCAGGGCTTCGGCGGTTTCGGGTTTTCCACCCATTGCGGCGGAGAAGTCATCGTTGAGCATCAGGTTTCCGCCGGCGATCTTGAGGCAGGCGTGCATCACTTTGCCGCTGTTGGGCACCAGGTGGCGAACGAGCTCCTCGGCTCCGAAGGCAGCCTTATAGAAGTCAATGGCTGCGGCGGCGTCACTGACGACGATGTGCGGGGAAAACGATAGTAGCTGGCTCATTATTGTCCTCCATTTGTGGGGAATGCGTTGTGGGGAATGCGGGGAATTTGCGGGGCCTTTGAAGGGCTCGCGCGAGGAGATTCTAGCATGGTACTTAGTGGAGTTGGAAGACGGGATTATGAAGATTTTCGCGGTATCCCAGGTCGCAAAGGCGGGAGCTGAGTTACCCGGCGGAATTAACTTCGATCAGGCGCTTGCGGTTGCGATTCTCGCCGGTCTCCCGCCTTTTGCTCCGTTGGCTCTGGCGGCAAGACGTTTGGCTTCGGTTCTGGCTCTACCTCCCTTGCCGCCCAACTGTGCCATCCATCTGCGGTTTCCGTAGACGCCTTCGATCAGGGCAGGAATGTGCAGGTCAACATCCAGTTCTGGAAATGAAATGCCTGTTCCACTGCCCAGCAATTCATAGTTCCGCAACTGTTCATGCGTAGCGCTGCCCAGCCCTTGCAGGTCTTCGATGGGCAACACCAACCGGCGCTGATTGCTGAGTGCCACGATGAGCAGATTAAGAGCCGGAATATGCTCGACGGAGAGCGCGCGTGGTTCGCGGTCGTGGAGCTTTGCTCGCTCAAGCGCGGATTCGATCTCCGTATCGGTTGTGACGACAGGATGCTCAGCCATTTATGCTATCATAACCCAAGCTCTTTGGGTTATTCAGGAGTTATTTGCTTACTTTCCTGATTTGTACATATGTGATATATACATATTATGACTTTTGGCGATCCGCTTGGCGAGTGTATCGGATTCGATTGGGATGAAGCCAACATCGTCAAGAATTGGGAGCGCCACAAGGTTACGCCGGAGGAGGCTGAAGACGTCTTCTTTCAGGAGCCTTTGGTGGTGCGCGGCGACTTCAGGCACTCGTCGAGCGAGAAGCGCTATCGGGCTATCGGCCGCACTTCGCGTGGAAGGCTGCTCTTTGTCGCGTATACGGTCCGGCGCAAGATGATTCGGGTGATCTCGGCCCGCGATATGAATCGAAGAGAAGCTGAGGAGTATAGACGCCATGAAGAAGGTTCCTGAGTTCAAGAACGAAGACGAAGAGTTTGAATTCTGGTCTAAAGCCGACTCGACCGAATACGTCGATTGGTCGCAGGCTGAGCGCGTGAAGCTGGTCAATCTCAAGCCCACGCTACGCACCATCTCTGTGCGGCTGCCCGTGGCCATGGTCGAAGACTTGAAGATACTGGCCAACCAGCGCGACGTTCCCTACCAATCGTTGCTCAAGGTGTTTCTGGCCGAACGACTGCAGCGGGAGAAAGCGCGCCGAGTGGCGGTTGGGGCGTAGGATGGCGAATGTTGTAGAATGTGTCACTACCGGGTGTCAAAAAACTTGCAAGAATGAAGTTCCGTTAGAAGGAAAGGATGTCGACGATGGACACAAATATCGAAATCAAGCAGGTTAATCCTATGGACGAAGAAGTATTGGAAGAGTGGGTGCGTGTTACGGATGACAAGCATATTCTCGGCGTTTGCGCGACGCGAATTAAGAATAGCAACTGGCCCTGGCATGTAGGGATCTACGTGGCTGAGTACATTCGAGCCGAGCCGCTTCAATCAGAACTCCAACTAGCAATCACCAATGCACTCAACGCAATACCCGGTGTTACTGGGGCGAGACAAGAGGATCGCGAAGTATGGGTCGTACAAGGTAACGTGAGCGGACGTTCTTTGATACTTGCGAGTGCTATTGCGCTTGACCGCCTAGCCGATGCTACACGATCTGCCTATGAAAATCTGCATAAATCTATTACTCCAAAATAGACGCTGGTGCAGGAACCTCAGCTTCCAATCCGGCTGCTCTTGCTATAGTTGAGTTGGTTCTTCTATCGGTCAGACGCTCAGCGCGACAGCTCTTCTTGGCCTGCCGCCTTTGGCTCCGTTGAGCCTAGCTGCTTTCCGCTTGGCCTCTGTTTTGGCCGTGCCGCCTTTCTTTCCGAGTTGCGCCATCCAACGGCGGTTTCCGTAGACGCCTTCGATCAGCGCAGGTACGTACAGGTCCACGTCCAGCTCCGGGAAGGAGATGCCTGTTCCACGGCCCAGCAATTCATAATTGCGCAACTGCTCATGAGTAGCGCTGCCCAGCCCTTGCAGGTCTTCCACGGGCAGTACCAATCGGCGTTGATTGCTCAGCGCAACGATGAGCAGATTCAGATCCGGAATGTGCTCGACGGAGAGCGCCAGCGGTTCGCCATCAAGGAATTTTGCTCGTTGGAGCGCGGATTCGATCTCGGCATCGGTTGTGATAACTCTATGCTCAGCCATGATGCTTCTCCCAAAGTGCTGCCAGTTTTTCAAAATGCTTTGCGGCCACGGTCAGTACATGGCGAATGTCCGCAACGCTTCCGTTTCCCGACCGGACTGCATATTTTCGGCGGGCGAGCGAAACTGCTCCATCCAGGCGAAGATCGACGATCACTTCAAGTTCAGCGTAGAAGCCATGCACGTGCCGGGGCGCGTGATCCATGGTGTAAACCGTGAAGCGAACGCCGTCAAAGCGGAGCGATCCCATCTGTCTCCAGATTAACCCAAGCTCTTTAGGTTTACAAGCCTGATGCGCCGCGTTTCCCTGCCCGAATGCGGCGAATCTCATCCATGCGTTGGGCGAGGAGTTTTTCGCGGCCTTCCTGCGTGGGATGGTAATAAGTGCGGCCTTTGAGTGAGTCGGGCAGGCAATCCATCTCAGCGACTTTGCCCTCTTCGTCGTGGGCGTAGCGGTAGCCTTTGCCGTAGTCGAGTTCCTTCATGAGCTTGGTCGGCGCATTGCGCAGATGCAGCGGGACCGGCTCCTGGCGGGTGTGCTCGATCTCGGCCTGCACCGCGCCGTAGGCGGTATAAACCGAGTTGGATTTGGGCGCTAGGCAGAGATAGACGACGGCCTCGGCGAGCGCGAGATCGCCTTCGGGCGAGCCGAGAAAGTCGATGGCTTCTTTGGCTGAGAGGCAGAGATTGAGAGCTTCGGGGGCGGCAAGGCCAATGTCTTCGACGGCCATGCGCACCACGCGGCGGGCCAGATAGAGCGGGTCTTCGCCGGCAGCGAACATACGCGCCAGCCAGTAGAGAGCGGCGTCAGGATCGGAGTTGCGCACGCTCTTGTGCAGCGCGGAGATCAGGTTGTAGTGCTCTTCGCCGGCCTTGTCGTACATCAGGACGCGTTTTTGCGCGGCCTCCGTGGCGACGGATTTTGTAATGTGTTTACTCTCGTCGGCAACGGCGAGTTGTGCGGCGACTTCGAGCGTGTTGTAGGCATTGCGGACGTCGCCGCTGGAGTAGCCGGCGATCAATTCGAGTGCATCGTCGTCCGCGGTGAGCTGCATCGCGCCGAGGCCGCGCTCGTTGTCGGCCAGCGCACGACGCAGCAGAGTCGCGATCTGCTCGTCTTTCAGGGGTTCAAGTACATAGACGCGGCAGCGCGATAGCAGCGCGGAAATGATTTCGAACGAAGGATTCTCAGTGGTCGCGCCGATCAGGCGGATGGTGCCGCGCTCCACGTAAGG